>CAWAGY010000040.1:0-16407 GCA_963781645.1 uncultured Alphaproteobacteria bacterium | reverse complement strand
TATCCCTGTTCGCCATACACCCTGTGTACAATTCTCACGCCTGCCGCGGTGCAGCAGGACGACGGGTGTTCGCGTCTTGCGCGCTGCCCGCGCCCTGCCTCGGTCGCCTGTCCGCTTACGCCCCGCGTGGCCCGCGGCCCTCACCGACGGCCGTTCACGGGTGCGCCGAAAATCGTTCGATTTCGACGCCGACGCTGGCCGCGTCGGGGAATGCGTCGAGCTTCTCGACGCGCACCCGCGCCGAGCGGATCCGGCCGTCGGTGAGACACATCGCGGCGATCTCCTCGGCCAGCGTCTCGACGAGGCGGATGTGGCGGCTGGCGACGATGGCGCGAACGCCGTTGCCGATCCGCTCGTAGCAGACGACGTTGGCGAGCTGTCCCGGAGGTCGGTGTCGTCGCGGACGGCGAGATCGAGGTTGATGCGCACCCGCTGCGCTGCCGCTTCCTCGTGGCGATGCACACCGATGTGGCAGTCGAGGGCCAGATCGCGGATGAAGACGTGGCGGATGGCGTTGCGCGCATCGGCGATGCGCCGCGTCGGGAGCGGCAATGGCGACGGAGACGCGGCAGCCTCGGGGCGCGGCGAAAGGGCGGTGTCGGCGAAAGTGTCGGCGACGGGTCGGTTGCTCATTCGGCAGGTCCTTCTTCCCGATCGCGACCGGCCGGACCGAGATGCTGGCCGGAATTGACGGCGATCATCTGGCCGGTGATCGATGGCGCATCGAGAAGGAAACGCACGGCGGCGCAGATCTCCTCCGGGTGCACAGGGCGGGCGAGGGGCGCCCCGCTCCATTGCCGGCGGAAGTGGTCCTCGCTCTGGCGGCTCGACGGCAGGACCGGCCCCGGGCCGACGGCGTTGACGCGGACGGTCGGCGCCAGCGCCATCGCCAGCGTCCGGGTCAGGGTCCACAGCCCGGCCTTGCTGACCGTATAGGAAACAAAGTGCGGCGTCAGGTTCCACACCCGCTGATCGATGAGGTTGACGACGCTGCCGCCGACGCCGTCCGGCAGCGCCCGGGCAAACCCCTGGATGAGGAGGAGCGGCGCCCACAGGTTGACCTGCTGGTGCGCGTCCCAGGTGCCACGGGTGACCGACGGGGCCGCGTCGTACTCAAAGACCGATGCACTGTTGACGAGGGCGGTAAGCGGCCCCAGCACGTCCGTCGCCGCGTCGATCAGCCGGGCCGTCTCGGTGTCGTTGGTGAAATTGCAGGCGAATGCGGCGGCCTTGCCACCACCCTCGGTGATCGTCTCAACCACCTCCGCCGCCGCTTCGGCCGACGCGTTGTGGTGGACGGCCACCGACCAGCCATGTGCCGCGAGATCGAGCGCGATGGCGCGGCCGATGCGACGGGCGGCGCCGGTGACCAGGGCGACCGGGAACAGCGCCGCCGCCACCGTCTCCGGCTCATCCTTCGAAGGCAGGGGTGCGTCGGGTGTTTCCGTTTCCAGCATGTTTCGACCATGTAGCGGTGTTCGCGGCAAAAGCAAGCGAGACGGCGCGGTTAACTCACCCGCGGCCGAGACGCTCGGCGATCGGCGCAAATTCGGCGACGAGGGCGGCGTAGAGCGGCCGTTTGAACGGCACCGCCAGCGGCGGCAGACTGGCGAGCGGCGCCCAGCGCCAGGCGTCGAACTCCGGATGCGACGTCGCATCGAGGCGGATGTCGGCGTCGCGGCCGCGGAATCCCAGGGCGAACCAGCGCTGCCGCTGGCCGCGATAGCGCCCGCCCCAGACGAGGGGGACCAGATCCTGCGGCAGATCGTAAGAGAGCCAGGGCGTTTTCGCGAGGATGTCGGCATCGGCGGTGCCGATCTCCTCGGCGAGCTCCCGCAGGATTGCCTTTCGCGGCTTCTCGTCCGTATCGATGCCGCCTTGCGGCAATTGCCAGGCGTCGCCCGGCGTATCGATTCGCCGGGCAACGAAGACCAGGCCTTCGTCGTTGAACAGGACGGCGCCGACGCCGCGCCGGTAGGGCAGCTTATTGATGCGTCGCGCCGCCTTCATGCGCCCGCCCGCGCGCATTGCTGTTTTGCCGAAGTCATCGGGCGGCGCCCATGGCCGGCGCATCGCTGCGGATCTGGGTGTCGACGACGGCCGAAACCGGCGCCAGCACCAGTCCCTTCGCGGCCAGGGTGTCGGCCCAGGCGCGGATGCGGCCGAGGCTGACGGGCAGCGGCCGGGCGAGGCCGACGGCGACGTGGTTCCGGCGGGCGAGCGCTTCGAGCGCGGCGAGGCGGGCATCGATCGCTTCCGCATCCAAGGCCTCGTCGATGACGGTGTCGATCAGCACCCGCGGCACGTCGAGGCGCGCCGCCGCGGCGGACAAGAGGGCGCCGCCGTCGCCCGTGGCATCGGCGAGGAGCAGGCCGCGATCGGCGAGTGCCTGCAAGACTGGGCGCGCCGCGCCCTCGGCGCGGGCGAAGCGGGAGCCGCCGACGGCGAGAACACCGACCGACGCCGGCGCCGCCGCCAGAACGGCGTTCAGCCGGCGCAGGTTTTCGCCCTCGCCGGCGCCGGCCTTCAGTGTTGCCGGTCCAAAGTCCTCGAAGGGGAAGTCGGCGGACTCCAGCGGCAGCATGACCAGCGTTTCGTGGCCGAAGCGACGGGCGGCGCGCATCGGCCGGGCGACGTCGGCGGCGGCGGGATCAAAGGCGAGGCTCACCGGCCCCGGCAGCCGCTCGACGGCGGCGTCGGTGGCGGCGGCGGCGAGCCCTAGGCCGGCGATGACGACGACGACGCGGGGCCGCTCGTCCGCACGATCGAAGGGTCGGGCATACGTGCGCCAGGGGGTGCGGCCGTCGTCGGCGATCCTCGGCAGGGTAAGACCGTCGCCGACGGTTTCCACGAGTGCCGGATCGGCGGTCTCGGCGAGCGGCGCGACCTCCTTCACCGGCGGGATGTGAGCGAAGGCTTCGGCGGTCGCCGCCGGCACTCTGAGCCCGACGCCCGGCTGCGGCCGGGCCGCGGCGACGGCATCAACCGGCGCATCCGACGTATCGGCGGCCGGCGACGGCAGCGGCACGCCGGCGGCAACCACACCGCGCATGGCCGCCCTCTCGGCGCCGGGGGCGAAGAGGGCGATGCCGGCGGCGATCAGGGCGAGGAGGACGATGACCGCGCCGGCGCCGATGGCGGCAACGGCAAAGGGGCCGCGGACCGGCGGCCGCAGCCCTTTCAGCCGCGCGCGCAATCGGCGGAGGACGGCTTGCCACCGCCGGACGAGGCCGCCGATCTTCTCTTGAAGCGCCCCCATTACCCCCTTCCGACCTGCCCGTCTGCTCCGGCGGCGCAGCCCGGGTGCTCTGCCTATCGCCGTCCGTTCTCCGGCTCAGTTTGCGGTCGACGCGGTCCGATCGTGGAACAGGGCCAGGCCGCGGACGAGATCGAGGGCGCGCAACAGCTGATAGTCGGTCGCCGTCTTGCCGGCACCCGCGCCGTCGTCACCCTCGTCCTCGCCGGAGGACGGTGGAGGCGCCGACTGTGATGAGGGTGGCGACGGGGATTGCGAGGACGGCGTTGGCGCCTTTGCCGGTGGCGATGTCTGCGATGGCGCCGTCGGCGGTGCGGCTGCCTGCGGCTTTTCCTCCTGGCGCAGGGCCCCCGGCAGATCGGCCTCGCGGCGCTGCTTCGTCGCCTCGACGCTTTCGATCCGCGCCGGCTCGACGACGATGTCGGGCTCGATGCCGACCGCCTGGATCGAGCGGCCGGACGGCGTGTAGTAGCGGGCGGTGGTCAGCCGCATGGCGCCGTGGCCGGCGAGCGGAATGATCGTCTGCACCGAGCCCTTGCCGAAGGACTTGGTGCCGAGAAGGATAGCGCGGTGCTGGTCCTGGAGGGCGCCGGCGACGATTTCCGCCGCCGATGCGCTGCCGCCGTTGATCAGGACGACGATCGGGATGCCGCCCGAGATATCGCCGGCACGGGCGTTGTAGCGCTGGCTGTCCTCGGGCTTGCGCGCGCGGGTGGAAACGATCTCGCCTTTCTCCAGGAAGTCGTCGGAGACGGCGACCGCCTGCGACAGCAACCCGCCGGGATTGTTGCGCAGATCGAGGACGAGCCCTTGCAGCGGCTCCTTCGCGTCCGCCTTCAGCTTGTCCATCGCCTCTTCGAGGCCGGTCTCGGTCTGCTCGCTGAATGACGAGATGCGGATGACGCCGACCTTGCCCTCGAGCCGCGTGCGCACCGACTTGATCTTGATGACGGCGCGGGTCAGCGTCACGTCGAATGGTTCGTCGGTGCCGCGGCGGATGGTCAGGCGGATCGTGCTGCCGACGGGGCCGCGCATCTTCTCCACCGCCTCCGGGAGCTGCATGCCCTGCACCTGCACGCCGTCGATCTGGGTGATCAGGTCGCCCGGCTGGATGCCGGCGGCATAGGCCGGCGTATCGTCGATCGGCGAGACCACCTTGACGATGCCGCTGTCCATGGTGACCTCAAGGCCGAGACCGCCGAACTGGCCCTGCGTCTGCACCTTCATCTCGTCGAACCGCTTGGCATTCATGTAACCCGAATGGGGGTCAAGTGCGGTGAGCATGCCGTTGACCGCCGATTCGATCAACTGTTCGTCGGTGGTTTCCTCGACATAATCGCTGCGGACCCGCTCGAAGACGTCGCCGAACAGATCGAGGAGTTCGTAGGTGTCGGCGTTTTTCGCCTTGTCGTCCTTCGCCGGCTTATCTTCGGCCAGCGCCAATGCCGAGGCGAGCGCCACCGCCGCCGTCGCCGTCACCAGAGCACGCGCACGCATTCACAGCCTTTCGGTTAGAGGCCTTCGCTTACGGGCATCCGCCGTCGCCGTCGCATCATCTTCGGGATACCTCGCGGCGGGACCGCTCGCCGGCCGCCACCGTTGGGCCCAACGGTGAGCGGCGGGACAAGCCCATCCGCCGATGATATCGCCCGCTTCCGCCCGCGTTCAAGGGACCGCCGCGGTTGCCAGCGGCATCGGGCATGGAGCTTGCCAATTTGTCATACGTGGTTCGGATCAGAGGGACCTGCCCCTCCTGTTCTTCTCCTGCGAGTTCCGACGAGATGATCGGACTTCCGCTGACAGGCATGAGGATAACGGCGATGACCGCCCGGCTGAAGGTTTTGGCGCTGACGTTGACCGCCCTCGCCCTGGTTCCGGTCGGCGCGCATCTGTTCGAGCTTCCCAACAAAATTGGCACCGACCGCGACACATACTTCGCCATCCAGCGGATCTATGCCGGTTGGACATGGTTCGGCGCGGTGCTGATCGGCGCCGTCGTCGCCAACCTTGCGCTCGGCATGGCGCTCCGCCGCGAGTGGACGCCGGCGCTGTTGGCGATGCTGGCGGCGGCGCTGATCGCGGGTTCGCTCGTCGTCTTCTTCGTCTGGACGTATCCCGCAAACCAAGCGACGGACAACTGGACGACGATCCCGGCCGACTGGCAACGCCTGCGCCTCGAGTGGGAAGTTTTCGCACGCAGTCAATGCGATCCTGATCTTCGCCGCCTTTCTCGCCTGCGCGGCAGCGGTGACGCTCGCCGGCGACAAAGCGGGGCGACCGCACCCACATTTATAGAACCATTGCCGAGCAGGTTCCCCGTCACGAAAGGATCGCAAGCCATGGCCGTCCGACTGAACCATACGATCATCGCTGCGCACGATCGCGATGCGTCGGCTCTGTTCCTGACCGAGATGCTGGGGCTGGCGGCGCCGGCCGGGCTCGGCCCGTTTGCCGTCGTCCCGATGGGGGACACATCGCTGGACTACATGGATGCTAAGGACTACGGGAGCGGAGCGGACAAGATCACGTCGCAGCACTATGCCTTCCTCGTCAGTGAACAGGAATTCGACGAGATCTTCGCGCGCATTCAAGAGCGGCAGTTGCCATACTGGGCCGATCCAGGTCGCCGCGAACGCGACCGGATAAACCACTGGGACGACGGGCGCGGCGTCTACTTCGAGGACCCGAACGGCCACTTGCTGGAGATTATCACCCGCCCCTACGGCAGCGGCGGCACCACCGCCTCCCATCCCCACCCTTTAATCATGCAGACGCTCAATCCTGCCGATGGCGACAGCGGTCCCTCTGAGCGATGAGCGCTTGGGATCGACCGCTACGATTTGCGCAGCCGAGCACCATGGCCGCTTTCAGGGCCAAGACACACGTTTCGGCTTTGGTCGAACGGGTGGCTCCCGGCGAGAAGTGCTGATCACCCGGCACGGGAAGCCGATCCCCCGGCTGGTTCCGGAGAATGTCATCGATCGCGAGCCGGGACGGCCGTTCGACGCGACGGCATCAATCGCGTTTGCACCCTTTCCGAGCGATCCTACTGAGGCGCCGCTGTTGCGCTTCGCCGTCGCGCCTGCACCCGGCAACGGGTTGACGATCGTCTCGCGACTGATGGTCCGTCTTTACGCCCTGCCTTGCACGGCCACGCTGCCAGGCGGCTCAATCGACTTCAGATGACAAAGTGGCCGCGATCGTCCGGTTGAGTTGCTCCGTCATGTCTTCCCAGGACTTTACCCCAACCCGCCGCGTGAAACTCTCCTGAGCCTTGCGCCAGTACGGAACGGCAGCGCTGAGCACCTCTTTTCCGCGCGGGGTTAACCGAACGTACCGTCCGCGGTTGCCGGTCGCGTATGTTTCGATGAGCCCATCCCTCTCCAGCGGCTGGATATTCCGGGAGAGCGTCGACGGCGATAGCACCAACTCCCGCGCGAGGCGCGCCAGGCTGAGCTCGGAATCGACCGCCAGCGCGACCAGGAGAACCACCTGCGTGGAGCGAAGGCCGGTCGGCTGCAGAATATCGTCATAGAGCTGCGTGACCGCTCGCGCAGCCTTGCGCAGGTTGAAGCTCCCACAATACCGAAGCACGTAGAGGCATAACTCAGGGGTGAATTCCGCCCGCTGATTTTCGCCGTGCGCATTTTTATTCATGGCTCTGAAAAATATATACCCCGGCGCGGTGGACGCAAGCCCGTTGTGCCGTATATACATTGTATATACAATGACGCCCGTTCGGCTGTATCGAATGGCCGAGAGGGAGGTAAACCATGACGCTACACAACACGACCAGATTGGCTCGGCGATCCGCGATCCTCGCGGCGCTGGCGCCCGCGATTTTGTCCTCGGCGATTGCCCGCGCCGAGCAACCGCCACCCCCATGCCATCCGAATCCCGATGCCGCAGCGGATCGTGCCGCGATCGCCAGCCGCCAGGACGTTGTTCAGTTGCCGCAGCCGCTGCAAGAGCGGCTCATCCGAATGGCGGACCGTCCGCACACGTTTCTCGCGATGCAGGCGTTCGGCGAAGCCGACAAGCGAAGCCGGCTGTTCCAATACTACCTGCTCGATTCCACGGGCTTCGAGCCGAACGTCTTCACGGCCCGATCCCCCGGGAGTCAACGACCAGGCGCAGTTGACGGCCACGGGCAGTAACTGCGGGCTGCCGACCATCGGCGCCGTCCGGCTGGTGCTCGAGCCCAAGCCGGGGTTACCGACCGATCCGCAGGATCCGAAGCCTTCATCGATGTCTTCACCGACATCTCCGGACTGTTCGTCATCAACAACGAGAGCGGCTGGTACGAAGGCTGGATGATTCATGACCTTGACGTCGCGCCGTGTCGATTCCGATCCACGCCCGGACGGCCACGCGCAAGTTTGGGAAGATCCTCGCCTGCCGATGCGCAAATGCTGGCGGCAATGGGAACCGGCAACAATGTACCCGGGCCACGTTTTCACGATGGACGGCAAAGCCGTCCGTTTGCCCAGCAAGTCGGATCACTTTCCCGACATGCAAACGCAACGTCGTCCCGATCCAGCTGAGCATGGGCGCCTACAACGCCATGCAGCAGACCGATGTTCACGCGTACTGGGAGTTCAACTACACTGGGACCAACTGGGTCCACCCGCTCTACGAGCTGCCCTTCACCGGCGGCTTCCGACGATGACCTTCGAGCAAGGCGAAATCGGCAGCGCAATCGATCGTTCCGGGATCGGGCCCCAGCGGCATCAAGAACGACCCGGCGTCGGTCGGCGATAACCCCAACCTGCCGCGTGACCCCGACAAATTCGATGGCGACGATCGACGCGCAACGTGAATTCCGCGAGCGCGGAATTCCCGAGCGGGCTCGCCAACGAAGTCTATCTTGACGTCTACGAGAGGCGGCCTCGTTCGAGCCGGGTGTCAGAATTCCAGCAGCGGTTGTTGATGCCTATGCCGTCTGAAGTCGCCCGCGTCGATCACAACGGCGACGGCATCATCTCGGCGGTCGAAGGCGATATCGACACGGCGTCGGATGGCTTTCCGGACAACAAACGCCTGTTCCTTTCCCGCGACCGATGTTCAACCGCTTCGCGGTGACGCGGGAGATCAACGACGGGCTGCTGGCCCCCCGCTTCGCGCCGAGCCAGCGCGCCTGGGTCTTGCAAGGGACCCAGGTAGCGGTCGACCCTCCGGTGCCGGCGTCAACCGGCCGCGACGGCGATGATCGTTAGGAGATAAACGGCCCTGGCGCAGATAACACCGCCGGTCACTATGCGGCGGGCGCCACCGGGGCTGCCAATGGTCGTTCAGGCCGGGCGGACCAGTAACGAGCGAAGACGGGCGCCGACGGTTCGGCGCCCGTCTGATGCAGAGACGGGGTGCGGGATTACGCCTTGCCTTGCGCCGCCACCGCCGCTGCGGCCGCCCGCACCTGCTCCTCGTCGGCGAGGTAGCGGTCGGAGATCACCTGCAGGTCGTCGTCGAGTTCGTAGGCGCGCGGCAGGCCGGTCGGGATGTTGAGCTCGATGATGTCCTTGTCCGAGATCTTGTTGAGGTGCTTGACCAGCGCCCGCAGGCTGTTGCCGTGGGCGGCGATCAACACCGTCTCGCCGCGCTTCAGGTGCGGCACGATGGTGTTGGCCCAGAACGGCATCACCCGGTCCAGCGTGATCTTGAGCGATTCCGTCGACGGCAGCACCACCGGATCGATCAGCCCATAGCGCCGCGCGAAGCGCGGATGGCTGGGATCGTCGATGTCGAGCGGCGGCGGCGGAATATCGAAGCTGCGGCGCCAGATCTTCACCTGGTCCTCGCCGAACTTCTTCGCCGTCTCCGACTTGTTCAGCCCCTGCAAGCCGCCGTAGTGGCGCTCGTTGAGTTGCCAGGCGCGGACGACCGGGACCCACATCTGGTCCATCTCGTCGAGCGCGATCCACAGCGTCCGGATCGCCCGCTTCAAGACCGAGGTGAAGCAGATGTCGATCTCAAAGCCTTCATTCTTGATCTGCTGGCCGCCGCGTTTCGCCTCCTCGATCCCCTTCGGGCTGAGATCGACGTCGATCCAGCCGGTGAAGCGATTGGCCAAGTTCCATTCGCTTTCCCCGTGGCGCAGCAGAATGAGTGTCGCCGACATGCTCCTCGTCCCTCCTGACCGGCTTATGTGGTCCCGGCCGAACTGGGCGTTTCGCGGCCGGCCGGGCGGGCGGGCGGAGTGTATCGGGTTCGGCGGCCGGCTTCAAACCCGCCGGCGGCATGGGCGCAGCCAAAGTTCGGCGGCCAACGGCACGGTGGGACTGCGGGCCCGGCGGATCAGGCGGACGCGCCGATCAGGCGCCCGGATCAGGCGGCGGGGATTTGGCCGTCGATGAAGCTGCGCTCGGCGAACGCCTGCGGCGTCCCCCACAGCCGCTCGATGGCGTAGAACGCGCGCACCTCCGGGCGGAACAGGTGGACGACGACATCGCCGGCGTCGATCAGCACCCAGTCGGACTGGCCCGCCCCTTCCACCGCCACCCGGCCTTCGCCGCCGCGTCTTCATCCTCTCGAGGAGATGATCGGCCATGGCGCCGATGTGGCGGCTCGAGGTCCCGGAGGCGACGATCATGTAGTCGGCGATCGTCGTCTTGCCGGCGAGATCGATGACGACGACATCTTCCGCCTTGTCGTCGTCAAGAGACGCTGTCACCAACGAAAGCACGCGGTCGGCTTTCGCCAGCGTCGTGTCATGCGCGATGATGATCGTGGTCTCCTAGGCTGTGGCTGACTGCAGGGCGGGGAGAGGCGCCGGGGTCGATCGGCGGCAGCGGCGAGAGCCGTTCGGCGGCGCGACCGGCCCGGATCCGCGTCGCCGATCCGGTGTGCGGCCGATTGTGGAAGAACACCCAAGCCGGTGCTTGCATGTCTGCCAGATGACGAGCCCTTGTCTCCGCGATGCGCCGGGTAGCGAAACGTTTCGCCGCCTTCCCCGACAAGATCGCAAGGAGAGTAAGGCGGCCGGGCGAAAACTGCAATCGGAATGCGGGTGAAGATCGACTGCCAGTCCTTCCATTCCCAGATCTGGTCGAGATTGTCGGCGCCCATCAGCCAGACGAAGCGGCATCGGGCGAAGCGGGGCAAAAGCGCCTTCAGGGTGTCGGCGGTATAGACGGTGCCGAGGCGCCGCTCGATGTCGGTCACCCGGATGCGGGGATGATCGGCGATCGGCGGCCGCCTGCGCCATCCGCTCGTCGAACGGCGCCATGTCGGCCGGTCGGCTTCAGCGGGTTCTGCGGCGAGACCATCCACCACACCTCGTCCAGCGCCAGCCGCTTCAGGGCCTGCAGTGAGATGTAGCGATGTCCCGCATGTGCCGGATTGAACGACCCCCCGAGCAGGCCGATGCGCCGCTTCGCCACCCGCCGCCTCTAGCCTTGCCGCCGACCCTGCCCACGGGTCCCTTCGCGCCGCGCCTTGCGAACGGCGCGATCGCCGCGCCGCCGTTCCGGCAGCCGGCCGTGACCGGGGCCGCCTCACGGCCGGCATTGGCCGGTGCCGCGGACGACGTACTTGAAGCTGGTGAGCTGTTCGACCCCGACCGGGCCGCGGGCGTGCAGCTTGCCGGTGGCGATGCCGATCTCGGCGCCCATGCCGAACTCGCCGCCGTCGGCGAACTGGGTCGAGGCGTTGATCATCAGGATCGCCGAGTCGAGGGTGTCGACGAAGGTGCGGGCGGCGGCGGCGTCCTCGGTGAGGATGGCTTCGGTGTGCTGCGAGGAATGCATGCGGATGTGCTCGATCGCCGGCTCGAGCCCGTCGACGATCTTCACCGCCAGGATCTTGTCGAGATACTCGGTGTCCCAGTCCTGCTCGCTCGCCGGCAGCACCCGCGCGTCGAGGACGCGGCAGAGCGCATCGCCCCGGACCTCGCAGCCGGCGGCGATCAGATCGTCGAGGATCGGCGGCAGCACCACCGGGGCGACGGCGCGATCGACGAGCAGCGTCTCGGTCGCGCCGCAGATGCCCGGCCGCCGCATCTTGGCGTTGAAGACCACCCTCCGCGCCAGCTCCGGATCGGCCTTGGCGTGAATGTAGGTGTGGCAGATGCCGTCGAGGTGCTGGAACAGCGGCACCCGGCTCTCGGCGGCGATCCGCTCGATCAGCGACTTGCCGCCGCGCGGGACGATGACGTCGATGATGCCGGTCATCTTCAGCATCTCGCCGACGGCGGCGCGGTCGGTCGTCGGCACGAGCTGGACGCTCGTCTCCGGCAGGCCGGCGGTGACCAGGGCGACGGCGAGGCATTCGTTGATCACCGACGAGGTGGCGAAGCTCTCCGACCCGCAGCGGAGAATGGCGGCGTTGCCGGCCTTCAGGCACAGCCCGCCGGCGTCGGCGGTGACGTTCGGCCGCGATTCGTAGATGACGCCGATGACGCCGAGCGGCGTGCGCACGCGTTCGATGTGCAGGCCGTTCGGCCGGTCCCAGGCGGCGATCACCTGGCCGACCGGGTCCGGCAACGCCGCGATCTCCTCGAGGCCGGCGGCCATCGCCTCGATGCGGGCGGGATCCATCGCCAGCCGGTCGAGCAGCGCCGGGCCCAGCCCCTTCGTTCTCGCCGGCGGCGAGATCGCGGGCGTTGGCGGCGAGAATGTCGCGCGTCCGGTCGCGGAGGATCGTTGCCGCCTTACGCAGCGCCAGGTCCTTCGCCGCGCGACGCGCGCGACCGCCAGCGCATCGGCGGCGGCGCGCGCCGAGGTGCCGATGTGGTGCATCAGGTGCTTGAGGTGATCGCCGGTGGCGGCGGCGAGTCCCGTTTCGGTCCTGTCGGCGGCGAGGGAGGTCATCGTGTTCGTTTCATCTCGAGCGCCAGATCGTCCCGATGAACCAGCTCTTCGCGACCACGGTAGCCGAGGCAGCCTTCTATTTCACGGGTTTTGTGGCCGATGATGCGGCGCGCGTCGGCCGCCGCGTAGCCGACGAGGCCGCGGCCGAGGATCTCGCCGTCCGCGGTCCTGATGATCACCGCCGCCCCCTTGCCGAATTCGCCCTCGACGGCGATGACGCCCGCGGGCAGGAGGCTCTTGCCGCGGGCGAGGGCGAGGACGGCGCCGGCATCGACGACGAGGGCGCCGGCCGGCTTCAGGGTGCCGGCGATCCAGCGCTTGCGGGCGGCGCCGGGCGATTGCGCCGGCAGAAACCAGGTGCAGCGGCCGCCGTCGGCGATGCGGCGCGAGCGGATGCAGGCCGTCGCCGGCGGCGATCACCATCCGGCAGCCGGCGGCGAGCGCGATCCGCGCCGCCTCCAGCTTGGTGATCATCCCGCCGGTGCCGTAGCCGGGGCGCGTCGCGTCGGCCATCGCCTCGATCTCGGGCGTGATCTCGCGGACTTCCGGAACCAGCCGGGCCGCCTCGTCCTTGCGCGGATCGGCGGTGTAGAGGCCGTCGATGTCGGAGAGCAGGACGAGGGTGTCGGCGCTGATCATGGCGGCGACGCGGGCGCCGAGACGGTCGTTGTCGCCGAAGCGGATCTCGTCGGTGGCGACGGTGTCGTTCTCGTTGATCAGCGGCACCGCGCCCCGCCGGAGCAGCGTCGTCAGAGCGTCGTGCGGGCGTTGATGTAGCGGCGCCGGTCCTCGGAATCGTCGAGGGTCAGCAGCACCTGGGCGACGGTGATGTCGAAGCGGGCGAGCGCCTCCTGGTAGGCGTGGGCGAGACGGATCATGCCGGTCGCCGCCGCCGCCTGCTTCTCGTCCAGGCGGAGATGGCCGGGCGCGAGCCGCAGGTGGCGGCGGCCGGCGGCGATGGCGCCCGACGAGACGACGAGGACGTCGCGGCCGCCCTCCTTCAGCGCCGCGATGTCGTCGGCGAGCGCACCGAGCCAGTCGCGGCGGATATCGCCCGATGGCTTCGTCGACGAGCAAGCGCCGAGCCGATCTTGACGACGAGGCGGCGGCTGAGGCCGAGCTCGCTGCTCTCGCGGAACGGGCTCATCGCCCCGGCTCCCAGCGCCGGCGGCGGCTCCGACGGGGCGCGACCGGCCGTCGATGCCGGCGAGCACCGCGGCGAGCAGCGGAGCGAAGGCCGGCGCCGGTGGCACCGGAGACGGCGAACACCGGGCCGCCGACCGCGGCGGCGAGGGCCTGCCGGCGTTCTGCGACGACGTCGTCGGCGAGCGCGTCGATCTTGTTGAGGGCGACGATCTCCGGCTTGTCGGCGAGGCCGGCGCCGTAGGCGGCGAGTTCGTCGCGGACGATGCGCCAGTGCGGCGGCCGGGTCCTCCGCGGTGCCGTCGACGAGATGGACGAGGACGCGGCAGCGCTCGACATGGCCGAGGAAGCGGGTGCCGAGGCCGGCGCCGGTATGCGCGCCCTCGATCAGGCCGGGGATGTCGGCGAGCACGAACTCGCGGCCACCGGTCGCCGCCGCCGACGCCGACCACGCCGAGACTCGGCCACAGGGTGGTGAACGGATAGTCGGCGACCTTCGGCCGGGCGCGGCTGACGGCGGCAAGCAGCGTCGATTTGCCGGCGTTCGGCAGGCCGATCAGCCCGGCGTCGGCGAGCAGCTTGAGGCGCAGGACCAGCCAGCGCTCCTCGCCGGGCTCGCCCGGATCGGCGCGGCGCGGCGCCTGGTTGGTCGAGGACTTGAACACGGCGTTGCCGCGGCCGCCGCGACCACCGCGGACGACGACGGTCCGCTCGCCCGGATGGACGAGATCGGCGAGCGAGCGTCATCCCGTCTTCGTCGAAGACCTGGGTGCCGACCGGAACCTCGAGGACGACATCGGCGGCGCGGGCGCCGGTGCGCTCGCGGCCCATGCCGTTGCCGCCGTTTTTCGCCCGGAAGTGGCGCCGGTAGCGGTAGTCGATCAGGGTGTTGAGGCCGTCGACCGCCTCGACGACGACATCGCCGCCGTCGCCGCCGTTGCCGCCGTTCGGACCGCCGAATTCGATGAACTTCTCGCGCCGGAAGGACGAAGCAGCCGTTGCCGCCGCTGCCGCTCTCGCACGAACACCTTGGCCTCGTCGACGAACCGCACGGGCCGAACCCACTTCTCCGCCCGCGGTGATCGCCCGTTCGCCGGGCGCCGCGTCCCCGACCGCGATCAGGCGAGCGGCTCGACCGAGATGAAGGTGCGGCCGCGGTAGCCGCGGCGGAAGGCCACCCGCCCCTCGCTCAGCGCGAACAGCGTGTGGTCGCGGCCGATGCCGACGTTGTCGCCGGCATGGAATTTGGTGCCGCGCTGGCGGACGATGATGTTGCCGGGGATGACGATCTGGCCGCCGTAGCGCTTGACCCCGAGCCGCTGTCCGGCGGAGTCCCGGCCGTTGCGCGAACTGCCGCCGGCTTTCTTGTGGGCCATCGTGTCCTATTCCTCGCTGTCGCCCGCCGGCCGTGGGCGGGTGCCGCCGCCGTCTCCGGAGCCGGCGTCGCCGTACCTCTGCCGCCGGGGCCTCGCCCGAGGCGCTGACGCCGCGGATGCGGACGACCGTCAGATCCTGGCGGTGACCGTTCAGCCGGCGATGGTTCTTCCGCCGCTTCTTCTTGAAGACCAGCACCTTCGGGCCGCGCGTCTGTTCGACCACCTCGGCGAAGACGCGCGCATCCTTCGGCACCGCCCGACCGATCAAGCGGCGCATCGTCACCGCCGGCGAGCATCAGGATGTCGTCGAAGACGACCGCATCGCCCGGCGCACCGTCCAGGCGCTCGACGGCCAGACGGTCGTTCTCGGAGACGCGATGCTGCTTGCCGCCGGTGCGGATGACTGCGTACATGGTGCCGCCACAGTAAAGGGCCACAGAAAAGAATGCCGTTCGCGGGATCGACCCCGCGGCGGCCGGCTGGATACGCCATCTGGCCGTCTTTGTCAACGGAGCCGCCGGCGTCGTCCTCCGCGCCGCATTCTCCGGGCATCATCTCCCATTTCCGGCGCATCTTCTGGTAATTTCGACGCGATTTCGGCACTCTTGGGTCGAATGGGTTAATCACCGTGAACCGGCGGCCGGGCACAGGAGGCGGCGATCAACGACATCTTCATCAGCTATGCCCGCGAGGACAAGCCGTGGGCGAGACGCCTCGCCGAAGCGCTGGAGGGGCGCGGCTGGTCGGTGTGGTGGGATGCGGAAATTCCGCCGGGCGAGACCTGGGACGAGGTGATCGAGCGCGAACTGACGGCGGCGAAGGCGGTCGTCGTCCTGTGGTCGGAGGCGGCGGTGAAGAAGCGCTGGGTGAAGACCGAAGCCTCGCTCGCGCTCGACGCCAACAAGCTGCTGCCGGCGCTGATCGATCAGGCGCTGCCGCCGATCGCCTTTCGGCCGATCCAGGCGGCCTCCCTCGCCGACTGGCGGGGCGAGGCGGAGCACGAGGGCTTCGCCCAGCTCCTTGCCTCGATCGAGCGGCTGGCCGGCGCGCCGGGTGCCGCCGCCGCGCGACGGGCCCGGCGAGTGCCCGGTGCCGGCCCGGTGCCGAGCGAGGCCGCGCGCCACGCCGCGGACGTGCGCGCCGCCACCGACCGCCCCGGCCGCCGCGGCTGCCGCTCGTCATCGGCTGCCGCCGGCGCCGTCGGGGCGGCGGCGATCGCGGCGTCGTCCTCCTCGGCGGCGATCGCACGACAAGGCGGGCCGCCCGCGCCGACGAAAACGCCGGCGGTCTCGCCGCCCTCACCGCCGCCGCCGACCCGCCCGGGCGACCGCTTGCCACCGACAAACCGCCCGTCGCCGACGAGGCGACGATCCCCGGCCGCTATCCGCAGGCCTCGCAGCGGCCGCTGACCGATGCCGATCTGCAGGGCCTGTCGGCGGACGAGCTGCGGCTGATGCGCAACGAGATCTTCGCGCGCAAGGGCTACATCTTCAACGATGCCGCCTTGCGCGACTACTTCTCGGCCCAGCCCTGGTATCGGCCGGCGAGCCGCAAGGACGGTGCGGCTGTCGCCGTCGAGCAGGCGAACGTCGCCAAGATCCGCGCCTTCGAACACGACGTGAACGTGATCAACCGATGAGGCGGTCGCATTCACTCCTGCTGACATCTCGAAGCTATTGCAAGTTTCTCTGCCACCCGTCAGGAGGTTCTCATACGCATCGATGGCAGCCTCAAAATTAAAGAGTTCCCCCTTTTTCAATCGGTCCCGATCTGTGGGTTGGTCCAGCGCGTCGCCGATCGCCGTCGCGAGAGCATCGTGGTCGGG
>CAWAGY010000039.1:0-42521 GCA_963781645.1 uncultured Alphaproteobacteria bacterium | reverse complement strand
ACCGCGGTGCGATCACCATCACCATTTGTTTGCCTTCGAGGCGGGCGTATTGCTCGACCTTGGAGAGTTCTTCCAGTTCGTCGCGGACGCGGTCGAGGACCTTCAGCCCTAGGTCCTGGTGGACCATCTCCCGGCCGCGGAAGCGGATGGTCACCTTCACCTTGTCGCCCTCGTCGAGGAAGCGGCGCATGTTGCGCACCTTGACCTGATAGTCGTGCTCGTCGATGCCGGGGCGCATCTTGATTTCCTTGACCTCGATGACTTTCTGCTTCTTGCGCGCTTCGTTGCGGCGCTTCTGCAGCTCGTACTTGTACTTGCCGAAGTCGAGGATCTTGCAGACCGGCGGTTCCGCCTGCGGGGCGATCTCGACCAGGTCGAGGCCGGCGGAAAACGCCATCTGAATGGCGTCGCGCACCGGCACGACGCCCTTCTGCTCGCCGTCGGAATCGATCAGCCGCACCATCGGCGTGTCGATCTCGTCGTTGACGCGCGGTCCGTCCCGGGACGGCGCGGGTTGCATGGGAGGCTTAGGGATGCTCGGTCTCCTTCAGGTTTCAGGTAATGGTAGGGCGGGAAGGCTGAGAACGGGGGCGAGACCCCAATGCAGCGGCGCAGCGGAATCCTGCGCGCGCCCGCGGGCGGGCGGCCGCGCTACGCCGGCGCATGGCAGACGGCTTCGATGTTGTGACCGTCGGGATCGAGGACGAAGGCGCCGAAGTAGCTCGGATGGTACTCGGCTGCGCAGCCCGGGCCCGCCGTTGTCGCGACCGCCGGCGGCGAGCGCGGCGGCATGGAAGGCGGCCACCGCCGCCCGGTCGTCGGTCCGAAAGGCGACGTGAACGGGCGAAACCGGCCGCTCGATCTGGTGGATCCAGAACGCGAGCGCCTGCGTGCCGGACGCATGCGCGAGACTGTCCGGCGCGGCCGAAGCCCGCCCAGCCTTCGAATTCCATTGCAAGCGCATAGCCGAGTGGTGCCAGGGCGGCCTGATAAAACGCTTTGCTTTTGTCGTATGCGCCGACCCCGATGCCGATGTGATCCAGCAACCTCCACTCCTGCCGTGCCGGCCCTGCTCGACGGTCCCTCGCGACGAACCGACACCTGACCGCACCGCGTTGCCGCCGCGCGATCGCGCCGTCCTATAAGGTTCCCGTCGGGCCCCAACCCTTCTTCCCTGAGTTTAGCAACTGCTTCGTCGAGAGCAACCAAATCCTGGGCCTTGCCCGCCAGCCGGCGGACGGCGACGGTGCCCTGGTCGCGCTCGCGCGCGCCGACCACCAGCATCACCGGAACCTTGGCGAGACTGTGCTCGCGGATCTTGTAGTTGATCTTCTCGTTGCGGGTGTCGGCTTCCGCCCGCAGCCCCGCCGCCCGCAGCCGGGCGAGAACGGCCGCGGCATAGGCGTCGGCCTCGTTGGTGATGGTGGCGACGACCACCTGCACCGGCGCCAGCCACAAGGGCAGGCGGCCGGCGTGGTGTTCGATCAGGATGCCGAGGAAGCGCTCGAACGAGCCGAGGACGGCGCGGTGCAGCATCACCGGCCGGTGCTTCTCGCCGTCCTCGCCGATGTAGGCGGCATCGAGCCGCTCGGGGAGGACGAAGTCGACCTGCAACGTGCCGAGCTGCCAGTCGCGGCCGATGGCGTCGCGGAGGACGAATTCGAGCTTCGGGCCGTAGAAGGCGCCCTCGCCGGGATTGAGCGTGGTCGCCAGCCCCGCCGCCTCGGTCGCCGCCATCAGTGCGGCTTCCGCCTTGTCCCAGGTGGCGTCGGCACCGGCGCGCTTGTCGGGTCGGTCGGAGAATTTGACGGTGACCTCCTCGAAGCCGAAGTCGCGGTAGATCGAGCGCAGCAGATCGCAGAACGCCAGCGTTTCCGACGTGATCTGGTCTTCGGTGCAGAAGATGTGGGCATCGTCCTGGGTAAACGCGCGCACCCGCATCAGCCCGTGCAAGGCACCCGACGGCTCGTTGCGATGGCAGCAGCCGAATTCGGCCATGCGCAGCGGCAGATCGCGATAGCTCTTGATGCCCTGGCGGAAGATCTGGACGTGGCCGGGGCAGTTCATCGGCTTCAGCGCCAGCACTTTCTCTTCGGCGTCCGCCGTGAACATGTGCTCGCGGAACTTCTCCCAGTGGCCGGAGCGCTCCCACAGCGCACGGTCGATGAGCTGCGGGGTGTTGACCTCGACGTAGCCTTCCTGCGCCAGCCGCCGGCGCATGTAGGCCTGCACCCGGAGATAGAGCGTCCAGCCGTGCGGATGCCAGAAGACGGAGCCCGCCGCCTCTTCTTGCAGGTGAAACAGGCCCATCTCGCGGCCCAGGCGGCGATGGTCGCGCTTTTCGGCCTCCTCCAGCATGGCGAGGTGGGCGTCGAGATCGGCCTTCGAGGCCCAGGCGGTGCCGTAGATGCGCTGCAGCCGGGCGTTGCGGTGATCGCCGCGCCAGTACGAGCCCGCCACCTTCATCAGCTTGAACGCCTTGCCGAGGTGCTTCGTCGACGGCAGGTGCGGGCCGCGGCAGAGGTCGAGCCAGTTGCCTTGCCGGTAGATGCTGACCGGCTCGCCGGCCGGAATGCCCTCGATGAGTTCGGCCTTGTAGTGCTCGCCGATCGACTTGAAGTAGCGCACCGCCTCGTCGCGGTCCCAGACCTCGCGGCGGATCGGCTCGTCGCGATCGACGATCTCGCGCATCCGCGCCTCGATCTCCGGCAAGTCGTCCGGGGTGAACGGCTGGTCGCGGGCGAAGTCGTAGTAGAAGCCGGTCTCGATCGCCGGCCCGATCGTCACCTGCGTTCCGGGATAAAGCTCCTGCACCGCTTCCGCCATCACGTGGGCGGCGTCGTGGCGCAAGAGTTCGAGCGCATCGGCATCCTCGGCCGTGACGAACGAGATCGTCGCATCCGCCGGCAAAGGGGCGGCGAGATCGCGCATCTCGCCGGCGACGCGCACGGCGATCGCCCGCTTCCCCCAGCGGCCGCCGAGCCGTGCGGCGACATCGGCACCGGTCACCGGCGCATCGAAGGCGAGCCGCGTCCCGTCCGGCAGAAAGACGGCGAAGCCGGCAGAGGGTTCGGTCCGGGCATCGTCCCCGGCGATGGCGACGGGTGCGGGTTGGGCGGAGGCGGGTTCGGTCACGGCACGCTTCGCAAGCTGTTTCATTATGTCGAGAAATGGGCGTCGGCACTGTAGAAGCGCAACCGCTATAGTCAAGACGAGGCGGACCAGCCCGGCGCGCGGCAATCGGCGTGGATCGGGCGCCCCGATTGGGTTATACGCGTGGCGGGCGAGGAAGGGCGGACGAACGATGCACGGAGAGAGCGCGAGCGAAAAATTGCCGAGCGAGAAATTGACTTCGGCCGACGGCGCGACCATCGCCTATCGGCGATCGCCCGGACGCGGCCCCGGCGTCGTCTTCTTCACCGGCTACAAGTCGGACATGACCGGGCAGAAGGCGGTGCGGCTGGAAGAGGCCTGCCGCGCCGAAGGCCGCGCCTTCCTCCGCTTCGACTACACCGGCCACGGCGAATCCTCGGGCGTCTTCGTCGACGGCACCATCGGCCGCTGGCGCGACGATGCGGTCCTCGTCCTCGACCGGCTGACCGAGGGGCCGCAGGTGCTGGTGGGCTCCTCGCTCGGCGGCTGGATCGCGCTTCTCGTCGCCCTCGTCCGGCCGGCGCGGGTGGCGGGGCTGATCGGCGTCGCCGCCGCGCCCGATTTCACCGAGGACCTGATCCCGCCGCTCCTGAGCCCCGGCGATCGGGCGGTGCTGGAGGCAGGCGGCATCGTCGAGATGCCGGGCTGCTACGGCGAGGAGCCGACGCCGGTGAAGAAGGCGTTCCTCGACGAAGGCCGCGACCACCTGTTGCTCCGCGCCGAGATCGGCCATGGATGCGCCGGTGCGGCTGATCCACGGCATGCAGGACCGGGACGTGCCGTGGCAGACCTCGCTCCGCCTCGCCGAGCGGCTGCGCGCGCCGGACGTGACAGTCACGCTGGTCAAAGACGGCGATCACCGGCTGTCGCGGCCGGAGGACCTCGACCGGCTGTGCGACACGCTCGCCCTTCTCTTGCGTCAACTCGAAGCGAAAGGATCGACATGAAGGCACGATCGCGTACGTCGCATACAGCGCTGGCCCTGGCGGTGGGTCTCGCGGCGGGTTTAACGACACCGTTGGCGGCGGGACGGGCGGACGCGGCATCCGGCACCGTCTTCGAGGTCGCGCCGGTGATCGCCGAGATCAAGCGGCAGCTTACCGCCGTCGATGCCGGCGCCAGTGCTGCTGGACCCGGCGGCCTGCGCATCGAGGACGCCCAGCTCGATCTCGCGCTCGTCGAGAACCCGAGCGGGCGGGGGGCAGGATTCGTCGTCCCCGGCGCCGATTACCTGGCGGGAACGAAGGAAGAGACGCCGCGGCCGTCGCTGAAGCGCCGTCTCGTCATCGAGGTGCAGCCGGCGAAGAAGGCGCCGGCCGCCGATGCGGCGGCGGGGCCGGCGGGCGCCGGTGGCGGTGGCCGGCTCGCCCAGACGATCGGCGAATTGCGCGCGGGCGCCCAGCAGACGATCGCGACCGATCCCGCGTATGATCTGAAGAAGTTCACCATCGACCTCGACTTCGCCCTCGAGCGCGACACCAAGGGCGCGCTGCAACTCGTCCTCTTCGCCCGCGACAAACGCATCGATGCCGCCAACGTCCACGGCCTCAAACTCCGCCTGGCGGCCGACGCCCCGCCACCGAAGGACAAGGACCCGCGCAAGGAAGCGAGCGCGAAGGAGAACAGCAAGTTCGGTAGACCGATGTTGGGGCAGCGGAGGAGGAAGGCGGGCGCGAGCATCTCCATCCGCAGCGGCGATCTGCCGCTCGAACTCGGCGAGGTTGGCACGAGCCTGGGCGATGTATGGGTGCGACTGGCGGCAACCACTTAAGCCAAGATGGCGAGGGCGCATTCGATGAGCTGTTTGGCGCGCGTCGAATCGCCCATGTCCTGGAAATCGGCCCAGATTGTTGAGCCTGACGGGCAACAGTCGGATGGTCGGTGCCGCAGCGCCTTCTCGCCTATGACGAGGGCGCGTTTGAAGCTTGGTCTGGCACCAGGCTGGATCGCCTAGCGTCGCGAGCACCATTCCCAGTTATTCAGGACGAGGGCGAGGTCGGATGGTGAGGGCCAAGTATTGCTCGTCGATGCCGCTAGGTTTCTTTCATAGGAGCTGCTTGGCAGCGCCGCGGGATTGCCCATTACCTTGTCACGGCGCCAGATTATTACGGAGGGCGGAAATTCTGGGATAGTCTTGCCCGATGGCACGCAATATGGCGAGGGCACGCACGTAGCGGTCTTTCGCACAACAATCGCCCAGTCCCGGCGCACAGCAACTGTTGCTAACCGGTGGCGCGTTCGGACCGGTCTCGGTTCAAGAGCGCGTTCGTCGATGTCGAGGCGCCCTTTCGAGGAGGGGCCTGGCATCTGGCCGAATTGCCCATCTCCCGGAGCACGGCACCCAGGTTGCTCAGGCGGTATAGCAACGAGCGAATGGTCCGGGCCGAATACCTGCTCCGCAATGACGAGCGATCTTCGCCGAGCAGCTTCGCCTTCACCGTAATTGCCCTGGAGAACGTGGTAAAAGCCAATCTGGTTGAATACGCGGGCCGTTACCGCCGTCGACACTCGCTGCCGCCGAGTTCGCTGTGGCGAGCCGCGTGCGGAAGCGAGCAAGCTCGTATACGGCGGCGGTCGACATGTCGAACGAGTGGTAAGGCCAATCCGGCAGTGCAGTATCGATCACCTCGACCGCGGCGGCGCGAAGGTGGCTCGCTCGTGCGCCCGAAAGGCGGTCGCGGGTGACCTGTTGGACGAGGCGGTGGATCGAGATCGTCTCGTCGGCTGCGGGTGGCGAGCGAATAGCGGTGGAGGGCGGCGACGGCGTCTTGAAGGCGAGTCATTGCTGATCACCGGTCCGCAACGGCTCCGGAAGATGCCCGGCACCGGCCCGGATGACATCGAGGGGGACGCGGTCGGGGGCGAAGAAGGCGCACAGCTCTATGAGTTGCGCCGCGGCGGGCGACGCTCCCTGACCTTTGCGAACGACACCTCCCAGGTAGTGGCGACGGTGCGCTCGTAATCGATCGGCCGCCGGCGCAGTCCGGCGCCGTGGCCCTTTTCCAACAATCCAGGTAACGGCCTAGCCGAGGCCCGGTTTCGTCGCAATAGGCGGCGGCCTGGTCGAGGGCGAGCGGCAGGTCGCCGAGGGCATCGGCGAGCCGGTCGGCATCCGCGTCGCCGGGCCGGCGCGCTGTCAGGAACGTAACCGATTCGCCTCTCGGCCAGACTCCGAGTTCAATCGGGGCCGCCATCTTTCGCCAGACGCGGCTACGGGATGTGATCAGCACGTGGCCGGCGCCGTGGGTCGGCAGGATCGGCGCAAGCGTCTCCTTGTCCTCGGCATTGTCGAGGATCAAAAGCCATCGCGGGCGAATCTCCAGCATCCGGCGGACGGCCTCGATCACCAGGGCTTGCTTCGGCTCGTCCTTTTCGGGCAGGTCGAGGGCGCGGGCGAGGGCGGTTACGTCCGCGGCGAGCGAGGTCGCCGTCTCGGCTCGACAGGTCCAGACAAGATCGTAGGCGTCGCGGTGGCGGTGGGCATATTCGATCGTCGTCTCCGACTTGCCGACGCCGCCGAGGCCGGCGATCGCTTGCGTCACCACCGCCTCGCCGCCTCCTCCGGTCAGCGCGGCGCGGATGCGCTCGATCACGTCGTCGCGGCCGGTGAAGTGCGGGTTGCGCGCCGCCACGTTCCAGATCGCCGGATAGGTTCCCGGGAATCGCGGCTTCGTTCCGGCTTTTCCCGGGAAGGCGGGACGCACCGTCGGTCGCGGTGCCGGCCCGGCGAGGCCGTCGAGCAAGACCTTCTCCGCGCGCTCCTCGGCGATCCCGACGAGTTCGATGTAGGCAAGCGGCTTCAACAACCCCGGCGGATCGACCGCCTCGATGCGGATCACGGCAAGCGCGTTTGCCGCGAACGCCGCCGAGTACTCATCACGGCACCACCGCGATCTTAGGTAGGCATCGGAGAGTACGGCAAGCGTCCGTCTGCACTTTTCAAGACCATCGGTGATTTGCAAGACGAAATTGCCGGTCGGGTCGAAGTCGTAGGCCTGGACGCGGGTCATGTGACCGGCGGCGCGCAGGACGAAATCGATCCACTCCGCCCAGGCGCGGTCGGCCTGGGTGTAGCTGATGAAGAAGTCCTTCTGTTCGCTGTCGCCGTCGTTCACCCGCGCCCCCTGATGCGGCGTCGATGCTAATCGGACGGGCGGCCGGTCGTCGAGGGCTACCCGTTATGCGCAAACGCGAGGCGGAACAAACGGACCGCAAAAGGGTTACTGGATCGTCGGCCTGGAGGGGGCGCTGCGCCTGGGGTTGCGGCCGGGCGGCGCATGGGGCCCTTCCGTTCGTACCGCGTACTTCCTATGTTTTGGGGTTGTCGGGGCGGGGTCTGCCGTATAGTACATACGGGTTAATATGAGCGTTCGAGGCAAGTGCATGTATGTACCCACACCCACCGAGACAGTCGCTCCGCCGCGCGCATCGTCGGTCGATGCAGCGCCGTCGCTCGCCCGCACCGACGCCGAAACCGCCGTCGTTCTCGTCGCCGATGACTTCGGCCTGACGCCTGCCATCGGCGTTGCCATCCGCCGGCTGATCGGCATGGGCCGGCTGTCGGCGACGAGTTGTCTCGTCACAACGCCGCACTGGCCGGCCGAGGCGGAGCGGCTTCGTCCGGTCGGAGGACTGATCGATATCGGCCTGCACTTTAATCTGACCTTCGGCCGGCCCCTCGGCGCAATGCCGCGACTTGCCGCCGAGGGGCGGTTCCCGCCGCTCGAACGGCTGATCGCCCGCGCGTTGATGCGCCGCCTCGACGCGGACGAAATCGAAGGCGAACTCGAACGGCAGCTCGACCGGTTTGCCGCGGAGTTCGGGCGTCTGCCCGATTTCGTCGATGGCCATGAGCACGTCCACGTCCTGCCCGTGGTCCGCCGCGCCGTCGTCCGGGTGATGGCCCGGCGCCTTGCCGCGGCCGGGGCCTGGGTTCGCTCTCCGGCGATGCGATTTGCCGATATCCGCCGCAGCCCCGAAAGTGCTCCCGCCGCACTCGCCATCAGTTTTCTCGCCTTCGGCTTCCGCCGGCTGGCCCAGCGCCACGGCATTCCGGGCAATGCCGTCTTCCGCGGGGTCCGGCGCTTCTCGGAAGAGCCGCCGTACGCGAAGCTGTTCGATTACTACCTCACCGACGTGCGCCCGAGCACCCTGATCGTCTGTCACCCGGGGGTGCACGAAGACGAAGACGAGAACCCGCGGCATCCGTCGGCGGCGCGCGAAGAGGAATACGCGTACCTCGCGAGCGACGCCTTCGCCGACCGCCTCCGCCGCGGCCACATCCGCCTCACCCGGTTCCGCGACATCGCGCCCGCCCCGGTCTGAGCCGCCCGGCTTCACCGACGAGATCCGGCCGACCCGGCTTTGGCGGACCAGCCGGGGGCTGCGCGTTCGGTTGTGCGCCCTCCGCACTCTATCATCCTGCCCCTGCGGAAACCGCCGCGCTCCCGCATTCTCTGGCTTCGTCTTCTCCGAGCCGTTCCGGTGACACCTTGCCGAAGGGGCGGGATAACCGACGGCGGAGAACGCTTCCGACGCAATGCGGGAGATACGACAGGCCTGGCGTCGCTGCCGAATAAATCAGGCTGACGGCGGCTTAGAGGCCGGTCGTGCAGGTAGGCGCTTCTCATCGCCGGTCGGCGCCGTCTATAAGGGCCCTCCGCCGCACCGCTTCGTGCGCTTCCGCGTCTGCAATGACCGGCGCGACACCGGACGAGGCGACTTCGCGATCGGCGCGGCGCGTGCACGCTTGCTTCCGGTGCCTCGCCCGTGCTCTTGCGGACGGGGGGTGGACGGGCGTACGCGCAACTTTGCGGGATGTCCGGCGTTGAAGCCCGGGTGGACGGAACAGGGAGGGATTGGACGGAACGATGACAGGCAATGGAGTCAACGGGTCTCGAGCGCCTCTGGATCTGCAGGCGGTGCTGCGGGCCTATCGCCGCTATGCGCCGACCTACGATCTGGTGTTCGGTCCGATTTTCCAGCGCGGCCGCGCCGCCGTCGCCGAGCGGGTGAATGGTTTCGAGTGTGCACGCGTCCTCGAGGTCGGCGTCGGCACCGGGCTGTCGCTGCCGCTATACGACCGGGAAAAGGAGATTACCGGCGTCGACGTCTCCCCGGAGATGCTGTCGCACGCGACGGCGCGGGTGGCGAAGCACGGGCTGAACAACGTCCGCCAACTGGCGGAAATGGATGCGGGATTCCTCAATTTCGAGGACGACAGCTTCGATGTGGTGGTGGCGAGCTACGTGATGTCCGTCGTTCCCGACCCGCATCGATCGCTGGCGGAGATGGAGCGGGTGTGCGCGCCGGGTGGCACCATCCTCATCTGCAATCACTTCGTCAACGGCTCCGGCAGCTTCATCTCGCCCCGGCTGCAGCCGCTGTCGCGCTGGCTCGGCTGGCGCCCGAACTTCGAGCTCGACGACCTTTTGGAGGCGAGCCCGCTCCGCCTCGAAGGCAAGAGCCCGGTCCCGCCGTTCGGCCTGTTCCATCTGGTGACGCTGCGCAAGGACTCCTGACGCCGTCCCCGACCCGGGGCGCATCAGGACCGCCGGATCAGGCGCCCTTGTAGCGGCTCGGCAGCCGCAGCGCGATCTTAGGACTGCCCATTCGCTCGGTTCGGAGCAACAAATCTACCGCGGCACCCCCACGTCACGCTATCTCCGCGCCTCTTACCAACTGGGCTGCTGCATCTCATCTTCCCAGCTCTGGAAGCTGTTCAGCAGCAGTGTTGTTTCGGCGTTGTTGACGACCTTCGACTTGGCGTTCTCAAACGCGTTGACGTCGAGGTTGAACAGTTGATCGACATTTCCCCTCACCAACTTCCAATGTCCGCTGCGGATAGCGGCCGGGAGGCTGCCGTTACGTCGCCAGTAGAGATTTCGGGGTGTCAAAGGCAACTGATGTCAGGGTCTCACCATCGAGGTGAGCAGGAGGGGAAGCACCAGCCACTTGCGCCAGCGTCGGCATCATATCGAGGATGCTCACCGGCTCATCGGCGGTCACGACGATACCTCCGGGCCTTTGATGATGAACGGCACCCAGATCCGCCTTCCCACGTAGAGCCTTTGGCTCCGCGCAAGGGCTTGTTCGATCCGCCCAAAGCCGGGACCGCACCATTGTCGCTGACGAAGATGATCAGTGTCTCCCGAGGAAGGGCGTCGATCAGTTATCTCCGACGTTCTCGTCCAGGCTGGCCACCTGGGCGACGTGCGTACGACGCGGCTCCGGCACGTTTCGGTACTGATCGAGATACTGCTGTTTGGCCTGACGTGGCGCATGAGGCGCGTTGAAGGAGACATAGGCGAAGAAAGGACCGGTCTGATGCGAAATCCAATCTACCGCGTCGATCGCCAGCGCGTCGGTAAGATACCCGTCAAAGCGGGTAGGGATGCCATTACGATTGAGACCGGTGTGGGAAATGTAGCTATTTTGTCCTCCAAGAAAGCCGTAAAAGTAGTCGAAGCCGCGATTGTTCGGATGATAAGCGGGCCCCTCTCCCAGATGCCACTTGCCGAAGGCAGCGGTCGCGTAACCGGCTGATTTCATCACTTCCGCCAGCGTCATCTCGTCAAGGGGCAGGCCAATGTCGGGTTGGTGAGTGTCGGGAGGGTTATTTTCGTCTGCAAATCGTTGCGGATAATGCCCGGACATCATTCCGGCGCGGGAAGGACTACAGATGGACGACACCGCATAACCCTGCGTGAAGCGAACACCCTGCGACGCCAGCATGTCGATGCGCGGTGTGCTGATATCGGTGGCACCGTACGACGAAATATCGCCGTAACCGAGGTCATCAGCAACGATCAGGACAACGCTGGGCCGCGCATGAGCCAGCGCATACGGTGGCAGCATTAGCGCAAGGCCAAGCAGCCAATTCATGAGCTTCATTGAAGTCCCCCCTAAAAATCGCAAACGCAATCGATAATTTCAATTCGCCGTCCAGGCGTCGGTTACTGCTTGACTTACAGATACCTCCTCTTTTTTGGTCAGAACCAAGACATCTGGCACGGTTTAACGTCCGGATAAAATCCGAACTCAATCAGAAATCCGGACGCACGGCTTTTTGGACGTGATCACATTTCAGACGATGTTGGTGCCGTAGATCGCGTCGCTAGGAAACGCAGCCTGAATACCGGCTTATAGGTGCGTAGATGAAGTTGATCCTCTCTGCGCTCTTCAATGACAGCACAGGTCGGAATAGTGCATCAAGAAGAGCAATCTTCCGCGAATTTTAAATTCGCAACGGGCGAGTTATTGGCGCAACAGTCTCAAGCCGACGATGCAAGTAATTTTTATTTTGAATGCTGTGATGCTGAACTGCCTAATCGGGCCTTTTCTGCCCCACTCAGGTAGTTCTCCTCTGTTTGCCAACACGGTCTTGGCGGCGTGTTTGACCTACCCATCTGGAGTGTGGTGCGACGCTGCTGTCGAAAGGCGGAGGGCCGGGATCAGGAGCCCTTGTATTGGCTCGGCAGCCACAGCGCGATCTCGGGGAAGATGCACAGCAGCACGATGCCGAGCGACCATCAGCACGATGAACGGCATCACGCCCCAGATGATCTTGTTGAGCGGGATGTCCGGCGCGATGCCGCTGATGACGAACAGGTTGAGTCCGACCGGCGGGTGGATCAGTCCCATCTCCATCAGGATGGTCATGACGACGCCGAACCAGATCAGATCGATGCCCAGCGCCTTCAACGCCGGCAGGATGATGGGCGTGACCATCAGGATGATCGCGACCGGCGGCAGGAAGAAGCCGAGCACCACGAGAAGATGTTCGTCCGAAGAAGAACGCCCACTTGCCCATGCCCAGCGACACCAGCCACTGCGCGACATCCTGCGTGACGTGCAGGTAGCTCATCACGTAGGTGAAGAGGAACGACATGGCGATGATCATCATGATCATCGAGCTCTCGCGCGCGGTGCCGGACAGGATCACCTTGAGATCGCCCACCGCCAGCAGCCGTACAGCAGCATCACCATGACCAGCGCGCCGAAGGCGCCGATCCCCGCCACCTCGGACGGCGTCGCCCAGCCGCCGTACATCGCGACCATGATGATGATGATGAGCAGCAGGAACGGCAGGAAGCGCGGCAGGCTCTCGAATCCGGTCCCGCCAGGTGAAGCGCTCGTCGACGAACAGCGCGTCCGGCGCCGTGCCCCGCTGCCGGCCAGCGCCGCCGCCGCTTTTCGCGGTACTTGAACATCACCCAGATCGCGAACAGCAAGGTCAGCATCAGGCCGGGCCCGACCCCCGCCATGAACAGCTTGCCGATCGACTGCTCGGTGGCGAGGCCGTAGAGGATCAGCGTCAGGCTGGGCGGGATCAGGATGCCGAGCGTGCCGCCGGCGGCGATCAGGCCCGAGGCCAGGCGGGCCGAGTAGCCGCGCTTGCGCATCTCCGGAATGCCCGACGAGCCGATCGCGGAGCAGGTCGCGGGCGACGAGCCGCACATCGCCGCGAACACCGAGCAGGCGAGCGTGTTGGCGAGGCCGAGCCCGCCCGGCACCCGGTACAGCCACGCGTTCAGCGAGTTGTACAAATCGCGGCCGGCGCGCGATTTGCCGATGGCGGCGCCCATCAGGATGAACAGCGGAATGGTGAGCAGCGTGAAATTGTTGAGTTCGGAGAAGATGGTCTCGGCGACGATCGCTGAGCTGCACCGGCGGCATGAAAAAGAACATGAAGATGAGGGCGACCGACCCGAGGCGAACGCGATCGGCATTCCCGAGAACAGAAAGCACGAAGGTGGCGACGCCGTAGAGGATGCCGATGTGCAGGGTGCTCATCGGCTTGCTCCTTGCGCGCTTGATCCCGATGCGTTTCCTCGGCGACCTGCACCTCGGCATCATGAGGGAAGGCGGCGTCTTCGGCCGGAGCGCATCGGGCAGGCTGTCGTCGAAGACCTGGATCAGCAACTGGATCGTCAGCATGGTCATGCCGAGCGCCATGAACACGAACGGGATCCACAGCGGCGGCGCCCACGTGCTGTCGCTGACCCGCCCTCAGACCAGGCTTCGTGCAAAGAAGTCCACGACTGCCAGGCGATGAAGCCGCAGAAGAGGACGGACAGCAGGTCGGAGACCAGCATCCGCCAGTGCGTCCAGCGCTTCGGCGTGATCTCGTCCAGGATCTCGATCGTGACGTGGCCGCGCGTCAGCTGGGTGTGCGCTGCGCTCATGAACGTGGCGACGATCAGCAAGATGACGCTGAACTCGATCTCCCAGTCGGTCGGCCAGGCGAAGATGTAGCGGACCACTACCTCGAACACGAGGACACACGCCGCGACGCAGATCAGGACCGCCGATAGGTAGCCCCATAACGCGGTTGAACTTTTTGACGAGGCGGCTGAAGCCGGACCATGCCTCCATCGACGTCCTCCCAGACCCGTGCGGTCGTTCTTGTCGTGCCAGCCGTTGTTATCGTGCCGGCCCGCCGTGTCGGAGCTCCTTCCGAACAAGCGGACCGGTGCTGCGATTACTTCACGGCGAGCGCCATGTCGATCCAGTTCTGGCCGTTCTTCACCCGTTCCGCAAAGTCCTTGAAGGCGCTGTTCGCGAGCGACCTCACGCCATTTATTGAACTGCGCCTCGTTCATGTCGTGGACCTGTCGCGCCGGCCTCGGCGAAGACTTCGGCGACGCGTTCGTCATCCTTCTTCGCTTCCTCGGTGGCGAACGGCTCTAGGCTGGCGCCGACCTCCACTGACGATCTTCTGCTGGTCCGGCGTCAGCGTGTCGTAGATCGTCCTTCGAGATCAGAAGCGGCTCGAGCATGAACCAGAACGTCTTGTCCCGCGCCGTCGTCAGGTTCTTGGAGAACTCCTGCAGCCGATAGCTGATAAGAGACGTGCTCGAGGTGACGGCCGCATCGAGCACGCCTGACTGCATCGCGGCATACACCTCGCTCGACGGCATGCTGGTGATCGCCGCGCCGGCCGCTTTCAGCATCTGGTCCATCTCTTTGCTGGCGCCGCGTGCCTTCATTCCCTTGACATCGTCCGGGACCGAGAATCGCCTTGCTCAGCGAGGCGATGCCGCCGCCCTGCCAGATCCAGGTGACGAGGACTTGATGCCCTTGTCTTCGAGAACCTTCTCGAGTTCCTTGCCGATCGGCGCGTCCTTCCAGGCCATGCCCTGATCGTAGTCGGCGACCAGCGTCGGCATCAGGCCGATGTTGACGTTCGGGGATCTCGCCGCCGCCGTAGGCCAGCGGCACCAGGCCCATGTCGAGGGCGCCCTTACGCAGCGCGCTGATCTGGCTGGTCGCCTTGATCAGCGAGCTCGCCGGATAAATCTCGAATTTCACCTGCCCGTTGGTGCGCTTCTCCACATCGGCCGCGAATTTGCGGACGAGGCGGTCGCGGAAGTCGCCCTCATCGCCCTGGCTCGCCGGGAACTGATGCGAAATCTTGATCACCTTCGCGTCCGCGGCGTGCGCGGCAGGAGCGATGCCGCCGCCGCCGCCGAGCAGGCCCACCAAGGCAAAGGCGAGCGCGAAGCTGAGAAACCCGGTACGCATAAGACGTCTCCCTCATTTTGTTATAAAATTACAACCTAGTAGGTACGTCCCGGAGAGGAGTTCGCCGGCCCCGGAACGGCCGTGCCGAAAGTTTGTGTGTTGTTTGTCGGTGTTGTGCTCAATGCGTGCTTGGTTCCGATGTGCGCAGAGATGAGGTGAGCGCGGTGAAGCGATCGCCGAGAATGCTGACGTGCGCGCGCACACAGCTCGCCGCCACTTTTCCGTCGCCGCCGGCAAGCGCCTTCAGGATGGCGTCGTGCTCCCGCACCGAGGCGGCCCGCCTCTCGGGAAACTCGAACAGCAAGGTGCGATAGGGCTCCAGCCGGCGATAGAGCCCGAGTGTCACCTCCGCGAGGTATTGGTTGTGGCTGGCGGCATAAAGCGCGCAGTGAAGACGCCGGTTCCCTTGCGCGTAAGCGGCCGCATCCGATGCTTCCGCGGCATCGCGGCAATCGCTTTGCGCCTCTTCCAGCCGCGCAAGGTCGGCGGCGCCGGCACGGCGCGCGGCGAGCAGGGCACAGCTCGCCTCCAGCTCGGCCATCGCCTCGAACATCTCGGCAAGATCGGCGGGCGACACCGTGCGAACGACGGCGCCGCGCCGCGGGCGGATCTCGACCAGGCCACACGCGGCGAGCTCGCGCACGGCTTCTCTGATCGGGGTGCGGGAGACCCGGTAGCGTTCGGCGAGCGCCGCCTCTTCCAGCCGCTCGCCCGCCTTCAACTCGCCGGTCGTGATCGCGCGCTCCAGAAGACGGACGAGGCGTGTCGACAGGTTCTCAACAGCGTCGTTTCTCGCGGTCTCGGCAGCTGCCACCTGCATCGAAGCTCCCATTGTATACACGAATATTGACGGTGTATGCACGGTGATGTCAATAATGGCCTGCCGAGGAGCGGGAAAGAGCGCGGCAAAGAGCGCGGGGACAATTTGTCGTCATGGCGCAGGACCAGCTGTCCTCGATTATCGAGCGTAGAGGCGAGGGCTCGTTGCAGACAGCCCCGGCGTCGCCCGGTGAAAGCGGCGACCGGAGCGTCCGGAGCCTCTGCCATGCGCTTCTCTCCAGCCGCGGCGAGGCCTCCGGGGTTGCGCTCGCGACCAGCGTCATCGAGGCGTACGGAGCCTTCGACGGCGCGCAACGCACGGCGTTCTTCGAGATGCTGCGGGACGACTTCGGCGCCGACCGGACGCGCCTCGCCGAGGCGGCTCAACGTTACGCGGCAACGGGCGGTGACACCCTGACGGCGCGGGCACTTCTGGAAGCGGCGGAGCCACGGCGTCAGGAGCTGCTGCGACGCCTCAACCTGGCGCCCGGCAACACCCGGCTCCTGGTCCGCATGCGGGCGGATCTCCTCGACACCTGCCGGTCGAGGTCCGACCTGCGTGATCTGGACCTTGATTTTGCCCATCTGTTCGCATCGTGGTTCAACCGCGGCTTTTTGCACATGGAGCGCCTCGACTGGTCGAGTTCGGCCAGCGTTCTTGAGCGCATCATTCGCTACGAACAGGTCCACAAGATGGAAGGCTGGGACGACCTGAAGCGCCGTCTCTGCCCGGCCGACCGCCGCTGCTACGCGTTCTTCCATCCGGCGCTGGACGACGAGCCTCTCATCTTCGTCGAGGTTGCGCTGATGCGGGAGATCCCGGCGGCGATTGCGCCGCTGTTGAGCGAGGATCGCGACGTGGTGCCGCCCGATGCGCAGACGACCGCCGTCTTCTACTCGATCAGCAACACGCAGCGCGGCCTCGCCGGCGTCTCGTTCGGCCATTTCCTGATCAAACAGGTGGCCCACGATCTAAAGCGCGACATCCCTTCGCTCGAGACCTTCGTCACCCTGTCGCCGGTGCCGGGCTTTGCCGCATGGCTGGCGGCCGAGCGCCGGAACAAGGCATCGGAGTTGCTGAGCGCCTCCGATCGTGTCCACCTCGAAAGCCTCGACGATCCCGGCTGGGCCGCGAGGGCGGACGCGACAGACGATCTGGCCCGTGTCCTGATGCCGCTTGCCGCGCATTACTTTCTCAGGGTCAAGAATGCCGCGGCGCGTCCTCTCGATCCGGTCGCCCGCTTCCACCTCGGCAACGGCGCGCTGCTGGAACGGGTGAACTGGCTTGGCGACAGAATCCGCCAACGGCCTGCGCCAGTCGCATGGGGTGATGGTCAACTACCTGTACGCCCTTGCCGACATCGAGGCGCACCACGAAGCCTATTCGAACGACGGCACCATCGCCGCCTCCGCGGCCGTCACCCGGCTCCTGACGCCGGACGCTCTTCCCCTCGCGCTTCCGCTCCCAACCCATCTGCCCCCAGCAACTGCCCCAGCTGATTGACGGACATGACCGACCAAACCCTGTTATCGCTGTTTCATTCCCACCCGCCTGCGTCCTCGAAGGTGTTCATCGAGACCCCTGACGGGCGCACGCTGACCTACGGCGACTTCGACGCGCTCTCGTCGCGGCTGGCCAATGCCGTCCGGGCGTCAGGCGTGGAGCCGGGCGACCGGGTGGCGGCGCAGGTGGAGAAGTCGCCGGAAGCGCTCGCCCTCTACATCGCATGCCTGCGGACGGGGGCCGTCTACCTGCCGCTCAACACCGCCTACACGCTGGCCGAGGTCGACTACTTCGTCGGCGATGCGGAGCCGCGGCTCATCGTCTGCCGGCCGCAGTCGGAGGCCGGCATCGCCGGTCTCGCCGCGAAGGGTGGTGCGCGGGTGGCGACGCTGGACGAACACGGCCGCGGTTCGCTGACGGCGGCGGCCGGCAAGGAGCCGGACCGCTTCGATGATGTGCCGAGAACGGGCGACGATCTTGCCGCCATCCTCTACACATCGGGCACCACCGGGCGGTCGAAGGGGGCGATGCTCACCCACGCCAACCTCGCTTCGAACGCGGCGACCCTGAAGGACTACTGGCGGTTCACTCATGACGACGTGCTCTTGCACGCGCTGCCGATCTACCATGTCCACGGGCTGTTCGTCGCGGTGAACGTGGTCCTGCTCGCCGGCGCCTCGATGCTCTATCTGCCGAAGTTCGACGTGGACGAGGTCGTCCGGCTGCTGCCGAAGGCGACGGCGATGATGGGGGTGCCGACCTTCTACACCCGGCTGCTCGAACACCCCGGCTTCACCTCGGACGTCGCCCGCCACATGCGGCTGTTCGTCGCCGGCTCGGCGCCGCTGCTGGCCGCGACGCACGAGGCCTTCGAGGCCCGCACCGGCCACAAGATCGTCGAGCGGTACGGCATGACCGAGACCAACATGAACGCCTCCAACCCCTACGACGGGCGGCGGGTCCCGGGCAGTGTCGGATACCCGTTGCCGGGCGTCGAGATCCGCATCGCCGATCCGGACACCGGCCGCGCCGCTGCCGCAAGGCGAGGTCGGCATGATCGAGGTGAAAGGGCCGAACGTCTTCAAGGGCTACTGGCGCATGCCGGAGAAGACGGCGCAAGAGTTCCGGGCCGACGGCTTCTTCATCACCGGCGATCTCGGCCAGTTCGGCGAAGACGGCTACCTGCGCATCGTCGGCCGCGGCAAGGATCTGATCATCTCGGGCGGGTTCAACATTTACCCGAAGGAGATCGAGGTCGCCATCGACGCGATCGAGGGCGTTCGGGAATCGGCCGTCTTCGGCGTGCCGCACCCGGACTTCGGCGAGGGCGTGGCGGCGTTGGTGGTGACGGAACCGGGTGCCGCGCTCACCGAGCGCGACGTCGTCCGCACCTTGTCCGACAAGCTCGCGAAATTCAAGCTGCCGAAGCGCGTCTTCTTCGCTTCCGACCTGCCGCGCAACACGATGGGCAAGGTCCAGAAAAATCTGCTGCGCGAAGAGTACGCGACGATCTTCGAAACAACGCCGGCCCCGTGATCGGCTGACGGGCCGAGCCGGGGTGGCTCGCCGCGGTTCCGCTTTCGCCCGTTCGTTGCATCGCTTACATTCGTAAGTAAGGCGGCGCGCGCGACGCCGCGGCGGGAGGCCGACCATGCAGATGCCGAAGCCGGATCCGGGCATCCTCTTCCGGCGCAAGGAGATCGCCGATGCGCTGCGCGCGATCGTCCCGGGCGAAGGAGTTATCGACCAGGCGGACGAGCTCCGGGTCTACGAAAGCGATGCCTTGACCGCCTACCGGCAGCCGCCGATGGTGGTGGTGCTGCCGGAAACAACCGAGCAGGTCTCGCAGATCCTCGCTTACTGTTACGCCGAGGGCATCAAGGTGGTGCCGCGCGGCTCCGGCACGTCCTTGTCCGGCGGGGCGCTGCCGCTGGCCGACGGTATTCTGCTCGGTCTCGGCAAGTTCAACCGCATCATCGAGATCGACTTCGACAACCGGTGCGTTACCGTGCAGCCGGGCGTCGCCAATCTCGCCATTTCCAACGCCGTGGCCGATCGCGGCTTCTATTACGCACCCGACCCTTCGAGCCAGATCGCGTGTTCGATCGGCGGCAACGTCGCCGAGAACGCCGGTGGCGTCCACTGCCTGAAGTACGGGCTCACCACCAACAATATCCTCGGCGTCGAGCTGGTGCTGATCGACGGCTCCGTGGTGCGCCTCGGCGGCAAGCATCTCGACAGCGAGGCCTATGACCTGCTCGGTGTCATCACCGGCTCGGAAGGGTTGCTCGGCGTCGTCACCGAGGTCACCGTCCGCATCATCCGCAAGCCGGAAACGGCGCGCGCGCTCCTCATCGGCTTCGCATCGGTCGAGGCGGCGGGTGCGTGCGTCGCCGCGGTGATCGGCGCCGGCATCATTCCGGCCGGCATGGAGATGATGGACGGGCCGGCGATTCGGGCCGCGGAAGACTATGCGCACGCGGGCTATCCGCTCGATGCGGACGCGCTTTTGATCGTCGAGCTGGACGGACCGGAACCCGAGGTCGAGCACCTGATCGCGGCGGTCGAGGAGATCGCCCGCGCCAGCGGCGCCGGCAGCGTGCAGGTGAGCCGCAGCGAAGAGGAGCGGCTCAGGTTCTGGGCCGGCCGCAAGTCGGCGTTCCCGGCGGTCGGGCGGATTAGCCCCGACTATCTGTGCATGGACGGAACCATTCCCCGCCACCGGCTGTCGGATGTGCTGAGCCACATCAAGGAGCTCGAAGGGCGCCACCGGCTGCGCTGCGCCAACGTTTTTCATGCCGGCGACGGCAACCTCCATCCGCTGATCCTCTATGACGCCGCGCAGCCTGACGAACTCGCCCGCGCCGAGGCGTTCGGCGCCGACATCCTGCGCGAATGCGTGCGCGTCGGCGGCGTGCTGACCGGCGAGCACGGTGTCGGCGTCGAGAAGCGCGACCTGATGGGCGAGATGTTCGATGAGCAGGATCTCGCACAGCAGCAGCGCCTGAAGTGCGCGTTCGATGCGGAAAGCCTGCTCAATCCCGGCAAGGTCTATCCGACCCTGCACCGATGCGCCGAACTCGGGCGGATGCACGTGCACGGCGGCGCCCTGCGCTTTCCCGACATTCCCCGCTTCTGACGGCACGGGCGGCGCGGTAGAAGGGACGAACCGAGGCAATGACGACGGTGATGCGGCCGGACGGGCCGGAGCAGGTGGCGGACGCGGTGCAGACGGCGATCGCCGAGACCCGCCCGCTCGGTGTCGCCGCCGGCGGATCGAAGAGCGGCTGGGGCCGCCCGATGGAACCGGAAACGCAGCTTGATCTGTCCGGTCTCACCGGCGCTGTCCTCTACGAGCCGGAAGAACTGGTACTGACGGCGAAGCCGGCCACGCCGCTCGCCGAGATCGGGGCGATGCTGGCGGAGCGCCGGCAGCATCTGGCGTTCGAGCCGCCCGATATCGGCCCGCTCCTGGGCGGCGCCGGCGGCCGTCGCTCGAACATCGGCGGCACGCTGGGCGGCGCCGTCTTCTGCAACCTCGCCGGCCCGCGACGGATCCAGGTGGGATCCGCCCGCGATCATATACTGGGATTCCAGGCGGTGAGCGGACGCGGCGAACGCTTCAAGGCGGGCGGACGGGTGGTCAAGAACGTCACCGGCTTCGATCTCTCGAAGCTGATCGCCGGATCCTTCGGCACGCTGGCGGCGGTGACCGAACTGACGGTGCGCGCGTTGCCGGCGCCGGAGGAGACCCGCACCGTCGTCCTCTTCGGGCTCTCGGATGCGGACGGCGTGCGGGCGATGACGACGGCCCTGACCAGCCCGTGCGATGTCTCCGGTGCGGCGCACCTGCCGGCGGACGTGGCAGCCGCCTCGACGGCGCCGACGCTGGCCACCGCCGGTGCTTCGGCGACGCTTTTGCGGCTGGAGGGACCGGCGCCGTCGGTCCACGCAAGGGTTCTGCACCTGACGCGGCTGCTGGACAGCAATGCCACGCCGGTTGTTCTGGGCGCCGTCGAAAGCGTCGAGGCCTGGCGGGAAGTCCGGGACGTCTCGTTCTTCGTTGCGGACGCTGAGGATCAGGTGTGGAGGCTGTCGGTGCCGCCGGCCGCGGGCGCGGATGTCGTCGCCTCCATCCGCGATCGGATTTCGGCCCGCGCCTTCTACGACTGGGGCGGCGGGCTGATCTGGCTGGCCCTGCCGCCCAGCGCCGATGCCGGCGAAGAGGTGGTGCGCGGCGCCGTCGGCCCCGTCCGCGGCCATGCGACACTCCTGCGCGCAACGGCCGAGGTGCGCGCGGAGGTGCCGGTCTTTCAGCCGCAGCCGCCGGCGCTGGCGGCCCTGAGCCGGCGGATCAAGGAAGCCTTCGATCCGCACCGGGTGCTCAATCCGGGGCGGATGTACGAGGACGTCTGAGCATGCGCACCGAATTCGCCGAAGGCCGACTGGCCGCGCCGCAACTCCGCGAGGCGGATGCCATCTTGCGGGCCTGCGTGCATTGCGGCTTCTGCCTCGCCACCTGCCCCACCTACCTCTTGCTCGGCGACGAGCTCGACAGTCCGCGCGGCCGCATCTATCTCGGCGAAGACGATGCTGGAGACCGGTAAGACGCCGACGGAGCCGGTCGTCAAACACCTCGATCGCTGCCTGACCTGCCTGTCGTGCATGACGACGTGTCCGTCCGGCGTGCATTACGCGCATCTCATCGAGGAAGCCCGCGTCCACATCGAAAACACCTACACCCGTCCGCGGGCTGATCGGCTGCGGCGGCGCATGCTGGCGGCGATCGTGCCGAACCCGATGTTGTTCCGCCTCGCCGCCCTCGCCGGTCGGATCGCGCGGCCGCTGGCGCCCGTGCTGCCGGCTCCCATGCGGGCAATGCTCACCCATGCGCCGCGACGGATCGCCGGACCGTCTCCGGTCGACCAGCCGCAGGTGATCCCGGCGGAGGGCGAGCGCCGGCTGCGGGTGGCGCTGCTAACGGGATGTGCGCAGCAGGTACTCCGCCCGGGGATCAACGAGGCGACGGTGCGGGTGCTGACGCGCCATGGCTGCGAGGTCGTGATCGCCCGCGGCGGCCGCTGCTGCGGCGCCATCCTGCATCAGCTGGAATTGGCTTCGCGGGCGAAGGCCCTGGCGAAGGCGAACATCACGGCCTGGCTCCGGGAGCTGGACACGGGCGGCCTCGATGCCGTCGTCTATAACGCATCCGGCTGCGGCGTCGCCGTGCGCGATTACGGTCACCTGCTGCGCGACGATCCCGATTGGGCGGAGCCGGCGGCGCGGATTGCGGCGCTCGGCCGCGACGTGACCGAGATCCTCTTGCAGCTCGGCCTGAAGCCGTCCGCGTCCGCGTCCACGACGACAAAGCCGATGGCGGCAATGCCCGTGACCTACCACGCGGCCTGCACGATGCAGCACGGGCTCCGCCTGCGCTCGCAATCGCAGGCACTGTTGACCCAAGCCGGATTTGCCGTGCGCGAGCCGGCGGAAGCGCACATCTGCTGCGGCTCGGCCGGCACCTATTCGGTGCTGCAGCCGGAGATCTCGGATGCGCCTGCGCACCCGCAAGCTCGATCATATCGCGGCGACGGAACCCGCGATCGTCGCCACCGGCAACATCGGCTGCATCACGCCAGCTCGAAGGGGGAACGGGCGTGCCGGTCGTCCACACGGTCGAACTGCTGGATTGGGCAACCGGCGGCCCAGAGCCGGCGGATCTCGCCTGATCGGCATGCTGGCCACCGTCTCCTCGCAAAAGCACTTGCTCGGAGGCATCCATCAGATGCGGCTCCATCTCACGGGTCCTCCGACACGAGAGTTTGCGGCGATCGTCGCCGATTAAACAAATAAGAGAATGTAACGATCGGCTTCGATCGAAAGCCGCTATAAGCGTCCTGCAGGTGCACAGCGACGGACCGATCGCCGGCCCCACCAACGGCCGAAGGCGGCGCGAGGAATAACCAAGCCAGGGGAGATAGGAATGGCTGCGAAGAAAGTTGCGATCGCCTGTCAGGGCGGCGGCACACACGCTGCGTTTACCTGGGGCGTCCTCACCGAAATCCTGAAGGTGAAAAAGGCCTGGGATGCCGGTTCGCGACCGCGAGAGACGTTCGACATAATTGCGTTGAGCGGAACGTTTGCAGGCGCCCTTTGCGCAATGGCAGCCTGGTATGGCCTTGTGCCGAACACGGCCGATCCGGCGTGCGGAACGCTCGACAAGGCGATCGAGCGCCTCGATTTCCTCTGGACGACTTTTGCTGCGACGACTTACGTCGAGGTCCTGCACAACGAGATGATGGGCACTCTGCTCGGGTGGAAGTCGAAAGGGGTGCCGTTTCCCGGGGCCAATCCCAACAGCATCCAGGGTGAAATGGGGCTTGCCAGCCTCGCCATGCTGGGGGCCCGTCGCGAATACCTGGAGTTCCCGGCTCTCCTTAAATCCGTGTGTCCCGACTTCGCCACGATCGACTGGCACCGGGTGGCAACGGCACAACGGCGCGTCGTCGTCGGTGCCATCGAGGTTCTCAGCGGCAATTTCGAGGTTTTCGATTCCGACAAGACCCTCGAGAGCATGGGGCTGCACCCCGATGGTGAGAATATCACCCAGTATGAAACGACGCGCTGGCGAATGCGGCGTCCGTTCAGCTTCGAGGGTGTCGCCGCGTCCGGAACGCTGCCGGAGCTTCTGCCGGCGCAGAAGATCACCGATACCGTCTTCCCGACGTGCACCCCGGGAAAGACGATTACGCGTGATGCCTTTTACTGGGATGGTCTGTACTCGCAGAACCCTCCGGTGCGCGATCTGCTCGAATTCACCAAGGAAAGAAGAAAAGCCGGACGAGATCTGGGTCGTCCGCATCAACCCGCAAGAGCTTTATAAGCTGACGCCGGACATGGCCCGAGTGTGGGCCGGCGTTGGGGGGGTTCGGGGGGGGGGCCTGGAGATTTTACGTTTTTTTTCCTGTTTCTCGGCGCCGTCTTCGGCAAGCTGATGGACGACACCGGTTCAGCCAGGTCGATCGCCCGCTCGGTCAGTGCCTGGCTCGGCCGCGAGCGGGCGGTCGCCGCCGTCGTTGTCTGCTGCTCGGTGTTGACCTACGGCGGCGTCTCGGCGTTCGTCGTGGCGTTTGCCATCTTTCCGGTCGCGGCCGCGCTTTCCGGGATGCCGACGTTCCGAAACGGCTGATCCCGGGTGCCCTCGCCTTGGGGGCGTTTTCGTTCACCATGTCGGCGCTGCCGGGGACGCCGGCGATCCAGAACGCGATTCCGATGCCGTTCTTCGGCACCACCGCGTTCGCCGCCCCCGGCCTCGGCATCCTCGCCGCAGTCATCATGTTCGCCTTCGGGCTGTTCTGGCTGAACCGCCGGGCGGCCGCCGCCAGGGCGAGGGGCGAGGGCTACGGCGTGCACACCGACAGCCTGCCGGCGCTCGACCCGGTGATGCGCGAACACGCGCAGAGCGAGGGCTTCGATATCGCCGAGCTGTCGGGAGCGGCGCCGCCGAAATCCGCCGACGAAAACCTGCCGCCGTTCTGGCTGGCGCTGCTGCCGGTGCTGGTCGTCATCGTCTCCAACTTTGTGTTCGTGCAGCTCGTGCTGCCGCTGATGGACACCTCGTTTCTGGCCGAGCCGCTGTTCGGCGAGACCAGCATCGAGAGCGTCCGCGGCGTGTGGGCGGTGATCATCGGCCTGTTCCTCGCCATCCTCCTTCTGATAGCCGGCAACTGGCGGCGCCTGGCTGACCTGCGGGCGAGCCTGGATAAGGGCGCCGACGCCTCGGTGCTGCCGATTTTCAACACCGCGAGCCTCGTCGGCTTCGGTGCGGTGATCGCCGCGTTGCCGGTGTTCCATCTGATCAGTCAGGCGGCGATGTCGATCGGCGGCGGCAACCCGCTGGTCTCGGTCGCCTGTGCGGTAGCGTTGCTCTCGGCGATGACCGGCTCGGCTTCGGGCGGGATGACCATCGCCCTCGACGCCCTCGGCTCCACCTTCGTCGATGTCGCCAACGCCACGGGCGTCTCGCTCGAAGCCATGCACCGGGTGACCGCCGTCGCCTCGGGCGCGCTCGACGCCCTGCCGCACAGCGGCGCGGTGATCACGCTTTTTGACCGTCTGCAAGCTGACTCACCGCAACTCTACGGTGACGTGCTGATGACCTCGGTCGTCGGCCCGATGATCTCGCTCGTCGTCATCATTATCGTCGCCAGCCTGGTCGGCTCTTTCTAGCAATACGCGATTCGCTCTCTTGCGATCCTTGAGGCCCAGTCTAGCTGGCGGGCGAATCCGTGTCCTCCCCGCCCAGCCCGATCTGATCGCGCGCCTGAAGCGCCAGGTGTTCATAGCGCTCGCGGAACTGATCGAGCTCCTCCTCTTCCAGTTCTTCGAGGTCGAGCAGCGCATTGTGGGCGCCTTTGGTGGCGCGGATCAGTTCGTCGAGCTTGATCTGCATCGCCTCGGTATCGCGGTTCTGCGTGTTCTGGATGACGAAGACCATCAGGAAGGTGATGATCGTCGTTCCGGTGTTGATGACGAGCTGCCAGGTGTCGCTGTAACGCGAAAATCGGTCCGCTGATCATCCACACCACGATCAGCAGCAGAGCGAGCGTAAAGGTGATCGGCCGGCCGCTGAGGCGGGCGAGCCACTTGGTAAACCGTGAATACCAGCTTGAGTGCTTCATCTGACTGTACGTCCTCGCTGCCTGCACCATTCGGTGCGCATCGACAGTTGTACGATGTCGCGGATGGGCGAGAGAACGTAATCAGAGGTCGGGCGGACCTGACGGCGAGGACGCGCGCCGTTCACGGTTGACGCTCTCCTTCAGCGCCGCTTTCACGTCGATCCCGGGGGAGGGACCGCGCGTGTTTACCGCGCCTCGGGCCCGTGCGCCCGGCCGGCCCCTCAAGTTCCAGCGCCGTGGGCAAATCCCGGCCCGGCGGCGCCGGCAGGCCATGACGGATCATGGTCAGCATCAGCCAGGCGAGGAGCGCGCCGTTGAGAAGGTGCCAGAGGAAGTGCGTTCCGATCGGTATGGCCGCGCATAGCGGCAGATCGAGCGAACGCAGCGTAAGCGAAAGGGCAAACAGCGCTCCTGCCAGCGCGAGCGGCCGCGCCGCCTGATGACGGCGGCGGGCGAGGAGTCCGGCCACGATCAGAAGAACGACGATCGCCGGCAGATAGCCGCCCGTCGCCCCCGCACCGCCGGCGATTTTCCGCCAGAGAAGACGAAGCCCCATGCTCGCCGGGATGTACAGGACGCCGATGAGGAGTGCGGACGGCCAGCCAAGCGCGAAGAATCGGCGGCAGACGAGCGCCAGATAGGCAACGATGAACAAGAGGATGGGGAGGACGTCGGCGAGCGCTGCCCAGCGGGTGGCGAGTGTGTGGAAGAGGAAGGAGCCGATGCCGATCGCCGTGGTGAGAGCGATGAGGAGGCCGATGCCGGCGTCCATGCGGCCGACCCGCTTCGCCCGGACAAACGCGGCGACGGCGGCGACGAAAAACGCCAAATTGGTCAGCGCATTCAGCGGCTCCGCCCAAAACGCATCGCCGGTGCGCTCGCAGTAGCCGTGGAACATCGGTGCGTGCAGGTCCCCGCGTCAATCGTTGCGGAGGAAGGCGCGGCTGCCCCGGCCGAGCTTCCGCCAGGTGGCGGCGAAGCCGACGAGAAGGGTGAGGCCGACCCCGCCGGCTACGGTGATCGCAACCGTCGCCGGATCGAAGGTCCAGGCGAAATCCATCAGGAACCGCGTCACCGCCCAGGCGACGGCAATCCCAAGTGCCGCCGCAATGGCGCCGGTGACGAGGCCGAGAAGGCCGTACTCGACCGCATAGACGGCGGCGATGCGGGCGCGGGTCGCGCCTAAGACCTTGAACAGCACCGCTTCGAAGGCGCGCCGCTCCCGGTCGGCGGCGACGGCGCCGGCAAGAACGATGGCACCGGCTGCGATGGTGACCAGCGCCGCCGCCCGCACCCCCCAGCCGATCTTCTTCATTACCCCGGTTACCGCCTCGATCGCCTCGCGGGTGCGGATGGCGGTGACGTTGCTGAAGGCGCTTGCGATCGCCGCGGCGAGGCGCGGTCCGGCTTCGGGCGGAGCGGCGACGGCGGCGATGTGGGTCAAGGGCGCGCCTTCGAAGGTGCCGGGAGAGAAGATGATGGCGAAGTCGAACGGGACCGCCCGCCAGTCGATCTGCCGCAAGGAGCCGATCGTCGCCTCGATGTCGCGGCCGAGGACGTTGACGGTGAGCCGGTCGCCGACGCCGAGGCCGAAACCGCTCGCGAGATTGGCATCGAGCGAAATCAGCGGCGGCCCCTTGTAGTCGGCCGGCCACCAGGCGCCCGCGGTGATCTTGGCGTCGGCGGGCGGCGTTGCGCAAACGTCAGCGCCCGATCGCCGCGCACCGCCCACTCCGCCTCCGGCGCGATCGCCAGCCGTTTCCACCGGTTCATCCCCGAGGCGGACGATGCGCCCGCGCAACGACGGCACCCGCCCAAGCACGGTAACGCCCGGCACCGCAGCCACCGCGGCATCGAACGCGTGGGCCTGCTCGTCGCGGATATCGATGAAGAAGAAGGCCGGCACCGTCTCCGGCAGCCGCTCGCCGATCTGGGTGCGGAGGTTGCCGTCGATGAGGGCGACGGCGACCAGCACGGTCAGGCCGGCGCCGAGCGAGGTGACGACGCGTTGCGGTCGGTGCTGCCGGGCGCTGCAGCGCATCCATGGCCAGGCGGATGACGGCGGCCCGTGCGCGCGGCGCCCTCCGCGCGGCGGCGGCGAGGCCGATGGCGGTTGCGCGGAGACCGACGAGAACGGCGACGGCGCCGGCCACGAAGATGGCGCCGAACCGGGGATTGGCGGCGGTGGCGATGGTCAGCGCGGCAAGCACCCCGGCCGCCGCCGCCGTCGCCGCCATAATTCCCTGGCCCGGCCGGCCGCTGATGCCGGCGACGCCCTGGCGGAAGAGGTTGGCGGCCGGCACTCGGCGCGCGCGGCCGAGCGGCCAGAGCGAGAACGTGAGTGCGGTGGCGAGGCCCGAGCAGAGCGGCGGTGGCAAGTGGCGCGGGGTAAACGCCGAAGGCAATGCGGATCGGCAGCAGCTTTTCGATCAGACCGAACAGGGCGAGCGGCAGGAGGCCGCCTACGAGCAGGCCGAGGACAATGCCGATCCCGGCCAGGACAAGGATTTGCAGGAGATACGTCGTCATGACGACCCCGCCCGGAGCTCCCACGCACTTCAGGGTCGCGATCGTCGCCGTCTTGCCGTCGAGGTAGGTGTGGACGGCATTGGCGACGCCGAGGCCGCCGATCAGGAGCGCCGTCATCCCGGCGAACCCGAGGAACATGGCCAGCCGATCGATGAAGCGGTCGACGCCGGGGGCGGCTTCGGCGGGATCGCGGATTCGCCAGCCGGCCCCCGGAAACGCGGCCCGCGCGCGCGCCATCCATGCGGCCGCCTGTTCGCCCGGCGGCAAGAGCACGCGGGTGGCGTGACGCAGGAGGCTCCCCGGCTGGACGAGACCGGTCGCCGGCAGCGCGTCCAACGAGATGATCAGCCGCGGCCCGAAGGCGGCGACGCTGGCGGTACGGTCCGGCTCGCGGACGATCGCTGCCCGCAGCTCGAACAGGGCGTCGCCGACGCGGATGCGCTCGCCCGGCCGCAGCCCGAGCCTGGCAATCAGTGCGTCTTCGGCAACGGCGCCGCCGATGCCGTTGACCGGGCGGAGGAGGGCCTGCAGGTCGGCGGGCGGCGACAGCTCGATGCGGCCGAGCAGCGGATAGGCGCCGTCGACGGCCTTCAGCTCGACCATTGTTGCGCGGCTGGCGTCGCCTTCGGCACTGTCGTCCTGCGGGCGCGCCATCACCCGCATTTCGATGATCTCGGAGACTGCCCGCGCGTTGGTGCGGAGCCAGGCGGCCTCCGCCGGCGACGGCTGGCGCTGGACGAGGCGGGCCTCGACATCGCCGCCGAGGAGCTGGCGGGCATCGCGACGCCAGCGCCCGGCTCACCGCCTCGCTGACGCTCGAGACGGCGGCAATGGCGGCGACGCCCAGGGTGAGCGACGCGAGGAAGACGCCGAAGCCCTCGAAGACCGCCGCGGAGCTCGCGTCGGGCCAGCCGCCAGGCGAGGCCGAGCCCGCTCATCGCCTTCGCCCGGACCAGGGCAGGGCGGGTGATGCGGCGATCGTCGTGGATGCGGCCGTCGCGGATCTCGATGATGCGGTCGCACGCCTCGGCCAGCGCCGGATCGTGGGTGATCAGGAGAAGCGTCGCGCCGCGCCGCCGGTGTAGATCGAACAGAAGATCGATCACCTGACCGCCGGTCGCGCCGTCGAGATTGCCGGTCGGCTCGTCGGCAAGGAGCAGCGCCGGCTGGCCGACAAAGGCGCGGGCGAGCGCCACCCTTTGCTGCTCGCCGCCGGAAAGCTGCGCCGGATAATGGCGCAGGCGATCGGCAAGGCCCACTTGCGAAAGCGTGGCGCGGGCGCGGCCAAACGCATCGGGGCGCCGGCCAGTTCGAGCGGCAGGGCGACATTTTCCTCGGCCGTCATCGTCGGCACCAGGTGGAAGTTCTGAAAGACGATCCCGACATGATCCCGACGGAAGCGGGCGAGCGCATCCTCGTCGAGCGGGCCGAGGTCGTGGCCGGCGACGCGAACGTGGCCCGCGGTCGGCCGCTCGAGACCGGCGATGACCATGAGCAGGCTGGTCTTGCCGGAGCCGGATGGTCCCGACGAGGCCGACCGCCTCACCCGGCGCAAGGGTGGCGTCGATGCCGCGGAGAATGGCGACCGGCCCGGCCGCACTGGTGAGACTGAGGTGAACTTGCGACAAGACGATAGCCGGTTCGATGGCCGTCTGAGGCCGCGGTGGAACGAAGAGAGGGGCTCAATGCAACATGTCCAGTCTGGTCCGGCGCAAGGTGTCTTGAGCCGATATGGACCGGTGCGCAGGCTTATCAATGCGGCGGCGGGCTTGGTGGTGATCGCCCTGTCGATGACGACGGCCAGGGCAGACGATCCGGTGCGCCTGCTCGTCTTCGGCGACAGCCTCACCGCCGGCTACGGCTGGCCAGAAACGAGGCGTTTCCGGCAAGGTTGCAGCAGGCCCTAACGGCCGAAGGGCTGGCGGTCGAGGTCATCAACGGCGGCGTCTCGGGCGACACCACGGCGGCGGCCCGGGCACGACTCGCCTGGACGCTCGGCAGCGGGGCCGGCGAGCCGCCGGACGGGGTGATCGTCGAGCTCGGCGCCAACGATGCTTTGCGCGGAGTCGATCCCGACGCGACCTATCGCAATCTTGATGCCATCCTTGCCGAGCTGAAAAAGCGGGACATCCCCGTGCTGCTGACCGGAATGTTTGCCCCGCCCAATTACGGCGGCGACTACGGCCGAAAGTTCGCCGCCGTCTACACCCGGCTCGCCGAGACGTACGACGTGCCGCTCTACACGTTCTTTCTCGACGGCGTCGCCGGCATCGCCGCCCTCAACCAGGCGGATGGCGTTCACCCGAACGCCGCCGGCGTCGACGCCATCGTCCGCCGCATTACACCCGCCGCCGCCGCCTTTGTCCGCAGCGTCGCCGCCCGGCAGAAGGCGGGATAAGCTGGCGGAGGATCAGGGTGTCAGCGTCATCGTGATCGGGAACTCGCGCGCGATCGTCTCCGGACGCAGCGGCATGCGGATGTACCGGCGTTCCTGCCACAGATCGAGTTGATCGAGGAAGTTGGCGCTGCCGATCCAGCCGTCCTGACCGCCGAGGAGTGTGAACCAGTTGGCGTCCGGATCGGAGAGATCGAGATGTGCCGGGCCATGGAGCCAAACGACGCGCTATGCCGGCCGTTAACCATGCCGTGCGACATCTTCATCGGCGTTTGCCGCGAGCCGCCGACCGGCAGATCCCGGATAACGAAAACATGGCCGACGAATGGAATGCGGGCGAGCGACGTTCCGACCTGCAGCCGGTGCATGTCGCCCCAGGTCGGAAACCGGGCGGCATCGCGGGCCCCCTTTTTTAAGGCCGTGCGCAGAAGCGTCGTCCGCTGGGTCTCGTCTCGCTGGCGCAGGTCGGGGATGAGAAACGTCGTCAGGTAGCTCCACTGGCTGTAGAGCTCCGGCAGTTCCGTCGCGTTGCGGGCGGCGTAGAGGCCGAGGACGAGATGGTAGAGGAAGGTCTCGAAGGCCACGGCGCCGGCCGAGGTCGTCGCGTAGTCGCCGTCCCAGCCCTTCAGCCGGCGAACGAACGGATCGTCATCGAGACCGTCCAGCCGGTCGATCTCGTTAATGAGCAGGGTGAGCAGCCGGATCGCGTCCGGGGCGCGGGTGTCCGTCTGCAGCCGTTCGAGATCGGCGATGCCCAGCTTCGGCTTCTCTTCGAGCAGCTCATAGAGCCTCAGCATGCGGTCGTCGGTGCCGAAGGTGAAGCCGATCGGGATGTTCGTCCCGTTCGGCCGATCATTCGCCGAGGCGATGACGCCGCGCGGCGGATTGAGGACGAACGGCAGATCGAGGACGCCGGCGAAGCCGCTCCAGCGGGTGTCCGGATCGGCGGCGTCGAGGACCGGATCGTCCTTCGGAAAGGCACGGCGGAGCGGGTGTGTGACCGCCATCACATGGCCGATGTTGCCGTTGACATCGGCGAACAGCATGTTCTGGCCGGAGACGCCGTAGCCGACGAAGGCGTTGCGAAACTCATCCGGCGTCGTCGCCCGGGCCGCCGCGATCAGCGCGGTGAACTCGTCCGTCGGCTCGTGACCAACCCAGCGCAGGGCGATCGGCGCCGGATTTGCCATCTTGACGATCTTTGCATCGGAGACGATCGGGCCGAACGGCGTCTTGCGCACGCGGCGCCGGCAATCCCGACCGAAGCGGGTGCGGATCACCGTCTCCGTCGTCTCGATCTGGTCCGCCGGCAGCCGCGAGACGTCGTAGAGATCGCTCGAGGCCGCGCGCATGTTGGTGCCGCCCCAGGCGAGGTCGGGGTTGCGGCCGAGGCCGAACACCGGCAGGCCGACAATGGTCAGGCCGACGACATTGAGCGACGGCGAGCGCAGGCCGAGCAGCACCCAGAGATTGGGCAGCGACAATCCGAGGTGTGGATCACTGGCAATCAGCGCGCTGCCGGTGGCGCTGTGTTCGGGGGAGACGACGACGGAATTGCTGCCGATCCGCCCGGAGCCCAGGAGGAGATCCTCGAATTCCCCCTGCGCGTCGTGGGGATGCCCGCTCACCGTCGGCAGTTCGCCCGCGGCGAGCGTCCGGTTCCACAGCTCCCGGAAGCCCGGCCGGCCGCGTTCGGCGAGCAGCGGGAAGTAGGTAAGCCAGGTGAAGTCGGTGGCGGCGAAGCGGCTGCCGACGAGGATGTCGGCGAAACTCGTAGGGTTCCGGGCGCATGCCGAGTACGGCAAACTCCGGCGGCAGCTCGCTCAGCCGCTCCTGGTAGGCGTTCAGCCCATCGACGTAGCCCTCGATCCAGACGCGGGTCGCATCCGGCAAGCGCGCGGCGAGCGCATCCGCGGCGCCTCCATAGTCGAGAATGCGAATGATGTGGTCGAAATCGCGGCCGAAGCGGCCGACCATCTCAGATAGTCGGCCGTAGAAGAAACGCTTGAACAGGGCGATCTGGGCTCCGCGCAGATGCGCGTGAACGAGGCCGAGGCCCACCGCCGCGTCGCGTTCCGTTTCCGCCTTGATGAACGGCACCTGATAGGAGTTCCAGCGGATGACCATGGTGCGCTCGAGCGGCAGTCCATCGGTCGGGAAGCGGGCGAGGCGCTCGGCGAGCGGGACCGGCTTCGGACGGATGGCAGCGAACAGGCCGCGAAGCGGGTTCGACCGCCGCGGGGGCGTGCGGGGGGTGGTGTGCCCGGACCCGCGGGCGGCTCCGCTCGGATGCGATGCATCGGCGCTCATCGTGCTAATCCACTTCCCCTTTCGGGCCGTGGCCGCTGCGGGGTCTGCAACGGTCGTATGGCGACGGACGGTTCTGGGCGCTTCGGGATGACGGGGACCGGCGCATCGGCTGCCGGTGCGAGCGCCAGTGCGGGCCCGAGAGGATCGCGGCTTCCAAAGGCAAGAAAGCCGTTACGCGCTCCTTCTATCAGGCTTGTCCGCCTGCCGAAAGGCTTGGTGCGCCCGGCGCCAGCAGCCGGCGGACGGCGGCGGCGATGTCGGGCTCGCGCATCAAGGATTCGCCGACGAGGAAGGCGCGGACGCCGACGGCGGCCAGCCGCGCCAGATCGGCAGGGGCGGCAAGGCCGCTTTCGCCGACGACGAGGCGGTCGGCGGGAACGAGCGGCGCCAGCGCTTCGGTCGTCGCCAGATCGACGGCAAGAGTCGCGAGATTGCGGTTGTTGATGCCGATCAACGGCGCATCGAGGGCGAGCGCCCGGTCGAGCTCGGCCCGATCGTGGACCTCGACGAGCGCGTCCATGCCGAGCTCCAGGACCGCCGCCGCCAGCTCCCGGGCGCAGCCATCGTCGAGCGCTGCCATGATCAACAGGACGCAATCGGCGCCGATGGCGCGTGCTTCCAGAACCTGCCACGGATCGAGCATGAAATCCTTGCGCAGCACCGGCACGGCGACGGCGCCACGGGCGGCGACAAGATCGCCGTTGTCGCCCCGGAAATAATGCGGCTCGGTCAGCACCGAGAGGCAGGCGGCGCCGCCTTCGACGTAGGCGCGGGCAATCGCCGCCGGATCGGCGTCGGCACGGATCAGCCCTTTCGAGGGCGATGCCCGCTTGATCTCGGCGATCAGGGCCGGCCCGCCGGCGGCGATCTTTACCGCGAGGGCCCGGCGAAATCCGCGCGGCGGCGATTGCCGGGCGGCGGCAGCGAGGAGTGCAGTCTCCGAGCGCTCGCGCTTCGCCGATGCTACGTCGGCTCGGCGATCGGCGCAGATGCGGGCGAGAACACCGCTCATCGCCGCTTCTCATCCACGCATGGGTGCGCGCCGACGACGCTCGCCCGGCTCATGCCGCCCCGCTGGTGATGGCGGCGGCCCGTTCGAGCGCCGCTGCCGCCAGGCCATCGTCGATCGCCCGCGCGGCAATCGCCACGCCTTCGCGAAGATCGGTCGCCCGGCCGGCGACGATCAAGGCACCCGCGGCATTGAAGAGGGCGGCGTTGCGGAAGGCGCCCGGCTCGCCCGCAAGCACGGCGCGGATGGCGCGTGCGTTCGTCGCCGCGTCGCCGCCGCGCAGCTCCTCGAGCGGCGCCCGGGCAAGGCCGGCGTCTTCCGGGCCGATCGAGAACGAGCGAATACCGACGCCGTCGACGATGGCGGCGACGAACGACGGCCCGGTCAGGGTCAGTTCGTCGAGCCCGTCGGCTCCGTGCACCACCCAGGCCCGTTCGCAGCCGAGCGAGGCAAGAACGGCGGCCATCGGCTCGACCCAGTGGCGGGCGAAGGTGCCGGTGAACTGGCGCTTCACCCCGGCCGGATTGGCGAGCGGCCCCAACAGGTTGAAGATCGTGCGGAAGCCGAGCTGGGCGCGCGCCGGGCCGACGTGGCGCATCGCCGGGTGGTAGCGCGGCGCCATCAGAAAGCCGAAGCCGGCCTCTTTGATCGCGCGGGCGACGAGGGCCGGGTCCGCCTCGATGTCGATGCCGAGCGCGGCCAGCACGTCGGCCGATCCGCAAGCCGACGTCTGCGCCCGGTTGCCGTGCTTGGCCACCGGCACGCCGCAACCGGCGACGATCAGCGCCGCGGCGGTCGATATGTTCAGCGTCCCCGATGCATCGCCGCCGGTGCCGACGATGTCGATGGCTGCGGCCGGCGCCTCGATGGCGGTCGCCGCCTCGCGCATCGCCCGCACCGCCCCGCAGATCTCGTCGGCGGTTTCGCCGCGCAGCCGGAGCGCCATCAAAAACGCCCCGATCTGCGCGTCCGTTGCTTGGCCTGCCATGATCAGCCGGAAGGCGTCGGCGCTGTCTTCGGCGGAAGAGTCGCGCCCGCCGCCAGCCTGACCAGAAAGGGCTTAAGCACGCCCGGCTCCGACATGCTCGGGTTCGCCGCGCTTCGCTGCTGGACGCGTCCGGCTCGCTTCAAGAAAATTCCGGATCAGCCGATGGCCGTGCTCGGTCTCGATGCTTTCCGGGTGGAACTGCACGCCCCAGATGGGCAGGCGGCGGTGCTCGATCCCCTGGATGACGCCGTCCTCGCTGGTCGCGGTGACGCAGAGGTCGTCCGGTACGTCGTCCGGCGCGATCATCAACGAGTGGTAGCGGGTCGCCCGGAACGGCGCCGGGATGCCGGCAAACAGGCCTTCGCCCCGGTGGCTGATCGTGCTCACCTTGCCGTGCATCGGCTTCGGCGCACGGACGACGCGGCCGCCGAAGGCCTGGCCGATGCCCTGATGGCCGAGGCAGACGCCGAACAGAGGCAGCCGGGATCGCGCGGCGGCGGCAATCAGGTCGAGACAGATGCCGGCATGATCGGGATCGCAGGGGCCGGGCGAGATGACAATGCCTTCCGGCGCCATCGCCATGATCTCATCCACGGTTGCCGCATCGTTGCGGCGGACGACCACCTCTGCCCCCAGTTCGCCGAAATAGTGGAACAGGTTGTAGGTGAAGCTGTCGTAGTTGTCGATCAGGACATACATCTGCGGACCCGACACACATGCTCCGGCCGGCGAGAGGCGGCTGCGGCGTTGGTAGCACCGACCGGCCGGCGGCAACAAGGGCGGGGTTTTGCCGCCTCCGCCGCTGCGCGGGTCTCCGTGTCCGTAGTCGCGCAGGTCTAACGCAGCTCGGCGATGAGCTGACCGAGACGGGTGCGGGCGAACGGCAGCCGGCGCCCTTCGGGAGCGAAGACGCTCTCTTCCAGGCGGTCGCCCGAGCGGGCGAGATCGGCTTTGATTGCGGCGACCCGGACGGCATCGGCGGCCGGACCATCGATCGGCTGCTGAGCCCGCTGGCGGCAGGCCGAAGCCGATTTCGGCGATGAACAGCGCCTCCCAGTCGGCGTACGCGCGCAGCCAGTCCTCGCCCCCGGCCAGCTTGGCGAGCAGCGCGAGGGTGGCGGCATAGATCGCGGCGTTCGGCTCGCGCTCCGGCAGGCCCGCTTCGATCAACGCGGCGGCGGCGGTGAGGGCGGCAAGGCGGAGCCGGTCGTGGATGACGCCGGCGGGGACGGCGGCGGCGAGCTCGCAGGTCAGCGTGCCGAGCTGTCCGGCATGTCGGGCCCGCCACGTCGCCGCAACCCGCGTACCCTGTTGCAGCAGATGCCGGCGCGCCCGGCTGTTGCCGCCGGGGACGACACCGTGCCAGCGGCCGTGGCCTTGGCAGAGGAGGGAGACGATCGCCTGTCCCTCGCCGAGGCTGCGGGCTGCGAGGACGAGGGCGTCGTCGGACCATTGCATGTCGTTCCGCCCTCGTCCGCCGGCCTTCGCCCTCAGATGGTCGCGATCAGCTCGTCTTCACCCGAACCGTCATCTTCCTCCACCGGTCCGGCGGCAGGTGGTGCGGCCGGTACGGTCGCCGCTTCGTCGACAACGATGTCGCGCACCCAGGCCTTGGCGGAGACCTCCTTGTACATATTGGAGTTTGCCTCGAGGGTGAAGGTCAGGGTGACCGTGCGGCCGGCGAAGCGGCCGAGGTCAATGTCGCAGCGCCTGGTCCATTCGTCCTCTGCGTAGTCCATGCCGTTCGCGGCCGCCTCGTCCACCGGTTCGCCGTCGATGAGGACGGTAAAGGCGGCGGTGGTAAACGCGTTCAGCGCCGCCCGCAGGTCGAGACGCCGTGCGTAGGCGAGCCGCGGGCGGGCGCCGAGACTGAGCTCGCAGGCCACCGACTTGATCCGCGGGCCGACGGCGCCGCCGCTACCCGACGACACCGAGCCGAACAGGACCGCCCGCTCGTTTTCGTCGGTACCGCCGGCGACAAGCCGCCAGCCGTCGCCATCGTCCACAGACCGGTCGTCGGCGTCCGGCTCCTTGGCCGCGGGTCCGTCGGCCGCGGCGCCCGCTGGCAGTTCGCCCGCGACCGTCTTCAAGAGCCCGCTCGCCTCGAACGACCGGGTGAGGATCGTCTGCAGATCGATGCGGTCGGGAACGCCTGCATCGGCGGCCTCCTTCCGCGGCTCGGAGGCGTCAGCCGGCCGCCGACGCGTGTCCCCTGCGTGACGCGCCCGCGCGCCCGGGGGCGGGAAGCCATCGGCATGGGCGCGCTTGAACAGGCCGGCCGCCTCGAACGACGTGGCGATGATGTTCGGAATGTCGATGCCGAGCGGCGCCGTCGAGGGCTTGCGCGGGGCGTCGGCCGGGGCCGGCTGGATCAGCCCGGCGATCTCGAACGACTTCGTCAAGATGGCGCTGACGTCGATCCCCGCCGTGCGCGCCCCACTTCTGTCACCGCCCCCACCATCGGCGCCGCCCGTCGCACGATCGCTCCCTTCGCTCCGCCTCTCCTCGCGGCGTCGCGAAGACGGCGGCACGATCTCGTCGGGCTCGACGGTGCGTCCGGCAGGCTCATCAGCCAGCCTGTCGGCCGTTTCGTTTGCTGCCGGCGGCGGCAGGACGATCATCGGTGACGACCGCTCCGGCCGGGCGGCCGCGGTCGGACGCGGTTCGCGGCGGCTCCCGGTGAGCCCCCACGAACGGGCGATATGCCAAGTAGACGAGATGCCGGCATCGACGATGAACGGCTGCGGCTGGCCGATGCCATCGGGGCCATGCGGATCGATGGCGGCGCCGTGGGCCATGCCGGCGACGGTGTAGGATTCGACCAGATCGCGGCCCTCGGCGTCGCGCCAGATGCGATGGGTGTGACCGTCCACGATCTTCTCGACGCTGGGCGCCGGCGCTAGGCCATGCACCGCGGTCCACTGCTTGACGATCTCAGTCTGGTTGAGCGGCTTGACGGTCGCATCGGCATCGCCGTGCCACACCTGCACCCGCGGCCACGGTCCGGCATGCGGCGAGGCGTCCCGCACCCGCGCCGCCCATTCCTCGGCCGGCAGGCTCCTGCCCTGGAAGATCACCTCGAAGGCTTCCTGCAGGCCGTTCGCCGCCTTGTACGGAACTGCCGACAGGATCGCGCCGCCGGCGAAGACGTCGGGGTACGTCGCCAGCAGGACCGAGGTCATGGCGCCGCCCGCCGACAGCCCGGTGACGTAGACGCGCTTCGGATCGATGCCGTGAAGGGCGATCATCCGGGCAACCATCTCGCGGATGGAGCGCGCCTCGCCGGACTCGCGGGCGTGGTCCTCGCCGCGGAACCAGTTGAAGCAGCGCAAGGGGTTGTTGGCGCGTCGCTGTTCGGGCAGGAGCAGGGCGAAGCCATGGCGGTCGGCGAGGGTCGACCAGCCGGTGCCGCGATCGTAGGAGGCGGCGGTCTGGGTGCAGCCGTGGAGGACGACGACGAGCGCAGCGCCCGTCGGCAGATCGTCCGGAACATGCGTCAGCATGCGGAGGTTGCCGGGATTGCCTCCGAAGTCGAAGACTTCGACGAGACCGGCGTCGCGGGCGTCGATGCGGGCAGCCGTGTCCTCCGCCGCCGCCGCCGCCGAGAGAAACGACTGCCACGGCCGGCGATGGCGGGTTTCGCGGGCGAGCTGGGCGAGACTGGAAAGGCTGGCGATTTTCTGACCGAGGTCGATCACGGGAGGCATCCTTTCGTCGTCGGACGGGGTTATCAGGGCGCCGATCGCGATCAATTTGTCGACCGGCAGGAAGACGCTGTGGGCGAGACCGGTATCGGCGCTGCCGCCGCGCTCGGGATCGAGCCAGGCGGGCGGCCGGGTCGCCGGCGGAAGTTCGTAGCGCTGGCTCGTGATGCTGCGGCCGGTGTCGGTCCAGGTGGCGAGCTGGATGGTGGCGACCGGGAAGCCGCGGGAGAGCCAGACGCCGAAGACGTCGCGGGCGATCAGCGTCCGCGTCGCCTCGGCGCGGGCAAGTGCCAGCAGCCGCGCCACCGCCTCGCCGAACGGCGGCCGGACGATACCGGCAGCCGCGGCGGCGATCGGATCGGCAGAGCGCCCGGTGAGGTTCCGGGTGAGGCGCGGCCGGCCGCCGGCGCCAAGGACGATGCCGGAGGTGCCGTCACCGGCCACCAGCCGGGTCGGCACCAGCGCCCGATAGCAGCGGACGGCATCGACGGTGTGGACCTGCAAGGGTGCCGCCATCACCCCGATCAACAGATCGGCGGCGTAGTCGGCGGTCGCCGGCGGTGCCCCCGGCCCGCGCGGCCCCGGCCGGATCAGGCCGCCCGAGATCAACAGCGTGACCCGGACCCTGAGATCGCGACGGGACTCGCCGAGAATGTCGGCGAGGCGTTCGCTGAAGTCGTAGCGGCGCAGGGCGGTGCTCATGACGACGAATGTAGGCGCCGCCGCTGACGCTGTCGAGGAGTTTTTTACTAACTGATGTTTATTAATTTAATCGGTGACGATTGGTCGGCTGACCTAATTCGTGTCGTGGACGCCCGCCCGAGCTCTCGCGGGAAGCGCGGCAATGTTGGGACACGTTGCGAGGATGAGGAGATGCCCCTGCTGCAACCGACCGCCGCCGCCAGCCCGGATGAGCGGTCGGCGCACCGGCGGTCCGGATCAGTCGGCGCGGGAGGTCACCGCGCTTGAGCGGTGGGCGAAGTCGAGCAGACCCTTGAGGACCGTCTGGTCACCGATCACCCGCGGCACCTTGTTCTGGCCGCCGAACTTGCCGACGCTCTTCAGCCAGGCGCGAAGGTGCCGGGCGGGACCGCGTGCACCACCGGCATGCGGACGCCGGTCGGGATCACCCGCCGCTCCTCATAGTCCTCGTTGCGGCTGGCGAGCTCGCGGTCGATCGCCTCGGCGAAGCGCTGACGCGGTCGGCTTCGGCGACCTGCCGGTCGAACTCGACGACGTAGGCGTGACGGCCGAGGCGCCTCCGGTTTCGGCGAACTCGTCCGACGGCGAACTCGGTCACCTGGGCGCCGATGCTCTCGGCGGCGGCAAGAACGCACGTCTCGACCAGCTCGCCGGTGAGGTGCTCGCCGAACGCCGACAGCATGTAGGAGGTGCGGCCGGTGATCAAGATGCCGCGGCGGCTGCCGGTCGACGAAGCGGACGATGTCGCCGATCATGTAGCTCCACAGCCCGGCGCAGGTGGTCAGCACGATGGCATAGTCGACGCCTCTCCACGTCGCCCAGCCAGTGGCGGGTCGGGTTGGCTGCGCCAAGCTCGAGTCGGCACGAACTCGTAGAACAGGCCGTTATCGGTCAGCAGCCAGGCCCTCGCGGGCCGCGGTCGGCGATGGCGACGAAGCCCTCGCTCGCCGGATAGACCTCGCGCATCTCGGCGTGGCTGCCCTCCAGCAGCCGCTCGAAGCGGCTGCGGTAGGGGGCGAAGCTGACGCCGCCGTGGGTCATCATCTCCAGGTGCGGGAACACGTCGACGATGCGGCCGAGCTTTCGGGGCGGAGGCTCGCCAGCTTCTCGAAGAGGATGGCGAGCCAGCCGGGGGCGCCGGAGAGGAAGCGGATGTCCTCGGCGAGCGCCAGGGGCGCCAGCCGTTCGATCTTTTCGTCCCAGTCGGTGATGAAGGTCAGCGACTTCGGCGGAAAATAGAAGCGCTGCACCCACCACGGCTTCTCGGCGGCGGCGATGCCGCAGATGTCGCCGGCGCAGATGCCGGGCGCCAGCTCCTTCAGATCGCTCGATCCGCCGAGCAGGAAGCACTTGCCGTCGAACACCGGCTTTGCGGCCGGTTGGCGATGTGATGGACGAAGATGTCGATTGCCGCCCGCTTGTTCGAACTAACCATCGCCGCCGAGCACGGGATGTACTTGACCTTTCCCGACGACGTGCCCGAAGAGACGGCGAAATAGGGGATCGTGCCGGGCCAGGTGCAGTCGGTGAGGCGGGGAAAGGGCTCCTTCCAGTACTCGTCCCAGTGCTGGCCGTAGGTGCGCAGTGGCACGCGCGCCTGATAGTCGGCGACGCTGTTGCCGGCGAAGCCGTGGTCGCGGCCGAAGCGCGTCTCCTTCGCTATCACCAGCTTCAGCAACTGGCGACGCTGGGAGTCCACCGGATCCTGGCGAGATGCGGCTGCGCACGAAGGCATACGCCTTGAAAGCTGGTCGCGGGCAGCCGGAACCGCGACGACGGCTTCGCCGTGTCGGCACGTCCGGTCGGGCTTGCCGGCGTCGGCCTGACGAGCGTGCTCATTCTACGCGTCTCTTGCTGTCATCGCTCGCTTGATGGAATAGAAACGCCGGCGTCATACCGGAATTCACGTTTGGTTACACTCGGTTACAAGGTGCCTCGCTTCCAGCCGGATCCGCGCCGGTATCGACGGCGCCGCCCTCAGCTCTATGACTGGACGTGCGCCAGCGAAGGAGCACGCGCCATGGCCGATCCCCCTCCCTGCCGCTGCCGCCGGCTCGGCCGGCTCGTGATCCGCAACATCGGGCTTGTCCTGTCGGGCGATCTGGCCCGGCCGATTCTCGATGCCGACACCCTCTTCGTCGTGGACGGCCGCATCACCGGCGTCGGCCGGGCAGCCGACCTCGATACCGAGAGGCGCGCGTCGTCGATGCCCGCGGCACCACCGTCGCCCCCGGGCTGATCGACAGCCACGTGCATCCGGTCTTCGGCGACTGGACGCCGCGGCAGAACCAGCTCGGCTGGATCGATTCAACGCTGAACGGTGGGGTGACGACGATGATCTCGGCGGGCGAGGTGCACCTGCCCGGGCCGGCCGAAGGACGTGATCGGCGTCAAGGCGCTGGCGATCACCGCGCAGCGCGCCTTCGCCGCCTTCCGTCCGGGCGGCGTCAAGGTGCTGGCCGGCGCGCCGGTGCCCGAGCGGGGCATGGTCGAGAGCGACTTCAATGAGCTGGCGGAAGCCGGCGTGACCCTGATGGGCGAGGTCGGGCTCGGCAGCGTCAAGGAGGCGGACGAGGCGCAGCAGATGGTCGCCTGGGCGCGCAAGCACGGCATCCGCAGCACCATCCACACCGGCGGCCCGTCGATCCCGGCTCCGGACTGATCGACAAGGACGTGGTGCTGGCCGCCGACGCCGACGTCATCGGCCACATCAACGGCGGCCATACCGCGCTGCCGGACGATCAGATCGAGTGCCTGTGCGAGCGTGCTCCCGCGCCATCGAGCTCGTGCACAACGGCAACTTGCGCTCGGCCTGCTGGCGCTCGGAACGGCGAAGGAACTGGGCCAGCTCGATCGCGTCATCCTCGGCACCGACGCGCCGGCCGGCTCGGCGTGCAGCCGCTGGGCATCCTGCGGATGATCGCCATGCTGGCCAGCCTCGGCGAGGTGCCGGCGGAGCTCGCCTTCTGCTTCGCCACCGGCAACACCGCGCGCGTCCATGGCCTGACCGGGGCCGGATCGAGCCGGGGCGGGCGGCCGACCTGGTCTTCTCGACCGCGCCCAGCACACCGCCGGCGACGCTGCTGGAGAGCGTGGCGCTGGGCGACCTGCCGGGCATCGGCATGGCCATCATCGACGGCGTCGTCCGCACCGGCCGCAGCCGCAACACCCCGCCGGCCACGGGTGCCGGAGGTGCTTCAG
>CAWAGY010000038.1:0-55044 GCA_963781645.1 uncultured Alphaproteobacteria bacterium | reverse complement strand
GACGGCCGCTACGCCGGCGCGTGCGGCTGTCCGTCGTTGCCGACCGCCGCGCCGATTCGCTGTGTGGCTTCGTCGAGAGCGCGTTATGCCGGGGTCGCTGATCGTCACCGACGATTGGAGCGGCTATGGCAGCTTGCGGACACGCGGCTATGATCACCACGCCATTGCCGAATGCGGCGATCCCGAGGTGGTCGAAGAGTTCATGCCGATCATCCGCCTCGTCTTCAGCAACCTGAAAACCTGGATCAATGGCATCCACCACGGCGTAAGCGCGAAGCATCTACAAGCCTATCTCAACGAGTTCACGTTCCGCTTCAACAGACGGTTCTACCCGTTCAACGCCTTCCGCTCGCTCCTCGGCATCGCCGGCGGAGTTGAGGCGCCGACCTACTCTGGGCTCTATTCAGGTGAGTGGACGCATCCTACATGTAGTGGATGTCTGTCATAACCGGATAGGCACGCTTTTAAAACGTACGCATTCCACCCGCCCCCTGATAGCGACATATTTTTTTTCTCTCTTTAGTGGGTATCCCCTTCGCTCCCCCAGATTCGGCTGATACTGTGGACGGATGGAGGTCGGAAAGCATCCGGTGGCGGGCGCTGACTACCCAAGCACCTTCCAGGAGCTGGACGAGTGGTTTCGGGGTGAGGTTGCCTGCCGCGCCTATATCCGCCGGCTCCGCTGGCCGGGGGGCTTTTGCTGCCCACACTGTGGAGTTGTCGGCGAGCCGTGGGAAATGGCCGGTGGCTGGCTGCGGTGCCGGGCATGTCGCAGGGAGACCTCGGTGACCGCCGGCACGATTTTCGAAGGGACCCGCAAGCCGCTGCGGACATGGTTCCTGGCGATGTGGTTCGTGACCAGCCAGAAGAACGGGGTGAGCGCCCTGGGGCTGCAGCGTGCCCTCGGCCTCGGCAGCTACGAGACCTCCTGGACCTGGCTGCACAAGCTGCGGCGGGCCATGGTGCGGCCCGGTCGCGACCGCCTTGTCGGCGAGATCGAGGCCGACGAAACCTATGTGGGCGGCCCGGAAGAAGGCAAGCGGGGCCGCGAGGTCGAGAGGAAAGCCATCGTCGCGGTGGCGGCTGAAAAGCGCGGGCGCGGTATCGGGCGCATCCGTCTTCGGCGCGTTAAGGACGTCTCCGCCGAGAGCCTGTTGGCCTTCCTGCAAGAAGCCGTGGAGCCGGGGGCGACAATTCACACCGACGGCTGGAGAGGCTATGCCGGGCTGCCGGCCGCCGGCTACCGCCACCAGGTCACGGTGATAAGCGACGGCTCGGAACCGGCTCACGAGGTCATGCCACGCGTCCACAAAAGTTCCAAGGTCGCATGAGCCGGTGCGGAACACGCCGTCGGTTTGATCCGCGCAAAACGTGTCTCAAAATCATCTTTATCAATTCTCAGTCCATCAGAGGGGGCTCGATCTCATCATATAGTGTTGACAAGAGTTCGATTGTCATACCTTCAAAATTATCACTTAAGAATGTTTCTATATTTGGGGCAAGCTTCCGTCGGTCGATGCTGGCTTCAGCCCGCCTGACCACGGCGGCTAGCCCGTCTTATTCATGAGATCCTGGCACTCCGCGACGCCATCCCGAAGGCGAATGCCCTCGCCGTCGCTGAGTTCGCCACGCTGCGGCTCAGGTTGCTGAAGCTCGGCGCCCGCGTCATCGAGACCGTGTCGCGCGTCCGCCTCGCCTTCGCCGCCGCCTGCCCCGAGGCGCCGCTGGTCCGCCACCTCGCCACCGCCCTCGCCGGACCCTGAGCAACGGAGCCAGGAACGCCCCGCCAAACCCCTCCCGCAAACCCCCAGCGCCGCAATCAAATCCACCCCAATCAAGCCGGGAAAAACCCGCAAGCCCACGCGCGTCCCATCAGCCACAACCGCCCAAACGCTCAGCCCCCCAGCCGACGTCATGAATAAGACGGGCTCTTATGTCCGTGATGTCAAGACTAAGGCACATTGATTCACCCTGCTTTTGCAGGTGATACTTGAGCATATCGGCGCCCAGTGCGGACGGCAGGAAGCATGGACGACGGTTGATCTGGCTCTTATCCGCGGGTTGGTACCGCATGACCAAGGTTCGTCGTGGGGCTTCCTCTGTCTAGCGAACGCACGTCGGATGATCCCGGCATCAAACCCGGATCGAGGGTTCCCCTCCCTCCTCATCCTGCCGTCGGCGCTGGGCGTCGAAGCGTGTTCCCGTGATGGCTGTTTCACCTCCTTGCCTGGCAAAATCCGTTTCTAGGCCGTGCCGCCGTCAGGCGAACTTCGGCTCAACCATCCGGGCGATGGCCCAGATGAAGCCGACCAACTCGCGTGCGATCGCCACCACGACCTTGGGTGCCGGCTTGCCGGTCGCCGTGAGCTTGCGGTATCGCGCCGAGAGCCGGACTTGCGCCTTCCAGGCGACATTGCGGATCGGCTCCGGCAGATCCTTCATCCGGTCACGGATGATCTGCGTCACCCGCGCCGGGAAGCGGTAGGTCCAGGCTGCCTCGACCAGGCAGGTCCGTGCCAGCGCATTGCCGGTCTTGGTGATCGGGCCACGCCGGATCGTCGCACCACTGGAATGTTCCGACGGATTGAGGCCGAGATAGGCCATCAGCTGGCGCGGATTGTCGAACCGGCCGAAGCTGCCGACCTCGGCCACGATCACCGCCGCGACGACCAGCGACACGCCGCGCAGCGCCTGGATCGCCTGGACGACCGGCGCCAGCGACCATTCCGGCACCAGGTCGGCGATCGCCTGTTTGAGCCGGTCGCACAGCGCCTCGGCGCGTTCGATCCGCTGGATCATCTCCTCGTGCGCCAGATGCTGGGCCGGATGCGCGAAGGTCAGTTCGCCCAGCCAGCGCCGATGCATCTTCGACCAGTGGCCGTAGGGCGAACTCAGGCCATGGCGAAGCAGGAAGCTCAGCAGTTGCTGGCGCGTCTTGCGCAGATCCCGCATCGCCTGCGCCCGCAACCGAACCAGGTCCCGCATCGCCTCGTGCGCCTCGTCCGGCACCCAGACCGCGGTCAGCTGCCCGGCGCGCAGCGTCTGCGCCAGCATCATCGCGTCGCGCCGGTCGGTCTTCACCTTGTCGCCGACCTTGCGCGGGATCAGCGCCGGCGCCACCACGTCGCAACGGTGTCCGAGCCGCGTCAAATGACGCTGCACGCCGTAGCCGCAGGGGCCCGCCTCGTAACAGAAGTTCAGCCGCCCGCCGTCATTCGAGAGCTTCTTGCACAAGGTGCGCAGCGCATCCGGTGTGTTCGCGATCGTGCCGTAGAACCGAACATCGGCGCCCGCCGTCGCCTCGACCATGGCAACGGCAATGGTCTTCTTGTGGACGTCCAAGCCGACGAAAAGCGTAAGATCCGTCATGGTCCGCCTCGTTCAGTGCCTGGGGACAGGCTCCGACCATCGGAGCAACCCCCGCAGCGTTGCTACACGCCTTAGTCGACACTTCGAGGCGGGCCACCTCAATCGTCTACCGCCTCACACGGACATGATGGTCTAGCGACTTCTCTCCGGTATTGGCTTCCATAAAGCCATCCCAGCTTTTAAATTCGCCGGATCAATCGTCCCACGGCCGCCGCTCTGCGCAACTTGAGATGATCGTGATTTGTTCCCATGTCCTTGTTGATTTCGCTCCTCACTGACGCATTTGATCGAGATCGAGCGGGTGTACGAGGGTACGAGGGTGAAGCAAGCGCAGCAAGGCGTAGCCCGGATGACAGCCATGAGGCCGAAATCGCGGGAACCTCTGCGTTAGTTGCCGAACGCTTCCATCCTGATCTCCGACCGGCGCAGATTACGCCCGCGTTCTCGTATAAGCGTGGATGGACGACCAGCGCCAGTTAACCCGTCTTATTATCTCATGAGGGCCGTTGGAAGGAGCTGGCGGAAGTAGCGTAATGGATTGATGTGGCCTAGGATTCGGGTTGCTGAAGCCACCGCTTCGACGACATCCGGGCCTGCCACATCCGCCATGACCGACGATACTCTTCGCCATCGCCTGCGGCTACGAGGACGCCGACGACCTGGACAGCCTGCGGTTCGATCCGGCGTTCAAGCTCGCCTGCGGCCGGCTACCGGACAGCGGACGGGATCTGTGCTCGCAGCCGACGATGTCCCGCTGGGAGAACGCGCCCGATCTGCGCAGCGTCATCCGGCTCGGCCGGGTCATGCTCGATCTGTGGTGCGCCAGTTACCCGACGCCGCCCGCCGCGGTGACGCTCGACATCGACGACACCTGCGACGTCGTCCACGGCCACCAGCAGCTGTCGTTGTTCAACGCCCACTACGACGAGCGCTGCTTTCTGCCGATCCACGTCTACGAGGTGGCGACGGGCCGTCCCGTTGCGGTGATCCTGCGTCCCGGCAAGACGCCGTCCGGCAAGGAGATCCGCGGCCATCTGCGCCGCCTCCTCCGCCACATCCGCCGCCGCTGGCCCACCACCCGCATCACCATCCGCGGCGACGGCCACTACGGCCGGCCCGAGGTGATGGACTGGTGCGAAGCGAACGGCATCGATTACCTCTTCGGCCTGCCCGGCAACAGGGTGCTCGACCGCCTGGTCGACGAGGCCGCCGACGACATCCGCACCCGCCGGGCACTGGAGAAAAAGCCCTGCCTGCGCGGCTTCGCCGAGACCCGCTACCGGGCGAAGTCGTGGAAGCGGGGGCGCCGGGCGTGTGCCCGCATCGAGGCCTCGACACAGGGCCTCGACATCCGCTTCGTCGTCACCAACCTCGCAGCCGGCACGGCCGAGCACGTCTACGAGGTCCTCTACTGCGCCCGCGGCCAGGCCGAAAACCTGATCAAGCTGCACAAGAGCCAGCTCGCCTCCGATCGCACCAGCTGCCGCTCGCCGCTCGCCAATCAGGTCCGCCTGGTTCTCCATACCGCCGCCTACTGGCTGATCCTGGCACTCCGCGACGCCATCCCGAAGGCGAATGCCCTCGCCGTCGCCGAGTTCGCCACGCTGCGGCTCAGGTTGCTGAAGCTCGGCGCCCGCGTCATCGAGACCGTGTCGCGCGTCCGCCTCGCCTTCGCCGCCGCCTGCCCCGAGGCGCCGCTGGTCCGCCACCTCGCCACCGCCCTCGCCGGACCCTGAGCAACGGGGCCAGGAACGCCCCGCCAAACCTCTCCCGCAAACCCCCAGCGCCGCAATCAAATCCACCCCAACCAAGCCAGGAAAAACCCGCAAGCCCACGCGCGTCCCATCAGCCACAACCGCCCAAACGCTCAGCCCCCCAGCCGACGTCATGAATAAGACGGGTTAAACGGATCGTCGACCAGACGATGCTTTACCGGGTTGTAGTGAATGTAATCGACGTGGCGGACGAAATCGTCATCGTTGCAAATCAAATGCTCCCAAAATCGCCCCTGCCAAAGATCGTACTCGCCGCGTGGGTTGCGGACGAGCGGAACACCTGAGGAAGCCAGTGACCGGCTGAACCGCGCCTTGATCGCCCGCCACCGCCCCGAATAGTCTGCATCGCCCGCTGGCAGGGTCCAGATGGTGTGGAGGTGATCGGGCAACACCACCGCCGCGTCGATCACGAACGGGCGCTCGATCCGCACGCGCCGGACCACCGAGCGCAACAAATCCACATGCGCCGTGAGCCAGTCCTTGCGTCGCTCGCGCAGCGTAACGGTGAAGAAGTATGTGGCGCCGGGGACTCGGGCGCGACGATAGTTGACCATGTGGCATATTATCCCGGATTGCGCTGCGCTGCATCCGGGCTACGACCGCATTCGGGCAAGCCTATCGTGACGCGGGTGGACTTCGGCGGGGCTTGCGCCATATTAGGCGCGCGATGACCGCCCTGCCCTTCATCAAGATGCACGGCCTCGGCAACGATTTCGTCGTCCTCGACGCGCGGGAGGCGGCGATCGATCTGACGCCCTCGATCGTTCGCATCATCGCCGACCGCCGCACCGGCGTCGGCTGCGACCAGCTGATCGTCATGGCGCCGCCCGCGCAGGCGGTCGCCGACATCCGCATGCGCATCTTCAACGCCGACGGCGGCGAGGTCGCCGCCTGCGGCAACGCCAGCCGCTGCATCGCGCACCTCGTCATGAGCGAGGAACGAAAACGGCCACGCCGTCATCGAGACGGCGGCGACGCTGCTCGCCTGCAATGCCGCCGGCGACGGCCGGGTCACCGTCGACCTGGGGCCGGCCCACAACGACTGGCGATCGATTCCGCTCGCCCGCGAGGCCGATACGCTGCACCTGCCGCTCGCGGTGCCGCCGCTCTCAGATGCGGTTGCGGTCGACGGTCGGCAATCCGCACGCCGTCTTTTTCGTCGACGATGCCGACGCGGTGCAGCTCGCCGTCTGCGGCCCGCAGATCGAATGCGATCCGCTGTTCCCGGACCGCACCAACGTCGAGGTGGTCGAGATCGTCGCCGCCGACCGCCTGCGGCTCCGGGTGTGGGAGCGCGGCGTCGGCATCACCCGTGCCTGCGGCACCGGCGCCGCCGCCGCGCTGGTCGCCGCCAACCGCCGCGGCCTCGCCGGCCGCTCGGCCGACGTGGTCCTCGACGGCGGCGTTCTCGCCGTGCACTGGCGGGACGACGGCCACGTGCTGACCACCGGTCCCGTCGCCACCAGTTTCCGCGGCACCATCGACGCCGCGCTGCTCGCATGAGCGCACCGGTTTCCCCCGCCGCCGCCGCATCGCGGCGCCGCTGGTCGTCACCCTCGGCTGCCGTCTGAACGCGCTGGAATCGGAGGTGATGCGGAAGCACCGCCCGGCGCCGGGCTCGCCGATGCGGTCATCGTCAACACCTGTGCGGTGACATCCGAAGCCGTGCGCCAGGCGCGGCAGACGATCCGCCGGCTGCGCCGCCAGCATCCGGGAAAGCGCATCATCGTCACCGGCTGCGCCGCCCAGCTCGCGCCCGCCATGTTCGCGAGGATGCCGGAGGTCGACCGGGTGCTCGGCAACGCCGAAAAGCTCGACCGCGACCGGCTCGTCAACGGGGACGAGGCCGGTCGTCGTCGGCGACATCATGACCCTGAAGGAGACCGCCGGTCACCTGATCGACGGCTTCGAGGGTCGCGCCCGCGCCTTCGTCCAGGTGCAGCAGGGCTGCGATCACCGCTGCACCTTCTGCATCATCCCCTTTGTCCGTGGGCCCGGTCGCAGCGTCGATCCCGATCGGATCGTGGCATCCGTCGAACGCCTCGTCGATGCCGGTCATCTTGAGGTGGTGCTGACCGGCGTCGATATCTGCTCGTACGGTGCGGACCTGCCGCACCGTACGACCCTTGGGCACGTGGTGCGCGCGCTGCTGCGGCGGGTGCCATTGCTTTCCCGGCTTCGGCTGTCCAGCCTCGATCCGGCGGCGATCGACGACGACCTCGTCGCCGCCTTCGCCGGCGAACCGAGGTTGATGCCGCACGTCCATCTCAGCCTGCAGGCGGCGGACGATCTGGTGCTGAAGCGGATGAAGCGCCGCCATTCGCGCGCCGACGCCGCCCGCGTCGTCGATCGCCTGCGCCGCGCCCGCCCCGACATCGTTTTCGGCGCCGACCTGATCGCCGGATTTCCGACCGAGACCGATCGGATGTTCGCCGACACGCTGGCCGCGGTCGGCGACTTCGGCCTGACCTGGCTGCACGTCTTCCCGTACTCGCCGCGCGACGGCACCCCCGCCGCCCGCATGCCGCAGGTGCCGCCGGACCGTCCGCCGGGCGCGGGCGCGGGCGCTGCGCGAGGCGGGGGACCGGGCGCGGGCGGCCCATCTCGCCGGCCGCATCGGAAGCTCGACGGAGGTCCTCGTCGAGACGGCCGGTATCGGTCGCTGCCCCTACTATGCGCAAGTTCGCCTCGATCAGCCGGCCACGCCCGGTACGATCGTCCGGGTGGCGATCACCGGTGCCGATGCCGACAGCTTGTACGCCGAGGGCCCCCGATGAGCGAGCGCGACGCACCATCCAACGCACCACCCCACACGGCGGGAACGGAGCCGCGCGGCTGGCTCCGCCGGTTCCGGCGCCGCGACGAGGGCGAGGGGCGACGGCCCAGCAGATTCCCGTCCCGCCGCCCGAGCCGCCATTTGAGCCGCCGCCGGAGCCGCCGATCAAGCCGCCGCCCGAGCCGCCGTTCGTGCCGCCGCCGATCGAGGAACCCCCCCTGCCGGAGCCGCTTCCGGAACTCCCTCCGGTCGAAGATCCAGGCGAGGTGCCGCCCCTGCAAGACCCGCCGCCCGGCTACGAGCCCGAGATCGAGCCGCCGCCGATCGAGGAGCCGCCGGCCATGGGCGAAACCGGCGGACGTTCGGCGGCGGAAGCCGCGGCGATCGCGGCGATCCAGGCGCGGCTGGCGGCGCGCGCCACCGCCGAGGCGGAGGCGACGACCGGCTGGCTCGCGCGCATGCGGCGCGGCCTCGGCCGCTCGTCGGCGAAACTGTCGGGCGGCATCGGCGGCCTGTTCACCAGGCGCAAGCTCGACGAGGAGTTGCTCGAAGAGCTGGAGGATCTTCTGATCGGCGCCGATCTCGGCATCGAGACGGCGGCGAAGCTGACCCGGGCGCTCGCCGGCACGCGCTTCGATCAGGAGGTTACCGCCGACGAAATCCGCGCCGCCCTCGCCGACGAAATCGCCCTCGTTCTCGAGCCGGTGGCGCAGACGATCACCATCAACGATGCGCACAAACCCCACACCATCCTCGTCTGCGGCGTCAACGGCTCCGGCAAGACGACGACGATCGCCAAGCTCGCCCATCTGTTCCGCTCCGTCGGCTTCAAGGTGGTGCTGGCGGCCGGCGACACCTTCCGTGCCGCGGCGATCGAGCAGTTGCAGATCTGGGGTGCGCGCGCCGGCTGCGAGGTGGTCGCCCGCGCCCCCGGTTCCGACGCCGCCAGCCTCGCCTTCGAAGCGTTCGAACTCGCCCGTGCCGAGCGCGCCGACGTGCTGCTGATCGATACCGCCGGGCGGCTGCACAATCGCGCCGACCTGATGGCCGAGCTGCAAAAAATCGTCCGCGTCCTGAAGAAACTCGACGAAACGGCGCCGCACGACTGCCTGCTCGTCCTCGACGCCAGCGTCGGCCAGAACGCGCATTCGCAGGTGCAGGTGTTCCGCGACATGGTCGAGGTCACCGGCCTCGCCGTCACCAAGCTCGACGGATCGGCGAAGGGCGGCGTCGTCGTCGCGCTGGCCGAGCGGTTCGGCCTGCCGGTCTATGCCATCGGTGTCGGCGAAGGCATCGACGATATGCGCGCCTTCGACGCCCGCGCCTTCGCCCGCTCGCTCCTCGGCCTCGACGCCTGACGCCGACTTCCGACGCCACCCATGCTACCATAGGGCGCGAGGCGCCGGCGGCCGCTCGCGGACACGTGTGCAGGAGCGGCCGGTAAAGGGGCGTATTCGGTCAAGGCAGCGCCAACGGTGACAAGGAGGCGGCGGGATGGCATCCGGTCTCGCCGAGTTCGTCTTCGGCAAACGGGGCGATCCGGCGACTGCCGGTTCGCGTCAGCCGCGCCATCGCCCGACAGCAGGTGCAGTCGGAGATCCTCATCGGCTGGGTGCAATTCCTCCTCGTCGGCTTCTTCATTGCGCTCTACGCCATCGCCCCGAAGACCTCGGCCGGCACCCCGTTCACCCCGGTGCCGTACGTGCTCGCCGCCTATCTCGCCTTTACCCTCGCGCGGCTCGCCTTCGCCTATCGCGGCCGGCTGCCGGCCTGGTTTCTGCTCGGCTCCGTCGTCGTCGATATCGGCCTCCTGCTCGGACTGATCTGGAGCTTTCATCTGCAGTACGGACAGCCCCCTCGTTCTATCTGAAGGCGCCGACGCTCCTTTACGTCTTCATCTTCATTGCGCTGAGAATGCTCCGCTTCGATCCGATCTACGTCATCGTCTCCGGTGTCGCCGCCGCCGGCGGCTGGCTGGTTCTCCTCTGGTACGCGCTCGACCACGACGGCATCGTCACCCGCGATTACGTCCGCTACCTCACCTCGAACGTCATCCTCATCGGCGGCGAGGTCGATAAGATCATCACCATCCTCCTCGTCACCGCCGTCCTCGCCGTCGCCCTGGTGCGGGCGCGGCGGCTGCTGATGCGTGCCGTCAGCGATGCGACGGTGGCCCGCGACCTCACCCGCTTCGTCGCCCCCGAAGTGGCGCAACGGATCAACGACGGCGATCGGGAGATCGAGCCGGGCGACGGCGAGGTGACCCACGCGACGATCCTCTTCTGCGACATCGAGCGGTTCTCGACGATCGCCGAGCGCCTGTCGCCGGAAGCGCTCATGGCGACGCTGAACGACTACTTCGCGGCGGTGGCGGCGATCGTCGACTCGCAAGAGGGCGTGATCACCATGTTCCAGGGCGACGCCATGCTGATCACCTTCAACTCCGCCCGCGGCAATCCCGATCACGCGGCGTGTGCGCTGCGCTCCGCCCTTGCCATCCAGGCCCTCGCCGCGGGGGCGCGGTTCGGCCCCGAGGATCTCGTCCTCAAGACCCGCTGCGGCCTGAACACCGGCGCCTTCGTCTCCGGCGCCGTCGGTGCCCGCGACCGGCTCTACTTCACCGTCTACGGCGACGAGGTGAACATCGCCGCCCGCCTCGAACAGCTCAACAAGGACCACGGCACCTACGTGCTGGCGACCGAGAGCTGTGTTAGCGAGGCCGGCGACGGCTTTCCCTCCCGGCCGATCGGCCAGCGTCGACCGTGCGCGGCCGCAACGCCCCGGTCAGCGTCTTCGCCCTCGAGGCTCCGCCGGGGACGCACCCGGACCCAGCCGCCGACCCGCCGCCGACCCCCGTGCGCGAGTGAGCGTGGCACTGCAACTCCAACGATGACGTGCGATGCAGTGAAGGAGGATTCTTGATGAAGTGGCCTCAAATTCGGGGAGCAATACGCGCCAACGTACTGGCGCGTCCGCTCAAAAAGCCGCGGCTGCAACTCAGTGCGTTGGATAGCCTCGACACGCTCTTAACCGAACTCTTCCCCGATTTCCAGAGTAATCCGGGGGTCCTTCTCAATGTCGGCAAGGAAGGAGTAACGAGCCAATTGGCACGGCTAAAAACAACCAGCAAGCTGAGCGGTGCGGAGAAGACCATTCTGAACCGCATATTTGCGCGATTAAATTCTCCGGTTTCTTCTGCCAATACCAAAAAAAAACGTCATAAACTTCATTCACCAGATGCGGCGACTGAGGGCCTGCCGGTGAAGAACGCACGGCAGGCGGCAATAAATGTTAAGTCTGGGTTGCCGCCGGTCGTGTGGGAGAGCTCCAGAACCCTGATTTTGGGCACGATGCCGGGTGACGAGTCGCTTCGGAAGCAGCGCTACTATGCTAACCCCAGCAATAAGTTCTGGTTGATCCTTTCCAAGGTGTACGGAGAACCGAATGGCACCGACTATGGGGAAAGGCTGGAGCGTGCCTATCCGCTTGACGCATACACCCACTAGGGATAGATTGTGTGCGTGAAGCGGATAGTGAGCCATGGACGTTCTCGACCGAACCGACCTGCCATTCCCGAGATCGCTCCCTGAGTTTCAGCGACTTTTCCCCGACGATGCGACCTGCGCCGCCTACCTGGAAAAAGCTCGCTGGGGTGACGGGTTCGCCTGCCCGCACTGCGGCGTCGTGGGTGAACCTTTCCGCATCGCCACGCGGCCTGGCGTCCTGACCTGTCGCGCTTGCCGCCGCCAGACGGGATTGACCGTCGGCACGGTCATGGAGCGCAGCCACACGCCTTTGAGCACGTGGTTTTGGGCTGCCTATATGGTCGCCAGCCAGACGCCGGGCATGTCGGCGGTGCAGTTTCAGCGGCAGCTTGGGCTGACGCGGTACGAAACCGCCTTCGGCATCCTGCATAAGCTCCGCGCGGGTATGGTGCGGCCCGATCAGGACCGGATCGGTGCCAGGGCAGGAGAGCATGTCGAGGTGGACGAAACCTACGTTGGAGGCCGGACGCGTGGTGAAGGCCGAGGCGTTCACCACAAGACGCTGGTGACTGCTGCCGTCGAAGTCCGCCACAGGGAGCCCGGCACCGCGCAGGACAAGCGGAAGGACGGCCGCTACGCCGGGCGCGTGCGGCTGTCCGTCGTTGCCGACCGCAGCGCCGATTCGCTGTGTGGCTTCGTCGAGAGCGCCGTTATGCCGGGGTCGCTGATCGTCACCGACGATTGGAGCGGCTATGGCAGCTTGCGGACACGCGGCTATGATCACCACGCCATTGCCGAATGCGGCGATCCCGAGGTGGCCGAAGAGTTCATGCCGATCATCCACCTCGTCTTCAGCAACCTGAAAACCTGGATCAATGGCATCCACCACGGCGTAAGCGCGAAGCATCTACAAGCCTATCTCAACGAGTTCACGTTCCGCTTCAACAGACGGTTCTACCCGTTCAACGCCTTCCGCTCGCTCCTCGGCATCGCCGGCGGAGTTGAGGCGCCGACCTACTCTGGGCTCTATTCAGGTGAGTGGACGCATCCTACATGTAGTGGATGTCTGTCATAACCGGATAGGCACGGGCTGGAGTTCCTCCGACGAAAGGGTTTGGCGCTGTGGGATGTATTGCGAAGCTGCGAGCGCTCCGGCAGCAGCGATGGTGCCATCAAGAGTCCTGTGCCGAATGATTTTGCTGCCCTACTTGAACATTACCCACAATTGCAAGCCGTTGCGTTCAACGGACAGAAAGCAGAAACACTGTTTAAGAAGCACGTGGGGAGCCAATTGTACAGGGCGCTGCGAATGAAGTGGCTTCCATCGACGAGTTCGGCACCTGGCCAATACGTCCTCCCCTTCGAAGAAAAGGTCGTTTGGTGGAAGGCATTCTTGACATGATGAAGAGGTCGTAGAGCGGCTTTGGGCGACGCCCGTCGCTGGATAATCCTTCAACCCGCCACCGCGGCCAACTATACGACGACGTTGAGGTAGAAGCCTTTGGGGGCGTCGGGGCGCGGGGGTGTGCCGCTTTTCAGGAACTGGTCGAGGCGGTCGAGGGCGGCCTGCAGGGCGGTGGCGTCGTCGCGCTGGCCGGCCGGCCGGGCGCCCCGGCGACTGCCGCTCGGGTGTCGCGCGGGCGGTCGCTTCGGATGCGGATGCCGGCCGGGCGGAGCGGGCCGACGAGCTTGAAGAGATCGGTCATGCCGGCGAAGCTTACGCGCCGCCCGGTTAACGCTCCGTCAACGGCGCCGGCACCGGCGATGCGTGGCGGACGAAGGCGTGCACCGCCGGGATATCGCCGGCGCGGAACCGTTCCAGCGCCCAGCGGATCGACGGAAAGGCCAGCGCGTCCCACGGGATGTCCTCCCAGCAGGAACAGGCCGACCGCCTCGCTCTCCTCGCCCGGCGCGTGGTCGGCCGAGCGCATCGGCGCCCGGTAGATGACGTTGACCTGGGCGATGTGCGGGATCTCGTAGAGGCCGACGAGGCCGTCGATGGTGACCCGCGCGCGGGCCTCCTCCCACACCTCGCGCGCCGCCCCCTCGGCCGTCGTCTCGCCCGTCTCCATGAAGCCGGCGGGAATCGTCCACAGCCCCAGCGACGGCGCGATGGCGCGGCGGCAGAGCAGCACCCGGTCCTCCCAGGTGCAGACGGCGCCGACGACGATCTTCGGGTTGGTGTACTCGACGTAGCCGCAGTCGGGACAGACGAGCCGCGTCCGGTTGTCGCCGTCCGGAACCTTCGCGATGAACGCGCCTTGCTGCTGTTTCGCCGTCATCGCCAGAGAGTGGCGTTCGCGCCGCGGCAAAGCAAGGGCGGCGGCCCGCCGATGGACGGGACCGCTCCGCCGATCCTGCCGCACCGCCCGTCGTCCGACCGCCCGTCGCCGCCGGCTACTTGCGCAGCACCGCGACGCCCGGCAGCGTCTTGCCTTCGAGCCATTCGAGGAAGGCGCCGCCCGCGGTCGAGACGTAGGAGAAGTCGTCCTCCACGCCCGGCATGCGCCAGCGCCGCGACGGTATCGCCGCCGCCGGCGACGCTCATCAGCCGGCCGTCCTTGGTCAGCTTCGCCGCCTCCTTGGCGACGGCGTTGGTCGCCTTGTCGAACGGCACGACTTCGAAGGCGCCGAGCGGGCCGTTCCAGACGAGCGTCTTGTAGCTCCGACAGCCGCTTCGTCAGGTCGCTCGATCGAGGCTCGGGCCGACGTCGAGGATCATCATGTCGGCCGGCACGCCCGAGACCGGCACCGTCTTCGCGGCCGCGCCCTCCTTGAATTCGGCGGCGACGACGGCATCCGTCGGCAGGACGATCTCGCAGCCGCCCTTCTTCGCCTTCTCCATGATCGCCCGGGCGTTGTCGAGCATGTCGTGCTCGCAGAGCGACTTGCCGACCTCCACGCCCTTGGCGGCGAGGAAGGTGTTGGCCATGGCGCCGCCGATGATGATCTGATCGACCCTCTCGGACAGATTGCCGAGGACGTCGAGCTTGGTCGAAATCTTGGCGCCGCCGACGAGGGCCGCGACCGGATGCTTCGGCGCATCCAGTGCACCCGACAGCGCTTCGACTTCCTGCTGCATCAGCCGCCCGGCGACCGCCGGCAGGATGTGGGCGAGCGCCTCGACCGAGGCATGCGCCCGGTGCGAACACGAAAATGCATCGGAGACGAGGATATCGCCGTTTTCCGCCAGCTTCTTGGCGAACTCGGGGTCGTTCTTTTCCTCCTCGGCGTAGAAGCGGACGTTTTCCAGCATCGCCACTTCGCCCGGCTCCATCGCATCGACGACCGCCTTCGCCTCCGGACCGATGCAGTCGGGCGCGAAGGCCACCTTCTGGCCGAGCACCTCCGCCGTCTTTGCGGCGACCGGCTTCAGGGTGAACTCCGGGTTCTTCTTCCCCTTCGGCCGGCCGAAGTGGGCGAGGATGATGACCTTCGCCCCCTTCTTGGTGAGTTCCCTGATCGAAGGCACGGTGCGATCGATGCGGGTGCTGTCGGTCACCTTGCCGTCCTTCATCGGAACATTGAAATCGACGCGCATCAGCACGCGTTTGCCGTCGACGTCGACATCGTCAATCGTGCGGAATGATGTGGCCATGGTTCGAGAACCCTCTCCCCTGTTGGTGTTGTTCGGTGCGGGCGCCGGCGCTTCCTCGCGTCGCCCGGGGCATGTGCCGGTTATGCGAAGACGACCGCGAAAAGGCAAGCCTCGCCGCGGTGCGCCATGAAGGTTTCATGAAGCCGCACCACGCTCACGGCGCGCCCGCCGCTGCCGGCGATCGATCCGCTACGCCGGCGTCCTCTGCCTCGGGCGCTCGCTACCTGGGAACGGGCGGCGTGCCGGGTATCGACGGCTTTCCGGGAACGCTCGGCGTCTCCGGCATGTTCGGCGTCTCCGGCACCGCCGGCGTGCCCGGCAGGCTGTATTTGCCGGGCAAGTCGGGCGTCCCCGGAACATTCGGTGTGCCCGGCATCGACGGCGTTCCCGGCATGTCGGGTGTTCCCGGGACATTCGGCGTACCCGGCATCGAGGGCGTCCCCGGCATGTCGGGCACGCCCGGCACCGAAGGCGTGCCCGGCATCGAAGGCGTCCTCGGCGCCGGCGGAGTTTGCATCTGTGCCAGCTGCGTGCCGCCGGCATCGGCCGACTTCGCCGCCCCGCAGGCGTTGGCCGCCGAAGCGGACACCAATCCTGCGATCACTCACCGCCGACCGCCGTCTGATCCGTTACGCATCCACCCGCTCCTTCCAATCGCAGCACAGGTCCCGTCTCGCCCTCGGTTATGGGGACGCCGGTGATCCCGTGCAAGCCGTAAGTCGTGGGTTTTCAGGGCTTGCGCAGCGCCCCGGCACGGGCGCGGGCGTCGGCCGCTTTTGCCGGTTCGCCGAGAACATCGTAGGCGCGGGCGAGCCGCAGCCAGCCGTCCGCATCATCCGGATGCGCTTCGAGCCGCTCGGCGAGGCGCGCGACCATGCCGCGGATCATCTCCTGGCGTTCGGCCGGCGACATCTGTGCAGCCTTGTCCACATCCGCCCGGCTTGGTCCTGCGCCGGGCGTTCCTGCGCCCGCGGTTTCCGGCGGAGGTGGGCGGACATCGACGGGTGGCGGCGGCGCCGTGCGGGCCAGCGCCAGCACCTCCGGCGTCGGCTGCAGCGATGCTCGATCGAGGCCCAGTTGTGATGCCCCTTCGTCGATCTGCGCTTTCACCTGGAGCAGCCACGGCGCCCCCGGCGGCGACAGGGCGACGAGATCGACCCAGCCCTGCAGCGCTTGCCGGACATCGCCCTTCTGCGCCTGACCGAGCGCCAGGTAGTAGCGGGCCTGGATGTTGCGCGGATCGGCGGCGAGTGCCGCCGTCAGAACGGTGCGCGCGGCGTCGGTCACCTCGCCTCCGGCGCCGATGACGATCGCCTCGCCGAGGGCGCCGGCGATGTCCGGGCGCTGCGGCGCGATCGCATACGCCCGTTGCAAGGCCGCGATCGCCTCCATCGGCTGATCGAGGGTGAGCTGCGCGCGTCCGAGCAACAGCCAGCCGTCCGCCTCGTTCGGCCGTTCGCGAAGGAAGCGCTGTAGCTGTTCGACCGTCTGCTCCAGCGACGCCTGCGCTTCTTCCGCCGTCTCGCCGCGCTTCGCGAGATCGCCTGTGGCCAGCCGGGCGGCGAGCGGCCGGTCGGGAAAGTCCGGTTGGCCGACGGCGAGGTAGACGGCCGCAGCCATCGCGGGGACGGCGACGGCGATCACCGCCGCCGTTCGCCCCCTCCGGCCGCCCGAGCGCGGTGCGCCGGCTACGCCATCGGCCGCCGCCATCGGATCGGCTGCCGGCGCGGCGTCGGCAACGCTGAGGATGCGCCGCTTCAGCTCGACGCGCGCCGCCTCGGCATCACTGCCGTCGATCAAGCCGCGGGCCGCGTCGCGATCGATCTCGGCCAGCTGCGCGGCGAGAACGGCGAGGTCGTAGTCCTGTCGCGGCGGCGGCGCACGCCAGCGGCGGAGAAGCGGGGCGACGAGGAGGAGAATGACGGCAAAGGTGAGGGCCGCGGCGGCGACGAACAGCGGCGTCATCGGCGATGATCCTGCAAGGTCCTGGCGAGCCGGACCTCCTCCTCCTCGGTCAGCGGCGGGACGACCGGCGCCGCCTCCGCCCTTGCCCGCCGTCGCAGGTAGAGGGCGAGAACGACGACGCCGATCGCCAGCAGGACGGCCGGACCGAACCACAGCGCCCAGGTTTCTTCCTTAAGCCGCGGGCGCAGGAGGACGAACTCGCCGTAGCGGGAGACCACGTAATCGATCACCTGGCTATCGCTGTCGCCGGCGGCGATTCGCTCGCGGACGAGGACGCGCAGGTCATGCGCCAGCTCGGCGTTCGAGTCGTCGATGGATTCGTTCTGGCAGACGACGCAGCGCAACTCGCGGCTCACCTCCCGCGCGCGCGCCTCGAGCGCCGGATCGGCAAGCATCTCGCCCGGCTCCACCGCGCGCAGCACCGCCGGGGCGAAGACCATCGCCACCGCGAGAGCCAGCGCCGGCAGCGCCGATCTCAGCGGCCCTGCAGGCCGCGGACGATCGGCCACAGTTCCTTCTCCCAGACCTCGGGGGTGATGGCGCCCACGTGCTTGTGGCGGATGATGCCGTCGCCATCGATGACGAACGTCTCCGGCGCCCCGGAGACGCCAAGCGCGATCGCCGCATGGGAATCGGGATCGCTGCCGACCAGCCGGTAGGGGTTGCCGAGGCGGGCAAGCCAGCCGGGACCGGAGTCCGCGTCCTTCTCCCGCCAGTCGATGCCGTAGAGGGGCACGGCACCTTCGCGGCTGAGCTGTAGCAAGAATGGATGCTCAACCTTGCAGGCGACACACCACGACCCGAAGATGTTGAGGAGCGACACCTGACCCTTTAGATCGGCGGACGCCAGGCCGCGGTCGGCGCCTTCGATCGGCGGCAGCGCGAATGACGGCAGCGGACGGTCGAGCAGCACCGATGGCAGCGCGTGCGGATCGCGGCCGAGCCCCGTCCAGAAATAAAGGACGAGCAGGGCAAAGATGATGAGCGGCAGGATGTAGGGCAGCCGCCGGACGATCGTCGCCGTCGCCGTCATTCGCCGGCTCCGACCGCCGCCCCGGCTCCAGGCGCGGGCGCCGCCAACGCCGCCCGCCGCCGCGCCGGCGCCCCCACACGCAGCCGGCGATCGCTGAGGCTGAACAGGCCGCCCGCCACCATGATCAGGACGCCGCCCCAGATCCAGTGGACCAGCGGCTCGAAGTAGAGGCGGACAACCCACCCCGCCTCGCCCCCGCCGTCGGCGCCGCGCTGCTCGTCGCCGATGACGGCGTAGAGATCGCCCAGAGGCCTCGGCACGATCGCCGCCTCGGTCGTTTCCTGGCGCTCGACCGTGTAGAAGCGGCGTTCGGGCGTCAGGACGGCGACGACATCGTCTCCCGCCCGTGCGGTCAGCCGGCCCCGCAGCGCCTCATAGTCGGGGTCGGTGCCGCGGACGGCGCCATCGAAGGTGATGGTGTAGCCTGCGATCGTCGTCGTCATGCCGGGGGTCATCACCAGGATATTTTCGGTCTTCCACACGCTCGACGCGGTGACCCCGGCGATGAGGACGGCGAGGCCGGCGTGCGCCAGCGTCATCCCAAGGGCGGCGCGCGGCAGGCGGCGCAGCCGCTGCAGGCTCTCGGCGAGCGGCGCTCGGAACAGGCGCACCCTCTCGCCCAGCTCGACCAGGGTGCCGACGAACAGCCAGGCGGCAAGGGCGAGGCCGAAGACGCCGATCAGGCTGCGCGGATCAAACCATGCGAGCGCCAGCGCACAGACGAGCGCGGCCGCCAGGGCGGCGATCCAGAGCCGGCGCAGGGCGGGCAACAGGTCGCCGCGCTTCCACGGCAACAGCGGCCCGCCCGCCATCAGGATCACGAGCGGCGTCATCAGGGGCACGAAGGTGGCGTTGAAGAAGGGCGCGCCGACCGAGACCTTGGCGCCGCCGACCGCTTCGGCGAGGAGCGGATAGAGGGTACCGAGCAAAACCGTCGCCGTCGCCGTGCCGAGAAGCAGGTTGTTGACGAGGAGCGCCCCCTCCCGCGAGATCGGTCTGAAGACGCCGGTCGCCCGCAGGCTCGGCCCGCGCCAGGCGAACAGGGCGAGCGAGGTGCCGATGATGAGGACGAGGAGCGCAAGGATGAAGACGCCGCGCATCGGGTCGGTGGCAAACGCGTGTACCGAAGTCAGGACGCCCGAGCGGACGAGGAAGGTGCCGAGCAGGCTGAGCGAGAAGGTGAGGATGGCGAGAAACACCGTCCATGCCTTCAGCGAATCCCGCTTCTCGACGACGATCGCCGAATGCAGCAGCGCCGTCCCGGCAAGCCACGGCAACAGCGAAGCATTCTCGACCGGATCCCAGAACCACCAGCCGCCCCAGCCGAGCTCGTAGTACGCCCACCACGATCCCAGCGCGATGCCGATGCTGAGGAACACCCACGCGGCCAGCGTCCACGGCCGGACCCAGCGCGCCCAGGCCGCATCGACACGGCCCTCGATCAGCGCGGCGACGGCGAACGAGAACGCCATCGAGAAGCCGACATAGCCGAGATAGAGGAAGGGGGGATGGAAGGCGAGGCCCGGGTCCTGGAGCAGAGGGTTGAGACCCTGACCGTCCGCCGGCGGCGGCTCGAGGCGGGTGAAGGGATTGGAGGTGAACAAGATGAACAGATAGAAGCCGGCGGCGATCGCGGCCTGCACCGCGAGCGCCCGCGCCTTCAGCGCCGGCGGCACGTTGCCGCCGAAGAGCGCCAGCGCGGCGCCGAAGAGGGCGAGGATGAACACCCACAACAGCATCGAGCCCTCGTGGTTCCCCCAGGTCCCGGAGATCTTGTAGAGGAGCGGCTTGGTCGAATGGGAGTTGCTGGCGACGCTGAGAACCGAGAAGTCCGAGCTGACGTAGGCGAGCATCAGGCAGCCGAAGGCGATGCCGACGAGCAGCAGCTGCGCGACCGCGGCGGCGCCGGCCATCTCCATCCAGGCGAGGCGGCCGCGACTGGCGCCGGCATGCGGCAGCGTCGCCTGGACGAGGGCGACGGCGAGCGCCAGGGCGAGGGCGAACTCGCCGAGCTCGACGGTCATCGCGGGCTTCCTTGCGCAGGCGCGGCAGGCGGCGCGGCAGGCGGCGCAATCGTCTCCCGGCTCACGTGCTGGCCGGCGCTCTCCATCTTTTCCCGCATGTGCTGCCACTGGCCCGATTTCTTGAGAGCTTCGGCAACCTCGGGCGGCATGTAGTTCTCGTCGTGCTTGGCGAGCACCTGGTCGGCAACGAACATGTCCCCTTGCATCCGCCCCTCGACGACGACCCCCTGCCCTTCGCGGAACAGATCGGGGAGGATGCCGCGGTAGCGGACCGGCAGCGAGCGGGCGAGATCGGTGATGCGGAAGCGGACGACGCCGTCGCCCGCCTTCTCGACGCTGCCGTCCTCGACGAGGCCGCCGATGCGCAGCCTGCGGTCGGCCATCAGCTCCGGCTTTTCAAGGAGTTGTGAGGGGCTGTGAAAGAACACCAGGTGCTCCTGCAGCTGGGTGAGGATAATCGCCGCGGCGATGCCGACGACGGCGAGGCCGATGCCGACGAAGGCGAGGCGCTGCCGCTTCCGCTTATGCATCGGGTGCGTCCGGATCGCCCGCGACCCGCATTCCGCCGCCGGCCGCCGAGGGCGTCGAGCGCCGCCTCGCGGCTCTTCAGGGCGCGCCCGCTGACGAACGCCAGTCCGACAAGGACGACGATGGTGAGGGCGAACGCCGGCCAGACGAACCAGGCGTAGCCGCCCATGGCGAAGAAGGCCGTCACCCGATCCATGCTCCGGTCACGCCCGCGCCTGGCGATAGCGGATCGCCCGGATGCGGCCGGCGATGATCTCCGTGCGCATCCGAACGAGAAGCAACCACACATAATAGGTGGTGAACGCCACCGCCATCACCAAAAGCGGCTCCAGCATGCTCGCATCGATGGTTGGACCGCCGAGGCGGGCAACGCTGGCCGGCTGATGCAGGGTGTTCCACCAGTCGACGGAAAACTTGATGATCGGCACGTTGACGAAGCCGACGAGGGCGAGGATCGAGGCGGCGCGGGCGCCCCGGGTCGGATCATCGAACGCCTCCGACAGCGCGATGTATCCGAGGTAGAGAAAGAACAGCACCAGCATCGAGGTCAGCCGCGCATCCCACACCCACCAGGTGCCCCACATCGGTTTTCCCCACAAGGACCCGGTGACAAGGGCAACAAAGGTGAAGCATGCCCCGATCGGTGCCGTCGCCTTCGCCGCCAGCTCGGCTACCGGATGCCGCCAGATCAGGCCGACCGCCGAAGCAATCGCCATGCTCGTGTAGCAGAACAGCGCCATCCACGCCGCCGGGACGTGGACGTACATGATCCGCACCGTTTCGCCCTGCTGATAATCGGGCGGCGAGGCGAACAGGGCAAGATAGAGGCCGAGCCCGCCCAGCGCCAGCGTCGCCGCCGCCAGCCAGGGCAGCAACCGGGCGCTGAGCCGCATGAAACGGGTGGGATTGGCGTATCCGAACATTGTCCTTCCGAGCCCGCCGGGTGGTTGCCCCGCTCCGCTATGTAGCCTCAGCCGATGCCGCGCGCATTACGTCTGATCAATCCGGCGCCCGGCGCATCCGATCAAGCACGCGCGCTCAATCGAGCGCCTGGCAACTCATGTTAAGCGCGCGCTCAATCGAGCGCCTGGCGCAGTGCCGCCGATGCCGCCCACGGCGCCAGCACCGCCGCAAGGAGGAGGAAGGCGCCCAACATGGACAGATGCGGCCCCACCGGGAATCCCATGGCGGCGGCATCGACCGCGGCAACGCCGAAGATCAGCACCGGAATGTAAAGCGGCAGGACGAGGAGCGCCAGCAGGACGCCGCCGCGCCGGGCGCCGAGGACGAGGGCGGCGCCGACGCCGCCGATCAGGCTGAGCACCGGCGTGCCGAGCGCGAGCGACACGAGGAGTGCGACGTACGCCCGGCCGTCGAGGTGCATGATCAGCGCCAGCACCGGCGCCGCGATCAGAAGCGGCGCGCCGGTGATCAGCCAGTGGGCGGCGATCTTGGCAAGAGCGACGAGGGCGAGCGGCGCCGGCCCGAGCGCCAGCAGTTCGAGCGTCCCGTCCTCGTAGTCCCCCTGGAACAGGCGTTCGAGGGCGAGCAGCGCGGCCAGGAGCGCGGCAACCCAGATGACGCCGCCGGCGATGCGCGACAGCAGGTCCGCCTCCGGGCCGACGCCGAAGGGAAAGAGGATGACGGCGAGGACGAAGAAGACGAGCGCCATCATGCTGTCGAGGCCCTGGCGGAAGGCGAGGCGCAGGTCGCGGCGGACGAGAACGCGGGCGGCGTTCAGCACGGCTCGGCCGCAAAGTGATCGAGATCGAGCACGGACGCCGCCGGCGGCAGTGCGCCGCCGTGTAAGGCGAGCACGGCGAGGCCGCCCGCGTCGCGATGGGCGGCGATAATGCGATCGAGGCGCTCGACGGCATCGCGGTCAAGCGCGGTGCGCGGCTCGTCGAGCAGCCACAGCGGCGCCGGCGCCACCAGCAGCCGGCTGAGGGCGAGGCGGCGGCGCTGGCCGGCCGACAGATAGCGCCCGGGAACATCGGCGAGGCGGGCGATGCCGAATGCATCGAGGGCGCTTTCGACACGCGTGGCGACGTCGTTCGCGCCGCCGTCGAAGGCGGCCCAGAAGGCCAGATTTTCCGCCGCCGTCAGCGCCGGCTTCAGGGCATCGGCGTGGCTGACGAAGCGCACGCGGCGGGCGTGCTGCGCGGCGGTCCTCCGCCACCCTCTGGCCGTCCCAGAGGAGGCGGCCGCCGGCGGCAACGAGTAGCCCCGCCATCAACCGCAGGAGGCTCGTCTTGCCGCTGCCGTTGGCGCCGACGAGAACGAGCGCGCCGCCGTCCTCGATGGCAAAGTCGAGACCGGCGAAGACCGGCCGTTCGCCGCGGACGCAATCAAGTCGTTGGCCTGCAAATCGGCTCATGATCGCGTTTTTGAGACGTGCATAGTCCGCCCCCGATGCGACCCGGGCGCCGAGAGGCGCAGAAAGAAAGGCGACCGGTGAGGGGACCGGCCGCCTTTTGGATAGCTGATAAATCGATCGGGAGAACCGGAAGTGGGGGACCTCCGGTTCAGTCTCGTAGGAGGTCTGAATAAGGAAAGAGTGTCGCCCCTGATTGTGGCAAATTTAAGCAATTTCCTACACCAATAGGGTGCATTTTCCGGCAACATACACATCTGCAGCCGGCCGCTGCCGCGTCTGCCGCGGATAAGCCGATGACGCCGCCCCAGCCCAGTCAGTCGAGTGTACGAATCGATGCGGCATGACGTTCTCCCCCGCTCGATCTCGGCAGGCTCCTGCGGCAATAGCGCGGCGGCGCCGTGGCCGCAAGCGGAGCCTGTTCGCATGCCGGGTTTGCCGAATTGCGACAGCCGCCGGACCGTGTTAGGCAGGCGGACATGTGGACGCTCTACCACCAGCCGCTATCGCCGTTTTGCCGCAAGGTCCGCCTGTTCCTCGCCGAAAAGCGCGTCGAGTACGAACTTCAGGCCGAGGCCGTGTGGGAGCGGCGGCCGGACTTTCTCGCCCTCAATCCGGCGGGTGAGGTGCCGGTTCTGGAGAATGCCGACGGCACCACGCTGGCCGACAGTCAGGCGATCGTCGAGTACCTCGAAGAGAAGATCCCGGAGCCGCCCCTGATCGGCCGTGATGCGGGGGAGCGCGCCGAGGTGCGCCGCCTGATCGGCTGGTTCGACCGCAAGTTCAACTGCGAGGTCACCGACAACCTCGTCGGCGAAAAGGTGGTCAACCGGCTGCTGCGTATCGGTCAGCCGGATTCGCGGGCGATCCGGGCCGGCCACCAGAACGTCCGCAGCCATCTCGAATACGTCGGCTTCTTGATGGAGCGGCGGACCTGGCTCGCCGGCGACCGGTTGACGCTGGCGGACCTGACCGCGGCGGCGCACTTGTCGTGCGTCGACTATCTCGGCGACGTGCCGTGGGACCAGTACGAGGAAGCGAAGACCTGGTACGCGCGGATCAAGTCGCGCCCCAGCTTCCGGCCGCTCCTCGCCGATTACCTGCCCGGCCTGCCGCCGGCGAGCGTCTACGCCGACCTCGATTTCTAGCCGCAGACGTTCGCCTTCATCACGGCCGCGCCCCCATGCACCGACTTAAAATACACGGACTTCTTTCTAACCCTTATCAAGTAATTGACCGCGCTTCATGCCGGCCATGGTTCGTCATGGTCAGCTAATTAATTCTCATTCGTGGTCCGCCTTGGTAAACTCTATTGTCGGCGATCATGCGTTCGGCAAGCGAGAACTTTGGTTGCCATGACATGAGGTAACGCTCTGCCCATTGAACTTGGAGAGAATTGAGAAACATAACGTTTTCCGGTGAACACGCGATCGGTCGGCCTTCAGCAATCTGGGTCATCATGTGTTCGTTGCGGGAAAGAAATTGATCCCATTGCGCTAGCTGAACCTCCAACGCGGCCACATCATAGCGGAAGTCGAACTGCTGACACAGTCGCAGCTGCTGCCGGTGTTTTCTTACTTCTGCAATCGCTTCCTCAACATCCTTAAATATTGTTGGACACCACAAGGTCAAGCCTAAGGTTGGCGAAAGCGGCAAGTAAATCTGGATACCTGAACACGCTAATCCTATATTGCCATACGGACCATAATCCTTATCATTGTGCATTGTCATCGGATTGTCTCCGATCCAAAATGGGTCGGATTTTGACGTCTCAAAAGTAGCCAAACCTTATCCAGCATTAGCTGAGAAAATTCTGGAAGTGTCTTTGCAAAGAAGTATGCGGCGAAATTTCGTATATCATCTTCGGTTTTAATGGGCTGCAGCCTTGCACGTCATCCGGGTCGAACCCCATGTCACGATCTGTCAGCCATAGTCTTTTCCGTGCCTATCCGCTTGACGCATACACCCACTAGGGATAGATTGTGTGCGTGAAGCGGATAGTGAGCCATGGACGTTCTCGACCGAACCGACCTGCCATTCCCGAGATCGCTCCCTGAGTTTCAGCGACTTTTCCCCGACGATGCGACCTGCGCCGCCTACCTGGAAAAAGCTCGCTGGGGTGACGGGTTCGCCTGCCCGCACTGCGGCGTCGTGGGTGAACCTTTCCGCATCGCCACGCGGCCTGGCGTCCTGACCTGTCGCGCTTGCCGCCGCCAGACGGGATTGACCGTCGGCACGGTCATGGAGCGCAGCCACACGCCTTTGAGCACGTGGTTTTGGGCTGCCTATATGGTCGCCAGCCAGACGCCGGGCATGTCGGCGGTGCAGTTTCAGCGGCAGCTTGGGCTGACGGTACGAAACCGCCTTCGGCATCCTGCATAAGCTCCGCGCGGGTATGGTGCGGCCCGATCAGGACCGGATCGGTGCCAGGGCAGGAGAGCATGTCGAGGTGGACGAAACCTACGTTGGAGGCCGGACGCGTGGTGAAGGCCGAGGCGTTCACCACAAGACGCTGGTGACTGCTGCCGTCGAAGTCCGCCACAGGGAGCCCGGCACCGCGCAGGACAAGCGGAAGGACGGCCGCTACGCCGGGCGCGTGCGGCTGTCCGTCGTTGCCGACCGCAGCGCCAATTCGCTGTGTGGCTTCGTCGAGAGCGCCGTTATGCCGGGGTCGCTGATCGTCACCGACGATTGGAGCGGCTATGGCAGCTTGCGGACACGCGGCTATGATCACCACGCCATTGCCGAATGCGGCGATCCCGAGGTGGCCGAAGAGTTCATGCCGATCATCCACCTCGTCTTCAGCAACCTGAAAACCTGGATCAATGGCATCCACCACGGCGTAAGCGCGAAGCATCTACAAGCCTATCTCAACGAGTTCACGTTCCGCTTCAACAGACGGTTCTACCCGTTCAACGCCTTCCGCTCGCTCCTCGGCATCGCCGGCGGAGTTGAGGCGCCGACCTACTCTGGGCTCTATTCAGGTGAGTGGACGCATCCTACATGTAGTGGATGTCTGTCCTAACCGGATAGGCACGGTCTTTTCGAAGGCTTTCAGCATTTCGCGAAAATTTCTTACTCGCAGATGTTGGGCTGCAATGAACAGCCCAATCCAAGCCTTGTCTTTATCTGACAGATTAGATAGGGACCTCTGGTTGATAACTTCGCAGATGGCCACAGAGGCAGCTTCTTCAAGCTTACTAAGAACTGGTTCAAGGCTTCCTTTTTTCCCTTTTAAAGCAAAGCTGTAGAAATTTCTCTCGGTAACAACATTTTTTATGTTGGCCTTGAACGCTTGACGTTTCTTTTTATCGAAGACGTGAATCTTGTCATAGCTTTTTGAGAACGTGAAATTTCGAAGTAACATACGTGGCACATAGTGCTGATTCTCTGCCTTGCCGTCGTTTCTAGTCATTTTTGCCTGAGTGCATGCAATAGGACAGCGACTATAACATGCCCTCGCCGCCGTGAGGTGTCTTTCCATATCAAGACTAGAGTTCTCAAAGGGAGAGTTCGCAGCCTGGGTCGGTCGGATCGCGGAAGGCGCATTCTGATGTATGCCTTTGCCATGCTGTAACACATCTGGCGGATTGCGGGCGTTGCCCTCAAAAATTCGCCTACGATGTCCGTTCATCCCCCGTCACGACACCGCGAGCGTCCGCTTCCAGCAAGTGTAGCAATGTAGCCCGGATGGAGCGGAGCGCAATCCGGGACCCCTCCGGTTACCCCACCTCCTGGTTGCCACCGGCCCCGCTCGCGGGCGAGGCGTTCCCGTCGCAGGAACGCGTGGATCGACGACCAGCGCCAGTCGATCGGATCGGCCACCAGGCCATGCTTCACGGGGTTGTGGTGGATGTAATCGACGTGGCGGGCGAAGTCCTCGTCGTCGCGAACAAGATGTTCCCAGAAGCGCCGCTGCCAGAGATCGTATTCGCCACGCCGGTCGCGCGCCAGCGGTCGGCCGCGGCGCACCAGTTCGCGGCTGAACCCGGCCTTGATGGCTCGCCAGCGTCCCGAGAAGTCGGCGTCGGCGTGCGGGAGCGTCCAGAGCGTGTGCAGATGGTCCGGCAGGACCACGGCGGCGTCGATGGTAAACGGCTGCTTCCGCCGGACGTCGCGGATCACCCATCGCAGCAGGTCGACGTGCACGGTGAGCCAATCCTTGCGCCGGTCGCGCACGGTCACTGTGAAAAAGTAGGTGCCGCCGGGGACGCGGGCGCGGCGGTAGTTGACCATGCGCCGGAGTATCGCGCGGAGACGGTTAATCCCGGATTACGCTCCGCTTCATCCGGGCTACGCGTCGCTTTCGGCCACCCGCCATGTCTCGTCGTGGCGAAATACGGTCGCCGACGATGGCGCGCGCTTACGGCTCGTCAGCCGCCTTGGCCGCCGCCGGATGCTTCGTCGAGGTGGCCGCGGGCCATCTCCGCGGCCGCCGAGCCGGGGGCGCCGTCGACGACGGCCGTCCAGTCGGCGACGGCACCGGCGGCGTCGCCGGCGCGCCTGCCGCAGGAGCCCGCGCTCCAGGAGCGCATCCGGTTGCCGGGGATCGAGCGAGAGCGCAGTCGCCAGATCGGCGGCGGCACGGTCGTAGGCGCCGGTCCGGCGGAGCGCACTCGCCCGCAGCACATAGGGCTCGGGGCGCAGCGGATCGGCGTCGATGGCGAGCCCGAGGTCGGCGATCGCGTCGTGCGGACGACCGGATTCGACCTGCGCCCGCGCCCGCTCCATGAGCAGCGCCGCATCACCCGGCCGTGCCGCCAGCGCCCGGTCCAATACGCCGATGGCGCGATCGCCCTGGCCGGCCTGCAGCCATGCTTCCCCCGCCTGGGCGAGGAGCGCCGTCTGCCGGGCCGCCGGAATGCCCGGTGCCGCCGCCAGCGACTCGAGTTCCTCGGCGGCGTCGGCCGCCTGGCCGAGGGCAAGCTTGCCGGCGGCGCCGCAGTGGCGGGCCGGATCGCCGCCGCCCTCGTCCTGCCAGGCGCGCGCCTCCTTGACCGCCGCGAACGGATCTTCGGCGACGCGGGCGAGACAGGCGCGGTAGCGAGCGGCGGCATCGCCTGCGGCCGGGGCCGTGGCGGGCGCGGACTTGGCCGGCGCCGACTTGGCGGACGCCGACCGAGCGGCAATTCCGGCTTGCGTCATTGCAATCGTCGCCGCCGCGGCGAGGCTGAGGGTGACGGTCGCCCTCCACATCCATCGGTTGATCAATCGGCACATCCTCACATCCATTCCTATTGATCGCGGCGTCCATGCGGCTAAACTGACCGCTCGCGCCTGTTCGGGCAAGCGCGGCCCCAGCGGAAACGACCCAAGGCAACGACCAGGCCGGGAACGACGACGACGAGCGCAACCACCTTGCAGCGGCGATGATCGGCAGCGTGCCGCATCTGTTCTGCTTCGGCTTCGGCTACAGCGCCGCGATCCTGGCGCAGCGCCTTCTTGCCGAGGGCTGGAGGGTGTCCGGCTCCTGCCGCGGCGAACAAAAGCAGCGCCGTCTCGCCGGTGAGGGATACGCCATCCACCGGCTCGACCGCAACCGGCCGCTCGCCGATCCCGCGGCGGCGCTGGCCGGGGTAACCGACCTCGTCGTTTCGGTGCCGCCCGATGCCGACGGCGATCCCGTCCTCGATCACCATGCCGCCGACGTCGTCGCCCACGCCCCCTTGCGCTGGATCGGCTATCTGTCGACGACGGGCGTGTACGGCGATACCGGCGGTGCCACCGTCGCCGAAACGTCGCCGCTCGCCCCCACCTCCGAGCGCAGCCGCCGCCGCGTCGAAGCCGAGGGGCGTTGGCTCGAGCTGCATCGGCAGAGCGGCCTGCCGGTCCACGTTTTCCGCCTCGCCGGCATCTACGGGCCGGGGCGCAGCAGCCTCGATCAGGTGCGAAGCGGGGAGCCGCGGCGAATCGATCGGCCGGGGCACCTGTTCTCGCGCATCCACGTCGATGACATCGCGACGGTGCTGCGCGCGTCGATGGCGCGACCCGACCCCGGCCGCGTCTACAATGTCTGCGACGACGAGCCGGCGGCCCCGGCCGACGTCGTCGCCTACGCCTGCCGCCTGCTCGGCCGCGAGCCGCCGCCGCTCGTCCCGTTCGAGGTCGCGGAGAGCGGCATGTCGGCGATGGCGAGGAGCTTCTGGCGCGACAACCGGCGCGTCGACAACGGCCGCGTCAAACGCGAACTTACCGTCACCTTGCGGTACCCCGACTATCGGAGCGGCCTCGCCGCCATCCTCGCCGCGGAAGAGGCGGCCGAGCGCGAGACGGATGCTACCGATGCCCTTGACGCCAGGGGACGCCCTCGACGCGCACGACGCAAGGAGCCGCCGAGCCGATGCCTGAGGCCGGATGTCCCCGCCTCCGCGGCGTGCTTGCCGCGCTGATCCTCCTCGCCGGTGTCGTTCTCGCTCTCACCCCGGCGGGTACGGCAGCACCTGCATCGACGGCGGCAGGACGGGCGGTGCCGCTGCTCAGCATCGATGGTGCGATCGGCCCGGCGACCAGCGACTATGTCGTCCGCGGCATCGAACGGGCGGCCGTAAGCGGCGCCCCCTTCGTCCTCCTGCGCATCGACACGCCGGGCGGCCTCGATACGGCGATGCGGGACATCGTGCGTGCAATTCTCGCCTCGCCCGTGCCGGTGGTGGGCTTCGTTGCGCCGGCAGGCGCGCGCGCCGCCAGCGCCGGGACCTACATCCTGACCGCGTGCCACGTCGCGGCGATGGCACCCGGGACCACGCTGGGTGCGGCGACACCGGTCGCCCTCGGCGGCGCGCCCGGCAGCCCTCCTCCCGCCAAGGAAAAGAGTGGCGGCGAAACCGGCGGAGCGGCGAAGCGGCCGGACATGGAGGACAAGGCGATCAGCGATGCCGCCGCCTACATCCGCGGCCTTGCCGAGATGCGCGGCCGCAATGCGGCCTGGGTGGAAAAAGCCGTGCGCGAGGCGGCGAGCCTGTCGGCCAAGGAAGCCCTCGCCGCCCACGTCGTCGATCTGATCGCGGCCGATCCGGACGCCCTGATCAAGGCGCTCGATGGCCGCAGCGTCGCCATGCCGGCCGGCCCGGTGCGCCTGGATACGACGGGCGTCCGCATCGTTGCCGACATCCCCGACTGGCGCACCGATCTCCTCGCCGTCGTCACCAATCCGAGCATTGCCGCCATCTTGATGCTGATCGGCATCTACGGCATCATTTTCGAGTTCTACTCGCCGGGATTCTACGCACCCGGCGTCATCGGCGCGATCTGCCTGTTGCTCGCGCTCTACGCGTTTCACCTGCTGCCGGTCAACTGGACGGGCGTCGCCCTCATTCTTCTGGGCGCGGCGCTCTTGGTCGCGGAGGCCTTCGTTCCCAGCTTCGGTGCGCTCGGCCTGGGCGGCCTCGTCGCCTTCGTCGTCGGCGCAATGATGCTGATCAATCGCGATGTCCCGGGCTTCGCCGTCGCCTGGCCCATCGTCGGCGGCGCCGCCGTCGCCATCGGCGCCCTGATGACCGGCCTCCTCTCCCTCGTCGCCCGCGCCCGACAAAGGCCGGTGGTAACCGGATCGGGGGAGATGATCGGCAGCGTCGCGACGGTGGCCGCCTGGCGGGGGACAAGGGGGACGCTGCGGGTCCACGGGATCCTCTGGCAGGCGAAGGCCAAGCGGCCGCTCGCCGCCGGTGCGCCCGCCCGGATCATCGGCGTCGACGGCCTCACCCTCGAGGTCGAGCCGACCGCAGACACAGACGACGAAGAGCGGAGGTAGCCCTTAGATGAATCTGTTCAATCTGTTCGGCGCGGCGCCACTCCTCATCATCCCGCTGGCGCTGATCGCGTTCGTCATCTTCGTCTCGATCCGGGTGCTGCGCGAGTACGAGCGCGCCGTCATCTTCCTCCTCGGCCGGTTCTGGAAGGTGAAGGGGCCGGGGCTGATCCTCGTCCTGCCGGTGATCCAGCAGGCGGTGAAGATCGATCTGCGCACCCGCGTCCTCGACGTTCCGCAGCAGGACGTGATCTCAAGGGACAACGTCTCGGTGCGCGTGAACGCCGTTATCTACTACCGCATCCTCGATGCCTCGAAGGCGGTGATCCAGGTCGAGGACTATCAGATGGCGACCAGCCAGCTCGCCCAGACGACGTTGCGCTCGGTCCTGGGCCAGCACGAACTCGACGAGATGTTGGCCGAACGCGAGAAGCTCAATGCCGACATCCAGCGCATCCTCGACGAGCAGACCGAGGCCTGGGGGATCAAGGTCGCCAACGTCGAGCTGAAGCGCATCGATCTCGACGAGAGCATGATCCGGGCGATCGCCAAACAGGCGGAGGCCGAGCGCGGCCGCCGCGCCAAGGTGATCGACGCCGAGGGCGAGCAGCAGGCGGCCGCCCGCTTCGCCGAGGCCGCGGCGACGCTGGCCGCGCAGCCGCAGGCGATGCAGCTGCGCTACCTCAACACCCTGCAGGGCCTGACCACCGACCGGTCCTCGATCATCCTCTTCCCGCTGCCGCTGGACCTCCTGCAGGCGGCGAGAGGACCAAGGCGCAGCGACGATGCGTAGGCGGAAACAGGGCGTAGGCGGAGGCAGGGCGGTAGGGTGCTGTGCCGTGGGTGCCCCGCGCCGGCGGCGGCCGTCAGCCGTCCGCACCGACGACGAGGCCCATCTTCTCCAAGGCGGCGAGCGGCTTCAGCATGGCCTCGCCCGCCTCGGCTGACAAGCCACGGCTGTCCCGGAATGCCTCGATTGCTGCGGCGAGGGGATGCTTTCCGGTCAGCCCTCTGACGAATTCGGTGAGTTCGTGCGAATGCAGGAAGTAAAGCTGGCGGTTGTGGTAATGATACACGAGGCCGCCGAAGCGTTCGGGGCGGATGGCAACGCCGTCCGCAAGCCGATAACATTGACTTATATTCATTTCAGCATCCTGCCTGCGTCCACTTTCAGCGTGTGGCCGGTGACATAGCGCGCTTCGTCGGAGGCCAGCCATAGCGCGGCGCTGGCCACGTCCGCGGCTTCGATCAGTTTCACCGGCAGCGCGTGACCGGCATGGATGAAATCGATCAGCTCTTCGGTCTCCATCCCCGCCGCCTTGGCCATGCCGCTGATGATGGCGGTGTTGACGGCGGTCGGGTGTAGCGTATTGACGGTGATGCCATAGGACGACAGCTCGTGCGCGAGCGTCTTGGCGAGGCCGACGACGCCCCATTTCGAGGCGCAGTAATGGGCCATCCCCGGCTCGCCGCGCAGCCCCGCCACCGACGACGTGATGAGGATGCGCCCACCCTCGTTGCGGGCGATCATCCTCGGCACGGTGTACTTGATCGCCAGCCACACCCCCTTGAGATTGACATCGATCATGATGTCCCACCACTCCTCGGTGATGTCCCAGGTGAGCGCCATGTCGGCGATGCCGGCGTTGCAGATCAGGATGTCGATCTGGCCGAACCGCTCGACCGTGGTCGCCACCGCGCGTTCCATATCCTGAGCGCTGCGCACATCGGCTTCGATGGCGACCGCCTGCCGCCCTAACGCCTCCACCTGACGCACCGTCTCCTCCAGATCGGAACCGGTGGCGAGCCCATATCGCGGGTAGGGAAGATCGTGGCAGATGTCGAGCGCCGCGATGCCGGCGCCCTCCGCCGCCATCGTGATCGCATGCGCCCGTCCCTGACCCCGGCCGGCGCCGGTAATCAGGGCAACTTTGCCCTCCAGTCTTCCCACGGCCGAACCTCCCATGGACTAGCTTGATCGCGCCGGTGCCGCGTTTGCGCTCGGGCCGCGGCAACCGGCGGCGACACGTCAGCGTCCCAGGTACGCGCAGCGCTAGTAGACGCCACACATCCCGTCGATGCTGACCTCCTCGATCAGGACCTCCTCGACGACGGCAGGCCGGGTGGCGTCCGGTTTTTCGGCCTGTTCGCGGCGGTCATCGGCGATTGTCCGACCGGGCGTCTGACCAGCCACTGCATCGGCCGCATCACCTGAGGTCGTGTGTTCGGCAACCGCCGGGGAGACGCTGTCTTCGTATTCGTTTCGCATCGGTTTTTGCTCCTGTTGTGTAACGCGTTTGGAGATGACCGTCATCTCGCGGGCGCTGCTGCCGGGGACGGCGAACGCCTTTCCAGTGGCCTTTTCCAATGTTGTTCCTGTTCCATAGGCTCACCTTCTCCAGTGCAAGACGGGTAGAAGCGGACGAAAGGTCCGTCGGTCGAGACAGCCGCGCCAGACGCCTGTCTGATAGGCCGCCATCTCGAGCCAGGAAAGACCGATGAACACCGACGGCCCGCACGCCGGTTTCAGCCGATGGTAGTCGAACGTCGGAGCAACGAGGAAGATGACCGCGATCGCCGGCCACAGGACAGGCCAGAAGGCGCCGAGGGCAACGAGCGGCAGCCCATAGTAGCGGAGCATGTTGGCGCTGAGGCCGTACATGCAGGCGACGTGTTCCCGCAGAACCGCTCCCGCCACGCGGCCGGCCGGCAGGGATACCCCCAACCGACCGATCTGCCGGCGCTTCGCGGACATCTCCACCGTCAGCGACAACGAGATCAGAACCCCGAGCGCGAGCGCAACCGGCCATGCCGCCGAGAGCATCGTCAGCGCGACCAGTGCGGCGAGGCTCGCCCGCGGCATCGGCATCATACGGTGGCAGTCCGGGTGGCGGCGCTGCAGGTCCGCCTCGGAGGAGCCGTAGTCCATCCGTCGGCGCAACAGCGCGGGGAGCCGGTCGCGGTGGTAATGGGTGATCTTGCCCGCCGGGACGTACGAGGCGCCGCCTCCGGATCGCAGCACCCGCCAGGTAAAATCCACGTCCTCCCCCAGCCGCATGTCCGTCCGGAAGCCGCCTTCGGCCAACAGCACGTCGCGGCGGACGACAAAGTTGCAGGTGGGCAGGTAGGCGACGGCCTGGTCCGGTCCCACGGCCGCGGGTATCGAGCCCATGTCGAGCGGCGAGCGGACCGCTTCGAAGGCGGCGACGCGGCCCGTCGGCGGCGGCGCGATGACCCGACCGCCGACGATCGAAGTTGCCGGATCGCCGAGATGCGGAACGAGAACCCGCAGCCAAGCGGGGTCGGCAATGCAATCGTTGTCGATAAACGCCAACAGCTCCCCTTGCGCCTCCGTTGCCGCCAGATTACGCGCGGCCGACTGGCCGGCGTTGCGGTCGAGGCGGATCGATCGCACCGGCAAGCCCACAAGCGCCGGGGCCAGCGGCGGCTCCGACGCGTCATCGACGACGATGATCTCGCACTGCTCGCCGGGGTAATCGAGGGCGAGGAGGGATTGGACGCAGGCCCTGGTGGCGCGGGGACGTCCGTGCGCGGCGACGATGATCGAGACGTGCGGCCAGCGCTCGGGCGGCGGCGGGGTGCGGACGACAAGACGGCGGCGGGCGAGGCGGTCGAGAAAAGCCGCGGTCTCAGCCGGCGACGACAGCCCGGCGACGCTGGCCGCCCTGGCTGCGGTCATAGGGGAGGCGCCGGACAACGCCGTTAAGATGGTAAAGGCGTGGGTGTTGAGGCGCATCGCCATTAGCGGGCGGTGGGAAAACAGAACGCCGCCGGCCGGGCCGTCGCCTGCCTTGATGGGTTCCGGAAGCAGCGCCAGCCCGGGCTGAAGGGCGTAGCGCGCGCTTCCGTCGCTCCGCGGCTCGATCGCAGAACCGGTCTCGGTCGCCGGCCGAAGATGCTGAAACACGCCTGCGCGCGGTTCGGCCTGAACGACGTTATCCATCATGACCCTGCCGTCCGCAGGCCGTCCGGACCACCGCAACCGTCGCGGCCGGTCGTCAGCGCAAGGTGGAAGCTCGCAACCTGTGCGGCCAGATACTTCGCACCCCGGCTGGCGCGGGCCCGGCTCGGATCGCCGAGCGTCCCGGTCGGGGTGACCTCGCGCAGTCCCGCCTCGCGCAGCCGCGGCATGATGTCGCGCATCGATCCCGTATAGCCGGCAATCGCCCGGTCCATGCGGACCAGATCGGGCCGCCGGCTCAGCATTTCCGAGGTTTCGCCTTCCCCTGCGTGCAGTCCCACCGCATCTGACAAAATTCCGTCGGCGGCGGCGATCCGCAACAGCGCCTCGCTCAGCGTCTCGCCGGGTGCGAGGATGCACACGTCCAGTTCCGGAACGTCTTCTTGCAGGCGCACCCGCGCCAGTTCGAGTGCCTCGGCGTTGCCGCCGTGGGCCGAGAGGAGAACGAGCCGCCTCACGCCCCAAGCGGCCATGCGCCGGCCGCAATCCGCGATGACCCGCGCCAGCGTCTCATGATCGAGACCGAGCAGACCGGGAAAGCCGGTGTGTTCGTCGGAACAGCCGATGGGAAGCGTCGGGGCGACAAGGCCATGCGCAAGCGCATGGTTCAGGTCTTCGGCCAGAAACGTCGCGCGGAACGTATCGGTGCCGAGGGGCAGGTGCGGTCCATGCTGCTCGGTTGCGCCCAACGGCAGGATCACCGTGGTGATGCCGGCGGCGACCGCGCGCTCCACCTCGGGCCAGGTCATTTCGGCGAGGGCGCGGCGGCTCATGCCTGCTGCTCCAGAAAGCCCTGCTTGCGAAGGAAGGCGATGATGACATCCGCCATATCCTCGGGGGAACCCGCGACCGGCTCCGTTGCCTTTTGAGCGACGCCGGCGGAGACGATCTGGGCGACCCGCTCGTGCGGCGGAAGATCGCTGTCGGGAATGAAGATGGTGCGGGGCCGTGGCCGCGGCGGCGTCGCCACGTGTACGGTTGATGCGGGAAAGCGAAGGTCCTGCGGCGACAGGCCCAGGTCGGGCAGATAGCGGACCGGGATGGATGTCCGGCGCGCCGCCATCAGCCGCGGCAGGCTGGCGTAGCGCAGCCGCACGTTCTCGGCGGCGATCGCCAGGACGGCCGGCATCGTCACCTCGCCTTCCGAGCGTCCGCCGCGGGCGAGACGGCGCTGGAAGTAGACCCGCGCCGCATGGATTTCCAGATGCGTGATCGCGGTCACCACCGGCCAATTCAGGTACTCGCCCAACAGCGCCGGCATCTTCCCCGAACCGCGCGCCAGGCTCCGCCAGCCGCAAAGGATCAGATCCGGCAAGCCTTCCGTCCGCAGCGCCGCGGACAGGAGGACGGACGTGACCGCCGGCTTCGTCGCCGTCCGGGTGTCGTCCCAGATGCGCAGCGCGCCGTCGGCGCCGACGGCGAGCGCCTCACGCAGCACCGTCTCGGTCTCCTCCGACCCGACGGTCAGGGCGGTCACCACATCCCCATGCGAGCGAAGGCGCAGCGCCATCTCCAGCGCCACCGCATCGGCGGGATTGAGGATGTACAGGATCCGCTCGGGATCGATTTCACCCGTCAACGGGTCGACTTCGATCGTATCCGGGTCCGGAACGAGGGTCAGACAGACGGCGAAACGCATGGCCCTCTCCGGCTCACAACTCGCGGAAGGTGACGCCGTAGCCGCCGTCGGGATAGGTCCAAGTCAGCGCGCCCTCCTTACTGCAGACGAGAAAACATGTCCCACACTCGAAGCATTGTTCGTAGTTGAACAAAATGCTTCCATCGTCCAGGGGTACAAACAGATTGGCAGGACAAACGTAGACGCACGCTTTCACCGAACAGGTCTGACACTTTTCAGGGTCGACGACGATGTGAGGCTTGTCGGCCACCTTAAACCGCACCGTTCGCATCTTTTCTTCATGGGTCGTCATGATCATAGGCGAATCCTCACAACAGGTAGCTTCTCGCCGCGTGATACAGGTCGCTGAGCAGGTGCTGCGGCTTCGCCTTGAACTGGCGCAGCCTTCGGATAGAGAGCGGAAGGAGCTTCTGCTTGGCGTTCCCGTCCACCTGGAACAAGCGTTCGAAGCCTTCCGCGAGCATCTCCGGATAGACGTTCTGAACACGCTCGCTGTTGATCAAATGCGGTGCGTGGCGGTACGCGCGGAAGTCGGTGAACACGTTGTACGGCCACAGCAGTTCGGTGTAGCGGTTGAGCGTGTCGCGGGTGAAGTCGCGGCACTGATGCGCCTCGATCGCCGCCTGCGCGGCGGCCAGGCCCGATTGCATCGCATAGTTGATGCCTTCGATATAAAGGCCGGTGGCGAGACAGAAGCCGGCCGCATCCCCCGCCACCAGCATTCCCGATGCAACCAGCTTCGGCATCATGTCCCAGCCGCTTTCGGGAATGAGGTGCGCCGAATATTCGCGCAGACGGGTGCCGCGCACGAGCGGTGCCACCGCCGGATGGGACTTGAACGTTTCCAGGAGATCGTAGGGCCGCTTCTTCGTTTCGACCAGCGACGAGACCTGGCCGATGATGCCCAGCGAGAGCGAGTTGCGGTTGGTGTACAGGAACGCACCGCCGCGGACCTTCTCGGTGACCGCGCCGACGTACTCCAGAACCATTCCCTCGTTGCCGGACAGATGGAACCGCTCGCGGATGACCGCCTCGTCCAGTCCGAGGACCTCCTTCACCCCCAGCGACAGCTCATGTGTTTGCAGCCTGCGCTGCAGTCCCGCCCGCTGCGCCAGAAAGGAATTGACGCCGTCGCAGGCGATGACGACGTCGGCGCGGATCTCGCCCTCTTCGCGGCGGACCTTGACGCCGACGACCTTGCCGCGCTCGATGATGACGTCGTCGACGACGGTGGACGTGAGCAGAAAGGCGCCGGCGGCCTCCGCCTGCGCGGCGAACCAGCGGTCGAACTTCGGCCGGAGGATGGTAAAGGCGTTGTACGGCGGCTCCGCGTAGGCGGGGCTGGCGGAGCGAAAATCGAGCGAAACCGCGGTTGTCGGCGACATCAGCAAAAGGTCGCGACGACAGATGTATCGCTCGACCGGCGCCTTTTCCCACCAGTTGGGGATCAGCTTGTTGAGGATGGCGCTGCCGTAGAACGCGGCGCCCGAAACGTTCTTCGCGCCGGGGTACTCGCCGCGCTCGATCAGAAGCACGTTGAGCCCGGCGCGCGCGGTGGCCAGCGCGGCGGCACTTCCGGCGGGCCCGGCGCCGACGACGATGACATCGAAGTGGTCCGCAGCTGGGGCGCCTTCATCGCAAACGCTCCGCATTCGGGGCCGCAGACGTCATCTCAGGAGCTTGCCTCGCTCAGGAACCATGTCGCGCTCGCGCAGATCGACGGCGAGGTCGGCGGCAGCGCGGCGAGGCCCGCCGTTCCTGCGCCCTCCTTGAGCTTGCGGATCAGGATCGGAACGATCTCGTGCAGGTCGCCGACGATGCCGAGATCCGCCATTTTCAGCATCGGAGCGGTGCGGTCGGTGTTGATGGCGATCACCGTTTCGCTGCCGCCGATGCCGGCGATGTGTTGACCCGCACCGGAGACGCCGAGCGCCATATAGAGCTTCGGTGCGACGATCTTGCCGGTCGTTCCGATGAACCGGTCGGCGGCGATCCAGCCACGATCGGCGACCACCCGCGTCCCGCCGAGCGAGGCCTTCAGCGCCTCGGCCAGCCGCTGCAGCTCCGCCATCCCGTCGGGTCCGCCGACGCCCAATCCGCCGGAGACGATGCGCTCGGCTTCGCTCAAATCCACGTCCTGCGGATCGGGCGGCAGGGTTCGCAGCGTCCGGTCCCGGAATGAGGACGGATCGAGGTTCGGTGTCGACGATCTCGACCTCGGCCGTTCTCCCCTTCTGCCCCGCGCCGACGCCGCGGACGCCCGGGCACAGCATCACCATCACCGCGCTGCCGCGGGCCCAGATTTGGCGTTCATGCAGTTTGCCGTTGTGGCTGACCCGGAACACCTCGGGATAGCCGTCGTCGGTGATCTTGACCCGGATGCCGCCCGTCGCCATCGGGATCCGCCACCTGGCCGACAGCCGGGGCAGCCAGGCGCGCTGGTAATCACTGTCCGGCGTCAGGGTGATGATCGGCTTCGCCGCCTCGAGGATGGGGGCCAGCGCCGCGAGCCAGCCGTCCGCCGTGAACTGCGCGAGCGCCTCATGCTCGACAATGCTGACCTTGTCCGCACCGTGGGCGGCGAGGTCCTCCGCCATCGCCGCGACATCGGCGCCGGCGAGCAGCACGTGGACGCCGGTGGCAAGGCTCTCGGCGACGTCGCGAGCTTCTTCCACGCATTCGAGGCTCGCCTCGGTAAGTGCGCCGTAAGCGGTCTCGGCGATGACGACGACGGGTGCGCGCATCAGACCGCCCTCCCCGCTTTCTCGCCTTCGATGATGGCCGCGTGCGCACGGCGCGGCGCGACACAATCCCCAATCCGGTAAAGCGCCGGCACCCGACCTTTCAGCGCCCCGTACAGATCGCAATTCGGGCGGCGATGTACCGACAGCACGATCGTGTCGACGGCCGGGAACTGAACGATCTGCGAGGTGTAGTTGTGGAGCGCGGTCACCACCTTGTTCTCGATGCTGAGCACCGAGTGATTGGGCGTGCAGGTGATGCCGAGCCGCCGTGCCTGGCGATACCAGTTCTCCAGATCGAGGGTCACGCCCAGATCCTGACCCACGTAAAGCGTCTGGGTCACCACCTCGACCTTGCAGCCCTGTTCGGCCATGAATTCCGCGGTGCTGGTCGCCTCGTGAAAGCCGAGCCGGTCGATCAGCAATACGTGCTTACCGGGCGTCACCCGGCCGGAGAGGATATCGGTGACATCGACCACGTCCTCTTGATCGGCCCCCGGGATCGCCGTGGGATCGGGCGAGGAGCCGGTGGCGACGATGACCGCATCCGGTTTCGCGGCAAGGACCGTCTCGGCGGTCGCGGTGACGTTCGTTTGCACCTCCACATCCAGTTGCTCGATCTCGTGCAGGAGATTGCGCACGATGTCGCCGAACTCCGCCCGGTTGGTGACCCGCACGGCCGCAACGATCTGGCCGCCGAGGCGCTCCTCCTTTTCGAGGAGCGTCACCTTGTGGCCGCGGCGCGCAGCGATGGTGGCGGCCTTGAGGCCGGCCGGGCCGCCGCCCACCACCACAACCCGCTTCGGCGTCGTCACCGTGTGCAAGGTGCCGCGGCCTAGGGTCTGCTCGCGGCCGGTGGCCGGGGTCTCGATGCAACCGAGCCAGCGGTTGAGACCCATCCGGCCGACGCATTCCTGGTTGCACGACAGGCACAGCCGGATGTCATCCGGCCTGTTTTCGCGCGCCTTCAAGGCGAATTCCGGATCGGCGATCTGCGCCCGGACGACGCCGACCAGATCGGCGTGCCCTTCCGAGAGGATGCGCTCGGCCTGGATCGGGTCCTTGACCCGGCCCACCCCGATCACCGGCAGGTGCACCGCCTTGCGGATGGCGGACGGAATGAACATCGCGTAGTTCGGCGGGATCCGCATCGACGCTTCGATCATGTACAGCGTCTGCGTCGCGGTGCCGATACTGGTGTTGATGCAATCGATCAGCCGGTCGCGTTCGAGAAGGCGGGCGAGATCGACCGTCTCGTCGATGGTAATGCCGTCCCTGATCAGCTCGTCGCCGCACAGCCGCACGCTGAGGACGTAGTCGCGGCCGACGGCGAGGCGGATGGCGCCGATGATCTCGCGCAACAGCCGCGCCCGGTTCTCGAGGCTGCCGCCGTATTCGTCGGTGCGCGCATTGGTGCTGCGGGAGAGGAACTGGCGGACGATCGAGGAGTGCGAACACTGCAGCTCGACGCCGTCGAAGCCGCCGCGCTTGGTATAGCCGGCGACGGTGGCGTAGCCCTCGATGATCTGCTGGATGTCTTCGTACTCGACCGCCTTCGGCACCTCGCGGAACAAGGGATCGGCGATCGCCGAGGGCGCCCACGCCGGCAGACGGGTGAACATGCCGCTGGCTTGGCCGCCGTTGTGGTTGATCTGGGCGAGGATCGGCACGCCTTCGGCATGCACCATCTCGGTGATCCGGCGATAGCCGGGGAGAACGGCGGGATTGAAGGCGTGGATCAGCTTCTCGTAGGGATGGTCGGTCGGGTGGACCGAATGCTCCTCTGTGATGATGAGCCCGACGCCGCCCCGCGCCCGTTCGCGGTAGTAGTAGGCGTGCCGGTCGGTCGGCATGTAGTCCTCGGCATAATTGGTCAGATGGGCCGAGAACACGATCCGGTTCTGCACCGTCATCGTGCCGACCTTGAGGGGGCTGAAGAGGAGGCGGGACGGGCTCGTCATCTCAAACCTCCCGCCCGGCGCGATAGCCTTCGAGGATCGCGTGGCTCATGTAGCGCGGAGCGACGCAATCGCCGGCGCGGAAGACGCGGTGGCCCGCCTGTTTGAGGGCAAAGTAAAGGTCCTCGTCGGGGACGTCGTGGACAACCGGGACCACCAGGTCGACGTCGTCGATGCGGACCGGCCGGCGATCGAAATAGTCGACGCCGGAAACCGTCCGCTCCGCGACCTTCTCGACGGTCACCTGCGGGCGGAAGTCGATCGACTTGGCGGCGGCGCGCTGGTTCCACGGCGTCAGTTCCATCGAGGCGGTCAGGCGCTGGCCGACGAACATGTCGCGGGTCACCACCTCGACCCGCCAGCCGCGATCGGCGAGCCACTCGGCCACGCCCATGCCCACCTGGTCGCCGATCGCATCGAGGACGACGGCCTTCCCGGGCGATGCCTGCGCCTCACCCTCCATCACTTGGCGGGGGTTGAGCACGCGGATGCCGTTCGCGAAGTCGACGCGGGGGAACGTGCCCGGCCTTGCCGCCGACGGCGATGATGACCGCGTCCGGCTGCTCGGCGTCGACGAGCGACAACGTCACCTCGCATCCGGTGCGGATGGGGACGTTGAGCTTGCGGACCTGCGCCTCCAGCCAGTCGACCGCCAGCGCCAGCCGCTCCCGGCCCGGAGCCTGCGCCGCCAGCCTGAGCGCGCCGCCGAGGCGCTCGCCCCGCTCGCAGATGGTCACCGCATGCCCGCGCAGGGCCGCCACCCGAGCCGCTTCCAGACCCGCCGGGCCACCGCCTACGACCATCACCCGGTAGTGCATCGGCGCCCGGGTGAGCGGCGCGAACTCGGCGGTTCCCTCGTAGCCGGCGGCGGGATTGTTGACGCAGCTCAGGCGCGGGTTCTGCACCATGCCGATGACGTTGTCCTGGTTCGACAGGATGCACGGCCGCACCCCTTCGACATTGCCGCCGCGCACCTTTGCGGGCAAATCCGGATCGGCGATCAGGGCGCGGGTCATCTCCACCGCATCCGCCTGATGGTGCAGCACCAGGGTCGCCGCCACGTCCGGATCGACGATGCTGCCTTGCGCGAACACCGGCACCGGAACCGCCGCCTTGACCACGCCCGCCAGATGGGCGGCGAAGCCGGGGGGCGCATAGAGGCCGGGCCGCGTCATGTGGCCCGAGTAGATGCTGCCGCTGGTGACGCTGATGAAGTCGATCACGCCGTCGACGGCGAGCAGACCGGCGACCTCGGCCGCATCCTCAGGTTTCACGCCCGCCCAGGGCGCGTATTCGTCACCGGCCAGGCGCAGCCCGACAACCGCCGCGGACCCGACGGCGGTCCTCACCCGCTGCAGAACCTCGCGGGCAAAGCGCAGGCGGTTGTCGAGGCTGCCGCCATAGGAGTCGCCCCGCTGGTTGGTCAAGGGCGAGATGAACTGGCGGATCAGGCTGTCCTGGCCGGCGTTGATCTCGACGCCGTCGAGCCCGCCCGCGATCGCGTAGCCCGCCGCCTCGGCGAAGCCGTCGATCACGAGGGCGATGTCTTCTTCTTCCATCACCTTCGGCATCTCGCGGCTGTTGACCTCGGGCACGGGCGACGGCGCCCATAAGGGCAGTTGCGAATAATGGCTCGTGCCCTGCATGCCGCTGTGGGTGAGATGCGCCAGCGCCAGCGCGCCGTGGCGGTGGATGGCATCGGCCACCAATCGGTATCCGTCGACCACCTTCGCGTCGTAGCCGAAGATCGCATATTCGTACGGCCAGTCCGATGGGTGAACGAGGCTGCCTTCAAGGACGATGATGCCGGCGCCGCCGGCGGCGCGGGCGGCATAGTAGGCTGCGTGGCGCTTCTCGAAGCGGTTGTGGGTGGCGAAGTTGGTCTGATGCGCGGCGAAGACCAGCCGGCTCAGCGCCCGCCGGCTGCCCAGGTCGAGGGGCGCGAAAAGACATTGATACTCGTCTTGTCGCAGAGGCATTCGTCCCGTCCCGATTCTTTCCGCCGATTATGCCGGCGTGTCGCTGTTGGCGCCCGCTTGCCTTGCTTCTCTTACTCCGCCGCCATCGGTTGGGCCGGCTCGCCCCCTCCTGCGGCTGATGCCGACCGGGCGGCGGGGATGCCAGGATCGGTGTTTTCGAACACGCAATCGGGGTCCGGGGCGTCGAGCGACCAGCCGACGAAATGCTTCACCGCCATACAGCCGCCGTGACAGCGATCGTAGGCGCCGCAGCTCTGGCATCCCCCGCCCACCTGCCACTCGCGCAGATGCGAAAACAGCGGCGCCTCACGCCAGACGGAGGCGAACCCACCATGCCCGCGCACGTTGCCGGCGTTGAATTCGGGCGCGAGGGTAAACGGGCAGGCGTAGACGTCGCCCACCGGATCGACGCAGCAGACGATCCGGCCGGCGCCGCACATGTTCAGTCCGTCCATCGGCTCGCCGTAGGCGGAGAGGTGGAAGAAGGAATCGCCGGTCAGCACGTCGCGATGGTTGCGCAGCCAGTCGTAGAGCCCGCGGTTCTGCGCGTGCGTCGGGCGCAGGTCGTGCCAGACGGCGGCGCCGCGTCCGGTCGGGCGCAGCCGCGTCAGGCGCAGCTCCGCCTCGTACGAGCGTGCGATCGCGTACAGGTCGTCGAGCTGGTCGAAATTGGCGCGGGTGACGGTGGCGTTGATCTTGAACCGAACCCCGTGGGCGAAGAGGCGGTCCATCGCCCGCCGTGCCCGATCGTAGGAGCCGGCACCGCGCACCGGATCGCTGGTTTCGGCGGTGGCGCCGTCGATGCTGATCTGCAGGTCGAGGTAGTCGCGCGTCGCGATCCAGCGGGCGGCGGCATCGTCGATCAGCGTCCCGTTGGTGCTGAACTTGACGCCGATATTGCGATCAAGCGCGTAGTCCATCAGGGTGAAGAAATCGGGCCGGCTCATCGGCTCGCCACCACCGACGTTGATGTAGAAGACCCGCATCTCCGCCCATTCGTCGATCAGACGCTTCGCCTCGGTCGTCGACAGCTCGTCCTTCCGGCGTTTGCCCGACGACGACAGGCAATGGACGCAGCGCAAATTGCAGCCGTAGGTGATCTCCCAGGTCAGGCAGATCGGCGCGTTCAGACCGGAGCGGAAAACGTCGTAGCTACCCATCGTTACTCCTCCCGTGCGATGCGTTCTTGTTATTGGCGATCGGCCGCCATCCTGGTGAAAACCCATTGTCATCGCCACCGAAGCGACGTGCAATCCATTCTTGTTATCGGCGATCGACGACCAGCCAGCCGCCATGGTGCTCAAAGGTTCGGCAGGACCCGCCCGCGCATCGTGCAAGCGCGACGAGACGCTCGAGGTCGAATACCTGGCGATGGCCGAAGCGGGGATCGGGTTCAGTTTCGAGCGGAACCGCAACGATCAGCCGCCGCGAGGTGAGCGCCCACAGGTGTTCCATCGCCGTCCGGTGTCCTCCGGCGCCAGATGTTCGAGAAAATGAATGGCGGTGACCACCTCGAACGTGTCACCGGAAGCGCGGAGGTCATTGATGGCGTCGTCTGCGAGGATATCGGCGCGAACGAAGCTCACGCCGGCAATGCGCCGCTGCCGGCGGTAGTCGTCCGCCAGCGCGACCAGCGCCGCATTGAGATCGCAGCCGGTGATCCGCCACGCCCCCATGGGATCGCAGCCGCGGTGGCCGGCGAGGAAACAGCGGCAGGAAACCGAAGCAGGTCGCCGCATCGAGAATGCTGACGCTTCTCACTTCGTCGGTAAGCTCCGCCACCCGCGCATAGATGGCCCGGAAGCTGCGGATGAAGTCGTTGCTGCGGCCGCCGTTCAGCGTGACCGCCGCGTGCAATGCGGCGAGCGTGTTGTCGTAGAACCGGTGCCACGCCCGCCGCTCGTTGCCGTCGATGGAGCGCACGATCGCACCCACGTAGCGCTCGAACGTCTCCTGCTCCGAGTAGGCATAGTCGTCGTCGGGCGACAAGGATGAGCCGGGACGCGAGCGGGCGAGCAGCGGCAGCAGTTCGTCGGCCACATAGCTGCCGATGTTGTTGTCGATCTGCTCGGGCAGGAAATCGTGGAAGACGACGATGTCGCTCTCGTCGCCGCCGGCATGCGACAGTCCGTAGACGGTGAAGTTGTCGCTGCGGCCGAGCGGTTCCACCCCCTTCGCCTGGAGACTTCCGCATCAGCATCCAGTGGCGATGGCTCGAAAGCGTGAGCGGGCTCATGTCGGTACCTGCCACCTCAGCCATGGAAAGCCCCGGCCGGCTGCCGACGGATCAAGGTATCGGCCACCTCGCCCAGCTGGGAAAGATTACGCACCACCTCGGCGCGATGGCAGACCGGCTCATAAAGGCGGCATATCGGAACTGCCCAGGCCCCAGCTCCCGCGCGGCTCCGGCGACAACCAGACGAGCTGCTTGGCGCGCCGCCGGATCTCCTCCAGTGCGGCGACATTGGGCGGGTTGCGATTGCCGCGGCCGTCGCCGAGGACGATCACCGTCGTCTGGTTGGTGACGGTGCCCAGGTGCCGCTGGGTAAAGATCGCGAGCGCCCGGCCGTAGTTGCTGTTGGCATCGCAGTCGATCAGCTCGCCTTCGAAGATGGCGGCGATCGCATCGTCGATGCTCCGCTGCTCGAAAAGCGCGCTGGCATCCGCCAGGTCGCTGACGAAGACGAAGCTACGCACCTCTTCGAACAGCGATTGCAGGCTGTAGACCAGATGCAGGGTGAAGCGGGCGGTGTTGCGGACCGACAGGCTGACATCGCAGATCACGACGATGCGCGGCCGCTCGTTGCGCTGGCTGGTCAGCACCGGTTTGAACGGGATGCCGTCGTATACCATGCTGTTGCGCAACGTGCGGGCGACGTGGATGCGACCCCGGTGGGTGACGATGCGGCGGTAAGAGCGCGCCCCGCGCATCCGGCGGCCGAGGCGGCGGATGATCTCTTCCATCTGCCGCCGCTCGCTCTCGCTGAACCGGTATCGATAGGCGGAACGCACGGGCTCCTGATGCGCATCACGACCGCGCTGCAGCGCCATCTCGCGTTCGATGTAGCGTTTCAGCAGCTCGGGCAGATTGACGATCATCCCGTCGATCCGGCGCGCGAGCTGGTTGATCAGGTTTTCGTCCACGTCGAGATCGCGCAGATCATCGAGCAGCGCTTCGGCGGCGCCGACCACCAGATCCTCGTCGAGCTGAAGAAGCCCGTCGCCGAGATTGAGCTCGCCGGGTGCGGCAATGTTCTTTACCCGGCGGACGTTGATCTGGTGCGTCACCCGCTTCATCACCCGATCGAGGAGGCCCTTGTTACGGTTGAGCAGCAGCCCCTGGCTCAAGGCCGACAGGCTGAGCTGATTGGGGTCCTGATGCGGATTGAAGCGGGTCACCATCATCTCGGGCTCGAAGTAATCGCGGATCGGGACCGGCTCGCCGTGGAGATGCTCCCCGTCGGTGGCGGGAACACCCTTGTCCTCTTCCTCGAAGACGATGCGATCCGGTTCCGCCTGCTCTCCCTCGTGATGATGATCGTGGCCCTGGGAGACGGCGCGCACCCCGTCGGCATTCCGAAGAAGAGCCCGAACAGCTCATCGAAGACGGCGATATCGTGCATGTCCTTGATCAGCGTCGCGCGCAAAACGGTTCTTCGCCGTCTCCCGGTCGGCCAGGGTGACGCGCGCCAGCGCCTGCATCGCATCGATGCTCTCCGACGGCGAGATGCGCACGCCGTTCCGCTTCAGAAGGCAGACGAACCGGTTGACGACGGAGTCCATCATCACCCTCCGGCAGTCCCGTCGACGCGCCCCCTGTATGTGCTGAAATAGCGCGCCGTGTGCTCGGTCTTCTTCGCCTCCATGTCCTGCCGATCGGGCTCGGCGGCGCGCAGCGGCGGGCGCGGGGCATGATCGCGGCCGTGGTGAGGGTGAGGCCGGTCGCCGTGGTGGTGGTGATGGTGTGTCGTGGCCATGGCCATGACTATGATCGTGGTCGTGGCGGGTATGCTCATCCCCGCCTTCGAGCAGCCAGCTCACGTGCTCGCTGACCTGCTGGGTATCGCGGTCGTACTTGACCAGCAGTTGTAGCGTCTCCTCGACCAGCTCGCGGGTCAGGTGCTCGGCGTTCAGCAACACCAGTGCCTGCGCCCAGTCCAGGGTCTCGCTGATGCTGGGCGCCTTGCGCAGATCGAGACTGCGCATCCGGCGGATGAGGGTAACCACCTGGCCGGCCAGCATCTCGCTGATGCCGGGGACCTTCAGGCGGACGATCTCCAGCTCCCGTTGCTCATCGGGATAGCCGATAAACAGGTGCAGGCATCGCCGCTTCAGCGCGTCGCTGAGATCACGGCTGTTATTGCTGGTGATGACGACGTAGGGCGGCGTTGCCGCCTTGACCGTACCGATCTCCGGTACCGTGACCTGGAAGTCGCTGAGGACCTCGAGCAAGAACGCCTCGAACTGTTCCTCGGCACGGTCGATCTCGTCGATCAGCAGAACCACCGGCTCCGGCGAGCTGATCGCCTGAAGGATCGGCCGGCGGACGATAAAGTTCTCGGAGAAAAATATATCCTCGTGCCGACGGAGGCGCTCGACGGCGCTATGCAGATCATCAGTATCGGCGAAGAAGCTGCTGATTTTGTCGCGAAGTATTTGCGTATACAGCAATTGCTTGCCGTATTCCCATTCGTAGAGGGCCCGCGTCTCGTCGAGGCCGCCATAGCATTGCAGACGGATCAACGGGCGGCCCAACGCCTCGGCGGTCACCTTTGCCAGTTCGGTCTTGCCGACGCCGGCCGGGCCTTCGATCAGGATCGGCTTGTGCATTTGAAGGGCAAGGAAGGCAACGGTCGCCAGCTTGCGATCGCAGATGTATTGGTGTGCGGCAAGCTGATCGATGGTCTGCTCGATGCTCTCGAACATGTCCGCTCCCGTTGCCCGGACCCGCCCCCGAAGGCCGGGGGCGAGCCCAAAGTTTGCGTTTCTTGTACGCGCCGGCTTCGCCCCGGGCGAAGTATCGGCCTAGTAGTAGGACCCCGTCAGGGCATGGCGGACGACGGGCGAGACCGCATCGTAGGTCACCTCCCGTGCGTTGCCGGGGGTGGAACCGTCGCCCAGAAGGTGCTTGGTAATGCGGTCGACGTCCCGATCGTCGCCGGCGATCTTCTTGCCGCCCCACTCCGCGTACTTGCCAAGCCCCATGCGCGACTTGGTGTACTCAGGTGTGGAGCAGAAGTTGGCGGGAACGCCCACGTCCTTGCTGAGCTTGATCGCCGCTTCCAGCGCCCGTTCCGCCGCCGACACATCGGTCAGGCCATCGACGTTTTCCCCCATGGCCCGGGCAATGTCGCGGAACCGCTTGTAATTGGTCGGCATGTTGTATTCCCAGACCCGCGTCAGCCCGATCGCGTTGTTCAGGCCGTGGTGCGTGTCGTAGTACGCGCTGACGGCATGCGACATCGCGTGGATGATGCCCAAGCCGCCGCTGTTGAACGACTGCGCCGCCATGTAGGACGCGTACATCATATTGTAGCGCGCCTCGTAGTTCAAAGGCTCCATTACGGTCCGACGCAGGTTCTGCGCGGTCACCTCGATGACCTTGAGCGCGCTGCCGAGGCTGGGCATGAAATCGATGCGCGAGACGTAAGGCTCCGATGCGTGGGCGAGGACGTCGAAACCGCAGAACGCGGTCAGATCCTGCGGCATCGAGAAGAACAGGACCGGATCGTTGATGCCCAAAGTCACCGGGCAGTTGTCGTCGAAGCCCAGCCACTTGTACGGGGCCTTCTCCGATGTCGTGTCGGTAATCACATAGGCCCAGCTGGTCTCCGAGCCGGTTCCCGCCGTCGTGTTGATCGCGATGTGAGGTGGGTTGTTGGGGTTCTCCGACTTGTTGAATCCGTCGAATTCATTGATGTTGCGGCCATCGTGGGCGACGACGATGCGGGCGCCCTTGGTGGCGTCGGTGACGCTGCCGCCGCCGACGGATATGAAGCTGTCGCACTTCTCCTTAACGTACAGATCAGCCATCTCCATGCAGTTGTAGTCCTTGGGATTTGACTCGATCTTGTCATAAAGCACGACGTCGATGCCCTGATACTTGATCTTCCCTTCAACGTCTTCGACGATACCTGTGCCCCTGAGCCCAGAGGTGGCCAGCAGCGCGCGCTTGAAGCCGAGCTTCTTCGCCTCCACGCCGACCATTTCGTAGGCGCCTGGGCCCAGGATGCCGCGCGGCATCCGGTGAAATTCCTTGATCGGGAATTGCCAAAGCTTTTCGACCTGCATGACGAGCTTCCTCCTCTCTCCGTCCCTGCCTTTTGAGACCCCTGAAACAGGCTCACGCAGGAACTTTCTCTTTCGGCCCACCCCACCAGTGGGCCCGAAGTTAAAGATGCCACGAGTGCTCTCCGGGCCACGCCTGGACTTTGGTCGCCCGACTTTCGTCGTACCGCGCCCATCGCCCGTGGCTGGAAGACGATCAACGGATGGAGGTATCGGATGTACAAGACAGCGCTGCCGACGGCTGGCATCGACGACGATTTCGCGGGCTTCGACACGCTCGAGGACTGGGAGGCCTACGACCGGTTCGCAGATGAGCATGCCGCAGAGCTACCCGAGCCGACACCGATCGACCCGGAGATGGAGGAGATCCTGACCCGGCTGGAGGCAGAGTGGCGCTTGCAGATGTGAGCGCCTTCGAGGTGGCGTGACCTGGGCGCTGCCTTTCCCCCCTGTTCCCGTTTTCCCCTCCTGTAAGGCTGGAAAGCGAAAGGTTCGGTGCCGATGCGCGCGGGCGAGGCATGAGGCCTCGCCCTGTCATCTCTCAAGCCAAAGGATCGGTCCCATGATCCTCAGTCTCATTCCCCTGAGCAACCTGCTCCGCTCCAACGCAACACGCGCAAGACGAAGGCCGGCGGCATCGACGACCTAGCAGTCTCGACCTGGCGCATGGCCGCTGGAAAATCTGCTGGTGCTGCCGCTCGACCCGCCATGGACCGAGGCCAGCGCCGATGTCGGCACCGCGAGGTTCGAGGTGATCGCCGGGTGGCCGCAGGCTGGCGGCACTGAAGAAACTGGCGCGCGAAAACAAGATCGCCCGCACCCATCCCGTTTCCTGCGAGATCCTCGACGGTCACGATCCGATCGAGATCAGCCTCGCCGAGAACGTCGTCCGCGAGGCGATGCACCTGACAAGACCCTCGCTACGACTGGTTCATCACAGAGGAGACATGGCGGCCTTGTCCGCGGGAAGGTCGGCTCTGCCCTCGTTGCGCAGTCGGATGATGAGGATGCGCACGACGAGGCTGCGGCCGAGATCGACGCCGGTATGCATCGGGCCCGCTATCCGGCGCTCGAGATGCCAGAGGGGTGAGATGGCTGCCCGCCTGACGCTCCTCCTTGAACCATTGCCGCTTCAAGAGCCGCACGACTTCTCGCCTTCCCGGCGAACAGCGCACCCCCCTGCTGTGATGCGCGTCATCGAAGATTGAACCAGGAACTTGAGACGATCACCCCACGACCCCGTCCCTTGCGCTGCCGCCCGATCCCGGCCACCGCCGCGGCCACCTCGCCCGGGCGACCGCCATCGACGCGGCGCTCTCGCTCATATCGACTTTCCCGATATGAATGCGAAAAATCATCGTTTGCCAAATACAATGACCGACCTGATCATCTTAGAGACGATGTTCACTACTAAGGACCAGGGAGTCGAAGCCATGTTGAGCTCGGCAAAGTGGCCAACGTCGAAATCGCTAAACTGGTTTACGCGGAGGAGCTTGCATTTCGCATCAGAAATCGGCGCAACAAGCAACTCGGGCTATGGCTAGCCGCAGAATTGGAGTTGGCCGAAGACGCCTTGAACTACGCCAACACGATCGTCATCTTCGGTGTAGCGGAGCCTACGACGAGGTTCTCATAGAGTATATTCAAGAGGACCTGTCATTGCGAGGAGTCGGATTCCGGACGCCGCCATCCGTGCCGAGCTTGAGCGCCAGCCCGCATTCGCCATGCGAGAGTCCACCATTCTGCAAGCTTCGAAATCGATCGTTCAGTAGGCCGGGGAGGGGTGGTTCACAGAAGCGGGGTGCCCCTCACACGACTGTCTCTGCTTCGCGGGCGGCGATACCGACGCATGCCCGCGACCGCCGTTTGAATGAGTCGCCCTCTCCCTCTGTGGAATATACGACATAGGCCCCCTCTCGTCGCGGACCAGATGAAGGCGTCCGGTTTCCAGATAAGATCGAATGAGACGGAGCGGAAAATAGCCGGAGCCGCTGTTCTCCAGGATATGCTGCAACCCGAGCCAGCCGATATTGACCAACAGGCCAGGACTGACGAACTCGGGAAAGCTGACGCTGTGCCTCGCATAAAACTCCGGCCCCCAGTCGATGTACACATAGCCCTTCCCTGGCTTGGGTTCCGACGTCGGAATATTCTATACGAACACGAGTTCGCTCTTCGAGGAGGAGTTCCACATTCAGCCCGGGCCGGCGTTGCGGCGTGTACATGACGCCGATGTCGATCCGCCCCTCGATCAGGCGCTGCATGAGATCCTCTTCGAAGCCGATCTCCGCACGCAGGGAAACGGTCGGTGCCGTCTCCTGCATCAGCCGTAGCCATCGCAAAAGAAGGTGCTCCCCACAGCCCGATGCGGCCTCCCACGGCGAGGACGGCTCGATAACCCATCGGAATTCCAACATCCTGTCTCGCTTGTTCGACGGTTCAAACGAGGGATGTCGCATGTTCTGAAACTGCCTTCCGGCCGGCGTCAGCACGGTGCCGGCCTTGTTCCGCACGAACAATGTACACGCCAGTTGTTCCTCAACGTGCGAATGCGAGCACTGACGGTCGACTGCGTGACGTGCAGTCGAGCCGCTGCCGAACGAAATTGCCGGCGGCGACCACGGTGAGGAATGTCCGAGCCATTCCGTGTCCATTTCACGTTCCAGTCGAGCAGCGGCTCAGCATATTAATATCGAGTATACCGATGTAAATGGCGAGAGTTATTCGTTTGCCTGATTTATTCCACGACCCACCTTAGAGATTAGACACGGAGGGGCCGGCGGCCGAGCTTTGGGTGCCGGAAAGCGCCGGCTGATCGATGCGCCGGGGAAGGGGATTTGAAAATGCCTGAATTGCTATATCCGCAGCCGACCAGGGATCTGGCTCAGAGACGGCGCGATCTCGCCCCCGAGATCGAGGAGGCGTTCCAACAGTTCAGTAAAGCGGTGTTCCAGGAAGGGGCACTATCCGCCAGACCGACCAGTTCATCGCCGTGGCTGTCGCCCATGTGACGCAATGTCCTTACTGCATCCGCGGCCATGCCAAGGGGGCAAGCCGAGCTGGAGCGACCTCTGAAGAGATCATGGAAGCCCTTTGGGTTGCAGCGGAGATGCGTGGCGGCGGGGCTACGCCCATTCGGCGCTCGCCCTGGATGCGATCGCGGCCGCAGCTCGGCCCGGCGACGTCTAAAGAACCCTGGGGAGGATCGAGTCACTAGTGAAGGACAGCCTAACTGACTCGGGCCCGATCTCGCCCACGGTCTCACCCTCGGTGAACTCGCCGACGGCGCCATGCTGCTCGGCCACGCCGGCGACGAGGCCGTGCTGCTGGCGCGACGCGGCGAGGAGGTCTTCGCCATCGGCGCCACCTGCACGCACTACGGCGGTCCGCTCGCCGAGGGCCTGTGGTCGAGCGACACCGTGCGCTGTCCCTGGCATCACGCCTGCTTCAGCCTGCGCACCGGCGAGGCGCTGCGCGCCGCCCGCGCTCAATCCGGTCGCCTGCTGGCGCGTCGAGCGGCGGGGCGACAGGTCTTCGTCCGCGAGAAGAGCGCGGCTGCGCCGAAGCCGGCGCCGCGCGGCGAGCCGGCCTGCCGGGCTCAATCGTCATCGTCGGCGGCGGCGCGGCGGGCAACAGCGCCGCCGAGACGCTCCGGCGCGAGGGCTACGGCGGCGGCATCACGCTGCTCAGCGCCGATGCCGCCGCGCCCTACGATCGGCCCAACCTCTCGAAGGACTATCTCGCCGGCAACGCACCCGAGGAATGGATCCCGCTGCGCTCGCCCGACTTCTACCGGAAGCACGGCATCGATCTGCGGCTCGGCGCGCGCGCCGCGCATCGACACGGCCCGACACGCGCGTCCAGCTCGAGGACGGCAGCCGCCTGGCCTTCGACGCCCTCCTGCTCGCAACCGGCGCCGAGCCGGTGCGGCTCGATTTCCCGGCGCCGAGCTCCGCACGTCCACTTGCTGCGCACGCTCGCCGACAGCCGCGCCATCATCACCAAGGCGGAGACGGCGCAGCGCGTGGTCGTGATCGGCGCGAGCTTCATCGGCCTCGAGGCGGCGGCGGCGCTGCGGCGCGCGGGCTCGAGGTCCATGTCGTCGGCCCGAGCCATGCCGCTCGAGCGGGTCCTCGGGCGCGAGATCGGCGGCCTGTTCGCAAGCATGCACGAGGAGCACGGCGTCACTTCCACCTCGGAACGACGGCCCCATCGATCGCGCAGGACGCGTCACGCTGAGACCGGCGAGCGTCTGCCCGCGGATCTGGTGGTCGCCGGCATCGGCGTCAGGCCCGCGTCGAGCTGGCCGCGCAGGCCGGCCTCGCCGTCGACCGCGGCATCGTCGTCGACGAATTTCTGGAGACCAGCGCCCCCGGCATCTTCGCAGCGGGCGACGTCGCGCGCTGGCCCGACCCGCACACCGGCGAGCCGATTCGCGTCGAGCACTGGGTCGTCGCGGAGCGCCAGGGGCAGATCGCCGCGCGCAACATGCTCGGCCGACGGAGCCGTTCGACGACGTGCCGTTCTTCTGGAGCCCGCACTACGACGTCCGATCCTCTACGTCGGCCACGCCGAAACGTGGGACAAGATCGAGATCGACGGGCGGGTCGAGGCCAGGGACTGCCGGGTGGGCTATCGCCTCGGCGGCCGGGCGCTCGCCGTCGCCACAATCGGCCGCGACACCGAGAGCCTGCGCGCCGAGGTCGAGTTCGAGGAACAATCCGCCGATGGCGCGAGGCGGCCTGTGAGAGAGAGGGAAGAGCCACGGGTGATCAAATGACCGGGTTCAAAGGGTGTTAGCAAAGCGGCGCCTCCACAGGCGGACATACGGGAACCGACGGGCCGGCCTGATGTGATCGAGCGCGAGTTGGAAGTGAGCTTTCCGGCGAGCGATGCACCCGGTTGGACGCCGGTCACCGGCATCGGACGCCCCGCCTCCCCGGAGAAGTGCGCACCTGCGGGGCGCAAAGGAGCGGTGGCATCAAAGACCACTTCGGAGGAAGTCGTGCGCCAAGCGACAGCGCAGTTCGACATCCAGCTCAAGCGGGCGTATCAGCCGCCCGCGGCGGCGGATGGCATACGCATCCTGGTCGACCGGCTCTGGCCGCGGGGTCTCACGAAGGCGGCGGCCGCCGTCGACCGCTGGATGCGCGATCTCGCTCAGAGCACCAACCTGCGGCGATGGTTCGGCCATGATCCCTCTCGCTGGGACGAGTTCCGTCGGGGAGTATGCGCGCGAACTGCGCGCGCGCGGGGACATGCTCGAGGAGGTGCGGTCGCTCGCGCGGACGGGGCCGGGTCACGCTGCTGTTCGGGGCGCGTGACGAGACGCACAACGACGCTGTCGCGCTGCGAGAGGTTCTCCTCACGTGAGCGATCAGCCCTCCCCCTTGCTCGCCGGGCTCAGTCACTTCGGCGACGACCTAGTTCGGGACGCACCCGACGCCATCGTCTACGCCGACGAGGCGGGGGTTATTCGCTTCTGGAACCGCGGCGCGGAGCGCATCTTCGGCTTCGCCGCCACCGAGGCCGTCGGTCAGTCACTCGACATCATTATTCCCGAAACGCTCCGGGCGCGGCACTGGGAAGGCTATGACCAAGTGATGAGGACGGGCGTGAGCCGCTATAGCTCCGGGGATGTGCTCGCAGTTCCCGGCCTGCGCAAGGACGGCAGCCGCATTTCGCTCGAGTTCACCGTCGTTCCGCTCCGTGACGACGAGGGCCGCATGCGCGGCATCGCTGCAGTCCTGCGCGACGTCACCAAGCGGTTCGGCGAGATAAAG
>CAWAGY010000037.1:0-81294 GCA_963781645.1 uncultured Alphaproteobacteria bacterium | reverse complement strand
TGCCAATCCGCCAGTGGAACGGCAGCCTTCCGGTAGAGTTGGAAAGGATCGTCAGGAAGGCGCTCGAAAAGGACCGTGACCTGCGCTACCAACATGCCGCGGACATCCGAATTGATCTGAAGTGTCTGAAACGGGATACGGATTCCGGCCGCTCGGCTTCTGCGGCTGTGGAGACACCAGCGCCACCCCCAGCAACTCGACCAGCCGTGCGGTGGGCGCGCCGGGCAGCGGCAATAGCGGTGATGGGCATAGTTGGAATTGCAGTCGCGTGGATCATCTGGGATCGTTATGGCCGGACGCCCGAACAGATGTTACGACAGCTTACCACCAACTCGTCGGAAAACCCTGTTACAGCGGCCGCCATCTCGCCCGACGGGAAGTACCTGGCCTACGCTGACGAGACCGGCATCTACCTGCGACTCGTCGAAACAGGAGAGGTGCATCCTATTTCTACTCCACAAGGCGCCACGATGTTCGCGCTTAGCAGGTTTCCGGATGGAACCACACTGCTTGCTAGCGGAGCGGCTGGGCAGAGCGGCGCGCCAAGCATCTGGGCCATCTCAATATTGGGTGGTTCCCCGCGCAAGTTGCGCGACGATGCTGGCGCGACATCGCCTTCTCCCGATGGGTCGCGGATTGCTTTCACTAGCGCCATTGGCCCGGCAGGCACTGGGAAGGAAATCTGGGTAATGAGTGCTGATGGAGAAGAACCGCGCAAGGTCGTTGCGAGCGCGGAGAATGACCGATTCGCGGGCGCGTCGTGGTTCGCGGACGGGCAGCGACTCTTGTATGGCCGAGTTCGCTTTGACGAAAAGGGATTTTACGTCAGTATTGAGTCGCATAGCTTCAAAGATGGCCGTCCGAATGTTATTCTCTCCGATCGAAGGATAACGGGCGGGTGCCTCTTACCCGAAGGTCGCATTATCTATTCGTTGCGCGAGCCTTCACCCCATGATTCCGAAGCAAATTTTTGGGAGATTGGGGTCAATCTCAGGACTGGACAAGCTGTTGGCAAACCAAGGCGGCTCACCAGTTGGTCTGGCTTTTACCTGTCCGGCCTCTTCAGCGCGACTGCGAATGGGAAACGGTTGACATTCCTGAAGCGAACCCCCCAAGCGGATGTTTTCGTGGGTGAGCTTGGAAAAGACCCAAGCCAATTGAAGGGCATACAACGTCTGACCCTTGATGACCGAAACGATTTGCCATCAGGCTGGACGCCGGATAGCAAAGCGGTGCTGTTCAGCTCAGATCGGAACGGCCACTTCGACATATTCAGGCAAGCTGTAGGCCAACGCACCGCGGAAGTCCTCGTCGCGGGTCCCGGATTCAAGGGCGGGAACGTGACACCGGATGGAGAATGGATTCTTTACTCATATTCGCTGATGGGGAACCCGGTTATATGAGTTTGATGCGTGCTCCCATTACTGGCGGACCCGCCCAATCACTGCTTCGCAAACAAGGGTTTGTATTTTCGTTCTGTGCTCGTTCCCCTATGAACGAATGCGTTGTGGCAGAGGACGACCGCAAACAGGTCATCTTCTCCCGCCTGGACCCCGTGCAAGGCAAAGGCCGGGAGCTCGCCAGGGTCACTTACGACCCGCTCGGAGGATTCGAATGGGACCTTTCGGATGGCTCCCGAGTGGCACTTCTACGCCGGCAACCTCACGGACCCATCCGGATCGTCTCTCTCCGGGGCGAGCAAGAAAGAGACATCCCTGTCAGTTGGCGAGGTACCCTCCAAACCATGAATTGGTCGGCGGACGGAAAGGGATGGTATGTGGGCAGGAGTCCGGAAGAGTCTCTGACCTCCTCTTTGTTGACTCAAACGGTCATGCTCAGGTTCTTCGGCATCAAGCAGGCCCTTTTGGCATCGAGGCTATACCCTCCCCTGATGGTCGACGTCTCGCTTTCACGGAATGGACCTCCGCTAACAATGTCTGGATGATTGAGAACTTCTGAAACGAGAAGCGCTATATCGACCAATCAGAGCAAAGCCACAAGTCTATCGCCTCTACTTTAATCACTGACCGGCGACGACCAGCTCTTGATCGGCGACGATGTCTATTTCGTCGTCGAAACAGCGCACGTCGGCCGGGCGATGGCGGCCTTCGGCCACGAGGAGCCGACGGCGCGGCGGCTGTTGATCTGCGGCGGCGGCAACATCGCGCTTTTGCTTGCCCAGCAGATCGAGGCCGAGACGCCCAGCGTCAGCGTCAAGATCATCGAGGGCAATGCCGAGCGCGCCGCCGCCGTCGCCAGCATCTTGTCCGGCACGGTCGTTCTCCACGGCGACGTCCTCGATCCGGAGATTCTGGAAGAGGCGGGGGTTGCCACCACCGACACCATTGTTGCCGTTACCGACGACGACGAGACCAACGTCCTTGCCTCGCTCCTTGCCAAGCGGCACGGCGCCGACCGGGCGATCACCTTGTTGAACAAGGGAACCTACGAGCCGCTGGTGAAGACGCTCGGCATCGACGTCATCGTCAGCCCGCGCAACATTACCGCATCGACCATCCTTCAGCACGTCCGGCGGGGACGCATCCATGCGGTGCACACCTTGCGTGAGGGATTCGGCGAGTTGATCGAAGCCGAAGCGCTCGAGACGTCAAGCCTGGTCGGCACACCGTTGCGGGAGATCAAGCTGCCGCCGGGCGTGATGATCGGCGCCATCGTCCGCAACGGGCAGGTGATCAGCCCGCGCGGGGCGACGGTCATTCGGGCGCGCGACCGGGTCGTGCTCTTCGCCGCTTCGGAGTCCGTCCGCAAGGTCGAGCGCCTGTTCTCGGTCAGGCTCGAGTACTTCTGAGGGACCGGGATGGGTCGGATCGCATATGTCAACGGGCGGTACGTGCCGCACCGGGCTGCCCGCGTTCACGTCGAGGATCGCGGCTATCAGTTTGCGGACGGCGTCTACGAGGTCTTCGCCATCAGGAACGGCGCTCTTGTTGATTCCGATCGACATTTTGCCCGGCTGACGCGCTCGCTCGCCGAGATCAGAATCGCCTGGCCGATGGCGCCGGCGGCGATGACGGCAATGTTCCGCAACCTCGTCCGGCGCAACCGCAGCCCGGCGTTCGGAGCGCTTTATATGCAGGTGACGCGCGGCGTCGCTCCTCGCAATCACGCTTTCCCGCTGGGCGTGGCGCCGTCGCTGGTGGCGACCGTCCGGACACTGCCGCCGTTCGACCGGGATGGCACCCGGCGCGGCGTCGCCATTGTCACCCTGCCGGACCTGCGCTGGCGGCGCCCTGATATCAAGTCGGTTTCGCTGCTGCCGAACGTCCTCGCCAAGCAGCATGCGGTCGAGGCCGGAGCCTACGAGGCCTGGCTGGTCGATCGATGCCGGCCACGTCACCGAAGGAACCGCCTCCAATGCCTGGATCGTCACCGGTGCCGGCGACGTCGTCACCCATCCGGCCGAACACGCGATCCTCGGCGGCATCACCCGCGCGGTCGTCATCGAGCTGGCACAGGCCATGGGTCTCGCCGTCGCCGAGCGACCATTTACCGTTGCCGAGGCGAAACAGGCGGCGGAGGCCTTCCTCACCAGTACCACGTCGTTTGTCAAGCCGGTCGTCCGCATCGACGATGGCGTGGTCGGCGATGGCGGAATTGGCGCAATCAGCGCGCGCCTGCTCGATGCCTATCTCGCCCACCTGGACAAGCAAGGCGGACGCAGCCGGTGATCGACGACCATCCAGCCGTCAAAGTCTCGCCACCCTTGCCAGGTATCCCGGTGCGCTCATCCGGCCGCGGGCTATTCTCTTCGATTGGGACAACACGCTGATCGACAGCTGGGGCGCTATTCAGGATGCGCAGAACCATACCCTCGTCGCCTTCGGCCTTGAGCCGTGGTCGCTCGAGGAAACCAAGGCGCGCGTGCGCGGCTCCATGCGCGATACGTACCCGGAGCTCTTCGGCGATCGCTGGCTGGAGGCGGGTGAGGTATTCTACCGGCGTTTCGAGGAGCGCCACATGGAGAGCCTCACGCCCCTCGACGGCGCCGAGGAGATGCTGCACGCGCTGGCCGCGTCGGGGCTCTATCTCGGTGTCGTCAGCAACAAAAAAGGCGACTACCTGCGCAGCGAGGCCGCCCGCCTCGGCTGGGAGCGGTTCTTCGGCCGGATCGTCGGCGCGTTCGATGCGGAACGGGACAAGCCGGCCGTCGAGCCGGTCCTTCTCGCCCTCGCCGGCAGCGGCATCGAGCCGGGGCCGGACGTCTGGTTCGCCGGCGATGCCTGCATCGACCTCGATTGCGCCACCCGTGCCGGCTGCGTGCCGGTCCTTGTTCGGCCGACGCCTCCCCTGGATGGGGAGTTCAACGCCTTTCCCCCGGCGCTGCATGCGTCCGGGTGCTTGACGCTTTTCAACGTGGTAGAGACCCTGTAAGGTGAAGGGGTGTGAGCGCACCAAGACCACCTTCAGCCGGTGGCGGCGCCTTTAGGGAGCTGGCGAGATCGCAAGCTAAGGCCGCTAGCAGGGGGACCCAACTTCAATCGGCAGAGTGCGCGCGTAATAGAGGGATTCGGACCCATGTCCTCGGAAAAATCACAAAATGTACAGGACGTGTTTCTCAACCATATCAGAAAAAACAAGACCCCGGTGACGATTTTTCTGGTTAATGGTGTGAAGCTCCAGGGTATCATTACGTGGTTCGATCAATTCTCCGTACTGTTGCGGCGAGACGGCCATACGCAGCTGGTCTACAAGCACGCGATCTCGACGGTGATGCCGTCCGTGCAGATCCAGCTGTTCGAGCCGGACAAGGAAAGCTCAGCCGCTTGAGCTGAGCGGCGCGGCAGCTCGTGGTTGCGGTCGATCGTCCGGTCGCCGGCGACAGCGTCTGCCTCGTCATCCATCCCCATGTCGGCAAGTCGCGTCGTGCGGGCGAACGCGAAGGCGAAGCGCGTCTCGATGAGGCGGTGGGACTCGCCCAAGCGATCGATCTGCCGGTGGTTCATCGCGAGATCGTCAACCTGCACGGCCTGCACCCGTCGACCCTGTTCGGCGGCGGGACGGTTGCCCGGCTGAAGGCGGTCGTCGCCGAGCATATGGCGGCGTCGGGCGGCGCCGGTACCGTCGCCTTCGTCGACAGCCCGCTGTCGCCCGTGCAGCAGCGCAACCTGGAACGCGCCTGGGATTGCAAGGTCGTCGACCGCACCGGATTGATTCTTGAAATCTTCGGCGAACGCGCCCGCACCGCCGAGGGCGAACTGCAGGTGGAACTGGCGGCCCTCGAATACCAGAAAAGCCGGCTGGTGCGGAGCTGGACCCACCTCGAGCGGCAGCGGGGCGGCTACGGCTTCCTCGGCGGACCGGGCGAGGCACAGATCGAGACCGACCGTCGGCTGATCCGCGAGCGCATTGCCCGGCTGCGGGTGCAGCTCGATGCGGTTCGGCGCACGCGGGCGCTGCACCGGCGCGCCCGCCGACGGGTGCCCTATCCGGTGGTCGCCCTCGTCGGCTACACCAATGCCGGCAAGTCCACCCTGTTCAATGCGCTCACCCGCGCCGACGTGTTCATCGCCGACCAGGTGTTCGCGACGCTCGATCCGACCATGCGCCTGATCCGGCTGCCGTCCGGGCGGAGCGCCATCCTCTCCGACACGGTCGGTTTCATCTCGGATTTGCCGCATGAACTGATCGAAGCATTCCGCGCCACCTTGGAAGAAGTGACCGAGGCCGACCTGATCGTCCATGTCCGCGACATCAGCGATCCGAGCAGCGAGCAACAGCGCGCCGACGTGCACCAGGTGCTGCACAGTCTCGGCCTTTTCGCGGACGAGGACGCAACCATGGTCGAAGCACTCAACAAGATCGACCTCGCCGGTACGGACGAACGGGATGCGCTCGCCAACCGGGCGGCACGCAGCGGCGGCAGACAGGTCCTGGTGTCGGCGAAAACGCACGAAGGCTGCGATGCGCTCCTTGAGATCATCGACGGCCGGCTGACCGAACACTTCGCCACCCTCGAGGTCGACCTGCCGCCGACCGACGGCGCCCGCCTCGCCTGGCTCTACGCCCACGGCGAAGTGCTTGCGCGCGACGACCGCGACGATCGCATCCACATCCGTGTCCGCTTGTCGCCGACCGACGCCGCCCGCTTCGCCAGCCTCGCCGGCGGCTGAGCGATCTTCGGTCCGTTCGCCGGTTGCCGGCAGAGCCGGCTGTCTGAATATTGCCGGCAGAGCCGGCTGGGGCTAGGCTGCCCTTCATGGCGCAAACGCAATCGCAGCGGCGCTGGCGGCAGAAGTACCGGCTGGTCAAGCGGCAGCTCAACGTCATGGCGCGAAAGACCACGCACGATGCGCTCGCGCAGTTCGCCCGCCTTTTCGGCCTGAAAGGCAAGGGCGAGGCCGTCGCCTTCGCCTGCTTCGTCACCCGCGCCCTCCTGCAGCGCGCCGAGTACAACGCCGACGCGGCGCAGATGCTGGAGGATTTCACCGCCGGCTATCGGCGCGATCGGGACATCCATGCGGCCTGACGGGGGATGAGCCCCGGGGGATGAGCCGGCCGTCGATGCACATTGATCCGAAGCGGGTTCTGAGCGTCATCTTCGAGGTGGCGGCGGCCGAGATCATGCCGCGGTTCCGCAACCTTGCGGACGCGGATGTGCGTCGCAAACGATCGCCGCGCGATCTCGTCACCATTGCCGACGAGGCGGCGGAGGCGCGCCTGGGTGAGGCTCTGCGGCGGCTGCTGCCGGGAAGTGTCGTCGTCGGCGAGGAGGCGGCCGACGCCGATCCGGGCGTCCTCGCCCGCCTTGGCGAAGAAGCGCCGGTCTGGCTGATCGACCCGATCGACGGGACCGGCAATTTCGTCGCCGGCAACCCGTGCTTCGCCGTCCTCGTCGCGCTCTGTTGGCGCGGCGAGACCATCGCCGGCTGGATGGTGCGGCCGGACAGCGGTCTCGCGGTGCATGCAAGGGCGGGCGGCGGCGCCTTCGCGGTCGCGCCCGGCAGCGGCGACCGGCGGCTGCGGCTCCGGCCCCGCGGCGTCGACGGCCTGTGCGGCTCGCTGTCGAAAGGCGCGGCCAAGTCGCTCCTCCGCAACGCCGGCTCCAAACCGCTCGCGTCCACGCGCATCGTCCGCCTCGGCTCCGTCGGCTGCGAATACCTTGAACTCGCTGCGGGCGGCATCGATTTCGCCCAGTATGTCCGGCTGAAACCATGGGATCATACCGCCGGCGTGCTGATCCATGCCGAAGCCGGCGGCTGGGCGGCGCTGCGGCGAAGCCGGCGGCACTACCGGCCGGAGCCGAGGATCAGCGAGGACGCGCTGCTGTTGGCGGCCGACGAGGCGATGTGGCGGGAGCTGGACGATCTCCTCGACTGAGGAGGAGCGCGACCGGATCAGGGAAGAAGGGAAGAGCGAGCATGGAAGCGGCATTCGTCGGCCTCGGCGTCATGGGATATCCGATGGCCGGGCACCTGCAGCAGGGCGGTCATGCCGTCACCGTCTACAACCGCACGCGGGCCAAGGCCGATGACTGGGTCGCGGCGTATGGCGGCACTGCCGCAGAGACGCCGGCGGCGGCGGCCGCGGCGGCCGAGGTGGTGCTGACCTGCGTCGGCAACGACGACGATCTCAAGAGTGTCGTCCTCGGCGAGACCGGCGCTCTGGCCGGCATGCGACCGGGCGGCGTCCTCGTCGATCACACGACGGCGTCGGCGGTGATCGCCCGCGAATTGGCCGCCGCCGCCGCTAAAGCCGGCATCGGCTTCCTCGATGCTCCGGTTTCCGGCGGGCAGAGCGGCGCCGAGACCGGCCAGCTATCGATCATGGTCGGCGGTGACGCAGAGGTTGTCGAGCGGGTGCGCCCGCTGCTCGCCCTCTACGGGAAGACTATAACCCATATGGGGGATACAGGGGCCGGCCAGCTGACCAAGATGGTCAATCAGATCTGTCTCGGCGGTCTCGTCGAAGCCCTCGCCGAAGGCCTCGCCTTCGCCGAAAAAGCCGGCCTCGACGCCGCGACCGTGCTCGCCGCGATCAGCCGCGGGGCGGCGCAGTCGTGGATGATGGATCATCGGGCGACGACCATGTTCGAGGACCGCTTCGACTTCGGCTTTGCCGTCGACTGGATGCGCAAGGATCTCGCCATCTGCCTCGATCAGGCGCGGCGCCAGGGTTCCACCCTGCCGGCGACGGCGCTCGTCGATCAGTTCTTGGGCGAGGTGCAGCGGACGGGCGGCAACCGCCTCGACATCACCAGTCTGATCCGCCTTCGCCGCTGAGCGAGGGGCGAAACCAGGGAGAGGGGAACGGCATGACGACGAGCCGCCTGGAAAAGGTCAGCTTCATCGGCGCCGACGGTGAAAGCCGGCTCGATGCCCGTCTCGATTTGCCGGCGGCGGCGCCCCGCGCCTACGCGCTGTTCGCCCACTGCTTCACGTGTTCCAAGTCGATCCTCGCGGCGACGCGCATCGCCGACGGCCTCAATCGGCACGGCATAGCCGTGCTGCGCTTCGACTTCACCGGTCTGGGCGCCAGCGAGGGCGAGTTCGCCAACACCACCTTTGCCTCGAACGTCGGCGATCTTGTTGCCGCCGCATCGTGGCTCCGCGACGAGGGCCACGCGCCGGCGCTCCTCATCGGCCACAGCCTCGGCGGCGCCGCGGTGCTGGCGGCGGCGGGCGAGGTTCCTGAGGCAAAGGCGGTGGTGACCATCGCCGCCCCGTCGGAGCCGAAGCACGTCGAACGCCTGTTCACCGATGTCCGGCCGGCGGGAGACGGCGGGGACGAGCTGTTCGTCGAGATCGGCGGGCGGCCGTTCCGCATCCGCCGCGGCTTCCTCGACGACATCGCCCGGCAGCGGCTGGCGCCGCGCATTGCCCGCCTGCGACGGCCGCTCCTGGTCGTCCATAGCGCCGCCGACACCGTTGTGCCGATCGATGACGCCTACCGGATTTTCGATTCCGCCCACGAGCCGAAAGCGATCATTGCGCTCGACGGCGCCGATCACCTGCTCAGCCGCCGTGAGGACGCCGCCTACGTTGCCGACATGGTCGCCGCCTGGGCCGGCCGGGCGCTGCCGTCGCCGGAGAGCGAAGATGCTCCCGAGATTACGGCGCCCGCCGATGCCGTGCGCGTCGTTGCGACCGGCCAGGGTAAGTTCCAGCAGGCGATCTCGATCGGCGGCCGCCATCGCCTGATCGCCGACGAGCCCGTCGCCTACGGCGGCGGCGACACCGGACCCGGACCCTACGACTTCCTCCTCGCCGGCCTCGGCGCCTGCACCGCAATGACACTGCGGATGTTCGCCGATCGCCAGCAGATCCCGCTTGAAGGGGTTGCCGTCACTCTGCGGCACGCCAAGATCCACGCCGAGGACTGCGCCGACTGCGAGACGAAGGAGGGCATGCTCGATCGGATCGAACGCGACATCGAACTCTCCGGACCGCTCGACGAAAGCAACCGACAGCGTCTCCTCGAGATCGCCGACAAGTGTCCGGTGCATCGGACGCTCGAGAGCGAAATCGACATCGTCACCCGGCTGCAGGGATGACGTGGTCATGGATGCCAGCGACGCCGAGGTTTTGAGCGAGGCCCTCGCCTGGCGCGAGGCCGGCCGCGGCGTTGCCCTGGCGACGGTGATCGCCACCTGGGGCTCGGCGCCGCGGCCGGTCGGCAGCCGCCTCGCCGTCGACGCGGGCGGCCGCTTCGCCGGCTCGGTCTCGGGGGGGTGCGTCGAGGCGGCGGTCGTCGAGGAGGCGCGCGCCGTCATTGCCGACGGCCGGCCTCGGCGCCTCGCCTTCGGGGTGAGCAACGAGCGCGCCTGGGAGGTCGGCCTCGCCTGCGGCGGCCGCATCGAGATCCTGGTCGAGCCGCTGACATGACCCGCGACCTCCTCGCCCGGCTGCTGGCGCGCCGCGCCGCGGGCGAGGCGTTCGTCGTCGCCAGCGATGTGGCGACGGGGGCGGCGGTGCTGATCGGCGAGGACGAGGCGAGCGGCGACTTCGTGCCGGGCGAGGCGGTGCGCGAAGCGGCCCGGCGGGCGTTGGCAAGCGAGGCGCCCGAACTCGTCGATGACGACGGTCGGACGATCTTTCTCGACGTGCAGGCGCCGCCCGCGCGTTTGATCGTCATCGGCGCCGTGCATATCGCCGAGCCGCTGGCGGCGATCGCGGCTATCGCCGGCTACCGCGTGGTCGTCGTCGACCCCCGATTGGCGTTCGCCGGCCGCGACCGGTTCGGTCCCGCCGAGATCATCACCGCTTGGCCGGACGAGGCGGTTGCCCGCCTCGCGCCCGATGCGCGGACGGCGATCGTCACCCTCACCCACGACCCGAAGCTGGATGACCCGGCGCTCGCCGTGGCTCTCAGGTCGCCCGCGTTCTACATCGGTTGCCTCGGCAGCCGGAAGACGCACGCGGCGCGCCTCGCCCGCCTCGCCGCCGAAGGCTTCGGCGAGGCCGATCTCGCCCGGCTGAAAGGGCCGGTCGGGCTTGCCATCGGCGCCCGCACGCCAACGGAGATCGCCATCGCCATCGTCGCCGAGATGACGCAGAAACGCCGCGGCGGGGTGCCGACGCCGTGAAATTCGGGCCGATCGCCGTCTCGGAAGCGGAAGGGGCGATCCTCGCCCACAGGCTGAAGGGCGAGGGTTTCGCCTTTGGCAAGGGCCGCGTGCTCTCGGCCGACGATCTCGATGCGCTTCGCCTCGCCGGCATCGACCAAATCGTTGCCGCGCGTTTGGAAGCGGGCGACGTGGGAGAAGACGCGGCCGCCCGCCGCGTCGCCGCCGCCCTAGCCGGCGCCGGGGTCAGCCTCTCCGCCGCCGCGACCGGCCGCTGCAACCTGTTCGCCGACGAAGCCGGTGTCGCCGACATCGATGCCGGGCGGATCGAGGCGATCAACCTCGTCGACGAGGCCATCACCCTCGCCACCCTCGCGCCCTTTGCCCGCGTCTCGGCCGGCCAGATGCTGGCCACGGTGAAGATCATCCCGTTCGCCGCACCGGCGCCGGCCGTCGCTGGCAGTCTCGCTATCGCCGGCGCCGGCGGGCCGCCGATTGCCGTTGCCGCCTTCCGCCCGCACCGGGCGGGGCTGGTGCAGACCCGGCTCGCCGGTGTCAAGGCGAGCGTTCTCGAGACGACGCGGGAGGTGACGGCCGCCCGTCTCGAAGCCCTCGGCAGCCGCCTCGCCGCAGACGCGGTGGCCGCCCACGATATTCCGTCGGTGGCGGCGGCGATCGAAGGGCAGCGGGCAGACGGCTGCGATCCGATCCTCGTCCTCGGGGCGTCCGCCATCGTCGATCGCCGCGACGTGGTGCCATCGGCGGTGACTGCCCTCGGAGGCCACGTGCTCCACCTCGGCATGCCCGTCGATCCCGGCAACCTTCTGATGCTGGCGGCGATCGGCGCCACCCGCATCATCGGTCTGCCCGGCTGCGCGCGCTCGCCCAAGACGAACGGCTGCGATTGGGTCCTGGAACGGCTGCTTGCCGGCCTTGCGGTCGAAGGCGCCGACATCATGCGGATGGGCGTCGGCGGGCTCCTGACTGAGATCGCCGGCCGGCCGCTGCCCCGCCGCAGGGCAACAGGGCCGGCGAAAGTCACCGAGGCGACGCAGGCGACGGCACCGCAGCCGGGGGCCATTGCCGCCATCATCCTCGCCGCCGGTCGCGGCAGCCGCTTTGCCGGCGGCAACAAGCTTCTCGCCCCGTTCCACGGACAACCGCTGGTTCGTTGGGCGGCCGAAGGCGGCGCTGGCATCGCCGGCCCGTCCCGTCATCGTCGTCCTCGGTCACGACGGGGCCGCGATCGCGGCGGCGCTCGAAGGACTGTCCGTTCGCTTCGTCGACAATCCCGATCATGCAGAGGGCCTCAGCACCTCGCTCCGCGCCGGTCTCGCCGCACTGCCGAAGGACATCGCGGGAGCGCTTGTTCTCCTCGCCGACATGCCGCTCGTCGCCGCCGCTCATCTCGGCTGGCTGATCGACGCCTTCCGTGCCGATGGTCACGCGCCGGTGTGCGTGCCGGTAAACGACGGCCGCCGCGGCAATCCGGTGCTGTGGCCGGCGCGGCTGTTTCCGTCGTTGATGCGGATCGGGGGCGACGTGGGCGGCCGCGCCGTGCTGGGGTCGGCGGCGGAGCGTATCGTCGAGGTGGCGATGCCCGATGCGGCCGTGCTGATCGACATCGATGATGCCGAGCGGCTTGCCGCCCTGACCGCCGCTCGCGGCAATGCGCCTATCGACTAACGCCGATAACCGGCAGCTCAGGATGCCTTCGCCAGCGCGCGCCGGGCGAGCACGCCGATCAGATGCGCGCGGTAGGCGGCGCTGCCGTGCACATCGTCGTTCAGACCGTCCGCCGGGACGGCAAGGCCGCCGATCGCTTCAGCCGTGAAGTTATCGGCGAGGGCGTCCTCGAACTCGGGGACCCGGAACACGCATGCGCCGGCGCCGATGACGGCGACACGAACGTCGAGCACGGTCTTCGCCACCAGCACACCGACAAGCGGATAGCGAGAGGCGAGCTGGCAGAAGCGGGCATAGCCGGCCCGTTCCGGCACCGGAAAGGCGATCCCAGTGATCAGCTCGTCCGGCTCCAGCGCGGTTTCGAACAGGCCGCGGAAAAATTCATCGCCGGTAATCTCGCGGCGGTCGGTGACGACGGTGGCGGCGAGACCAAGGACGGCAGCCGGATAGTCCGTGGCCGGATCGTTGTTGGCGAGGGCGCCCCCCATGGTGCCGGCGTGGCGCACCTGCGGATCGCCGATCTCTCCGGCGAGCCAGGCGAGGGCCGGGATGGCGGTACGGACCTCCGGCGAGCGGGCAACCGCATCGTGCGTCGCCAGCGCACCGACGATCAGCCGGTCGCCGACGAGGCAGATGTCGCGAAGTTCTCCAAGGTCGCGCAGGTCGATCAGCGCGGACGGGCTCGCCAGCCGCTGCTTCAGGATCGGGATCAGCGCCATGCCGCCGGCAAGATACTCCGCATCGGCGGCCTGCCGCTTGACGGCGACGGCGTCGGCAATCGAGGTCGCCCGGTGATAGGTGAAATCGTACATGATTGCCTGCGGCTATGCGGCCGTCGGCCGTATCGCGTGCGCCGCCGCCCTCACCGCGGCGACGATGCCGTGGTAGCCGGTGCAACGGCAGAGGTTGCCCTTCAGCCAGGAGCGGATCTCGTGGTCGCTCGGATCAGGATGGCGAGCCAGAAGATCGAGGGCGCTCATCACCATGCCGGGCGTGCAGTAGCCGCACTGCAACGCATGCTGTTGGTGAAACGCCTCTTGCAGCGGATGCAGCCGGCCGCCCTCGGCGACGCCCTCGATGGTCAGAACGGTGGCGCCGTCCGCCTGCACGGCCAGCATCGTGCAGGCCTTGACGCTGACGCCGTCGACATGGACGACGCAGGCGCCGCACTGGCTGGTGTCGCAACCGACGTGGGTGCCGGTGAGACGAAGCTGCTCGCGCAAGAGATCGACGAGGAGGGTCCGCGCCTCGACGGCGGCCTCGATCGGCGCACCGTTAACGATCATCCGGATACTGATCATGGCCGGCATCTCCCGGTTTCGTTCGCGAAGATGTTTTGCCATCGCCGGTCGATGTCAAGCGCCCGCCCGTGTCGAGCCTCAAAGCCGGCTGAAGATGACGAGAACGGCAAGGACCAGGATGATCAGCGACGGCACCCAGACGAGCGGCCGCAGCCCCCGCGGCGCAACCATCGTCGCTGGGGAAGTTGCCTCCGGTGCCGCCATCGTGTCGCCGGCAGGCGGGGCGACGAGGGCGGCGAAGCGCTCGAAAAAGGCCTCGGCCATCTGGTTCGCCGCGGCGTCGATCAACCGGCCGCCGATCTGCGCCAGCCTGCCGCCGACCATCGCCTCGACCGTGTAGGCGAGGCGGGTGCCGTCGCCGTCGGCAACCAGGCGGACGGCGGCACTACCCCTGGCGAAGCCGGCCGGACCGCCGTTGCCCTCGCCGGTCAGCTGATAGCCGTTCGGCGGATCAAGATCGCTGATCCGCAGCGTGCCGTGGAAGGCGGCCTGGACCGAGCCGACCCGGGCCACCGCCTCGACGGCAAAGGCATCGTCCGCGGATCGTTCGAGGCGACGACAGCCGGGCAGACTCGCCCGCAGCACATCGGCATCGTTGAGGGCGGCCCAGACGACGGCGCAAGGCCGCTCGATCCGCCGCTCCGCCTGCATTCGCATGTCGCCTCTCCGCTATCGCACCGCCCCGGCCCCCGCGTCGATCGGTCGCAATCATCCCGTTGCGCCGGCTGCGGGCGGAACCGATATCATTAGCACGGATGATAGAGGCGGTGCGCGCGCGCCGGTATGCACAACAAGACGGTATGGACAACAAGATGGTTCGGGGACGAGACGATGGGCGGGACAGCTTCTAAAGCCGGCGCCGACGCGTTAGCGCGGCGCAATCGGGAAACCCTCGTGCGCGTCGGCCTGATGGTGGCAATTGCGTTCGTACTGGCGTCAGCGGCGCCGCAACATCTGGTCATTGCCGTCTTCAGCGGGCTGTTGTTCATCAGCGCGTTCATCGCCGCGCTCTTCGCGCTCGTCATGTGCGACCATCCCTTTGCCGGACATTTCACCCGCTGGGACGAAGCGGCGGCATTGCTCGGGCTCAGCATGGCGGCCGGCCTGATGGTTCATCCGATCGCCCTCGACCAGGAGATCGAGCAGCAGTCGATGGCGCCGGCGGCGGTGGCGGCCGGTGCCGACGGCTGAGCTGCGGCAACGGCAGCCAATGCGCAATCGTTGCGCCATCGATTTTATAGATCGGCATAAGCGATATTTTGAGAGTGAAGTGTCCATTTGTGTCTCCCACATCAGTCACGTGCCCGATCGGGCAATCCAATCTCACCGATTGATAGGAGACAGATCATGCTGACTATCGGCGACACATTTCCTGCGTTTCATCTTAAAGCTGTCGTTTCAAGCGACCCGAAGACTGCGTTCACCGATATCTCGGACAAGACGGATGCCGCCAAGTGGAAGATTGTATTCTTCTGGCCGAAAGATTTCACCTTTGTCTGTCCGACCGAAATCGCGTCCTTCGGCAAGCTCGCCGGCGAGTTCGCGGATCGGGATGCGGTGGTCTACGGGGTGAGCACCGACAGCGAATTCGTGCATCTGGCCTGGCGGCAGAATCACAGCGATCTGAACGATCTGCCGTTCCCGATGCTGGCCGACATTAAACGCGAGCTGAGTGGTGCGCTCGGCATCCTCGATAAGGCGGAAGGCGTGTGTCTGCGCGCCACCTTCGTCGTCGACCCCGACAACATCATTCGCTTCGTCGCCGTCAACGATCTGAACGTCGGCCGCAATACGCAGGAGGTCCTGCGGGTGCTCGATGCGCTGCAGACCGACGAGTTGTGTCCGTGCAACTGGCAAAAGGGCGAGGCGGTGCTGGAGGCGGCGTAACCGAAATAAAAGGGGCGGCCGTGACGGCCGTCCTATTCCGCTCCCGTCACACCCTTTACTGCATCGAAGAGAGAGCAAAATGACCGTCGAAGACCTGAAAAACGCACTGCCGGCCTATGCCAAGGACCTGAAATTGAACCTTTCATCACTCCTGCAGGAGGCGTCGCTGTCGGAACAGCAACGCGGCGGGACCTTCGTTGCCTCGGCCATGGCGACTGGCCATGCGGCCACGATCGAGGCAATGGTCGATGCCTTCCGGGCGAAGCTGTCGGCCGAGGCGTTCGACGCTGCCCGGGCAGCGGCGGCAATCATGGCGATGAACAACGTTTACTACCGCTTTACCCACCTCGTGTCTGCGCCCGACTATCGCAATCTGCCGGCGCGTCTCAGAATGAACGTGATCGGCAGCCCGGGTGTCGATAAAGTCGACTTCGAGTTGTGGTCGCTCGCGGTGTCTGCGATCAACGGCTGCGGTGCCTGCGTCGATTCGCACGAACGCGAACTCCGCAAGCACGGATTGGGCGTCGAGAGCATTCAGGCGGCCGTGCGCATTGCCGCCGTCGTCAAGGCCGTCGCGTCCACCCTCGCGGGCGAGGCGGCGGTCGAGAAAGCACGGGCGCTCGCCGCCTGAACGGGACCGCGTCATTGACGTGCGCCCCGGCGGAGCCGCCCATGGGAGCCGAGGTTTATGAAGCTCAAGGGTAACGCGATCCTGTGGATCATCGTCGGCCTGATGCTGGTTGGGCTGTTCAGCCAGATGCAGGAGTTGGGCGGGCGGGTCCCGGACGCACAACTGGCATATTCCGACTTCCTCGCCAACGTCGAGTCCGGCCAGGTGAAGTCGGTGACGATCCGGGGCCAGGAAATCGTCGGCACCACGCAGGATGGTCACAGCTTCCGCTCCTTCGCGCCGGAGGGAGCGAACGTCGTCAGCCCTCTGATCGCTAAGGGGGTCCGCATCCAGGCGGCGCCGCCGCAGCAGCCCAGCTTCCTGATGTCGCTCCTCATCTCGTCGTTCCCGGTGCTGCTGTTGATCGGCGTCTGGATCTACTTCATGCGACGGATGCAGGGCGGCCCGGGCGGCGTCCTCGGTTTCGGCAAGTCGCGCGCCCGCATGCTGCAGCAGGACCAGCGGCGCGTCACCTTCGCCGATGTCGCCGGCATCGACGAGGCGAAGCAGGAGCTTGAGGAGATCGTCGAGTTCCTCAAGGACCCGCAGAAGTTCCAGCGCCTCGGCGGCCGCATCCCGAAGGGCTGTCTGCTCGTCGGCCCGCCGGGGACCGGCAAGACCTTGCTCGCCCGTGCCATCGCCGGCGAGGCGAACGTGCCGTTCTTCACCATCTCGGGCTCCGACTTCGTGGAGATGTTCGTCGGCGTCGGCGCGTCCCGCGTCCGTGACATGTTCGAGCAGGCGAAGCGCAATGCGCCTTGCATCGTCTTCATCGACGAGATCGACGCGGTCGGCCGGCACCGGGGCACCGGCCTCGGCGGCGGCCACGACGAGCGCGAGCAGACCCTCAACCAGCTCCTCGTCGAAATGGACGGCTTCGAGTTCGAACGAGGGGGTCATCCTCATTGCCGCGACCAACCGGCCCGACGTCCTCGACCCGGCGCTGCTGCGGCCCGGCCGCTTCGACCGGCAGGTCGTCGTCGCCAACCCGGACATCCTCGGCCGCGAGCAGATTCTCCGGGTGCACATGCGCAAGGTGCCGCTCGCCCCGGACGTCGAAGCCCGGGTGATCGCCCGCGGCACCCCCGGCTTTTCCGGCGCCGATCTCGCCAACCTGGTCAACGAGGCGGCGCTGCTGGCGGCGCGCGCCAATCGCCGGCTGGTGACGATGATCGATTTCGAGGCGGCCAAGGACAAGGTGCTGATGGGCGCCGAGCGGCGATCGATGGTGATGACTGATCAGGAAAAGCGGCTGACCGCGTATCACGAGGCCGGTCATGCCCTGGTCGGACTGTTCGTTCCCGGCAACGATCCGTTGCACAAGGTGACGATCATTCCGCGTGGCCGTGCCCTGGGCGTCACCATGAACCTGCCGGAGCGCGATCGCTATGCGTTCAAGAAAATGGAGATCGAGGCCCGGCTGGCGATGATGTTTGGCGGCCGCGTCGCCGAGCAGCTCGTATTCGGCATCGAGAACGTTACCACCGGCGCCGCCAACGACATCCAGCAGGCAACCGACATGGCCCGGCGGATGGTGACCGAGTGGGGGATGAGCGAGCAGCTCGGCCGGCTGCGCTACTCGGACAACGAGGAGGAGATCTTTCTCGGCCGCTCGATCACCCGCAGTCGCAACGTCTCCGAGGACACGGCGCGTCTGATTGACGCCGAGGTGCGAAACATTATCGAGACCGCCGAAGCGCGGGCCCGGCAGGTTCTCGGCGACAATATCGACTCGCTCGACAAGCTGGCGGAGGCCCTGCTGGAGTACGAGACCTTGTCCGGGGACGAGGTGCAGAAGGTTCTCCGCAACGAGCCCATCGATCGCGCCGACTACACCGATCCGGACGAGGAGAAGCCGCCACCGCCAAGGCGATCGTCGGTTCCGAGTGGTGGTCCTGCGCCGAAGCGACCGGGGCCGAGCATGCCCGGGCTACAGCCGGGCGGCTAGCGCGTGCGCCGCGCGCCGACCGGAGAGCCTTCCGCCGGGCCTGACCTTACCGGCGTGCGGCGTCACCCCACCGCCGGGATTGGAGCGGAGGGCGGCGGATGAAGGGCGGGGACGGGCCGCCGACGGTGCCGGGTCGGGAGGCGGCGGGCGCCGAAAAGGGAACGGTGGCGATCGGCGTCTGGGACCTGCCGACGCGCCTTTTCCACTGGCTGCTGTTCGTCCTTGTCGCGACCAACCTTTATACCGGCAACGTCGGCGGCGTCGCCAACATGAAATGGCATATGCTCTCGGGCTATGCGATCCTGACCCTGGTCCTGTTCCGCATCGCCTGGGGATTCCTCGGCAGCCGACACGCCCGCTTTACGAGTTTCGTCCGCGGCCCCGCGGCCGCGCTCACCTATGCCCGCGGCCTGTGGTCGGGGGAACACGCGCCGGCCATCGGCCATAATCCGTTGGGGGGCTGGTCGGTGGCGGCGATGCTTGCGAGCCTGCTCGTACAAGCCGGAACGGGGCTGTTCGCCGACGACGAGATCCTCACCAAGGGTCCGTTGGCGGGCGCCGTATCGAAGGCAACACGGCGGTTTTTGACCGGCATCCACGAGATCAACGCGAACGTGCTCTACGTGCTGATCGCCCTGCACCTGGTGGCGGTCGGCTACTACCTGATCGTCCGGCGCGAGAATCTGATCCGGCCGATGCTGACGGGTTTCAAGCGGCTCCCGGAAACGGAAAGCGGGGTCGCCGAGGCGGAGCACCGGTTCGCCAGCCCACTGTTGGCGGCGCTGCTGCTGTCGCTCGCCGCGGCGGGCGTCTGGCTGCTCGTCAATCGCTGAGATTGGCGGGCCGTTGCCGGCGCTGCCGGCTCAAGACTTCTTGCGGAAGGTGTCGTGGCAGTTCTTGCAGGCTTTGACCAGCGTATCGAACGCGGGCGCCATCTCCTTCGGCGGTGCGTCGGCCTCTTTCGCGAGATCCGCCACCGCCGATTGGAAGGCGGTCAGCGCTTTGGCGAAATCGGCCGGCTTTTCCCAGATGACCGGCAGCGCGTCGGTCTCTCCTTTGTCCGAGCCGGGCGGGAAGATGCCGCTCGCCATTTTGGCTAGCGCCGCCAGCGCCTGGACGTGCGGCTTGGCGTCATCGGCGAACGGCACCTTGCCGCCGATGATCTGGTTCAGGGCGGCGGTGTGGCCGCCGATCGCCTCCATCACCCCTTCTCGATATTCGACGATCGGCTCCTTGGCGGAAGCGGGCGCGGCGAGGACGGCGCCGGCAAATGCGGCGAGGAGAGCGGCTTGAAAAAGGCCTGCGGCGGGGAGCGCGGCCGATCGCGAACGACGAGGCGAGAAAACCATCCGGCGGACCTCCACTGGAAAAAGGCTGAGAGCTGGACGAGATGGTTGATAGTCGGACGGGCGACGCATCGGCAAGCCCCGAACGATCGCGCCGGAGCTGAATCCGGCGCGTGTGAGCGCGGGCATGAGCCGGGCGTGCCCCCAGGCGCCATGCTCCAGTGGCGTCCGGGCGATGCTTGGCGGTATGGATCTTGCGTAGGATGCCTTATTCTCACCGCGCCGAGAAGCGCAGATGGAGGATGCAGCCCTGAGAGGTGATACGAGAATGGCCGAAATCCGCTCGCTATGTGTGCTCTGCGGATCACGAGACGGACATGATCCGGCCTATCGCGAAGCGGCGATTCGGCTCGGCACGTTGATGGCGCGGCGGGGCGTGCGTCTCGTCTATGGCGGCGGCTCGATCGGCCTGATGGGGATCATTGCCGACGCGGTGCTCGGCGCCGGCGGCGAGGCGATCGGCGTCATCCCCGACTTTCTCGTCCGCGCCGAGGTCGGCCATCGCCGGCTGACCGAGCTGATCATCACCGGCAGCATGCATGACCGCAAGCGCCGCATGTTCGAGATGGCCGACGCCTTCGTGGTTCTGCCCGGCGGGCTGGGGACGCTCGACGAGACCTTCGAGATCGTCACCTGGAAGCAGATCCGCCTGCACGACTGTCCGATCATCGTTCTCGATGTCGGCGGCTACTGGGCACCGCTGCGGGACTTGATCGAGGCGACGATCGCGGCGGGATTCGCCCATGCCAGCGCCCGCGATCTATTGACGTTCGTGCGGACGCCGGAAGACGTGCTGAACAGGCTCGCCCGCGCCCCGGCCGCGAGGGAAGAGGTGCTGATCAGCCACCTCTAGCGCCGCCTTCCGGACCCGGCTGACGCCGCACGACCGGCGGCAGTGCGGTACGTCGGCTCGCTGCCGCCTGGTCATCTCTGGGATGTATGAGGACCGCCTCCGCCCCGGCTTGCCAAGCGGGACGGCGATGCGTAGGGTCGCCCGGTCCGTGCGGCCGGCAGATGCGGGAAGGGGGCGGACCCGGCGGACGAAACGACGGCGCGACCGCCCTTTAGGAGGCCTGCGGGATGAACAAGATCAAGGTTGCCCGGCCGGTCGTCGATCTCGACGGCGACGAGATGACCCGGATCATCTGGGCGAAAATCAAGGAGCGGCTGATTCTGCCGTACCTCGACATCGACCTCGAAACCTACGACCTCGGCATCGAGCATCGCGACGCCACCGACGACCGGGTGACGATCGATGCCGCGAAGGCCATCCAGCGGCACGGCGTCGGCGTCAAGTGCGCGACGATCACGCCGGACGAGGCGCGCGTCGCCGAATTCAAGCTGAAGAAGATGTGGAAGTCGCCGAACGGGACGATCCGCAACATCTTGGGCGGCACCGTCTTCCGCCAGCCGATCATCTGCCGGAACGTTCCCCGCCTGGTACCGGGCTGGACCAAGCCGATCGTCATCGGCCGTCACGCGTTCGGCGATCAGTACCGGGCGACCGACTTCGTCGTTCCGGGCAAGGGCAGGCTGACGGTGCGCTTCGAGCCCGACGGCGGCGGCGCCGCCATCGAGCACGAGGTCTTCGCCTTCCCCGGCGGCGGCGTCGCCATGGCCATGTACAATCTGGATGAGTCGATCCGGGGCTTCGCGCGGGCCTGCCTCAATTACGGCCTCGACGTCGGCTGGAGCGTCTACCTCTCGACCAAGAACACCATCCTCAAGGCCTACGACGGCCGCTTCAAGGACCTGTTCGCCGAGGTCTACGAGAGCGAGTTCAAGGACCGCTTCACAGGCCAAGGGCATCACCTACGAGCACCGGTTGATCGACGACATGGTGGCGGCGGCCTTGAAGTGGGAGGGCGGCTTCGTCTGGGCGTGTAAGAACTACGACGGCGATGTCCAGTCGGACACGGTCGCGCAAGGTTTCGGCTCGCTCGGCCTGATGACCTCCGTGCTGCTCACCCCCGACGGCAAGACGGTCGAGGCGGAGGCGGCGCACGGCACGGTGACCCGCCACTACCGCGAGCACCAGAAGGGCCGGGAGACGTCGACCAACCCGATCGCCTCGATCTTCGCCTGGACGCGCGGCCTGCACTACCGCGGCCTGTTCGACGAGACGCCGGACGTGGTCCGCTTCGCCCAGGCCCTCGAGGAGGTCTGCGTCGAGACGGTCGAAGGCGGCCACATGACCAAGGACCTCGCCATCCTCATCGGCCCCGATCAGCCGTGGATGACGACCCTGCAGTTCCTCGACAAGCTCGATCAGAACCTGCAGACGAAGATGGCGGCCTAGGGGCCGAACGCGGGCCGGCGATAAGCGATACGGGCAGGGCAGGCGGAGAACCGTCGCCCGCCCTGTTCTTACCGCGCGGGTGTTGATGCTCCTGCCATGCTGGCCCGGGTGACCTCCAGCGCCGGCGGACGGGCGAGGGTCTGATAGACGACGCAGTAGCGCTCGGTCAGCCGCAGCAAGGTCGCGAGCTCGTCCTCGGACGCGTCGGTATCGAGGGCGAACTTCAGGCGGATGTTCTGAAAGCCGACGGGTACGTCCTTGGCCTGCGCCGAGGGTGCCGCGAAAGTCGAGATCGCCTTCGGCCTCGATCGCCGCATCGCGAAGGGCGATCCCGAGCGCCGTCGCGACCGCGTTCAAGGTGACCCCGGCGCAGGCCACCAGCGCCTCCAACAGCATGTCGCCGGAACACGCGTCGACGCCGGTCGCCGCCCGTTGCCGGATGCAGCCCGGCTTCGACGAGCGCCTTGCCCGTCTCGACCTTGCAGCGGACGCCCTCGCCGAGACGTCCCCGCGCCCTGAGCGTGATGCGTGCGGCCTCCGGCGCCGACCGGTAGCGGTCCTTCAAGGGCGCCTGCAGCGCCCGCAACTCTTCCGCCTTCATGATGCTTCCTCCGATCGGGTTGCGCGCCGCGCCGGCACCCCGATCACCGGCCGAAAGGGCGTAGCCGTACGCTCGACGATGGACCAACCGGAAGAGTGCTTCCGCGAAGCAACCAACCGGTAACGGGTGGCAGCCCTCTCCGTCCGACAAGCACCCGCAATAACAGCCGGTCGACCCGGTTAGACGCGGACGAAATCCCCCCTTCCGGGAGCCTCCTACAAATGAGCGCCTCCTTCGCCAGGTCAAGGGCGGACGGGACCGGCTTTGCTGAACCCGATGACGCGGGCCTCGCCGCATCGCTCCGCTGCGCCGGCGACAGCACCTCCCGGCGCAGCCGACGCGGCCATGTCGTCCGCAATGTCATCCGCATGTCGTCAGTTTTCGCCATCCCTGTCGTCACGATGTCGTCACGCCGTCGTCCCCATGTCGTCAAACCCCGCCCCGGCAAATCACTATAACCGATTGTCTACAAACACGATTTTCCTTGCAAAGTCAGAAAAACGTCGCCCGTTGTCGTCATCTGTCGTCATTCCACCCGAACCCGCTGCTGGAACAAAACATGAATATACTATACCCTGCGGCGCGCCCGATCAACGCGGATCGCCAGATGCAGACCCGGCGACGTGCCGATTGCGAATATCCGCAGAGTCCATTATCCGGTTCACCGGACACTGTAAGGCGCATTAGCGACAGCGGAATGCGCCGGATGATGCGTTAAAACCATCCGTCGGAATACGCCTTCGGCTATTCCGACCTACGCGAGGTGGTGGAATTCTTTATGAAAAAAAGCAAGACGTATAGTTCCGTCAAATTCGGCCCGGAGGCGCTGTCTGAGGCACGGGCTATTGTGGGCAAAAAGACTAAGGAAGTGTCCGACCCTCGACTAGAGATGCCGCATATAAGGCTTTTTGTAGATACCGGTAGCGACGCATGGCACCATGATAATGAACAAGAGTTCTTTTCGGACCTACGAAAAAAGCCATACATGACACATTACATTATCTCGTATACGTGGTTTGAGCTAACCGTGTGGATGCATGGCCGTGACTCAGACGTGTCGGTCAAGGCGCCATCGCGAGGGGGACGTCGATCGATCTTCGAAGGTTTTGAGCGGCACGTGGATGCGTGTCGGCTGCCGGAAGTACCAAGTGAAAAACCCATCGAGCTTCCACGTGTTTTTATCGGCCACGGCCGGAGCACTTTATGGCGCGACCTAAAGGACCATCTTCAGGACCTTCACGGCTATGAAGTTGAAGCCTACGAGACAGGCGCTCGCGCCGGGCACACGATCCGCGATGTGCTTGAACAGATGGCGGTCCGGGTGAGCTTTGCGTGTTTGTTTTTGACTGCCGAGGATGAGCAGGTGGATGGCAGCCTGCACGCTCGCGAAAACGTTATTCACGAACTCGGTCTGTTTCAAGGGCGCCTTGGGTTCGCGCGCGCCATTGCCCTGGTTGAGGAAGGAACAAACGAGTTTTCAAACATTCACGGGAGTTGCTTATCCCTGAGCGTCCGGGTTGATCAAGATGTCGTAGGTGATGGGGCTGGTTTTGGTGCCGATGCTCAGGAGGGAGCGGAAGGCGGCTTTCGGGGAGTAGCGTCGATTGAAGCGGAACACGAACTCGTCGAGGTAGGATTGGAGATGCTTGCGGCGCAGGCCGTGATAGACGCCGAGGCCCCAGCGTTTGAGGTTGGCGAAGAGGCGATGGACCCAGGGCAGCAGCACGTGGGCGGCCGCCGGCCCGACGATCTTGGCGTCGTGTTTGACGTCCTTCAGCTTGGCATAGCCGGACCAGCCGTCGCTGGCCACGGTGGCGCCGGGAGCGACCGCGGCGGCGACGAAGCCGCTCAGGCTGTCGGCGGAGTAGTCGGCGATCGTCCGCAACCGGGCGCGACCGGGACGGTTTCCGGCGATCTCGACGGCGCCCGCGACCAGCAACTTGCCGGTGTGGCTCCGCCCCGGCCCACCGGCCGGTGGGTCGTCCTTGGTCCGGTACGAAACGCTGGTCTCGTCGGCTTCCACCAGTCCCGTCAAGGGGTTGCGCTCGGGCGCGACCATCGCCCGACGGAGCTTGGCGCACAGCAGCCAAGCGGACTTGTAGGAGCCGAGGCCCAGTTGCTCGCGCATCTGCCGCGCCGAGAAGCCGTTCTTGTGCGTCGCCATCAGCCAGGCCGCCTGAAACCACGTCGTCAGCGCCAGCTTCGAGCCGTGCATCACCGTCCCCGCCGTCACCGAGGTCTGCCGGCCGCAGCCGGCGCACTCGAAGGTGTGGGCCTTCCCCTGCAGCGCCCACGCCGCGCCATGCCCGCAGGCCGGGCAGCGGAACCCATCCGGCCAGCGCACCGCGAACAGCCATGCGGCACACTCGGCTTCGCCCGGAAACCGGCGATGGAAGTCACTCAACGATTGCGGGCAGTCCGGCATGAAAGCGCCTCCCCAATTCAATGTTCGCTTTCTGTTCGTATCACGCCGCCGGCCACCCGTCACACCATATTTGGTGCCGCCGGACGCTCAGGGATAAGCAACTCACGGGATAAACCAGCTGCGTTTTCACAAGGGCCGTATCAAGGAAACCTTCGGGGACGTTCTTGCGACACTGCGACGCGAATTCGGCAATGCTTAATATTCTGTCGCCCTAAGGTGTTTCTCTCTGGTTTTTGATAAATTCCGCTTGCGTTCGAGTACCCTGGCATACGACATCCTCGGCTGATGGCATAACGCTGGAGATCAGCGGGCGTGAACTTCTACAGCTTCGAAATCGTCCTCGAGAAGGAAGCCGACGACGAAGGGTATCCTGCGTGGAGCCCGTCGCTGCCGAGATGTTTCAGCCACGGCCCAACGATCGAGGAGGCCAAGCGCAACATGCGCGCGGCTGTCACCCAGCACGTGACGGCTTTGCTGGCCCACGGCGATGCCCATCCCTCAAAACGAATGTCTTGCGCACGTCGAGGAACCGGCGATCGGCATTCCGTGACCCGGATGCCGCAGGTCACAGCGCGAGAATCATCGTCCGGTTTCTCGATTCCTAGCCGCGGCTGGCATGATCGTTGAACTGCATCCCCATGCCCGCGAGCGGATGGGCGACCGCGGAGCGACCGAAGATGAGATTGTCGCGACGATCGAGGGCGGTGAGCGTTTTCCCGCACGCTTTGGCCGCACAGCGTTTCGTCGGAATTTTCCATTTGCAGCGACGTGGCGCGGCAAGCCCTACGCGACGAAGCAGCTGGAGGTTTACGCGGTTAAGGAGAATGACCGGTGGCTTGTCATCACGCTTATCGTTAAGTTCTTCTAAGCGCTTGCAGAGGACGACGTCTCGGTGAAGATCATCTACGATTCGCGGTACAACATCGCCTACATCCGCTTTCGCGAGAAGCGCGAGCGGGTCGAGACGCTCAAACTCTCCGATGAGATCAACATCGATATCGCACCCGATGGCACTCTTTACGGCATCGAGCTGCTTAACGCGAACGAACAACTGAAGGCAGCCGACGCGGGCCGCCTCGTCGTCGTCAATCCCGCTGGCGAAGAACGCTCGAATTCCACTCGCCGGCTGACCGCACCGAATGCGACCGGCGCGAGACAGCGGCCGGCACATTTTATCTATGCGTTAGAGCCGGCCTCCAAAGGCGTACCCGTCCGGCGAGCGACGCGGAACCGATCCATTTCCCGCTCCGCCCTGTGCGCGAACGCGTTGCAGTCGCATCGTAAACGGGGGTATACGCAACACTGGCAGTGTTGCCCAAAGAATAAGCTTAGGGAGGCGTCCGTGCGCCAGCGCGCGTTTTATAACACGCTCTATTTCCGTGTCATTTGCGGCATTCTCATCGGCGTCGCGATCGGCTTTCTGTTCCCCGAAACGGCGCAGATGCTGAAGCCGCTTGGCGATGCGTTCATCAAGCTGATCAAGATGATGATCGCGCCGATCATCTTCTGCACCGTCGTCGTCGGCATCGCCAAGATGGGCCACATGCGCGATGTCGGCCGGGTCGGTACTCAAGGCTCTGATCTACTTCGAAGTGATGTCGACGATTGCGCTGCTTATCGGCCTCGTCGTCGTCAACGTCCTGCAACCGGGTGCCGGCATCAACGCCGATCCGGCGACGCTCGACACCAAGGCCATCGCCAGCTACGCCACCGCCGCGCATACCCACTCGACCGAAGAATTCCTGCTGAACATCATCCCGAGCACGGTGGTGGACGCCTTCGCCAAGGGCGAGATCCTGCAAGTGCTGCTGTTCGCCATTCTGTTCGGCATCGCCCTGAACTGGGTCGGAACGCGCGGCGCGCCGGTGCTCAAGCTGCTCGACGAATTCGGTCACGTCCTGTTCCGGGTGATCGAGATGATCATGCAGCTGGCGCCGATCGGCGCCGGTCGGCGGCGATGGCCTTCACCATCGGCAAGTACGGGCTCGGCACGCTGCTCTCGCTTGGCGAGCTGATGGCCGGCGTTTACCTCACCTGCGTTCTGTTCGTCTTTGTCGTCCTCGGTCTCGTCGCCCGGCTCGCCGGATTCAGCATCTGGCGGTTCCTTGTCTATATCCGGGAAGAGATCTTCATCGTGCTCGGCACGTCCTCATCCGAATCCGTTCTGCCCCGGATGATGGAGAAGATGGAACGGCTCGGCTGCGATCGATCCGTCGTCGGCCTCGTCATCCCCACGGGCTATTCGTTCAATCTCGACGGCACCTCGATCTACCTGACGATGGCGGCGATTTTCATCGCCCAGGCGACGAACGTACCCCTGACGCTGCTTGATCAGTTGACCATCCTCGCGGTTCTGCTGCTGACATCGAAGGGAGCGGCTGCGGTGACCGGCGGCGGCTTCATCACCCTCGCGGCGACCTTGTCGTCCGTCGGCAAGGTGCCGGTCGCGGGCGTTGACCTTGTTGCTGGGCGTCGATCGCTTCATGTCGGAGGCGCGGGCGATCACCAACCTCATCGGCAACGGCGTCGCCACCGTTGTCGTTGCCAAGTGGGAAAAGCAGTTCGATGCGGATCGGGCTGCGAAAGTTCTCGCAGGCGAATACGACGAAGACCTCCTGCCGCTGGCCGACACCGGCGAAGCCCCGGCACAGCCGCACCCCGCACCGGCGGAGTAAGCGAGGTCGGTGTGCGGCCGCAATGAGACCGGGCGCCGGCTGACCGCCGCCGGCGCGCCCGGTCTTTTCGTGTCGGTCGCGAAATACCCATAGGAGCCTGCAGCATGAGATCATCGATGGCGAACATCGCGGCCTTCATCGTTGCCGCCCTCTTCGCATATGCGGCGCCGGCCGGGGCTGCCGAGCCGAACTGGCCGCCGACGCTGACGATCGCCACCGCGTCGCCGGGCGGCACCTACCATGCCTACGGCGAGGGGTTGGCGAGGCTGCTCACCCGCGTTCTCGACATGCCGGTTGCAGAAATAACCACCGAGGGCCCTAGCGAAAACATCCGGCTGATCGAGCAGGGCGGCGCGCAAATCGCCTTCGTCACCATGGGCGTCGCGCTGCAGGCCTGGAACGGCACCGCGGATTGGACGCACGGCCGGGAATACCGGTCGATGCGGGCGATTTTCCCGATGTACGACACGCCGTTCACCTTCGTGGTGCCGAAGACTTCGGGCATCCGCACGCTTGCCGACATGGCCGGGAAACGCATCGGCGTCGGTCCGGAGGGAGGCACGGCCGGCCTCTATGTCCCGCAAATTCTGGCGACGCTGAAGATCGAGGCGCCTCTCACCTATGGCAGCTACGAGGATCTCGCGGCACAGCTCCTGGACGGAAAGATCGACGTCCTGGCCGCGGCGGCCGGCGCACCGTTTCCCGCCTTGGCCGGGCTCGATGCCAAGAAAAAGATCCGGTTCGTCCCGCTCAGCCGGGACGACATCATCGCCCTGCGTCTGGCCATGCCCGAGCTGACCCCGTCTTCAATTCCGGCTGGACTCTATCCGTCGATGGCGAAGGACTACCAGACGGTCGGCCTTTACAACTTTGCCGTCGTCAACAAGGATCTGCCGGATGATCTTGTTTACGCCATCGTCAACGCCGTGTTCACCAATCACGACGAGATGGTGAGGGCGCATCCTGCGGCGGCGGCGACCGTTCCGGCGAACTATTGGCGCAACACCTTCCTGCCGTATCACCCCGGAGCGATGCAATACTATTCCAGGCTGGCGGCGACGGGCGCCATGCGTGGGGACTGAACCTGCGGGTCATTTGCAGACGCGTCCAACCTGACACCCCTGACCCTGGCTTGACCCAGCCGTCCTGGGCTCGTACAACCTGCGGCGCGGGCGGGACCGGACGGGTTCCGCCGTTTGTTTGTATGGAGCGGGTGTGATGGCGCGCAGGTGTGAGGTGACGGGCAAGGGGGTGATGGCCGGCAACAACGTCAGCCACGCCAACAACAGGACGCGGCGGCGGTTCCTGCCCAATCTGCAGGTCGCGTCCCTGATGAGCGATGTCCTCGGCAAGCCGGTCCGGTTGCGGCTGTCGACCAGGGGCTTGCGGACCATCGAGCACCGCGGCGGCCTCGATGCGTATCTCCTCGGCGTCGCCGATGCGCACCTGTCGATCGGTTTGCGCCGCATCAAGCGGCAGATCGTCGCCGCCCGCAAGGCCTGAGACCGCGCCTAAGCCTCTGCCGATCGCTCTCCCCTAGAACGTTGCCCAGTCGGGCTTCGTCGGAACCAGCCGGGCGGCGCCTGCGGTGAGCTCGACCTCGCCCGTGCGCACCCGCGCCAGTGCCTCCAGGCGGAGGAGGGCGAGCGCCTGGCCGTCACGGCCGGAGCGCACCTCGCCGACCTCGGCGCCGGCGGCGAGGACGGGGGTGCCGGCGGCCGGCAGCGGGCCCGCGACGATGACCGGGACCAGCCGCTTTTTGATCAGGCCGCGATAGCGGGTGCGCGCCGTCAGCTCCTGGCCGACGTAACAGCCCTTGGCGAAGTCGATCCCGTTAAGCTCATCGAAGCCGGCTTCGAGGAGGAGCGACTTCTCGATCTGCATATCGCGGCTGCCGTCGGCGATGCCGAGCGCGAGGCGCCGCCGGTCCCAGGCGGCGGCATTGTCGCCCTCGAAGCCGCGTCCGGTCAGCGCGCCTTCGGCCTCATCCGCCGGGAGGATGGCCCGCAGGCCGAGCGCCGCCAACCTCGGATCGACGAAGACGACGCCGCCCGCGAACGGCACCGCCCGCCCCGCGTCCTCGCCCGCAAGGCCAAGCGCCGCCGCGGCGCCGTTCCCTCCGAGCGCATAGACGGCCATGCTCTCGTCCATCGCCAAGGTCACCTTCGCCCGCAACCGGTAGCGGGCGAGACGGCGCTGCAGGTCGGACAGTCGCGCCCGTTCGGCATCGAGCAGCAAGCGGCCGCCCGCCTCGGCGATGCAGAAGTCGAACAGGTACTTGCCCTGCGGCGTCAGCAGCGCCGCGTGGATCGCCCGATCGGGAGCGATCCGCATCACGTCGTTGGAGACGAGACCCTGCAGGAACGGCCGGGCATCATCGCCGGCGACGGCGAGGACGCCGCGGTCGGCGAGGGGGGCGTAGGTGGGCGGCAACATCGACGATCTTTCTCCGACAATCCTGCTCCCGGCCTTCATCGGCGGGGTGCCCCTCGGCTCGGCGAACCCGGTGAGAGCGTGGGTCGGCGCGGGCGGCGTGGCAAGCCCGAAGGCGCGGCGGCGGGCGGCACAGGTACGGACAGGGACATTGGTTTTTCCCCCCCGCTCCCTTATTATGACATGCCGGTGAAGCAAAGGAGGACAGCTCCGATGAGCCTGCAGGAGAGGATCGAGGCGCTCAGGGCGAAGCATTACGCACTAGAACGTGCTATTGAAGAAGAAAACAGTCGTCCGCACCCGGACGACCTCGAAATCGTCAGGCTCAAAAAACAGAAGTTGCAGATTAAAGACGAAATCGCCGTCCTGTCGCGGCAACCGTAACCGGCCGTAAACGCCTGGTCCGCCGGTCGACCACAGCGCGCCGCCGTCCGCGTCGGTGCGGGGGCCGAGGTCGCACCGGCGGTGGCGCGCGCCGGTCGAAAGGCCGGATCGGGGATGCCTTATTTGTTATCAGAGGCTGCATTCGGGCTTTGCAAAAACCGGCGATTTCAACCAAACTCGCGACCAATCGGGCGGACCCCGAAAGACCATCTTGGGCTCCGCATGTAAATAATTCCGCAAGTGAAAGAGAGGGAGGGCAATGGCCGGCGAATATCAAAAAGCATTCGACAGGTCGATCAAGGACCCTGAGGGTTTCTGGGGCGAGGCTGCCGAAGAAATACATTGGTTCAAGAAGTGGGACAAGGTTCTCGACGACTCGAACAAGCCGTTCTACCGCTGGTTCCGCGGCGGCGTCACCAATACCTGCTACAACACGCTCGACCGGCATGTCGATGCCGGCAGGGGTGAGCAGGCGGCGGTCATCTACGACAGCCCGGCAGCGAATATCGTCCGCACCTACTCCTATCGCGAATTCCGCGACCTGGTCGCAAAGTTCGCGGGCGCGCTGGTCAAGCTCGGCGTCGGCAAGGGCGATCGCGTCATCGTCTACATGCCGATGGTCCCGGAAGCGCTGATCGCCACCCACGCCTGCGCCCGCATCGGCGCCGTGCATTCGCGTCGTCTTCGGCGGCTTTGCGTCGAACGAGCTTTCGGTGCGCATCAACGACGCGAAGCCGAAGGTGGTCATCTCCGCGTCCTGCGGCATCGAAGTTGCGCGCGTCATCCCCTATCAGCCGCTGGTCGAAGGGGCGATCGCGCTCGCCGATCACAAGCCCGACCACGTCGTCGTTCTGCAGCGCCCGCAGCACAAATGGGAGCTGAAGCACGGACAGCACGATTTCTATGAACTGCTCGAGGCGGCGAGCCCGGTCGATTGCGTGCCCGTGCAGGCCACCGATCCGCTCTACATCCTCTACACGTCCGGAACCACGGGCGAGCCGAAGGGCGTCGTCCGCGATAACGGCGGCCATCTGGTGGCGCTGAAGTGGACGATGAAGAATGTCTACGACATCAATCCGGGCGAGATGTTCTGGGCGGCGTCGGACGTCGGCTGGGTCGTCGGCCACTCCTACATCATCTATGCGCAGCTGATGCACGGGGCGACCACCGTCGTCTACGAGGGCAAGCCCGTCGGCACGCCGGACGCCGGCGCCTTCTGGCGGATGATCGAGCAGCACAAGATCAAGTCGCTGTTCACCGCGCCGACGGCGTTTCGCGCCATCAAGCGCGAAGACCCGAAGGCGGAGCTGATCAAGAAGTACGATCTCAGCCACTTCAAGATCCTGTTCCTTGCCGGCGAGCGCACCGATCCGGACACGCTGATGTGGGCGCAGAACGCGCTCGAGGGGCGGCCGGTGATCGACCACTGGTGGCAGACCGAGACCGGCTGGGCGATTGCCGCCAACTGCATGGGGATCGAGTACCTGCCGGTAAAGCCGGGTTCGCCGACGAGGCCGGTGTGCGGCTGGAACGTTCAGGTCCTGGACGAAAACAACAACGAGGTGCCACGCGGCCAGATGGGCTCGATCTGCGTGAAACTGCCGTTGCCTCCGGGATCGTTGCCGACGCTCTGGAATAACGATGAGCGGTTCGTCAAGTCGTACCTGACCGACTACCCCGGCTATTACATGACAGCCGATGCCGGATTGATGGACGAGAACGACTACGTCTACATCATGGCGCGCACCGACGACGTCATCAACGTTGCCGGACACCGGTTGTCGACCGGTGCCATGGAGGAAGTGTTGTCGCAGCATCCGGACGTCGCCGAATGCGCCGTCGTCGGTGTCGCCGACAGCTTCAAGGGCCAGCTTCCGGTCGGCTTCATGGTGCTGAAGATGGGAGTGACCAAGTCGCACGACCAGATCGTCAAGGAAGTGGTGAAGATGGTCCGCGACCAGATCGGTCCGGTGGCCGCATTCAAGACGGCGACGGTAGTCGACCGGCTGCCGAAAACGCGCTCCGGCAAGGTGCTGCGGGGTACCATGCAGAAGATCGCCGATAACGAGCCCTGGAAGATGCCGGCGACGATCGACGATCCGGCGATCCTCGACGAGATCAGATCGGCACTCGAGGACATCGGCTACGCAACCGCCCGCAAGGAGACGGTGGAGAGCGGCGCCGGCTGAGCCGGTCGCGGGGCCCGATCCGGCCGGTCGGCGGGACCGTTTACATCTGACGGGCGCGGCGGGATCGGTCCTGCCGCGCCCGTTCCGTTACCTGCACATTTTCGTCGCTCGGAGAAGGTCCTTCGGAACCGGGCGCGGTCTTGTGCGCTGCACAGCCCGGGCTAGGTTGAATTGATGAGGAGCGGAGGGCGTGCAATGCTGACCATCGATCCTGAACGGGTATGTTTTCTGATCATCAAGGCGCGGGAGTTCGACGCGAAGATGGAGCCGGAGGTGTCCGATCCCGGGGATAATCCGATTGACGATGACGATCGGGAGATCCTGTTCGATTACCCGGACGATCCGACCGTCGAGGAAATCAAGGCGTGTCTGGAGTCGCTCAACGTCGATGAGGCGGCCGAAGTGCTGGCCCTCGTCTGGATCGGCGCCGGTGACTATGAGCTCGACGAGTGGCGCCAGGCGGTGGCGGATGCCCGGGACGATGCGGACAGCCGGCGCGCCGAGGCCCTCCTCGGCATTCCGTTGCTCGGCGACTTTCTTGAAGAAGGACTGGCTGCACTCGGCTATTCCTGCGAAGACACCGCCGCCCGCCACCTGTGAGCCGCGACCTGTGTTCAGGGTCGATTTCGACCGGCACCGGCTGCGGCAGGCCCGGCGTCAGGAGACCTCTTCCGCCGAACCGCGCACCGTTCCCGCGCGCGCCCTTGCGAGATCGAGTTCCTTTTCGAAGTCCGCCTCGCTGCACAAGCCGAGGGCGACCGGATTCCGCGGCTTGATGTTGGCCGAGTTCCAATGGGTCCGCTCCCGGATTTTGTCGATCGTCGGCTTGGTCGTGCCGATCAGCTTGCAGATCTGGCCGTCCGCCAATTCCGGGTAGTTCTTCAAGAGCCAGGCGATGCCGTCGGGCCGGTCCTGGCGCTTGGCAACGGGGTATAGCGGGGACCCTTCGCGCGCGCCTCGGGTATCGGGATCCGTCGTTCGGCGGCACGCAGCTTCAGGGTCCTGTCGGCGACGCAGCGCTCGATTTCGGCCTCAGTCAGTTCACCCGCGGCAAGCGGATCGCGACCCTGCATGCCCGCCGCCACTTCGCCATCGGCGATCGCCTGCACCTCAAGCGTATGCATGCCGCAGAACTCGGCGATCTGCTCGAACGTCAGCGCAGTGTTCTCGACGAGCCAGACGGCCGTCGCCTTCGGCATCAAGGGAATGGTCATCGGTGCAAGAGAGCCTTTGGTTTCAGGGTGGACGCGCATGTCCCGGCGCTGGCGAGGCCGGCGCCGCATAGTTATACGCCGAAACGGAGGCCGGCGGTAAGCCGTGAATCAGGACAGCGGACCCCGGCGCCGGGAGGAACGCCCGCGCCCGTGTTGCTAATTTAACACATTGATCGGCAGAGGAGTAATGGCGATCGCGAGCGCGCGAAACGAGCTCCTACACATCGATAAATGCACGCCCGCAGTCCGACCGCCGGCCGCTTCTGGTAAGTACCTGAACGAGCTAAAATTAGAGATCGAAGGGGTTGTATCTCGCATTTGCAACTAACCCCGACACGGCGACGCGCCAACCGCGAGCCGCATATCTGGGCGAGAAGTCTACCAAGGTCAGGCAACGATAAGTTACTTTTTGCCTAAAGGGAAAACACTTACACAGCGAGCGAGATTAAAAAAAGCTCTTGCTGCGTGCAGCCCAAATGTGTATATAGAAGATGTCCCGCGAGCGTCCATGTTGAACCGGAATTGGACCTGAGGGAAAGAGCCCGGTTCACTTTGACCTCCTCCCTATCCAACTCACGCCGCCCCACAAATGGGGCGGTTTTTTTTTCAAATGAACCTTAATATTTGGTAAAGAAACGCAAAGAACCCATAAGGGTGGATTGCAACGGACAAGCACACGCATACAGGAACGGCCGGACATAGCCGGCCGGGCGCCCGTTCGTCCGACTCTTCAGAGGCCGAATGTTGCGAGGTCAGCCTTTCAGGCCGAAGTTTTTGAATCTTTTGTTGAACTTGGCAAGCTGGCCGCCGCTGTCGACGAGGCGGTGGACACCGGTCCACGCCGGGTGCGTCTTCGGGTCGATCCCTAGCTTCAGCACGTCGCCCTCCTTGCCCCAGGTCGACCGGGTCTTGAAGCTGCTGCCGTCGGTCAGCTCGACGGTGATCTCGTGGTAATCGGGGTGAATGTCTTTCTTCATAGGCTGGCTCCTCGCTGAGGCGCTTCTATAGCGGCGGCGGGCAGACGGCGCAACCGCCGCCGGCGGCGGCGCTCTCAGCCGCCTTCGGCCGGAACCGGTGTGTGCGTCGTCGTAAAGGCGAGGAGAACGACGCCCACCATGATCACGGCACCGGTGAGGAACGGTGCCTGGCGTCCGAAGTACTGGAAAATGAGGCCGGCGAAGGACGGTCCGAGGACGCGGGACAGGGTGGTCGCCGACCGGGCGAGCCCCATGATCCCTCCTTGCACCGTGCCCGGCACCTGCAGGGAAACGAGGCTGTTGAGCGACGGCGTCAACAGGCTGAAGCCGAGCGCGGCGGCTGCGACCGCCGGGACGAGCACGGCCAGATTTTGGGAAAAGGGGATGCCGAACATGCCGAGCGCCAGCAGCGCCGCACCGATGGCCACGAGGCGGATCTCGCCGAAACGACGGGCGAGGCGGCCGACCAGACCGCCCTGGACGAAGGCGCTGATTACGCCGACGAGGGCGAACAAATAGCCGTTCTGCTCGGGGCCCCAGCCGAACTGGCGCCGCGACCACATGGCAAACGTGGTTTCCATCCCGGCGAAGACGAAGGTTGCGAGAAACATCAGCCCGATCAGCCGCAAAAGCAACGGCCGCGTCGCCGCCAGCCGGAACGCCCGCCTGCGGCCGGCAAGGGCGCCTTCGCCGTGCACCGCCCTCCGTTCCGGCGGCAGTGATTCCGGCAGCACGAACACCGTCAACAGCAAGGCGGTGGTCGACAGTGCACCGGCGACGAGGGCCGGGCTGGTGAAATCGGCGGTGGCGGGATCGGATCCGGCGAGGATGCCGCCGATGGCTGGCCCGAAAATAAAGCCGATGCCGAAAGCGGCGCCGACGACGCCCATCGCCTTCGCGCGATTGGCCGGCGTGCTGATGTCGGCGGCGTAGGCGAAGGCGGTGGCGATGCCGCCGGCCATGCCGCCGCCGAAGATACGGGCAGCGAAAAGCACCCAGAGCTGACCGGCGAAGGCGAGGGCGACATAAGACACCGCCGCCCCGGCAGAACTCGCCATCAGCACCGGCCGGCGGCCGATGCGGTCGGAGAGCTGGCCCCACAAGGGCGCGGTGACGAACTGCGCCAGCGAGTAGCTCGCCATCAACAGGCCGACGACGGCGGGCGTCGCGTGGAAATGCTCGCCATAGAACGGCAGCAGCGGAATGATGACACCGAAGCCGATCAGCTCGACGAAGACGACGAAAAACAGGGTGCGCATACGGTCCTTTCGCAGCGGCGCGGTGGTCGGCTCAGCGCTGCGTGAGTTTGAGTTCGATCCGCCGGTTGCGCCGGAAGGCGGCTTCGCCGGTTCCGGGATCGAGCGGCTGAAATTCGGCATAGCCGGCGGCGGCGAGATGCTGCGGCGGGATGCCCTGCTCGGTCAACAGGCGGATGACCGACATGGCGCGCGCCTGCGACAGCTCCCAGTTCGACGGGAACTGCGGCGTGTTGATCGGCGTCCGGTCGGTGTGGCCTTCTATCTGCAAGATCCAGTCGATATCGCCCGGAATTTTCTGGGCGATCTCCTTCAGCGCCTGGGCGGCGCGGGCGATCTGCGGGCGGGCGGCCTCGTTGATGTCGGCCGAGCCGACGGCGAACAGCACCTCCGACGGGAAGACGAAGCGGTCGCCGACGATGCGGATGTCCGGGTTGTCGCCGAGGATGTCGCGCATACGGCCGAAGAACTCGGAGCGATAACGGGCGAGTTCCTGCACCTTGCCGGCGAGGGCGGCGTTCAGGCGCTGGCCCAAGGCCGTGATCTGCACCTGCTGTTCGGCCGCCTTCTTCTCCGAGGCATCGAGGGCGCCGGTCAACTGCTGGAGCTGATCGCGCAGCGCGGCAAGCTGCTGATTGAGAAGCGCGACCTGCGCCCTTGCGCTCTCCGCCAGCTTCTGCTGCTCGATCTGGCCGGCCTCCGCCGTCTCCGTCCGCTTGCTCAGCGCCGCCGCCTCGCGTTCGAGCTCGGCCTTCAGGGCGGACAGGGCGGCGATGTCCGCCGCGGTGCGGGCAAGGTCGGCGTCCTTCGCGGTCAGCTGCGTTTCGAGGGCGGTGCGGGCGGTGAGCGAGGCCTGCAACTCGTCCGACAGGCGTGCCACCTGACGGCCGAGATCCTCCTTCGCCCGCTGCTCGAGGGCGAGGACGTCGGCGAGATCCGCCACCTGTTGCTGCAGCCGCGTCACCGCCGCCTCACGGCCGGACAGCGCCTCGCCAAGGAAGAACTGGGCGAGGACGAAGACCAGCAGCACGAAGATGAGCACCATCAGCAGCGACGCCAACGCATCGACGAAGCCTGGCCAGATGTTGGCGCTGCTGCGCCGGCTGCGGCGGCTGGCGAGGTCCATGGCGGGCGGCGGCGGCTCCTCTTACGCGCGGTCGGCTTCTTCGGCGACGGCGGCGATGGTCCGGGCCAGCAACTTGATGTCGCTGCGGATCTGGCGGACCGTCTCCTCCCGGCCGGAGATCATCTCTTCGATCAGCCTCGCCATGTAGACGTCGAGATTGCGGATGTGGGCGCGCGTCGGCTCATCGAGGCCGGTGCCGATCTGGGTGATGCCGTCGTTCAAGCGGCCGAGCAGCGGGCGGAGATCGCTGTGCGTTTCGGTCAGACGCGCCATCAGCGCCTGTTCGTTGCGCATCTGGTCGGTGAGCAGACCGATCTTCTCGGTCAGCGAAAGCAGATGCGTGTTGCTGGCGATGCGGCTTTCCTCGCCGCGCTGCAGCGTGCGCTGCAGGCCCTCAAGGCTCTCCGCGGTCTGCTCCAGGAGCGCCTGCACGTAGGCCGGCACCGACGCCTCGCCGCCCTCGCCGACGATCGTGGCGCCCGACAGCCGCGTCGACGTCGCCAGCCAGTCCTCGGTTTCGTTGAAGAAGCGGTTTTGCGCCTGGCCGGTCTGCAGATCGAGGAATCCCAGGACCAGCGATCCGGCCAACCCAAACAAAGACGTCGAAAACGCCGTCCCCATGCCGGACAGGGGGGCGGCGAGGCCTCCCTTCAGCGTGTCGAACATTCTGGCGACGTCGCCGCCGCCGATCTGCAGGCCGTTGATGACCTGGCCGACCGAGGCGATCGTCTGCGACAGCCCCCAGAAGGTGCCGAGCAGACCGAGAAAGACGAGGAGGCCGATGGTGTAGCGGGAAAGATCGCGGGATTCGTCGAGGCGGGCGGCGATTCCGTCGAGAAGCGAGCGCAAGGCCGGCGGCGACAGCGACAGCCGCTTCCGCCGATCGCCCAGCACCGCCGCCAGCGGTGCCAGCAGCCGCGGCGGCGTCGGCTCGTTGCCGCCGTCGGCGCGAAAGCCCTCGATCCAGCCGACCTCGCGGCCGAGCCGGAACACCTGGCGAAAATTGTACAAGATGCCCGCCGCGAAGACGGCCAGAATCAGGCTGTTGAGCGGAGCATTCGCCCAGAATATCCGTTCTAGTCCGGAGAAAAGCAGGGCGACAACGGCGGCGACGGCGGCCAGAAACACGACCATCCGCACCACGTAGCGCCGTGGCCGGGTCATCGACGGAATGATTCCCTTGCGGTAGACGGGCGCGACCGGCTTAAGGCTGGACGATCCTCACGTCAACCCGTTCCGTCGCGGCAGTGCCGGCGTCGGCCCCGGCGGCGTGCAGGCGGATGCGTTGTTCGTCGACGCCGTCTTCGATCAGCCGCGTGCGCACCGCCCGCGCCCGCCACATGGCAAGGCGCCTCGCCTTCAGCGAGTCGCCGCCGCCGGCAAAACCTTCGAGGGCGATCAGCATCGTCGGCTCCTGCCGCATGCGCTCGGCAAGCGCCTGCAGCGGCGAATTGGCCGTCGCCGGCAAGGCGATGCTGCCGGGCGTGTAGCCGAGGACGAGGCCGTCCGTTGCATCGCTCGCCGGCGACGTTTTTGCGGCGACGAGAGTGCCGGTGGCGGGCCCGGTTGCCTGCGCCGTCACCTGCGCGCTTACCGGCGCGCGCCGCCTGTTCCGCCGCCGGTACCGGTACCCGCGGCTTGGCGGGTTGCGGTGATGCCGTTACGGTCGGGAGTGCGGCCGCGATCGGCCGGGATCGCGGAAGCGGACGCCTGGGCGGAATTGTGCGCGGGGCGCAGACGGAGACACGGCACCGGCAGGCTCTTCCGGCGCCGCGTAATAGGCCGTGTATCCCGGAATCTCCACGTACAGCCGCGACCGGGGGGCGGCCGCCCCCGGCTTCACCAAGCCGCCATCGGCGAAGGCAGGAAGGGCGATACCGGCGCAGAGAAGGGCAACGATCGCGCCGGCAAGCAGCCCCGGCCGGCGGCGGATGCGCGACGGAAGCGGTCTCGGCAGCACCATCATTCACGTCCCCCGAAGGTTCTGCCGGGGAGTTTGCTCGGCGAGGGGTAAAAAAACGGCTAAGAGGGGCGAAAGCGGCGGCGCTGTCCCGGTCAGGCCGGCGCCGTTGCCGCTGCCGCGGCCGCCGGCGCGGCGGTCCCGGGGTCCGCGTGGGCGGCCTTCGCCTCGGCCACGAGCCGCAGCAGTTCGGCATGTAAACCGCTGTTGCCGGCACAGATGCCGCCGCCCGAGAACATCATCCGGCCGCCGTCGAGATCGGTAACGAAACCGCCCGCCTCGCGGATGAGGACGATGCCGGCGGCGATGTCCCAGGGATTGAGGCCGTTCTCCCAGAAGCCGTCGTAGCGGCCGGCGGCGACGTAGGCGAGATCGAGGGCGGCGGCGCCGAAGCGGCGGACGCCGGAGCTGACCGCCATCACGCCGCGAGCTGCCGCAGGAACAGCGGGTGGTCGGGCAGGCCCTTGAACGGGATGCCGGTCGCAAACAGCGCTTGTTCGAGGTCGCGACGGCCGGAGACGCGGAGCCGCCGGCCGTTGAGGAAGGCGCCGGAGCCGCGCTCGGCGACGTACATCTCATCGGGAACGGGGTTGTAGATCACGCCTGCATACGGCTCGCCGTCCCGTTCGAGGGCGATCGAGATGGCGAAGTGGGGGATGCCGTGGAGGAAGTTGGTGGTGCCGTCGAGCGGATCGATGATCCAGCGGTTCGACGTGTCCGATCCGGCGACGACGCCGCTTTCTTCCATCAAGAGGCCGTAGGCCGGGCGCGCCTTGGCGAGTTCGCCGCGGAGGATCGATTCCGCCTTGCGATCGGCGCGGGAGACGTAGTCGGCGGGCCCCTTCTTCGAGACCTGCAGCTGTTCGAGCTCGCCCAAGTCGCGGATCAGTCCCTTCGCCGCCTTCAGCGCGGCCTGGGTCATGACATTGAGGAGCGGCGAGCGGAACGCCATCAGATCAGCCGGCGGTCGTTGCGCGGTGGCATGATCAATCCTTGGCGCGTTCGACGTAGGTGCCGTCGGCGGTGGAAATAACCACCCGGGTTCCGGATTCGACGTGCGGCGGCACCATCACCCGCATGCCGTTTTCGAGGAGCGCCGGCTTGTAGGACGAGGCCGCGGTCTGGCCCTTGACGACCGGGTCGGCCTCGACGATGCGCAAGGTCACCTGATCGGGAAGTTGCAGGCTGATCGGTGAGTCTTCGTAGAATTCAATGACGACGTTCATGTTCTCCTGGAGGAAGCGGATCTGATCCTCGCCGAGCATGTCCTTGTTCAGCGCCACCTGGTCGTAGGTCGTCGTGTCCATGAAAGTGTAGGCGTCGCCGTCGTTGAAGAGGTACTGGAAGTCGCGCTGGTCGAGGCGGACCTTTTCGACCGTCTCGGCCGATCGGAAGCGCTCGTTGAGCTTGGTGCCGTCGCGGATGTCCTTGAGCTCGACCTGCAGATAGGCGCCACCCTTGCCGGGCTGCGTATGCATGATCTTGACGGCGCGCCAGAGGCGGCCCTGGTGCTCGATGATCATCCCGGGACGGACGGCGTTGCCGCTGATTTTCATGGAAATGCCTTGACGATGTTATAAAGGTGGGAGAGCGGCCGGGAACCTAGTGGTCAAAATCTGACACTTGATACCGCCCCTTCTCATCCGGCGGCCGCACGCTCCAGGGCGGCAACGTCCAGCTTAACCATCTCCGTCATGGCAGCGAAGACACGAGCCGAGACGGCTGGGTCAGGGTCGGCGAGGAGACGTGGCAGAATCTCGGGCACGATTTGCCAAGGTACGCCCCACCTGTCGCGTAGCCAGCCGCACATGATTTCCGAGCCTCCGTCGCCGGTGAGCGCCGTCCACAGCCGGTCTACCTCCGCTTGGTCGGCGCACTCGACTGAGATCGAGGCGGCAGTGCCGTAGCTGGCTGGCGCGCCACCGTTCAACGCTTGGAAGCTCTGACCGCCGAGGGTGAAGTTCACCAGGATCACGTCGCCCGCTGCGCCACCCGGCCAAGTCCCTGGCGAGCGCTGGATATGCTCGAGGCTGGAATCGGGCACGAGAGAGACATAGAAGCGGACGGCCATCTCCGCATCCTTCCCAAACCAGAGGCAGGTGCTGACTTTCGACATCGAGACGGCTCCTCTCCATCTGAGGCGCACCTTCGCAGAGGGGTACCAAGTGTCACAGTTCAACCACTAGCAGGAAGCCCGGGTGCCGGCAACGCCTCGGGGTGCTGTCGCAGCGCGCCGCCGCGCCGCCGGTTCAGCCGGCGAACAGACGATTGAAGGCACGCACCGCGGCGGCGGGACCGTCGGGATGGGCCCAGACGCCGGCGCAGACGGCGAGGAAGTCGGCGCCGGCCTCGATCAGAGGAGAACAGTTGTCGATGGTGATGCCGCCGATCGCCACCACCGGGACGGTCATGATCTCCGTCCACCAGCGCAGCAACTCGAGATCGGCCTGAAACCGCGCCTCCTTCGTCAGTGTCGGAAAAAACGCGCCGATACCCACGTAGTCGGCGCCCGCCTCCGCCGCCTCCATCGCCAGGTGCCTGGACGCGTGGCAGGTGACGCCGACGATGGCGCCGTCACCGACGATGCGGCGCGCCTCGCGGTAGGGCACGTCGTCCTGGCCGACGTGAACCCCGTCGGCACCGACCGCCTTCGCCAGGTCCGGCCGGTCGTTGAGGAGAAAGGCGGCGCCGCGGTTCTGGACCAGCGGCCGCAGTGTATCGGCGGCGCGACGGACGCCGTCGTCGTCCACACCCTTCAGGCGGAGCTGCACGCAGGCGACGTCGCCGGCATCGAGGGCGGCGGCAAGATTAAAAGAAAACACCGCCGCGTCGAGCTGCGGCGGCGTGATCAGATAGAGACGGCAGGCCGGCTGCGCCGTCACTCGGCGGCCTTGGCCGCGGCGCCGTGGCGGACCTTGCCGAGGAAGATGTTGATGATGCGATCGAGCATCTGCAGCGCCTGGTCGCGCGGCCGCTGGAAGGTGTTGCGGCCGATGATCTGGCCGTTGCCGCCGCCGTCGTAGATGTCCTGGGCGTCCTGATAGACGGCATCGGCGCCCTTCATCGCGCCGCCGGAGAAGACGACGATGCGCTTGCCGTTGAATGCCGCCTGCATGACGTGGCGGACGCGCGCGGCCTGCGTCGAGATGTCGATCTTTTCCTTCTCGTAGACCTGTTTTGCCTCGCCCTGCTCGATGAAGTCGGTCGGCAGCTTCACCTTGATCACGTGCGCGCCCATCAGCGCCGGCATGTGGGCGGCATAGGCGCTGATGTCCATCGCCAGCTCGCCGTCCTTCGATAGCGCTCCGCCGCGCGGATAGGACCAGACGACGGATGCGATCCCCTTCGACTTCGCCTCGCGGATGAGTTCGCGCAGGTCGTTCATCATGTTGAACGCTTCATCGGAGCCCGGGTAGATGGTGTAGCCGATGGCCGCACAGCCGAGGCGGACGGCATCGTCGACGGACCCGGTGATCGCCTGCGACGGCGCTTCCTTGCTGCGATAGAGCGTGTTCGAGCTGTTCAGCTTGAGGATCAGCGGAATCTGCGCGGCGAACGGGTCGGCCACCGCCTCGATCATCCCAAGCGGCGAGGCAAAGGCGTTGAGGCCGGCGTCGAAGGCGAGCTGGGCGTGATAGACCGGATCATAAGCCGGTGGGTTCGGCCCGAATGAGCGCACCGGGCCGTGCTCGAACCCTTGGTCGACCGGCAGGATCACCATCTTCCCGGTGCCGCCGAGCCGGCCGGTCGACAGCATCCGGGCAATCTTCGCCTTGGTGCCGGGCGTGTCGCTGGCGTAGTTGTCGAGAATCTTGTGGACGCGCTGCGTTATTCTCATCCCTCGTTCTCCCGATTGTTCGGAGCGTGCCCTTAACCAGATAGATCGCGCGTCCGGGCTTGGCAACCTGCCGCACCTCGGGGAAAATGCGCTGTTCTTATCGGAAGTTAGGAGCGCCCCAGCCGTTCGCGGCGTGCCTTGCCGATGGGGGATGCGTCTCGATAAGACGAAACGAGGCGGGTCGAACCGGCGCCGACCCGCCTCTTCGTCTTTCGCTGTCCGGCCGTCGCCGGCAACAGGTCCTAGACCTGCGACCAGGCCACAGCGGTATCGGACATGCGGTGGGAGAAGCCCCACTCGTTGTCGTACCAGGCGACGATGCGGACCATATTGCCTTCAACCACCTGCGTCTGCGTCGCATCGAAGGTCGAGCTGTGCGCGTCGTGATTGAAGTCGATCGAGACCAGCGGCTCGGTGTTGTAGGCGAGGATGCCCTTCAGGTCGCCGTTGGCGGCTTCCTTGATCAGCGCGTTGACCTCTTCGACCGACGTCGATTTCTTCGAGAGGAAGACAAGATCGACCATCGAGACGTTCGGGGTCGGCACGCGGATCGCGGATCCGTCGAGCTTCCCCTTCAGGTGCGGCAACACGAGGCCGACCGCACGGGCGGCGCCGGTCGTCGTCGGGATCATCGACAAGGCGGCGCCACGGGCGCGGCGCAGATCCTTGTGCAGGGTATCGACGATCCGTTGGTCGCCCGTGTAGGCGTGGATCGTCGTCATATAGCCGCGCTCGAGGCCGATCGCCTTATCGAGCACGTAGACCGGCGGGGCGAGGCAGTTGGTGGTGCAAGAGGCGCAGGAAACGACCTGGTCCTCTTTCGTCAGCGTATCCTGGTTGACACCGTAGACGATGGTCTTGTCGGCGCCCTTCGACGGAGCGGAGACCAGGACCTTCGGCGCGCCCGCGGCGAGGTGGACGGCGGCCTTGTCCCTATCGGAAAAGATGCCGGTGCACTCGAAGACAATATCGACGCCGAGGTCCTTCCAGGGCAGCTTCGTCGGATCGCGCTGCTGCAGGACGTCGACCTTGTGACCCTTGACGGTGATGCTCTTGTCGTCGGAGCTGACTTCGCCCGGAAACGTCCCGTGGACGGAGTCAGTACTTGAGAAGGTGCGCGTTCGTCTTGACGTCGCCGAGATCGTTGACCGCAACGAACTCGACATCGTTGCGGCCGTCTTCCATCGCGGCGCGGAGAACCAGTCGCCCGATGCGTCCGAAACCATTGATTTCAACCCGTACCGCCATGCTTCAATCCCTCCTTGGACCGTATGCGAGCCGACGCGTTGCCGCCTGGCCCGACTTACGAATATGGTGCTGAATACGCAAACCGAAGTATGTTATCCGCCGCCCGCGGACAGCGGCGAACGGCAAGCGTCCCTGTGACTTGCCCGCACAATCGTCGGATTGCGCCAGCCCGTCAATCGGTTTTTGGCGCGCCGTGATGGCAGGAAAAGCCGGCTTTTCCGGTCGGATTGGAGACAGTTGCGAGGTGACGGCGACGATGCAAAACGCAACCGACGAGGGGCCGGACAGCCGCCGGGCGATCCTCCTGCGCCTCGATCGGGCGGTGGTCAATCTCGAAGCGGCGGCGGCACGCATCGCCGAACAGGCATCGGGAACGGCGGATTCGCAAGCCGAACTGGAGCGACTGCGCGCATTGAACGAGACGGTCAGCGCGCGCCTTGATGCGTTGATCGCGCGCTTGCATGAGCTCTTGAGGGAGTAGAGCCGGATGGGACAGGTGGCGATCGCGGTCAACGGCCGGCGCTACGAGGTCAACTGCGACGACGGCGAAGAGGACCGGCTGCGTCTGCTCGCCGAGGGTCTCGATCGGCGAGTGCGCGCCCTGGCGGGCTCGGTCGGGCAGGTCGGCGAGGTCCGCCTCCTGTTGCTGACCGCTCTTCTGATGGAGGACGAACTCATCGAAGCGGGTCGCAACGGCGCTGCGATCGCCGCCGGTGGCCATGCAGTTGGGATCGGGCGGGCGCCGCCGACAGCCGCCGATGCGGCGATCGGCGAAGAAATCGATCGCCTTGCGAAACGGATCGAAGCGGTTGCCGCGCGGCTGAAACAGCCTTAGATACGAGCCTGGGGCGGTGGCTGCAGGGCCCGTCAGGTCATTCATCCCTCCGGCCAACTATGACCTCCAGGGAGCTGTTCCTTGCGGACTCTTGGGTCCGGAACACGGCGCCCACCTGCGTGAGCAGGCCAGAGAGGAGCACCGACCGACGACCCAGGCGGCGCCGTCCCGTTCGCGCCGAGAGAAGGAGGCACGGGCAGGAGCGGAGGTGCGAAAATGTCGGGCGGCTGGTCCCTTTCCACGGCTGATGCGGCGTCGCCGGACAAGCCCTCGTTGCGCCGGCGGATGCGGCAGATGCGGCTGGTCGCCGACCAGAAGCACGGTCCGGAGGCGGCCCTCGCGGTGCTCCGTCACGGTCTCGCCGGGCTGGGCCACCTCGGCATCGGCGAGGGCGTCGGCGTCGCCGGCTATTGGCCGATCGCAACCGAACTCGACATCCGTCCGCTCCTCGCCCGCTGCGACGAACGGGGCGCCGTCTGCGGCCTGCCGGTGGTCGTCGGACACGATCATCTCGCCTTCCGCCGCTGGGACCCTGCCATGATCGTCGAGGAGGGGCCGCGCGGCACCTGGCATCCGCCGGCGACGGCGGACGAGATCGACCCCGACATCGTGTTCGTGCCGCTCCTTGCCGTCGATGATCGCGGCGTCCGCCTCGGTCAGGGCGCCGGCTATTACGATCGGACGCTGGCCCGACTGCGGGCGCTGCGACCGGTCACCGCCGTCGGCGTCGGCTACGCGGTGCAGCGGGTCACCGGGCTGCCGTCCGACGCCCACGATCAGCCGATGGACTGGATTTTAACCGAATCCGGCCTCGATCGGGTGCCGGCGTGAGATTTGCTCGAGAGACTTTTCACGTGAGACGTCTCACGTGAGGCTGCTCTATTGCGGGGATGTCGTCGGCCGGGCGGGCCGACAGGCCGTGTGCGAGCGGTTGCCGGAGCTTCGCCAGCGCCTCGCCCTTGATTTCATCCTCGTCAACGGCGAGAACGCCGCCCACGGCTTCGGCATCACCGAAGACATCTGCCGGGCGTTCTACGACGCCGGCGCCGACGCGGTGACCACCGGCAACCACGTCTGGGACCGGCGCGAGACCATCGGCTACATCGCCGAGGACCCACGCCTGCTCCGCCCGCTCAACTTTCCGGAGGGAACCCCAGGTCTCGGCGCCAACATCTACGGGGTGAACGGCGGCCGCCGGGTGATGGTGATGCAGGTGATGGGGCGGCTGTTCATGGATGCGCTCGACGATCCGTTCGCGGCGGCGGAGAAGGCGCTGCAGAACCACCGGCTCGGCGCTACCGTCGATGCCATCATCGTCGACATTCACGCCGAGGCGACGAGCGAAAAGATGGCGATGGGGCACAGCCTCGACGGCCGCGTTTCCCTTGTTGCCGGCACCCACAGCCACGTGCCGACGGCAGACGCCCACATCCTGCCGGGCGGCACCGGCTACATCACCGATGTCGGCATGTGCGGTGACTACGACTCGGTCATCGGGATGCAGAAGCAGGCGGCGATTCCGCGGTTCACGACGAAGCTTCCGGGAAGCCGGCTGGAGCCGGCCGACGGCCCGGCGACGCTGTGCGCCGTCCTCGTCGAGACCGACGATGCGACCGGTCTCGCGACGCGGATCGCGCCTTTGCGGCTCGGCGGCGCGCTGGCCGCCGCCTGGCCCGGCTGAGGCGGCGCCAGCCGGGTCGAGACGGGGAGATGGTGTATGGCCGTTCTCCCGCAATATGTGGTAGAGATAGAAGCGAATCCCCGGCGACATGGGGCGACGGGCGACGAACGAAGCCATGGCCGGACATTCCCAGTTCAAGAACATCATGTATCGCAAGGGCGCGCAGGACGCGAAGCGCGCCAAGGCGTTCACCAAGCTCATCCGCGAGCTGACCATCGCCGCCCGCTCCGGCCTCGCCGACATGGCCCTCAACCCGAGGCTGAGGACGGCGGTGGTGGCGGCGCGCGCCGCCAACATGCCGAAGGACACGATCGAGCGGGCGATCCGCCGCGGCGCCGGCGGCGAGGGCGGCGAGCAGTATGAGGAGATTCGCTACGAAGGGTTTGGCCCGGGCGGCGTCGCCCTGATCGTCGAGGCGCTCACCGACAACCGCAACCGGACGGCGAGCGAGGTGCGCGCCGCCTTCGGCCGCCACGGCGGGACGATGGGCGAGACAGGGAGCGTCAGCTACATGTTCGACCGGGTCGGCCTCATCCACTATCCGGCCGCCACGGCCGATGCCGACGCCATGTTCGAGGCGGCGCTCGACGCCGGGGCCGAGGATGTGCCAGTCGGACGAGAGCGGCCACGAGATCTATTGCCGGCCGGACGACCTGAGCCAGGTGCGCGACAGCCTGGAGCAGCGGTTCGGCGCGCCCGATGCCGCCCGTCTCGACTGGCGCTCGCAGACCACGGTCGCCGTCGGCGAGGACGACGCGGAGACCCTGTTCAAGCTGCTCGATGTCCTCGACGACAACGACGATGTGCAGCGGGTAGCCGCCAATTTCGAGGTGCCGGATGAAATCGTCGAGCGGCTCAGCCGCTGAGCGCATCGGCCGTTCATGCGGCCACCGGCACCGTCGGCATCGCCGGGACCGGCGATGCGGGTGATCGGCCTCGATCCCGGGCTGGGGACGACCGGCTGGGGCGTCATCGACGTTGCGGGCTCCGGACTCCGCCACGTCGGCGACGGTGTCGTCGTCAGCGATACCAGGCGCGGGCTGGCGGAGCGGCTGCTGCAACTGGCGGAAGGCCTGGAGGAGATCGTCGCCCGCTATCGGCCGGACGAGGCGGCGGTCGAGGAGACGTTCGTCAACCGCAACGCGGTCTCGACGCTGCGCCTCGGCCAGGCCCGCGGCATCGCGCTTCTGGTCGCCGGCGCGGGCCGGTCTCGCGGTCGCCGAATACCTGCCGAACCTGGTCAAGAAGACGGTCGTCGGCGCCGGCCATGCGGAGAAACCGCAGGTGCAGATGATGGTCCGGGTGCTGCTACCGGGAGCCCTCCTGCGGACGGCGGATGCCGCCGACGCGCTCGCCGTCGCCATCTGCCACGCCCATCACCGGCAGACCGCGCGCCGGCTTCGCCAGGCGGCGGGGGAGGTGACGGGTTGATCGGCAAGCTCGCCGGCCGGATCGACGCGATCGACGAGACGACGGCGCTGATCGACGTCGGCGGCGTCGGCTACGTCGCCACCTGCTCGCCGCGGACGCTCTCAGCGCTCACCATCGATGCACCGGCGGTCCTGTTCATCGAAACACTCGTCCGCGAGGATGCGATTACCCTGTTCGGCTTTGCCGATGGCGGCGAGCGCCAGCTTTTCCGGCTGCTGCTGACGGTGCAGGGAGTGGGGCCGAAGGCGGCGCTGGCCATCCTCGGCGCCCTTTCCGCCGATGCGCTGACGACGGCGATTGCCACCGGTGACCGGGGGGCGATCATGCGCGCGCCGGGCGTCGGCGCCAGGCTCGCCGCCCGGATCACCGGCGAGCTCGCCGACCGGATCGGCCCTCTCGTCGCCCGCATCCCCCGCACCGGAGCCGGTCTCGGCATGGCGGCGACGGCTGGGCCGACGACCGCCGCGGGGGATGCCGTCTCGGCGCTGGTCAACCTCGGTTTCCGCGCAAGTGACGCCCACGCCGCGGTCGGTCGCATCGCCGGCCGTCTCGGCGAGGGTGCCGCAATCGAAGCCCTGATCAGGGGCGGCCTTGCCGAACTCGCGGCAAAGGACATCGGCAAGGAGGCGGGCGGGTGACCGGCGCCGGCGATCCGGCTCGTTTCCAGGACGCTGTCGCCGACGATGCCGCGGCCCGGCTGGTCGGTCCCGATTGTGACGGCGACGATGCCGGCGAGACGACGCTGCGACCGGCAAAGCTCGCCGAATTCGTCGGCCAGCGGCGTCTGCGCGACAATCTCGGCATCTTCATCGCCGCCGCCGCCGCCCGCCGCGAGCCCCTCGACCACGTCCTCCTGCACGGGCCGCCGGGGCTCGGCAAGACGACGCTGGCGCAGATCGTCGCCCGCGAGCTCGGTGTCGGCTTCCGCGCCACCTCCGGTCCGGTCATCGCCAAGCCGGGCGATCTGGCGGCGCTGCTGACCAACCTCGATGCCCGCGACGTGCTGTTCATCGACGAGATCCACCGCCTGTCACCGGCCGTCGAGGAGATCCTCTATCCGGCGATGGAGGACGGCAAGCTCGACCTGATGATCGGCGAGGGACCGGCGGCGCGGTCGATCCGCATCGATCTCGCCCCGTTCACCCTCATCGGCGCGACGACGCGCTCGGGGCTGCTGACGACGCCCTTGCGCGAGCGCTTCGGCATCCCGCTCCGTCTCGAGTTCTATGCCGACGGCGAGCTGCAGATGATCGTCGGCCGCGCCGCCCGCGTTCTCGGCCTCGATCTTTCCGCCGACGGCGCCCATGAGATCGCCCGGCGATCGAGGGGAACGCCGCGCGTCGCCGTGCGTCTGCTCCGCCGCGTCCGCGATTTCGCCGCCGCCGAAACTGCCGTCGATGCCGCCGCCGCCGATGCCGCACTCGCCCGTCTCGAGGTCGATCACCGCGGGCTGGACGGCATGGACCGCCGCTATCTCGGCTGTCTCGCCGAGTTCTACGCGGGCGGGCCGGCCGGGGTCGATACGCTTGCCGCGGCGCTCGCCGAACAGCGCGACACGGTCGAGGACGTGATCGAGCCATTCCTTCTGCAACAGGGGTTCATCATGCGCACGCCGCGCGGCCGGATGCTGGCGCCGCTCGCCTACGACCACCTCGGCCTCCCCCGGCCCCCGCGGCGCCGCAACTGGATCTCGGCTTTGCCGGCGGCGGCGCGGAAGATGCCTGATCAGCCGGAGGACCGCCACGGCAACACCGGCTACGTGCACGCCTATCGCGTACGCATCTACTACGAGGACACGGATTCCTCGGGTCTCGTCTACCACGCCAACTACCTGCGATTCGCCGAACGCGCCCGCACCGAGATGCTGCGCGAGTTCGGTTTCGTCCACCCGGCGCTGCTGCAAGCGAAGGCGTCGCCTTCGTCGTCCGCCACCTCGATGCGGATTTCCGCGCGCCGGCCCGCCTGGACGATCTTCTTGTCGTCGAGACGCGGGTGAAGATGCGTCGGGGCGCTTCGGTGGAGCTCCAGCAGTCAATCGTCCGTAACGGACTTGACCTTGTGCAGATAAGGCTGAAACTCGCATGTATCACCCGCGACGGCCGGCCGACCCGGATACCTTCGGCGCTGCATGCGGTATTTGGTCGACTGATCGACAACAACTCCGGACGGATCGATGGACAGTAATGCGGTAGCGACGGCGGCCCTGGCCGTTCCGGCGATGGCCCATGGCCTGCACCCCTGGGAGCTGTTCATGAACGCCGACTGGATGGTCAAGTCGGTGATGATCCTGCTGCTGGCGGCGTCGATCTGGTCGTGGACGATCATTTTCGAGAAGGTGATCAACCTGCGCCGGCTGAACGGCCTCGCCGATCGGTTCGAAAGCACCTTCTGGTCGGGCAGCGCCGTCGACGATCTCTACGATCGGATCAGCAGCCAGCCGCCCGATCCGATGTCGGCGGTGTTCGTCGCGGCGATGCGCGAATGGCGCCGCTTTGCCGCGAAGCGGGGCGGCGAGACGGCGGAACCGCCGGGCGAACTCGGCGAGCGCGTCGAAAGGGTGATGCAGCTCACCGCCAGCCGCGAGCTGGAACGGGTCGAGCGCTATCTCACCTTCCTCGCCTCGACCGGCTCGACGGCACCATTCGTCGGCCTGTTCGGGACCGTCTGGGGAATCATGAACAGCTTCAGCGCCATCGGCGCGACCAAGAACACCAGCCTCGCCGTCGTCGCTCCGGGCATCGCCGAGGCGCTGTTCGCGACCGCGCTTGGGCTGCTCGCGGCGATCCCGGCGGTGCTCGCCTACAACAAGCTGTCGCGCGATCTCGATCGCTATGCCGGCCGTATCAACGGGTTCGCCGGCGAATTCATGGCGATCCTGTCGCGCCAGCTCGAGGACCGGCGCTGACCATGGCCGGTATGCTGCACACACGGCGCGCAGCGGCGGCGGGACGCTTCCAGCGACCGCCGACCCGGCCGATCAGCGAGATCAACGTAACGCCCTTCGTCGACGTGATGCTCGTGCTGCTGGTCATCTTTATGATCACCGCCCCGTTGCTGGCGACCGGGGTGCAGGTGGATCTGCCGAAAGCGCCGGCGGCGCAACTCGCCGATCAGAACGATGCGCTGTCGGTCAGCGTCGACCGGAGCGGCCGCGTGTTCCTGCAGGACAACGAGATCGCCCTCGCCGCGCTTGGGGCCAAACTGAAGGCGGTGACCAACAACAACCAGGACATCCGCATCTTCGTCCGCGGCGACGATGCCATCTCCTACGGCCAGGTGATGACGGTGCTGGCTGCCGTCTACGATGCCGGCTTCCGCAAGGTGGCGCTGCTGACCGAGCCGTCCGGCGCCAGGTCCGCCGGCCGGCAGCGGACGGCGGAGGCCGGGTCGCGTCATTGAGCGCAATGCGCCGCCCGTTCGCGTTCGCCGTCGCCCTTCATGTCGCTGTGCTGCTGTTGATCTTCGTCGTCCTGCCGACGTGGCCCGACAAGCGCGCCGGCATCGACGAGCCGATCGTCGTCGAGATGGCAACGCTGCCGCCCGGAACGGGCAAGCCGGATACCGCGCCTTCGCCGGCGCCGTCGAAGGCCGCCGGCAATCCGGGCGAGCCGGCGGAGGACGCTTCGTCGGCACCCGCGGTCAAGCCGATCCCGGCCCGGCCCGAGCCACCGAGCCCGCCGGCGCCGCGGCAGACGCAGACGGCAAGCGAAGCGCCGCCGCCGAAGCCCGCGGCCAAGGCGTCCGCCGCCACCTCCGCCGCCGCCATCGCCGGCGGCACCGGTGCACGAAATGAAGCCGCCACCCCCGCCGGGGCCGGCCGAAGAGCCGATGCGCATGGCGCGGCCGAAACCGAAGGCCGAGCCGCCGCGTGAGGAGCCGAAAGCGCCGGCGGCAAAGGCGCCCGAGCCGGAGGCGCCGCCGCCGAAGGTCGTGGCCCGCACCGAGCCGAAACCGGAGCGAAAGCCCGAGGCGAAGCCAGAGCCAAGCCCGAGGCCAAGCCCGAGGCCAAGCCTGAGGCCGCTGATTTCTCGTCCGTCGCGCGCACCGTTCAGGACATGAAGCAGAAGGCGCCGGCACCCCCAGCCGCCGCGCCTGCTTCGCCGAAGCCGCCGCCGACCGCCGACGAGGGCGATTTCTCCTCGCAAATGAACAAGGCCTTGCGCGGCGGCGCCGCGACCTCTACCGGCGCGCTCCGCGGCGCCGTCGGCCGCCGCCGGCGACTCCTTGCCGGTGACGGCGGGCGAGATCGACAGCGTCCGCCGGCAGATCGAGCAGTGCTGGAGCCTGCCCGCCAACGTCAAACCGACAAAGGACCTGGTCGTTCAGATCAAGGTCGAGATGAACCCGGACGGAACCCCGCGCAGCGCCGTCATCGAGGACAACGGCCGGATGAGCGCTGACGCCGCCTACCGGGCAACCGCCGAGAGCGCCAGACGGGCCGTCTTGAACCCGCGCTGCCATCCGTTCAAATTGCCGCGCGACAAATACGACCGCTGGCGCACCCTCAATCTCGTTTTCAATCCCGCGGAGATGTTCCGGACATGACGACATGACACCGCCGCCCGCCCGGCTGCCGAACCGGCTCGGGGCCGTCGTCCTCGCTGCCGTGCTCTCTGCCGTCCTCACCGCCTACGCGAGGCCGGCGGCCGCCGATCTCAGGATCGACATCACCCGCGGCGTCGTCGAGCCCCTCGTCATCGCCATTGTCCCGTTCGAGGGCACGACGGCGGAGACGACGCGCATCGGCGCTGACCTGTCAAAGGTGATCTCGGCGGACCTCGAGAGCTCGGGGCTGTTCCGGCCGCTCGATCCGAACGCCTTCCTGCAAAACCAGGTGGCGATGGAGGCACCGCCCAAGTTCGCCGACTGGCGGCTGTTGAACGCTGCGGCGCTGGTCCACGGCCGTGTGTCGATCGCCGACGACGGCCGGCTCAAGGTCGAGTTCCGGCTGTGGGACGTCCTCAGCGAGCAGCAGCTGGCCGGGCTTGCCTATTTCGCCGTCACCAACAACTGGCGGCGCATCGGCCACATCATCGCCGACGCCATCTACAAACGGCTGACCGGCGAGGACGGCTATTTCGACACCCGCATCGCCTATATCGCCGAGAGCGGCCCGCAGACCCGGCGGATCAAGCGGCTGGCGATCATGGATCAGGACGGCGCCAACCATCGCTACCTCACCGACGGCAGCGACCTGGTGCTGACCCCGCGGTTTTCGCCGACGCTGCAGGAGCTGGCATACCTCGGCTATTCCCAGGGCACGCCGCGCATTTACATCCGCTCCCTCGAAACCAACCGCAGCGAGCCCGTCGGCAGCTTTCCCGGCATGACGTTTTCGCCGCGCTTTTCCCCGGACGGCCAGAAGCTGATCTTCAGCATGGCGACCGACGGCAATACCGATATCTATGTCATCGACCTGCGCACCCGGGCGACCCGGCGGCTGACCAACAACGCCGCCATTGATACCTCGCCGAGCTATTCCCCGGACGGCCGCCAGATCGTCTTCAATTCCGATCGCGGCGGCTCGCAGCAGCTCTACGTCATGGACGCCGAAGGCGGCAGTGATCCGCGCCGGATCAGTTTCGGCCAGGGGCGTTACGGCTCGCCGGTATGGTCGCCGCGCGGCGACCTGATCGCCTTTACCCGCATCAACAACGGCCAGTTCTCGATCGGCGTCATGTCGCCCGACGGCTCGGGCGAACGGATCGTCGCCGAAGGCTACGATGTCGAAGAACCGACGTGGGCGCCGAATGGCCGGGTTCTGGCCTTCTTTCGCAAGGAGCCGGTCGACGCAGCCGGCGGCGGCGGCCGCTCGCGACTGTTTTCCGTCGATGTCATGGGACGAAACCCACGCGAGATCGCGACCCCGGGCGACGCGTCCGACCCGGCGTGGTCGCCGGTGAATCCATGATCGGCCAATCCATGATCGGTGAATCCGTGATTGCAGCCCCGGCGGTGATCGCCGGCGGTCCCACTGAAGCAGAGGAGGAAAATGCGGATGCTGAGGCAGATAATGGCGGTCGCCGTCGTCCTGATGGTGCTGGGCGCGTGTGAGACGACTCCCGACGAGGCGGCGCCGACGGCGGCGGTGCCCGGAGCCGGAGCCGGTGGCGGTGCCGGTTTCGAACGGCCGGGGCCGGTGACCGGCGGGCCCGGCAGCGGCGTGCAGACGCAAGGACTTCCCGGCGGCTCGCGCGGCGCCGCGCAAGTGTCGCAAGAGCTGGTCGCCGTCGGCGATACCGTCTACTTCGCCTTCGACAGCTTCGCGCTTGAGGGCCAGGCGCAGCAGACGCTCGACCAGCAGGCGGGGATCCTGCTGAAAAACCAAGGTGTTTCGGTCGTCGTCGAAGGCCACTGCGACGATCGCGGCACGCGCGAGTACAATCTTGCGCTGGGTGAGCGACGGGCGACGGCGGTGAAGGACTATCTGACGGCGTACGGGGTCAATCCCAGCCGCATCCGGGTCGTCTCGTACGGCAAGGAGCGGCCGGCGGTGCTCGGCTCGACCGAGGCGGCGTGGGCGAAGAACCGCCGCGCGACCACGGTTGTCGCCGGCGCGGTTCCGGCCAGTTAGCGTCCGTCCGCAAGCGACGTCCGCCGGCCGTCCGGAATGCGGATCGGGAACAAGGTGATCGGATGAAGGGCAAGATGACAAGGCCGGCCGGCCGCCGGCGCACCGCCGGTTGGCCGCCAAGGGTGCTTGCGGTCGCGCTGGCGCTCTTCGCTCAGGCCGCGGCGGCGCAGATGCCGCAGCAGGGCGGCGGCGCCGATGCCGGACAGGCGCCTGGACCGGGGGCGGGTCCGCCCGCCGTCGCCCGCCTCGATTCCCGGATCACCCAGCTGGAACAGGATCTGCGCGCGGTCACAGGTCGGGTCGAGAGCCTGTCGCATCAGGTCCGTCAGCTCAACGATCGGCTGGAGAAACTCTCTTCCGATCTAGATGTGCGCTTCGAGCAGATGAAGGGACAGCCGGGACCCGTTGCCGGCGGAGCCGGAGCCGGCGCTGCCGCCGGAGCCGGCCCGCGCATGCTGGGCCGCGAAGAGGAACCGGCACGGCCGGCAGGGTCCGCCCCGCAGATGGCCGCGCCGCAGGCGGCCCCTCCACCGATGGCAACCCCACTGACGGCTGCCCCGCAGACGGCCGCGGCCCCGCCGGTCCCGGCCCCGCCGGCGGCGCCTCCCGCCGCACCTCCCGCTTCCCCGTCGCCGCAAGGTTCGAGCAAGGAGCAGTACGCGGCCGCCTTCGCCCTGATGCAAAAGGCGAACTACGCCGCCGCCGGCACCGCCTTCTCCGACTTCCTCAGCCGATACCCCGACGATGCTCTCGCCGACAACGCCCGCTACTGGCTGGGCGAGAGCTACTATGCGCGGGGTGATTATTCGCGGGCGGCCGAAACCTTCTTCGATGCGTACGATAAGAACAAGACCGGGCCGAAGGCGCCGGACACGCTGCTCAAGCTCGGCATGGCGCTGGGCAACCTCGACAAGAAGAAGGAAGCCTGCGCCAGCTTCCGCGAACTGTCCCGCGCCTTCCCCAACGCCGCCACTACGATCAAGGACAAGGCGGCACAGGAGAGCCGGCGCCTCGGCTGCGGCTGAACGATGCCGGCGGCGGAGGCCTCTCTGCCGATCGAGTTCCGTCGGGCGATGGCCGCGTTCGCGCCGTTCGAACCGGCGCCGCATCTGGCCGTCGCCGTCTCCGGAGGTGCCGACAGTCTGGCGCTTTGTCTCCTCGCCGATGACTGGGCGCGGGCCGCGGGCGGCCGCATCACCGCGCTCACCGTCGACCACGGGCTGCGGCCCGGATCGGCGGCCGAAGCGCAGCAGGTGAGTGACTGGCTCGGCCGGCGCGGCGTCGCCCACCACCATCTCACATGGGACGGCGTAAAGCCGGCGAGCGGCATCCAGGCGGCGGCGCGCGCGGCTCGTTATCAGCTCCTCGCCGACTGGTGCCGGTCGGCCGGCGTCGGTCATCTCCTCGTCGGCCACCAGGCGGCGGATCAGGCGGAGACGGTGCTGATGCGGGTCTGCCGGGGAAGCGGCCTCGCCGGGCTCGCCGGCATGCGGCCGCTCGTCGAGATGCGGGATGCACGTCTCTTGCGACCGCTGCTCCGGATGGCGCCGGAGCGGCTGCGCCGATATCTCGAAGAAGAGGGACAACCGTGGATCGACGATCCAAGCAACCGCGACGGCGCGTTCCTGCGCGTTCGCCTGCGCCGGGCGGCGGCGTCGCTGGCGGCGGCGAGGATCGACCGGGCGGCGCTGCTTGAAGTCGCGGGCGTCGCCGCGGTCGCCCGTGAGGCGACGGAGGAGGCGACGGCGGCACTCCTCGCAGCGTCGGTCACCTTGCATCCGGCCGGTTTCGCCTCCGTTCGAGGCGGCGGCATGGCAGGCGGCGGCGCGATTTGTCGCCATCCGCGGCCTTGCCCGGCTCTTGCGCATCATCGGCGGCCGGCGCTGGGAGCCCGAGGACCGGAGCGTCGAGCGGCTGCTCATCGGTCTGCTCGGCGAGGCGCAGGGCCTGGCGCATCGGGGCGGGACGGCGATGCTGTCGGCGGCGACGCTCGGCGGCTGCCGACTGCAGCGGATCGGCGATGGTTTCCGGGTGTGGCGCGAGGCGCGGGGATTGCCGCCGCCGCTGCCGGTCGCCGTCCCCGCCCGATTCCTGTGGGACGGACGCTACGTCGTCGACGTGGCGGTCGGCGCGGAAGACCTGCCGGCGCTGAGCCTGGAAGCTTTGGGCGTGGCGCGGGCCCAGGCGATCGCCGCCGCATGTCCGGCTGCCTCCGCCGACGTTCCGAAAGCCGTGTGGCCGACGTTGCCCTGCCTCGCCGATGCTGCCGGGCTTTTGTGCGTGCCGCATCTCGGCTATCGGCGGTCGGAGGTCCCCGGAACCGTACGCGTCACAACGCACCTGCAGCAAAACCTCAGCGGGCGAGGTTCTTTCCTTGTTTGACCATTATCTTGTACTATCTTTGCCTTGCGACGGAGATTCGCACCCTGGTCCGATTTCGCCGATCGCCTGCCGCTGCAACAGATTGACCCGTACGTCGGGGAAGGTAACGTGAACATCAGCCGTAACTTGGCCCTCTGGGTCATCGTCGCGCTTCTCGTGTTCGCCCTGTTCAATCTGTTCCAAGGATCGGCGCCGCGCGGCACCCAGCAGTCGCTCGCCTACTCCGACTTCATCCAGCAGGTCGATGGAGGAGAGGTGCGCGAGGTGACCCTGAAGGGTCAAACGATCTCCGGTGTCCTCCGTGACGGGCGCAACATCACGACCTTTGCGCCGGACGATGGACAGCTGATCGAGCGTCTGCAGAAGCACAACGTGCGCATCAGCGCCCAGCCGGCCGAGGATGGCGCGCCGACCATCTGGAGCGTGCTCATCTCCTGGTTCCCGATGCTGCTCTTGATCGGCGTCTGGATTTTCTTCATGCGGCAGATGCAGTCCGGCGGCGGCAAGGCCATGGGCTTCGGCAAATCGCGGGCGCGGCTTTTGACCGAAAAGACCGGCCGCGTCACCTTCGCCGATGTTGCCGGCATCGATGAGGCGAAGCAGGAGCTTGAGGAGATCGTCGAGTTCCTCAAGGACCCGCAGAAGTTCCAGCGCCTCGGCGGCCGCATCCCGAAGGGCTGTCTGCTCGTCGGCCCGCCGGGCACCGGCAAGACTTTGCTCGCCCGCGCCATCGCCGGCGAGGCGAACGTGCCGTTCTTTACGATCTCGGGCTCCGACTTCGTCGAGATGTTCGTCGGCGTCGGCGCCTCGCGCGTGCGCGACATGTTCGAGCAGGGCAAGAAGAGCGCCCCTTGCATCGTCTTCATCGACGAGATCGACGCCGTCGGCCGCCATCGCGGCGCCGGTCTCGGCGGTGGCAACGACGAGCGCGAGCAGACGCTCAATCAGCTCCTTGTCGAGATGGACGGCTTCGAATTCGACCGAGGGCGTCATCCTGATCGCCGCGACCAACCGGCCCGACGTCCTCGATCCGGCGCTCTTGCGCCCCGGCCGCTTCGATCGGCAGGTCGTCGTCGCCAATCCCGACATCCTCGGCCGCGAGCAGATCCTGAAGGTGCACATGCGCAAGGTGCAGATCAGTCCGGACGTCGATGCCCGGGTGATCGCCCGCGGCACTCCGGGCTTTTCCGGCGCCGATCTCGCCAATCTGGTCAACGAGGCGGCGCTGCTGGCGGCGCGTGCCAACCGCCGGCTGGTGACGATGATCGACTTCGAATCCGCCAAGGACAAGGTGCTGATGGGCGTCGAGCGCCGCTCGATGGTGATGACGGATGACGAGAAGCGGCTGACCGCCTATCACGAGGCCGGCCACGCCCTGGTCGGCCTGAGCGTGCCGAGCCACGATCCGCTGCACAAGGTGACGATCATCCCGCGCGGCCGCGCTCTCGGCCTGACGATGAACCTGCCGGAGCGGGACCGCTACAGCTACACGAAGGTGGAGTTGGAATCGAAACTCGCGGTCCTTTTCGGCGGTCGCACCGCCGAGGAACTGGTGTTCGGCGCGGAGAACGTGACCACCGGCGCCGGCAACGACATCCGCCAGGCGACGGAAATGGCGCGGCGGATGGTCACCGAGTTCGGCTTTTCCGACAGGCTCGGCCCGCTCCGTTATTCCGACAACCAGGAGGAGATCTTCCTCGGCCACTCGGTCACGCAGCAGAAGCACGTGTCCGACGCGACGGCGCGGCTGATCGACGAGGAAGTGCGCCGGCTGATCGACGAAGGGGAGGCCCGTGCGCGGGAGATCCTGGCGGACCGGCGGCACGATCTCGACACCCTGGCGCAGGCTCTGCTCGAATATGAGACGCTGTCAGGCGAAGAAGTGCGCGCTCTGCTGAAGGGCGAGACGATCTTCCGGCCGGAGCAATCCGATCCGCCGAAGGGCCACGGCAACCGCTCGTCGATGCCGGCCGCGGGAAAGCGTCACGGTCCGGAGAAGAGCCACGGGCTCGACCCGGAGCCGCAGCCCGGCGGCTGAGACCGCGAGGCCGACGCCGGGATCATCGCCCCGAAGCATGGCACATGGACGGCCCCGGTTCATCGCCCGCGCCCGATCGTTCGGCTGAGGCATTCGCCGGTCTCACCCTCGATCGTCCGCGCCTCATGGGCATCGTCAATGTCACCCCCGACAGCTTTTCCGACGGCGGCGAGGCGTTCGCTCCCGATGCGGCGATCGCGCGCGGATTTGCCCTCGCTGCCGAGGGGGCGGACATCATCGACGTCGGCGGCGAGTTCGACGCGCCCCGGCTCGGAAGCGGTGCCGATCGAAGAGGAACTCGCGCGGGTCATTCCCGTTGTCAAAGCGCTCGCCGCGGCTGGGCTCCTCGTCTCGATCGATACCCGACGGGCACCGGTCATGGCGGCGGCGATCGATGCCGGGGCGCGGATCGTCAATGACGTGACGGCGCTGACCGGCGATGCCGCCGCCTTGCCGCTCATCGTGCGGACCGGCGTCTCGGCGGTGCTGATGCATATGCAGGGCGATCCGCGGACCATGCAGGACAATCCGACGTACCGCGACCCCGTCGGCGAGGTCTGCGCCTGGCTCGCCGACCGGGTGCGTGCGTGCGAAGGCGCGGGCATCCCGCGCGCGCGGCTCGCCGTCGATCCGGGCATCGGCTTCGGGAAAAACGTCGACCATAACGTCGCGATCCTTGCAAATCTGCATGTCTATCGGGCTCTTGGTTGCAGCCTCTTGATCGGTGTCTCGCGAAAGAGTTTTATATCGCGCTTAGGTGGGGGTACTGCGCCGCGCGACCGGCTTCCCGGATCGTTGGCGGCGGGCTTGGCGGCCGTCGCCGCCGGGGCGCACATTTTGCGCGTACACGATGTTGCCGCGACCCGACAGGCACTGGCCGTCTTTTCCGCCCTTTCCGGGGCGGGGGGCGGAAGGGGTGAGAGGGCGGACTGCCCGGATGCAGTGTAACGGCCGTCATAGTCTGATTACGGCGATGGTCGCATAAGTTGCGGGTGCGAGATGGGGACGAGGACAATCGACATGCAAAAGAAGTTGTTCGGAACCGACGGGATCCGCGGCAAGGCCAATTCCGAACCGATGACGGCGGAGACGGCGCTGCGCGTCGGCATGGCCGCCGGTTTGCACTTCCGCCGGGGCCGTCATCAGCACCGCGTTGTCATCGGCAAGGACACCCGGCTTTCCGGCTACATGGTCGAGGCGGCGCTGACCGCCGGCTTCGTTGCCATGGGGATGGATGTCATCCTGGTCGGCCCGATGCCGACCCCGGCCGTCGGCATTCTGACCCGTTCGATGCGCTGCGATCTCGGCGTGATGCTGTCGGCGTCGCATAATCCCTTCGAAGACAATGGGATCAAATTGTTCGGGCCGGACGGCTACAAGCTTTCCGATCAGGTGGAAGCGGCGATCGAGGCGCACGTCGCCAATGGTTTGAGCCACAAGCTGGTGCCCTCGCCGCAACTGGGCCGCGCCAAGCGCCTGCACGACGTGCACGGCCGCTACACCGAGTTCGTCAAGATGACGTTCCCGAAGGGGCTGACCCTGCAGGGCATGCGCATCGTCGTCGATTGCGCCAACGGCGCCGCCTACCGCGTCGCTCCCGAGATTCTGTGGGAACTGGGCGCCGAGGTGATTCCGATCGGCGTCACCCCGGACGGCACCAACATCAACCAGGACTGCGGTTCGACCTTCCCCGACACCATGTGCCGGACGGTGCAGGAGTATCGCGCCGATCTCGGCATCGCCCTCGACGGCGATGCCGACCGGGTGCTGATCGCCGACGAGACCGGCACCCTGATCGACGGCGATCAGGTGATGGCGGTGATCGCCCGTCACTGGCAGTCGAGCGGCCAATTGAAGAAGGGCGGCGTCGTCGCCACGGTGATGTCCAACATCGGGCTCGAGCGCTATCTCGTCGGCCTCGGCCTGACCCTCGAACGCACCCGCGTCGGCGACCGCTACGTCGTCGATCACATGCGCCGCCACGGCTTTAACGTCGGCGGCGAGCAGTCCGGCCACATCATCTTCAGCGACTACGCCACGACCGGTGATGGCCTGATTGCAGCTTTGCAAGTTCTCGCCGTCATCGTCGCCTCGGGCAAGCGGGCGAGCGAGGTCTGCGTCGCCTTCCAGCCGTTGCCGCAGCTCCTGCGCAATGTCCGCTACCTGGGCGGCGAACCGCTCGCCGACGGCGTCGTTCAGCAGGCGATCAGCGACGGCGAGCGCCGCCTCGGCAACAGCGGCCGGCTCCTCATCCGGCCTTCCGGCACCGAACCGGTGATCCGGGTGATGGCGGAGGGCGAGGACGAATCCCTCATCGGCGTCGTCGTCGAGGATATCTGCACGGCGATCCGCGCCGTCGCCGCCTGAGCGCGGCGCGGGGGCCGGTGCGCGGCCGCGTCCTCGTCATCGCCGGTTCCGATTCCGGCGGCGGTGCCGGCATCCAGGCGGACATCAAGACGATCACCGCCCTCGGCGGCTATGCCGCGACGGCGGTGACGGCGCTGACCGCGCAGAACACCACGGGCGTCTCCGCCATTCTTGACGTGCCGGCGGACTTCGTCCTTCGCCAGATCGAGGTGGTGCTCGCCGACATCGGCGCCGACTGCATCAAGATCGGCATGCTGCACCGCCTCGACATCATCGAGGCCGTGGCCGACGCCCTCGGCCGGACGGCGGCCGGCATCCCGGTCGTCCTCGACCCGGTGATGGTGGCGAAGGGCGGCCATCGACTGCTCGCCGTCGACGCCGTCGAGCGTGCTGCGCCGGATGCTGGTGCCGCGGTCGGACGTGCTGACCCCCAATCTGCCGGAGGCGGAAGCGCTCGCCGACGGCGATGCCGCCGATCCAGTGGCGCTGGCGCTGCGGCTGCAGGCGCTCGGCCCCGCCTCGGTGCTGCTCAAGGGCGGCCACGGCAGCGGCCCCGATGCTCAGCGACGTTCTCGTCCGCACCGGCGCCGCGCCGGAAGTGTTCGAAAGCCCGCGCATCGAGACCCGCCACACCCACGGCACCGGCTGCACACTTGCCTCGGCGATCGCCTGCGGCCTTGCGCAGGGGCTGGATGTTCGTGCCGCCGTCGTCCGCGCCCGCGCCTTCGTCCGGGCGGCGATGCTGAGCGCCCCCGGGTACGGTCACGGCCACGGCCCCCTCGACCACGCCCATACGGTCACCGGTCAGGACTGAGGGATCAGCCGAGCTGCTGGCCGAGCCGCCCCGCCAGGTCCTGGATGAACTGCCAGGCGACCCGCCCCGAGCGCGCGCCGCGCTGTGCCGCCCAGGAAAGGGCCTCGGCCTGCAAACGATCGGCGGGCAGAGCCAGCCGGTAATGCTCGGCATAGCCGGCGACGATGGCGAGAAACGTCGCCTGGTCCATGGCGTGAAATCCCAGCCACAGGCCGAAGCGGTCCGATAGCGACACCTTCTCTTCGACCGACTCCGCCGGATTGATCGCCGTCGAGCGCTCGTTTTCGATCATTTCCCGCGGCATCAGGTGGCGGCGGTTCGAGGTCGCGTAGAAGACGACATTCTTCGGCCGCCCCTCGATGCCGCCCTCCAGCACCGTCTTCAGCGACTTGTACGCGGCGTCCCGACCATCGAAGGAGAGATCGTCGCAAAACAGGATGAACCGCCGGGGGAGGTTGCGTAGCACGGACAGCAACTTCGGCAGGCTGGCGATATCCTCCCGATGCACTTCGACGAGCGCAAGGGCGTGCGGCCCGTCTTCGTTGATCTTCGCATGCACCGCCTTGACCAGGGAGCTCTTGCCGGTGCCGCGGGCGCCCCAGAGCAGGGCGTTGTTGGCCGGCAAACCGCGCGCGAACCGGCGCGTATTCTCGAGAAGGACCTCGGCCTGCCGCTCGATCCCCCGCAGCAGCGCAAGATCGATGCGGTTAACGGCGGCGACCGGAGCCAGCCGCGCCTCGTCGACGTGCCAGACGAAGGCGTCGGCGCCGGCCGCATCCCCGGTGACATTGCGAGCCTCACCGGCTGCATCATCCGCCGCCGGCGCGTCGGCTTCATCGCGCGCCTCAGGCACCGCCTCGGGCGGCGGTACGGATAGCCGTTCGATCGCCTCGGCGATGCGGCGGAGCAGGGAAAGTGGGTCGGCGGCTGTCATCTTTCGGCCTCCAACGCATCGGACTGCCCCCGGTGTGGCGGGGGCGTTGCCGATTGCAATGGCGAAGCGGACGGCTATAGTCGCCCCGACGTTTCGCGATCAAGGAGTTTTCGATGTTCGTTTCGCCGGCCTTCGCGCAGACCGGAACCGAAGCCGGGGGAGCGGGTGCGATCGAGGCATTCCTCCCGATCATTCTGATCTTCGTCGTCTTTTACTTTCTGCTGATCCGGCCGCAGCAGAAAAAATGCGCCAGCATAAAGATATGCTGTCGGCGATTCGGCGCGGCGATCGCATCGTCACCGGCGGCGGCATTATCGGCACGGTCTCGAAGATCGTCGACGACAACGAGGTCGTCGTCGAAATCGCCGACGGGGTCCGGGTGCGGGTCCAGCGCGCCCTCGTTTCCGGCGTTCTCGCCAAGACCGAGGCGGGCGACGGCGAGCCCGGCAAGGGCGCGGCGACCGTCGGCACTCCGCCGGCGAACCCGGAGCCTGCCCCATCCGGACTGAAGCGGCTGTTCGGCGGCAAGAAGCAATAAGCTCCGGGTTCGCGCGGCCAAGATGTACATTGTCAAGTGGAAGGCCGCCCTCGTCGTCTTCATCTGCCTTTTGGGCATGGCTTTTTGCGTGCCCAATCTGGTCAGCCGGGAAACCGCCGAGCAGCTTCCGTCCTGGCTGCCGCACCGGCAGATCAACCTCGGGCTCGACCTGCGCGGCGGATCGCACATCCTCCTTCAGGTCGAGGGCGCCGCCGTCATCCGCGAGCGGCTCGAAAACTTGGCCGACGGACTGCGCGACGAATTGCGCAAGGCCAACATCATCTACCAGGCGATCAACGTCGGCGCCGATGGCGTCGAGGTGACGCTTGCCGATCCGGAACGGTCGGCGGAAGCGGCGGCGCTGATCGGCAAGTTCGATTCCGATGTCGCCGTCGACCGTCAGCCGGGAGGCCGGCTCCGCGTTGCCCTGACCGAGCAGGCGGAGCGCCAGCGGCTGTCGAGCGCCGTCGATCAGGCGATGGAGATCGTCCGCCGGCGCGTCGATGAAACCGGCACGCGCGAACCGACGATCCAGCGGCAGGGCGCCGACCGCATCCTCGTGCAGCTTCCGGGCGTCGACGATCCGGAGCGCATCAGGGCGCTGCTCGGCAAGACGGCGAAGATGACGTTTCACCTGGTCGACGAGGATGCCGAGGTGACCGCTGCCGCCGGTGGTCGCGCGCCCCCCGGAACCATGTTTCTGCCGCTGGTCGATCGCCACCAGGCGCAAGGGGCCGAACCGAAGATCGCCGTCCGCCGGCGGGTGGTGGTCAGCGGCGAAAACCTGGTCGACGCGCAGCCGACGTTCCAGCAGAACGAGCCGGTGGTCTCGTTCCGTTTCGATGCCGTCGGCGCCAAGCGATTCGGCGACGCAACCACCCAGAACGTCGGCAAGCGGCTCGCCATCGTCCTCGACAACCAGGTGATCAGCGCACCGCAAATCCGCGAGCCGATCTTGGGCGGGTCCGGCGTCATCACCGGCAACTTCTCGGTCAGCCGGCGCCCAGGACCTGGCCTTGCTGCTGCGCGCAGGCGCCCTGCCGGCGCCGCTGATCCCGATCGAGGAGCGGAGCGTCGGCCCCGGTCTCGGCGCCGATTTCGATCGCCGCCGGCGAAATTGCCGCCGTCGTCGGCGTCATCGGCGTCGCCGGCTTCATGATCCTTTTCTACGGGCTGTTCGGTCTGTTCGCGGTCTTTGCCCTGTTCATCAATCTGATGCTGCTGTTCGGCCTGCTCTCCGTTCTGCAGGCGACCCTGACCCTGCCCGGCATCGCCGGCATCGTTCTGACCATGGGCATGGCGGTCGACGCCAACGTCCTCATCTTCGAGCACATCCGCGAGGAGATCCGCGCCGGACGCACGCCGGTCTCGGCGCTCGACGCCGGCTTCTCGCGGGCTATGTCGGCCATCATCGATTCCAATCTGACGACGATCATTTCGGCCGCGTTCCTGTATTTCCTTGGATCGGGTCCGGTCCGCGGCTTTGCGGTGACGCTTGCCGTCGGCATCGCGACCTCGATGTTCACCGCGATCAGCGTCACCCGTCTTCTGATCGCAAGCTGGCTGCGCACCGCCAGGCCAAAGGTCATCCCGCTGTGAGCCTCTTCGACATGCGCGGCATCCGCTACATTCCGCCGGGTCTCAACATCCCGTTCATGCGGTGGAAGCGGTTCTATCTCGTGTTCTCGACCGTGCTGATCGTCGGCTCGATCGCGGTGTTCCTGGCGAGGGGCCTGAACTACGGGATCGACTTCGCCGGCGGCATTCTCATCGAGGTCAAGACGGAGGGCCCCGCCGATCTGGCGAAGATGCGATCGACGCTCGGCGATCTCGGCCTCGGCGAGGTGGCGCTGCAGGAGTTCGGGCCGAGCGACGACGTGCTCATCCGGGTCGAGCGGCAGCCCGGCGACGACAAGGCGCAGACGGCTGCGATCGACAAGATCAAGGAGGCGCTTGGTCCCGGCGTCGAGTACCGGCGTATCGAGATGGTCGGCCCGCAGGTCAGCAGCGAGTTGTTCATCAACGGCCTGATCGCCCTGTTCGGCGCCGTCGGCGGGATCATCGTCTACATCTGGTTTCGCTTCGAATGGCAGTTCGCCATCGGCGCGGTCATCGCCGAACTGCACGACGTCATTTCGACCATCGGCCTGTTCGCGCTGTTCGGTCTTGAATTCAATTTGACGACGATCGCGGCACTGTTGACGATTGCCGGCTATTCGATCAACGACACCGTTGTCGTCTATGACCGGGTGCGTGAAAATCTGCGCAAATACAAGACCATGCCGATCGAGCAGCTGCTCGATATGTCGATCAATCAGACGCTGTCCCGCACCTTTAATACCGGCGGCACCACGCTTCTCGCCCTGCTCGCGCTGTACTTCCTGGGCGGCGACGTGCTCCGCGGGTTCGCGCTGGCGATGATCTGGGGGATCCTTGATCGGGACCTACTCGTCGATCGGCGCCGCGGTTCCCCTTCTCGTCTTCTTCAAGCTGCGGCAGGGCAGGGTGGCGACGGCCGACGACGCCGTCGAGCCGGCCCCCTGAAGCGATGACGAGCCTCGATGTCACGCCACCGCCGGGGCCCGGACGACAGCTGATCGCCGGCTATGGCGGCGGCGGCTTCAAGATTGCCGGCCGGCGGCACGTCGGGTCGGTCATCGTATTTCCGACCCGCACCCTTGCGTGGCCGGTGACAAGTGCCGACGAGATCACATGGGCGTCGCTCGCTCCGCTCCTCGATTCCGTTCGTAGGGAGGAGGAGACGGTGCGGGTCCTCGTCCTCGGCAGCGGGCAGCACTTCCGGCCCCCGCCCGGAGCCCTCGGCGCGCGGCTGATGGACGCCGGCATCGCCCTCGAGTGGATGGATACCGGTGCCGCCTGCCGGACGTTCAATGTCCTCGTGCTTGAGGATCGCGACGTGGCGGCGGCGCTCCTCGCGGTCGACTGAAACCGCGAGGGCCCGTTTCCATGGCGCGACCGCAGCGGTGCCGGTCACGCGCCCTTCAGATTGGCGGCGACGAAGTCCCAGTCGACCAGTTGGTCGAGGAACATCTGGACGTAGTCCGGACGCCGGTTCTGGAAGTCGAGGTAGTAGGCGTGCTCCCACACGTCGCAAGTGAGTAGCGCCGTCTGCCCGGACGTCATCGGCAGCTCGGCATTGGCGGTCTTGGTGATCTTGATATTGCCGTTTTCGGCGACGAGCCATCCCCAGCCGCTGCCGAACTGGGTGACGCAGGCCTCCTTGAATTCCTCCTTGAACTTGTCGAAGGACCCGAAGGCGCCGGAAATGGCCGCGGCGACGTTGCCGCTCGGCAACCCGCCGCCACCCGGCTTCATGCAGTGCCAGTAGAACGTGTGGTTCCACACCTGCGCCGCGTTGTTGAACACCTTCGCCCTTTGCGAGTCGCCGTGTGCGCCTTTGATGATCGCCTCAAGCGATTTCTGTTCGTCGGGTGTGTCCTTGATCAGACTGTTGAGGGTGTTCACGTAGGCGGCATGGTGCTTTCCATGATGAAACTCGAGCGTTTTGGCCGAGATGTGTGGCTCGAGCGCGTCCTTGGCGTACGGCAGGTCCGGAAGTTCGAATGCCATGATGTCCCTCATTCGACTGGTTGGCGGAGCGAGCGTGTGAGTTTAACTGACAGATACGGACTTTGTTCGCCGATGAAAAGGACTGGCCATCGGCGATCGCCCTGAGGTGCTGCGATCCCGCCGGGTGCAGCGGGCGACGATGGGGTCGCTGCGCTCAGGACCGTCGCGGCCGCCGGCCTCGCGGCAGGACGCCGAGAATGAGGCAGCGCCGGCGCTGCCAGGCGCCGAGGCGCACCGCCGCGGCCAGCGGATCCTCGACGCGCAGGCGGCGGGCGAGGGCGGTCGCGCGGCAGAGAAGAATGCGGGCGTGCCGGCCGGTGCCGCGCGCGACGAGACGGTCCGGCAGCGGCGCCGCCTGCGCGAGCAGGTGATCGACGCCATCGAGGACGCGGTCGAGAACGGCGCGGATCTGGCCGCGTGCTGACCCCGTCCGCAGATGGCCGGTGCTGATCATCGCGGCGGCGAAGAAGTGAAGGGGAATACCCCGCGGCGGCCGTCCGCCCCGTGCCACGGGATCGATGCGATGGAGGTCCTGGAGGATCCAGGTCGCCGTGGACAAGGCATCGCTGGCAGCACCGGCACAGGCTCGATTCTCGCCAAGAAGGGCGAGGGCGTGGCGGCCGATCGAGGCGGCGGCGAACCGACCCTGAACGAGAAGGTCGCTCCATGTCTCCGCCTGCCAGCCGGATGCCTCACGTTCGCAGGCTTGCAGGAAGTGGCGGACGTGCTGTGGCGGCACGCCCGTCTCGGCGAGCGAACGGGCGAAAGCGCGGGCGGCCCTGACCTCGGACCCTGGAGCGGCTCCGAATGCGGCTTCGTCGGGGAAGGCTCGTCGATAGGGACCGTATGGCGCTCGGGATCGAGGGCGCGCAAGCGGGCAAGGCGTTCGCTCGGATCGCCGTAAGGTGCGTCCGCCAGCCGGCGCGCGGTGTCGACGAAGCGGAGCAGGCAGAGGAGGTGGGGCCGCACCCGGGCGGGCAGCAGCCACGGCAGCAGCGCAAGATCCCCGGGGTGATCGACAAGGTGATCGACGGGGTGATCGGGCGGCATCGTCGAGCTTCCCCCTCAGGGCCGCGACGGCCTGGTCCGTTGCGGCGCATTGCCACCAGCGCCGCCCCTATATCGGAAACGTGACCGGTAGAACGAGACAATGGCGAAACAGACGCTTTCCGACTGCGCCCTGGACGTGCGACGGCTCGACAACGACCGGTTCGTTTCCGCCCTGTTTGCGCCGGCGGCAGTGCGTGAGGGGCTGTTCGCCCTCTATGCTTTCAATCTTGAGGTCGCCCGCATCCGCGAGCGGGTCAGGGAACCGCTTCTTGGCGACATGCGGTTGACCTGGTGGCGGGAGACGATCGACCGCATTTTCGCCGGCGATGCGCCACGGGCGCAGCCGGTGGCGGCGGCGCTGGCGGCGGCGGTGCATCGGCACCGGCTGAGCCGCCGGCCGTTTGAGCGGTTGCTCGAAGGACGGCGCACCGACATGGCCGACCAGGCGCCGGCCGATCTCGCCGGCTTGACCGCCTACGCGGCGGCAACCGCCGGCTCCCTCACGACCCTGGGGCTCGAGGTGGTCGGGGCGGCATCCGGCGCGGCACCGGCAGGCGGCGGAACACGTCGGCGTCGCCTGGGCGCTGATCGGTCTGGTTCGGGCGGTGCCGTTCCATGCCCGGGCCCGTCGCATCTACCTGCCGGCCGATCTCAACCGGCGGGCCGGCCTCGACGTGTGGACCTTGTTCGAGCGCGGCGAGACCGATGGCCTGGCGCAGGTGGTCGAATGGGTGGCCGCGGAAGCCGGCGCACGGCTGCGGGAGGCGAGGGTGCTCAAAAGCGACGTTCCGCGCCGCGCCCTGCCGGTTCTGCTCGTCGCCACGCTCGCCGATGCCTATCTCGCCCGCCTTGCGCGCAGCCGGTTTAATCCGTTCGCGGCGGCGGTGCAGCGCCGGCCGGCTTCGGCGCTAGCGAGGATGGCCCTGAACGCCGCGCGTGGCCGCTATTGAGCGGCCCCCGTTAAGAGCCACTGTCGGCAGCGGCAGGCAGTGTCGCCCCGTAGGCAGGCCGCGACGGATCGAAGGGACCGGCGCCACCGGCCGCGGCCGGTAACACGGGCGGACTGCGATCGGCCGTCACCGCCGGCGAATCGGCTGGTGTCGACACGGGGGGTGCTGCGGCGCGGGGAGATGCGGCAGGCACTTTTGCTGCCGCCGGTGCCCCCGTCGGGGGCTTGGCTTGAGTGAGTGCGGCTTTCGCAGTCGCGGCGGCGGTCGCAGCGACGGCGGGGTTGCTAGCGGCGGCGGTGGCGGCGGTGGGCTCCGTCTTCGGCCGCTGGAAATTGCGGATCGAGACGAGATAATGGGCGATCCGGAAATAACCTCTGTCCACGGCCACGTCTGCGGCGGTAAAGCCCCAGGAATTGCGCGCTTCGACGTCGGCGCCGGCGCCGATGCTGGTTTGGACGGCCTGGAAGTCGTTGGCCTGAACGGCGGCAAATAATTGCCGCGTCGCGTCGGCCGGCCCCGGGCCGCTGGGCGCCGCGAAGCCATATGCGGGGATCAACATGACGACGACGGCGAACAACGGAAGAAAGCGCGCGGCGGACCACGGGCGGCGGTCGGATGACCTCATGTCCATCCCTCCCTATTCTTTCGGCCTTCCCGGTCCTCTGATGGACCGTCGAAGGCGAACTCCAGACTAACGAGTGACGCATGGTGGCGGTACCCCGCTTTGCGGTGCAACAAAAAAATACCTGAAGACTGCTGCACCGGAACAACAGCTGGCCGGTTGTGGTTGTGCTGCCGATGCGATGTGGTGTCCCAACGGCATTCTCTGAAAACGATTCGCCGATTGCCGCCGCTGGTCTCGCCATGAATGCGGGCGCACATGCGGCGGCGCCGACGGGTTCGCCGGGACCGGACGCATAAGCCGCTGGCTTGCAAGGATGTCACCGCTCCCGACCGGATCGGAAAGCCCTCGCGCCGGGAAAGGTCAATGCAACGTTGCCGCCCGCGGCGACTGGTGGCATACGTCGGCCACGTATGGTGTTGGCAAATGGCTGACGTGATGAGAAGCGACTGGAGGTTCTGATGGTGCCGCAATGCCGGGTTTTCCGCCTCGGCTGTATCTTGGCAGCAGGCTTGCTCCTGTGCGCGGCGGTGGTGCCGGACGGGGCTGCAGCGGCCGCAAAGGGCAAAGCCTCAGCATCCAAAACCCGCGTGTGCGCCAATGATCGTGATATGGCGGCGTTGAATGCGAGGGTCGTGCAGACCGAACTGATGGTAGCGGCGCTGAGTTGCGAGGAGAAGCCGCGCTACAACCAGTTCGCCTCCTCCTATCAGGAGGTTCTGATCGCCCGCGCCGGCGATCTGCGTGCGTTTTTTCAGCGGACGATGGGGTCTCGCGGCACCTCCCGGATGGACGCGCTGGTGACGCAGCTCGCCAACGACGCCTCGAAGCAGAGCCAGATGCGGGCTGATACCTATTGCCAGTTCGCCGGCGATCTGTTCGAAAAGGTACTGCAGACCCCGCCGCAGAACTTCAATTCCGTCACGAGCGCGGCATGGGTGCAGGCGCGGCACGGCTACGCCGCGTGCAGCAAGTAGCCGTCCGCGTCATTCCGCCGGGACCATCCGCCCGGTCTCCGTCGCGAGCCAGCTTGTGAGATCGCCGCGGGCGCGGGCAATCAGGGTCTGCCTACGTTCAGCCTTACTGGTCCGGCGGCCGTCGTCTTCGGCGCTCGCTTCAAGCGGCGGAAACAGCCCGAAATTGACGTTCATCGGCTGAAAGGTGTCGGCGAGGGCACCGTTGGTGATGTGGCTGAGAAGAGCGCCGATCGCCGTCGTCGCCGGCGGCAGCAAGGGGGGGCGGCCCATGCGGGCGGCGGCGGTAAAGCGCCCGGCCAGCAGTCCGATGGCGGCGCTCTCGACATAGCCCTCGCATCCGGTCATCTGCCCCGCCAGCCGCAGCCCCGGCCGTCCGCGCAGGCCCAACGACCGATCGAGCAGGCGCGGGCTGTTGACGAACAGATTGCGGTGAATGCCGCCCAGCCGCGCAAATTCGGCCCGCTCCAGCCCCGGGATCATCCGGAAGATGCGCACCTGCTCGCCGTGCCTGAGCTTTGTCTGGAAGCCGACGATATTGTAGAGGGTGCCGAGCGCATTGTCCTGGCGGAGCTGGACGACGGCCGAGGGGCGGGTGCCTGGCCGCGGATCGGTGAGCCCGACCGGCTTCATCGGCCCGAAGCGCAGCGTCTCCGGGCCGCGCGCGGCCATGACCTCGATCGGCAGGCAGCCCTCGAAATAGGGCGTATCCCGCTCCCAGTCGTGAAACGGCATCGTTTCGCCGGCGATGAGGGCGGCGACGAAGGCCTCGTATTCGCCGCGGTTGAGCGGGCAATTGATATAGTCGCTGCCGTCGCCCTTGTCGTACCGCGACTGCCGCCACGCCTTGCCCATGTCGATCGTCTCCAGGTGGACGATCGGTGCAATCGCATCGAAAAAGGCGAGCGAGGCGGCGCCGGTCAATGCCGCCAGCTCATCTGCGAGTGCTTGCGAGGTGAGCGGTCCCGTCGCGAGAATGACATCCGGCCATTCGTCGGGCGACGGCAGCCGCATCATCTCCTCGCGAACAATACGGATCAGCGGCTCGCCCGCGAGTGCGCGGCCGACGCCGTCCGCGAAGCCGTCGCGATCGACGGCAAGGGCGCTGCCGGCCGGAACGCGCGTCCGATCGGCGATGGTGAGGACGAGCGAGCCGAGCCGTCGCATCTCCTCGTGCAAGAGGCCGATCGCGGAGACCGCCGCATCGTCCGAGCGGAACGAGTTTGAACAGACGAGTTCGGCGAGCCGGTCCGTCCGATGCGCCGGCGTCGTCACCGTCGGCCGCATCTCGTGGAGGACGACCGGGCAGCCGGCGCGGGCGAGCTGCCAGGCGGCTTCGCTGCCGGCGAGCCCGCCACCGATGACGTGTACGGGACCGCCGCTCATGTCCGCCAGAAGGTTCGGGTGAGCGGAATGACGACGACGAGAATCTCCAGCCGCCCGGCCATCATTTCGACGACCAGCAGCCATTTGGCGACGGCCGGCAACGGCGCGAAGGTGCAGCAGGGGCCGATGACGTCGCCGAGCCCCGGACCGACGCCGCCCAGCGCCGTCGCCGAGGCGCCGAGGCCGGCTTCGAACGACATTCCGGTCAGGCTGAGGGCGAGCGCAAAGAGAAAGAACGTCGACACATACACGAAGAAATAGCCGGCGACGCCGGCCCGCACCGAGTTCCTGTACTGGCATGCTGTTGTAGGTCACGAGGAAGGTGCCGTGCGGATAGATCTGCCGGTGGAGCTGGGTGCGGATCGCTTCCAAGAGCAGGCACAGCCGGAACATCTTGATGCCGCCGGCGGTTGAGCCGGTACAGCCGCCGACCAGCATCAACATCAGGATCAGAACCGACGGAAAGCCGCCCCACAGCGCAAAGTTTTGGGAGGTGAAACCGGTCGTGGTGATGATCGAGACGACATTGAACGTCGCCTGTCGCAGCGCATCGAGGACGCCGATGCTTTCCCGCGCCACCAGCCAGACGGTCAGGGTCAGGCTGGAGACGATGATGATGCCGGCGAACAGCCGCACCTGCAATTCGTTCCACAGCAGGGCCGGGCCGCGGCGCAGCGCCTCGATAAATATGACGAAGGGCATGGCGCTGACCGCCATCTCGATGATCGCAATCCACTCGATGGTCGGGCTCTGGAAGTAGCCGATGCCGGCGTCGTGGGAGGAAAAGCCGCCGGTTGCGACCGCCGCCATCGAATGGCCGATGGCATCGAACTGGCTCATTCCGGCGAGGCGGAAGGCGATGGCGCCAACGACGGTGATCGTTGCGTAGACGAGGGCGATTTTGACGACGACATCGATCATCCGCGGTACGAACTTGCCCGATTGCGCGGACAGATCGAGGACGAACAGCTGCATGCCGCCGATCCTGAGGAACGGCAGGACGAGGACGGCGAGGGTGACGAAGCCGAAGCCGCCGAACCAGATCAGAAGCCACCGCCAGAGCAAGAGGCCGCGCGGTGCCGCATCGAGGCCGACGATGACGGTTGAGCCGGTCGCCGTCGCCCCCGACATGGTTTCGAACACGGCATCGCTGTAGGACAGCCGGAAGCTCGAAAAGACGAACGGCAGGGCGGCGAGACCGACGACGGCGATCCAGGTCAAAGGCGCCGCCAGGACGACTTCGCGCAGACCGAGGGCGTATTTTTTCCGCCGGAAGGTCAGCGCCATGGTCAGCCCGAAGAAGACGAGGATGGCCGCGCAGCCCATGAACACCCGGTCGTCCTCGTTGCCGTCGAGGTAGTCGAGGGCGGCCGGCAGCAGCATCGACAGTCCGAAGAAGCAGACGATGGCGCCGATGAAAAAGGCGATCGAGCCGATGTCGAGACCGAACAGGTCCTTGTAGTCCCGCGGCGCCTTGATCGCGCGCATGTCCCTGGGGGTGGTCCGGAGCTGAACCGGGGGAGACGTCATCGCTGGGGAATGCAGATCAAGGGCTGGGCGGGCGCTTCACCGCGGCTGTAAATCCGCATCGTCGGCTCCTCGCGGCGGCCGAAATTTGGGCCATAGCCGCCTCAATGCATGTATCACGCCGTTCTTGCGATGCGGAGCAAAATCAACGGACGGGCAGGCGCTTGCGCCGATGACGCGGGGGCCGCGGGCAGCCGCGCCGCCTGCGGACGAGGGCAATGCCCCGGCCCGGCTCCTGTGCGTCGGGCCCGAGTTCACGAGCAGGCGGCCGGCGCCGCCGCGCATTCGGCATCGACCAAAGGGACGATGTTGCCGCTGGTGAACGGCGAGGCGCCCTGTTCCTTCGGCGAGGTGGAGACGTAGCCCCAGCTGGTCACCCCGACGACGATGTTGCGAAACGGATCGAAGCCGTAGTCGGTGCCGCTGAGGGCGGGCGGGACGCCGAGATTGATCAGCCATGGGCCGCCGCTGGAGCCGCCGGTCATCAACGAGCCGATCAGGGTGTTGCCGACGCGTTCGGCCGAGATGACGCCTTGGGCGTCGGTGCGCTGCATCAGGAAGCCGCTGTCGAGAGCGACCGGGTAGCCCAGCTGTGTGATCAGCGCAGTGCCGGCGGGGGTAAAGCCATAGCCGTTCCATCCGTACCCGAACCAGCCGGTCGACGTGCCGGGATAGGCGCCGGCCTGCGGCTCGAGCCGGATGACGGCAATGTCGTTGCGGCAGATGATGCCGGGTGCCGCGGGATCGCATCCGTCGCTGCCGATGAAGTACGATGGCATGATCCTGATTTCGGCCGCCCTCCAAACGCCGAAGGGAGCAACGCCAGTTGCGTAGGCGGGAATGAACTCGAAATTGCTAAAAAAAGCGCGCGAGCCATAGTCGGTAACGCAGTGGGCGGCGGTGACGACGAGGCCGCGTTTGATCAGCGAGGCCGAGCACACAAACGTGATTCCACCGTTCTGAAAAAAAATCGGCCGGCGGCGCGGAAGGGATAGGTATTGGTGATGACGGCGTCGACCGGATCGACCCGGTTGGTGGTGAAAGGCCGGTTGTAGGTGCCGAACTCCTCCGGCTGCGCGATCTCATCCGCATTGTTTTTGGACGGTGATCGCGCCGGAGCGACCCGGACCGGTGCCATCGTGCCATCACCGACGGCGCCGTCGGCGCTCCCGGGCGTACCGAACAGGGCTTGCGGATCGACCGGGTTGATGGCTTCCGCCGCGGGCGAGCTGGGCTCGACCGCGGCCAACGGCAGCGGCACCCCCTTCGCATTCTCATAGTCGTTGGCGGACGGCAGCGCTTGCCTCGCCGGGATCATGACGATGGAATCCCCCTGCCGCACGACCGTCTGCCGCTCGGCGGCAGCGGCATCCGTCGGCATCAGGGCGGCGGCTAAGCCGCAGGCGGCGGCGAGGCCGGCAACGGCCCGTCTGCGGCGATGAAACATTGTCGTGAACGTCGTCATGATCAACTCCCCATGTGAAGGCACGGCGAATGAGCCGAAACCCAGGCCGCAGCCGCGACCGTGTCGGAATCCGTCCGCTGATCGCGCCGCTGCCAAATCTCAGATTATTGGAAATGCTTACAGCACCTTACGTTCTAAGGTAACGGGAACGCCGCTTCGCCGGCAAGGCGAATCCGCCGCCGGTTGCTTTCTCCCGCGCCGTGCCGCCGAACCGAGCCGAGAGCGCCCACCGGAAAGCATCACGTGCGACGTTGATGTTGATCTTCGCCGGAGAACGACATAGCTTTTCGGGTACAGGGGATGGGGTCCCCCAAAACCGCCGAAGAGGCTGATGACTCCTACTGCGTGGATCTACGCGGTGGGAGTCCGTCTAAACACCCACCGGAGAGGTGGGTTTTCTTATGTCTATCACGCCGATGCTTGCCGACGTGTCGCTCTCGAACGAGGGATGTTCGCGCGCGGAAGCTTCAGCACCGAGCGTCGTGTCCCCCGCGCTTGCTTTATCATCCTGCTCGGCATCGTCAGCCTGTTCGCGGATGACATACAGCGCGCGCGCAGAATCGCCGGCCCCTATCTCGCCCTGCTCGGCGTGTCTGCAACCATCTTCGGGATCGTCTCCGGCTTCGGTGAGTTGATCGGCTACGCCATCCGGCTCGTGTCTTGGAAGACAACACCATGATAGGGCAAGGATTTTCAAGCACACCACCCGGCAATTCGACAAGGGAGACTTGATGCTCGCTTACCTTTGGATCGGGATCGGCAGTGCTTTCGGCGGGATGGCGCGTTATTGGTGCTCGGGATTCATCGCCGCGCGCCTGGGCGAAACATTTCCCTGGGGCACGATCGCGGTCAATGTCATCGGCTCGTTTATCATCGGCTTCTTCGCGACGATCAGCGGACCGGACGGTCGCCTGCTCGTGCCGTCGCTGGCGCGGCAGTTCGTGATGCTCGGGTTCTGCGGCGGCTACACGACCTTCTCGTCCTTCAGCCTGCAGACGCTGAGCCTGGTGCGGGACGGCGAATGGGTGCAGGCGGCCGGCAACATCGCCCTGTCGGTGGCACTCTGCCTGATCGCCGTAACCGCAGGGCATTACGCCGCCGCGGCATTGAACCAGATGGAGGCACCATGAGAATTGAGCTGCCCGAGGAGTTGGTGCTCTTGCGGATCTTCATCAGCGAACTCGACCGCTACCATGGCCAGCCGCTCTACGAAGCGCTGGTGCTCAAGGCGCGGGCGGTCGGTCTTGCCGGCGCCACCGTGCTGCGCGGGCCGCTCGGCTATGGCCACTCCAGCCACCTGCATACGGCGAAAATCCTCCGTCTGTCCGACGATCTGCCGCTCGTCGTCGAAATCGTCGAAACGCAGCAGAAGATCGACGCCTTCCTGCCGGTTCTCGACGAGATGATGGAAAGCGGCCTCGTCACCATCGAGAAGGCGCGGGTTCTTCGGTACGGCCCCAACCCGAACAACCCGAAAAGAAGTCGATGACTTAAGCGGACCGGGTTGGGCGAGAGGGAGACGACGACTGTTGGCGTCGGAACACCGCAAAGTCGCAGAGGACATCACCATGAAACCGATCATCGAACGCATCCATGCCCACGAGATCCTGGATTCCCGCGGCAATCCGACCGTGCGGGTGCACTTGACGCTCAACGACGGCACGGCTGTTTCCGCCTCGGTGCCGTCGGGGGCATCCACCGGCGAGAACGAGGCCGTCGAGCTCCGCGACGGCGACAAGCGGCGCTACGGCGGCAAGGGCGTGCTCAAGGCGTGCGCCAACGTCAACGAGAAGATCGCGCCGAAGCTGACCGGCATGAACCCGAGCCGGCAGGGCGAGATCGACCGGCTGATGATCGAGCTCGACGGCACGCCGAACAAAGCCAAGCTCGGCGCCAATGCCATCCTCGGCGTCTCCATGGCGGCGGCGCGAGCGGCGGCGGCAGCAGCGGGCCTGCCGCTTTACGCCTATCTGGGCGGCCCGGGAGCGCGGCGGCTGCCGGTGCCGATGATGAACATCCTCAACGGCGGCAAGCACGCCGACAACAGCGTCGATTTTCAGGAGTTCATGGCGATGCCGATCGGCGCGCCGAGCTTCGCCGAGGCGCTGCGCTACGGCGCCGAGACCTTTCATGCGCTCGCCGCCATCCTCAAGAAGAAGGGATACGCGACCGGCGTCGGCGATGAAGGCGGCTTCGCGCCGAACCTGAAGAGCAACGAGGAGGCCTGCGAATTGATCGTCGAAGCAATCGCCGCCGCCGGCTACAAGCCGGGGAAGGACGTGGCCATCGCCCTCGATCCCGCCGCCAGCTCGTTCTTCGCCCGGGGGGCCTACGACCTCGCCAAGTCGGGCCAAGGGCGGAAGTCCAGCGCCGAGATGACGGAGCTCTACCAGGGCTGGGTCGCCAAATATCCGATCGTCTCGATCGAAGACGGCCTCGACGAGAACGACTGGGCCGGCTTCAAGGCGCACACCAAGGCGCTCGGCGAGAAGATCCAGATCGTCGGCGACGACATCTTCGTCACCAACACCCGCTTCATCGCCCGCGGCATCGCCGAGCAATCGACCAACGCGGTGCTGATCAAGCTCAATCAGATCGGCACCGTCACCGAGACGATCGAGGCGATCGAGCTGTGCCGGAAGGCCGGCTGGGGCTACGTCATCTCGCACCGCTCGGGCGAAACCGAGGACGCCTTCATGGCCGATTTCGCCGTCGCCATGGGCGGCGGCCAGATCAAGACCGGCTCCGCCTGCCGCTCCGAGCGCATCGCCAAGTACAACCGACTTCTCGAAATCGAGAGCGAGCTAGGCGCGGCAGCGGTGTTCACCAATCCCTTCGCGGCGTAGCGTCCGTTCGTCGCTCGGCGGGGAGAACCGCCCTGCCCCCGTAATCTTTGCGGGTAGGCGGTGCCGGTTCTTAGTAGCGCGTAGGGCGGGTCTGAAGCGGAGCGTGACCCGCCCTATGTGTGCTTTGAATTGCTGATATCTCAGGACTAGCCCGTTCTATTCATGAGGGAGGGTCGGCGGCGGTCGTGTCGGTGGGGCCGATCGATCGGGCGAGCCGGTTCGGCGGCGTCTTCGCCGCTGAGTTTGGACGGGATGTGATCGTCGGAGGTTTCGGGGATGGGCTCGGCGGGCGTTTTCGGCCCGATGGGCTACGGTCCTGCGGGATTGAGGCGGGTGGCGAGATGGCGGATCAGCGCCGCTTCGGGGCAGGCGGCGGCGAAGGCGAGACGGACGCGGGATGCGGTCTCGACGATGCGGGCGCCGACCTTCAGCAGCCGCAGGCGCAGCGTGGTGAACTCGGCTTTGGCGAGGGCATAGGTCTTCGGGATGGCGTCGCGGAGTGTCAGGATCAGCCAATAGGCGGCGGTATGCAGGATGAGCCGGACCTGGTTGGCGAGCGGCGAGCGGCATCTGGTGCGGTCCGACGCGAGTTGGCTCTTGTGCAGCTTGATCAGGTTTTCCGCCTGGCCGCGGGCGCAATAGAGGATTTCGTAGATGTGCTCGGCCGAGCCGGCTTCGAGGTTGGTGACCACGTAGCGGATGTCGAGGCCGCGGGTCGTGGCTTCGATGCGGGCACACGCCCGGCGCTCCCGCTTCCACGACTTGGCCCGATAGCGGGTCTCGGTGAAGCCGCGCAGGCGGACTTCTTCTCCAGCGCCCGGCGCGTGCGGACATCGTCGGCGGCCTCGTCGACCAGGCGGTCGAGCGCCCGTTGCCCGGCAGGCCGAAGAGGTAATCGACGCCGTTGCCTCGCACCAGTCCATCACCTCCGGGCGGCCGTAGTGGCTGTCGCCGCGAATGGTGATGCGCGTCTTGGGCCAGTGGCGGCGGATGTGGCGGACCAGGCGGCGCAGATGGCCGCGGATCTCCTTGCCGGACGGCGTCTTGCCGGGGCGGAGGAGCACCGCCACCGGGCGGGCCGTGGCGGTATCGTAGACGTGGATCGGCAGGAAGCAGTGTTCGTCGTAGTGCGCGTTGAACAACGAGAGTTGCTGGTTGCCGTGGACGACGTCGCAGGTGTCGTCGATGTCGAGCGTCACCGGGCGGGCGGCACCGGGTAGCTGGCGCAGTAAGATCGAGCATCACCCGGCCGAGCCGGATCACGCTGCGCAGTCGGGCGCGTTCTCCCAGCGGGACATGGTTGGCTGCGAGCAGAGGTCCCGGCCGCTGTCCGGCAGCCGGCCGCAGGCGAGCTTGAACGCCGGATCGAGGCGCAGGCTGTCGAGATCGTCGGCGTCCTCCTAGCCGCAGGCGATGGCGAAGATGCGCGCCCGCAGAATGTCGGCGATCGGGTGCGTGGTCCGGTTCGCGTCGCGCCCGTCGGCGATCGCGGCGGCGAGCTTGTCGGCGATGCCGAGCCGCCGCTCGGCTTCCGCCAGCAGCATCACGCCACCGTCCGAGGTGATCCGGCCGCCGTCGAACGCGGCGGTGACCTTCTTGCGCTCGACGGCTGGAAACGCGAATGGCAGGATTGTATCGTCGGTCATGGCGGATGTGGCAGGCCCGGATGGTGTCGAAGGGTTGGCTTCAGCAACCGAATCCTACGGCGCATCAAGCCCTTACGTTACATCCGCCAGCCCGTTCCCGCAGCGCTCATGAATAAGACGGGCTCTTATGTCCGTGATGTCAAGACTAAGGCACATTGATTTACCCTGCTTTTGCAGGTGATACTTGAGCATATCGGCACCCAGTGCTGACGGCAGGAGGCATGGACGACGGTTGATCTGGCTCTTATCCGCGGGTTGGTACCGCATGACCAAGGTTCGTCGTGGGGCTTCCTCTGTCTAGCGAACGCGCGTCGGATGATCCCGGCATCAAACCCGGATCGAGGGTTCCCCTCCCTCCTCATCCTGCCGTCGGCGCTGGGCGTCGAAGCGTGTTCCCGTGATGGCTGTCTCACCTCCTTGCCTGGCAAAATCCGTTTCTAGGCCGTGCCGCCGTCAGGCGAACTTCGGCTCAACCATCCGGGCGATGGCCCAGATGAAGCCGACCAACTCGCGTGCGATCGCCACCACGACCTTGGGTGCCGGCTTGCCGGTCGCCGTGAGCTTGCGGTATCGCGCCGAGAGCCGGACTTGCGCCTTCCAGGCGACATTGCGGATCGGCTCCGGCAGATCCTTCATCCGGTCACGGATGATCTGCGTCACCCGCGCCGGGAAGCGGTAGGTCCAGGCCGCCTCGACCAGGCAGGTCCGTGCCAGCGCATTGCCGGTCTTGGTGATCGGGCCACGCCGGATCGTCGCACCGCTGGAATGCTCCGACGGATTGAGGCCGAGATAGGCCATCAGCTGGCGCGGATTGTCGAACCGGCCGAAGCTGCCGACCTCGGCCACGATCACCGCCGCGACGACCAGCGACACGCCGCGCAGCGCCTGGATCGCCTGGACGACCGGCGCCAGCGACCATTGCGGCACCAGGTCGGCGATCGCCTGTTTGAGCCGGTCGCACAGCGCCTCGGCGCGTTCGATCCGCTGGATCATCTCCTCGTGCGCCAGATGCTGGGCCGGATGCGCGAAGGTCAGTTCGCCCAGCCAGCGCCGATGCATCTTCGACCAGTGGCCGTAGGGCGAACTCAGGCCATGGCGAAGCAGGAAGCTCAGCAGTTGCTGGCGCGTCTTGCGCAGATCCCGCATCGCCTGCGCCCGCAACCGAACCAGGTCCCGCATCGCCTCGTGCGCCTCGTCCGGCACCCAGACCGCGGTCAGCTGCCCGGCGCGCAGCGTCTGCGCCAGCATCATCGCGTCGCGCCGGTCGGTCTTCACCTTGTCGCCGACCTTGCGCGGGATCAGCGCCGGCGCCACCACGTCGCACGGTGTCCGAGCCGCGTCAAATGACGCTGCACGCCGTAGCCGCAGGGGCCCGCCTCGTAATAGAAGTTCAGCCGCCCGCCGTCATTCGAGAGCTTCTTGCACAAGGTGCGCAGCGCATCCGGTGTGTTCGCGATCGTGCCGTAGAACCGAACATCGGCGCCCGCCGTCGCCTCGACCATGGCAACGGCAATGGTCTTCTTGTGTACGTCCAAGCCGACGAAAAGCGTAAGATCCGTCATGGTCCGCCTCGTTCAGTGCCTGGGGACAGGCTCCGACCATCAGAGCAACCCCCGCAGCGTTGCTACACGCCTTAGTCGACACTTCGAGGCGGGCCA
>CAWAGY010000036.1:0-28599 GCA_963781645.1 uncultured Alphaproteobacteria bacterium | reverse complement strand
GGGCACGGCCTGTTCCCAATTCATCGCCGGATGGATGTAATTGGACGCCCTAAGAAAGACGTAGTCGAATTCGGCGTTGTAGCGGTCGATGTCCGCTTGGGTCGGATTGGCTATCTTGAGAACATCGAGCATATCAAAGTTAAGCAGCTTCAGCGACAAGTCATAGACAAATTCGTCACCGGTATTGTGGTATTGATTGATGTGTTTGGGAAGGTCTTTGTAGTTGTACCAGCGGACACTGTCGTGCTGGTAAACTTCGCCGGCCGGGATCATGACCAGGATCTTGCGCATCTCAACCTCCTGTAGCGACAGCGGCGGTACCCGGCTCGGACACGCTCGTGCGTCGCCGGCGGGGGGAAGCGGCAGAAACATCGGCCCTTCGCCGTTTCTGCCCTTGATCAAGGATGCCGTAGAGCTCGAGGTGCTCTCTCGCCGAGGTCCGCATCGGATGCACTGGCGTGATGCCGGCCGACAGCCGCTCGTGCAGACCGGGCTCGGTGCAGGCGCGGACCATCGTGTCGGCGAGTGAAATCGGATCGCCGACGCGGAAGTGAAGGCCGTCGATCTCGTGCCGGACCTTTTCCGCCATGCCGCCGATGTTGCTGCAGATCACCGGCCGCCTGGCGGCGAACGCCTCCTGGATGACCAGAGGCGAGTTCTCCCACCAGATCGAGGGCACAATCACCCAGTCGACCGTCTGCATCAGCGCGATCACGTCCTGATAGCGGTAGGCGCCGTGGACCTGGACGTGGCTTTCGATCTCGGCGAAGCGCTTGCGGATCGCCAACTCCTGATCGCCGCTCAAGAACAGCATGCTGCCGAACACGTCGATGTTGAAGGAGCCGAAGCCGCGGCTGATCAGCCGCTTTGCGGCATCGAACAGGATCGGTAGACCCTTGTACGGCGAGATCTGGCCGAAGAAGGCAAACGTGTTGCGTCCCGGCGGCGCAACCGGCGGCAAAGGGTCGTCGCCCGCGACGTGCCCGTTCTCGACGTAGAGCAGCTTCTCGGCGGGAATTCCCCATTCGACGAAGCGGCTCAACAGGAACTGGCTCGGACACAGAAAAAGATCGACCAGCTTCAGGTGCGACTTCAGGAATTGTTCCCGAAAGAAGAACTCGCCGCTCTGGATCTCCGGGAAGCAACGATTGCACTCCGACGGCGACGACCGCCAGCACGGCATCAGCGTCTTCGTCTTCACCATCTGGCCGTTGTGATGACAGATCGGCAGGAACTCGTGCAGCGTCATCAGGATGCGGGCGTCGGGGCAGATGTTGCGCACCATGCGGATCATCTCGACGCCGAGATTGTGGATGTGGTGGAAGTGCACCGCCGCCGGCCTGACCTCTTCCAGGTAGCGGCCGAACTCCTCCAGAAGGACGCTGAGGTTGTCCTGGGCCATCAGGAAGTAGTTGTAGCGGTCCGACCAGTAGAGGGTCTGATTGGGATCGACGTTTGCCGGCAACAGCGCCGAGCCGCAGTGGGGCAGCCCGAATTGCGGCAGCATCGCGCCTAGGTAATAGGCTTCCGCAAGCCCGCTCGCCTGGATGGCCTGGTAGAGCTTGTAAGCGACGATCTCGCCGCCGCCCGGAGAGAGCTGAGGGTGGCCGTGGGAGATGATCAGGACGCGGTTGTTGGCGGTTTTCATGGCTCAGATCGTTCCTCTTGGGCTGGCCGCGCCTTCACTGCCGCCGCGACCGGTCGCAGGCGGGTGGCTGATCTCGACGGGGACGATGATGACGGCGGCGCGACGAGCTCGGCGATCGCCTGGCGCCAGCGGTGCTGATGAAGGAGCTGGTTGTACCGCCAGACGGTCGTGTTGTAGCGGTCGTTCCCCCCCATCGACTGGCGTTCGAGGTGGTAGAGCGTCGCCTCCGCGCAGTACCACACGGTCTTCTTATCCTGGTGCAGCTTCAGGCACAGGTCGCTGTCCTCGAAGTCGCCGACCACATAGTCTTCGCTGAGACCGCCGAGGCGCCGGTAAAGCTCGGTCGGCAGCATCATGCAGGCGGCAGTGACGGCGGGAACCGGCCCCGACGGCCGCTCCGTGCACAGTCCCTTGCCGGGATGAACGGCCTTCCAGGTGCCGGACGCGTCTGCTTGGTAATGCATGCCGGCGTGCTGGATCGCGCCGTCTTCATAGATCAGCCGGGCGCCGACGGCGCCACACCCGGGATCGGCATCGAGGATCAATTCCAGGGTCCGGCACCAGCCCGGCTGCTGCGGGATCACGTCGGAATTGAGCAGCAGCACGAAGCGGCCGCGGGCGACGCTGGCCCCGGCGTTGGTGGCGCCGGCGAAACCGCGGTTGGCCTGCATCACCACCAGCGCCGCCGGGCGCCGGTAAAGGCGGCAGGCGGTATCCAGGAGCTGGCTGAACTCGGGAGCAAGTTCCGGCGAATCGAGCACGTAGATCAGCTCGACATCGTCGAAGTCGGGATCGTCGGCGAACTGCGCCAACTGATGCCGGGCGTGGTCGAGCCGCTTATAGATCGGCACGACGATGCTGGTGGTGGGATTCGCTACCCTTTCACGATAGTGGAGGATGCGGGCGATCCCCGATCGGACGCCGTTTTTCGCCTGCAGATGGCTGACCGCCGGCTGAATATCCCGGAACACGGCGGCGTCGAGCTTGCCCGCGGGCAACAGCCCGAGCAGCACCTCGGGCCGGTTGAGGAGCCGGCGGCTGGCCTTGATGTCGGTGGCAAGATCGATCGGCATGCCGACTTTGAGGACGGCCTTCATCTGGTAGGTGGGCCAGAGATCGTCGGTCCCGGCGTGCGGATGGAAGGCGATGAACCCCGGCCGGTCGCCAGCCTGGCCGCCGAAGACGCCGAGGACGTCCGGACGCTCGTAGCGGTGGAGCGTCGCGGCGACGGGCTCCTTCCGGCCCTGGCCGTCGGTCAGCACGAAGTGGCCGAACAGGCGCAAGGGATCCCACAGCCAGCCGATGAACAGCACCCCCTTACCGGGGACCGGCAGGATGTTCTCAACCGATACGCCGAAATTCATGTCCGGGCGGACGAAGGCCCGGTTCGGAAACTCGGTCATCGCCCACGTGAGATTGCCGGTATCGAGCAGCGTCTGGGTCTTGCCTGACCGCGACAGCTCGCCAAGACGGCTCAGCAGGAAGCCTTTCAGCGCAGGCGCGTTGACCGGGTCAGAGGCACTGATCGTCTCGATCGGGAGTTGGTCGGGATTCACCGCGGCCTTGGCGACCGGCACCGAGACGATGGTCGTGCCGAGATGCACGATCAGCGTCCCGGTTGCTTCGGGGGCGAGGCCGGGCAGCAGCAGGTGGGCCGTCTTCCCGTCGATAGAAAGCGCTCTCCGGCCGGCGAGCGGCGAGAGCGTCCGGTTCGACCACAAAAGGCAGCGCACCGGCAGCGAGCATCCGGGCGCGGCATCTGCCGGCGGCGGGGTCAGCCGGAATCGGCAGTAGCGCAGCTTCGGATCGAGAGCAAAGGTGCGGACCTCGTCGGTGACGGGGATCGTCTCGACGATGCCTTCGACCAGGGGCACGAGCTGGCCGGCGAGACCCGGTGCAAAAGCGCTGACGATGCGCAGCAGCATCATCGCAAGGGATGACTTCTCTTTGCCGCGCAAAAGGTTCAGCAGATCGGCAACGGCGGCGCGATCGCGACGGATGGCGAGCGGCTTATCGACGTAACGCAGGACCTCCTCGCGGTTTGGCCCCTTCAGTCGGAGCGCGGCCACCGCCCTCATCCCGCTCAGCGTTTGCGGTGCGCGCGCAGCAACGAAGCCGAGGCGGCCGTGGGTCGAGAGAAACAGCGGACCGCTAACCTCGATCCCGTCCAGATTGAGCGCGGTCGGGCCGTGGCTCATTACCGTCCGGTCGACGCAAACGAGGATGATCGGCCCGACGACGAACACCTTCGTCGGATCGACTTCGGTGGCGGTGTCGCTGCGAGACAGTTCGATAACCTGCCGATCGAAGGCGACGGGGTGAATGCTGGACAAGGCCAAGTCTCCAAAGTGAAAGTTGCACCCGTGCCCGAAGCTGCCGAAAAAAGGATCGACAGCCGCAGCGGTGAGAACAGCTCGATAGGAACGTCCCGCGATTACGCCGCCCGCTCTCGCTCCGGCATCGGCGACGCCTCTTCTGCCGCCGCCTCGTCCTCGCAAAGGCGCATCAGGTAGCGGCCATAGCCGCTCTTGCGCAGCTGCCAGGCCAGCCGGCAGAGGTGATCCCGGTCGATAAAGCCCTCGCGGTAGGCGATCTCCTCCAGGCAGGCGATCTTCATGCCCTGCCGCCGCTCGACGGTCTGAACAAAATTGCCGGCATCCAGCATCGCATCGTGGGTGCCGGCATCGAACCACGCGAACCCGCGACCCAGGCGCTCGACCCGGAGGCAGTCGTGCTCGAGGTACCAGCGATTAACGTCGGTGATTTCCAGCTCGCCGCGCGCCGAGGGTTGCAGGCCTTCGACGACCTCGACGACGCGGTGGTCATAAAAGTAGAGGCCTGTCGCCGCCCACCGCGACTTCGCCTGCTGCGGCTTTTCCTCGATGCTGAGGGCCCGGCCCGACGCGTCCATTTCAACCACTCCATAGCGCTCGGGGTCTTCGACCTGATATCCGAAGATCGTCCCGCCGGCCGGATTGTCGGCCGCCCGCCGGACCATGTCGCCGAGGCCGTGACCGAAAAAGATGTTGTCGCCCAGGATCAGGGACGAGGGCTGGCCGCCGATGAAATCCCGGCCGATCAGGAACGCCTGCGCAAGTCCATCCGGCGTCGGCTGCACCGCATAGCTCAGGTCAACGCCCCACTGGTGGCCATTCCCGAGCAGATTCTGAAAATTGGCCTGATCTTGTGGCGTAGAAATAATCAGTATATCTCTGATATTGGCTAACATCAGGATCGACAGGGGATAATAAATCAGCGGCTTGTCGTAAATCGGAGCCAGCTGCTTGTTGCAACCCCGGGTGAGCGGGTAGAGCCGCGTGCCCGAGCCTCCGGCGAGTACAATTCCACGCATCGATTTCTTCCTTAAGACGATGAATGTCACTGAGGGGTGTGGCGGGCGCTAGCCTGGCCGAGGCCGAGCCTGGCGCCGTAGGAGCGGCTGCCACCATTCCTGATTGTCGATGTACCAGCGCACGGTTTTTTCGATCCCCGCCTCGAAGCTCACCTGCGGTTGCCAGCCGAGCTCGCGACTGATCTTGCCGGGATCGATGGCGTAGCGGGCATCGTGCCCGGGCCGGTCGGTAACGAAGCGGATCAACTGGCGGTGCGGCCGGACCGGCGATCGCGGCAGCGCCTCGTCGACGAGGGCGCATATGGTCTCGACCACCGCAAGGTTGCTGCGCTCGCATTCGCCGCCGACGTTGTAGGTCTCGCCGATGCACCCGCGCTCGAACACCCGGATCAGTGCGCGCGCGTGGTCCTCGACATAGAGCCAGTCGCGGACGTTCTGGCCGGTGCCGTACACCGGCAGGCGTAATCCCTGGACGGCGTTGAGGATGGTGAGTGGGATCAGCTTTTCGGGAAACTGGTAGGGCCCGTAGTTGTTCGAGCAGTTGGTGATCAGGACGGGTACGCCGAAGGTCCGGCCCCACGCGCGCACCAGATGGTCGGATGCGGCCTTGCTCGCCGAGTAGGGCGAGCTCGGATCGTACCGGGTGGTTTCGGTGAAGCGGCCCTCGGCGCCAAGCGAGCCGAACACCTCGTCCGTCGAAATGTGCTGGAAGCGGAAGCCGGCCGCGCGGTCAGGATCGATGGAGGAGAGATATCGCCTGGCCGCCTCCAACAGGGTGAAGGTGCCGATGATATTGCTGTGGACGAAGGCATCCGGGCCGTCGATCGAACGGTCGACGTGTGATTCTGCGGCGAGATGCAACACCGCATCCGGCTGGTGCCGCGTGAACAGGCGATCCATCGCCTGGCGATCGGCGATGTCGGCCTGGACGAAGCTATAGCGCGGATGGCCGCTGTAGCCGGCCAGCGAGGTGAGGCTGGCGGCATAGCTCAGCTTGTCGACATTGACCACCGCCGCCTGCGTTTCGCTCAGCAAAAGGCGGATGACCGCCGAGCCGATGAAGCCCGCCCCCCCGGTAACTACAACCGTTTGCATCATCGCCAATCCCGATGGTCTTCGACGAGCCGAACGGGTCGCTGGCTCAAGCGCACCGAGCGCCCGGGGCGCCCGCTGGCGCCCGATGGGTCCCGGCGATTGCCATGGTGGGAAGCGAGCCGGCGCAACGGCTGAACGCGGTCGCGCCCGCTTTCACGCAAATATTCACAGCAATTTGTCATCACGGAACCGTCACCTGATCAAAACGTCCCGCGCACTATATTGTTCAGTTGTTGTGCAGTCAAGCGTAATGGAAAGTATTGAAAAAATATAAATGCCGGTACTTTCTCAGTAACGTCTGATTACTTAGTCGTTAATTTTTCCGAGTTTGCTGCGATCGGCGGAATTGGCGACACCGGCACATCCGGCGGCAGTGACGCGGCATTCCAATGCCGATTAACCAAAGGCAAACCGCCGATCGCGTTTAATCGGTCGTCCCCAGTGGGAGATCACGGATGGCAGTCGAACAATCGGACGGACCGCGTACACCAGCAGCGCCGAAGCCGGACGGTGCGGCGCCGGCAAAGCCGGCAGCGGTCGAAGGCTATGTCGATGCATTCGATGGACGGCTGTTGGCCGGGTGGGCCTTCGACCGGACGCAGCCCGAAACCCCGCTGCAGATCGAGGTTCACCATGGTGGCGAGCGGCTTTCGATAGCGCGCGCCGACCGGCTGCGGGCGGACCTGCAGCGAGTTCGGCATTGGCGACGGACGCCACGCGTTTGAGATCGTCTTCGACCCGCCGCTGGCGAAAGAGGTGAGCGAACGCGTATCGGTGCTTGCCCGGTCGGCCGACGGCGAGGTGCGCGTGCGCTTGTCAGGAGCGCTCCCTTCAGCGCGGACGCCCGCGGTGAGCGGCCCTAAGCCCGGCGGCCCCAGGCTGGTCGGTAGCGGCGCGCCTTCGAACAGCGAGGCGATCCGCGTCTTGCGAAGAGACATCGCCGCCGCACTCCGCGGCTTTGTCCAGGAGATCAAGGCGGCGCTCGGTGAGAGCTGCGGACGCTGCACGCTGGACGCGGATGCCCTGCACGCGGCCATCGCCGACATCGCCGCGCGGCAGGAGACGCTGGCGCAGCAGATCGCCGTTTTCGAGGTCTTCCAGGCCCGCTTCGATGCAACGTTAACGGCGGCGGAGAGCATGCCTCAGAAGGCCGGCCCGGCACGCGCAGGCGACCGCGGCCTTCGCATCGCCATCGCCGGGCTGGCGCTGCTGTCGGCGGCCTCGCTGGTGATCGGCATCGTCTCGGTCTGGCGATAGCCACAGCGCGCGCGGCGGCGCAGCGCGCGTCGGCGTCGGCCGCTCAGCCTTCGTGCGGCCACATGCGGTGCGCCATGCCGTTACGGTCGAGGAAGCCCGCCATCTGCCGATAGGCGCTGGGGTAATATCGATTGAACGCGTCCCACAGCGAGGGCGCGTAGATCTCGCCCAGCGCCCGCTCATCGAGGTCATCCAGCGTCAGACATGGCACGCGGAACGTCTCCGCCAGCTCCTGGCTGCGGGAGTCGTAGCCGACGAAGAGCGCAGGCACGCCATTCGCCAGCGCCGGCAGATTGCAGTGGACCCGGAAGCCGAGGGCCAGGTCCTGGTCGCGGATGAACGCATCGAAGTCTTCGACCCGGTCGTGGTAGAAGAGGCGGTCGGTGTAGATCGCCATGAGTTCCATCATCTTCGGGACCGAACCAGCCCTCCCGCACCAACAGGTCGCGGTACTTTTCCATGAGATCCGCATCTTTGTAGAAGAAGGCCTTTTCCGCCGGCTCGCCGTGGGTCGTAAGCGTGAGGTCGAACTCCTTTGCTAACCGCTTGATGACCGCCTTCTGGACCGAGAGGTAGCGCCGCTGGTCATCGGCGTAGCCGCTGGAGACCTCGCGTCTCAGGCTGAAGGCGAGGCGGCGGATGTGCTCGAAGGGCCTGGCGGCGATGCGAAGCAATGGGTCGTTGCGGCGGAAGAGGCTCGGGCAGCCGATGACCTCGACGTTCTTGATGCCGATCTCGTTCAGAACTTCAGCCGAAAACCCACCGCGCACGCCGATCGTCGCCGCATGATCCGCGAACTGCTTCCACACCCGGATCGCCTTGTCCGGCAGCCGCAGCCGGCCCGTCTTCGCCGCCTGGGCACCGACGGCGAAGCTGATCACCGGGATCTTCAGCTTGGCCAGAACCTCGTCCGCCCGGCCCCAGTCCATCGTCTCGTAGATGTAGTTGGAGCCGCGCAGGAAGGCGTAGTCGAACTCGGCATTGTAGCGGCCGATCTCGGCGTCAGTCGCCGCCCATAGGTTGACCGCTTCCATCTCCGCGAACGACAGCAGCTTGAGCGACGAATCGAACACCATCCAGTCGCCGGTATTGGCGTAGGTCTCGATGTGGTCGCGGAGCGGCCCCGGCCGGGCCTTGACCTTATCGTGGCCGTAGCGAAGTCCGGCCGGAACCATCACCAGGACCCGCTTCGGCGAGGCGCGGAAGGAGAGGTGGCGAGGGGAATTGCCGAGGAGCACGTTGGTGCCGGCGAAGCGGACCTCGACCAGCGTCCGTTCGCGACGGATGCCGATCTCGCGCGGCAACACGAGCTTGAAGCCGCTGTCGCCCCGGTCGCGGCGGGGCAGCGATGCGGCCACCCGGGCGTAAAGCCGGCCGTCGAACAGGATATCGACGAATTGCGGCTCTCCCGGGCGCTCGTCGTCGACCGCCCAGCCGGCGATCAGGCTGTGATCGTAGATCTCGACGTGCCCGGCCAGCATGGTCTTTCACCCCTTGCACCCGGCAGGGGCGGGCGCCCTTCCGACCTTTATTCAAACGGACTCTGCTTTCGATCGTCTTAACGCCGCCCGGCCGCCCGTCCGGTCGAGGACTGCCGCCCGCCGGCGGATCAAGGGCGGAAATGCCGTTAGCGAAACCGTAACCGGCGATCGATTAAGGTCGAAGACCCGGCACGTGCGTCTCAGCCGCCCATCCGAAGGCAAACCATGAGCGAGTATCTACAGGTCGTTGACCGTGCCGCCGACACGCTGGTGATCGTCTTCAGCCACATCAATATGCCGGCCGGGCAGTTTTCGCATTTCCAGACACTGATGCGCTTCCTTATTCGTTCGTGTTTGTGAACTGCCCCGACAATTCCTACTACCTCGCGGGAGCTCCCGGCCTCGGCTCGGAGGTCCGCGACGTCTGCTCGGTGCTCAACCAGACGATCGCCGGGCTTCGATGCCAAGCAGACGGTTTTTTTCGGCAACAGCATGGGCGCCTTCGGCGCCGTCCTCTTCGGCCTGATGCTGGACGCGGATGCGATCATCGCGCTCGCCCCCGAAGTCGTGCCGGGCTTGAAGGGCACCTCCAGTCCCTCGGTGGTGGGCGACCGGACGCTGTTCGACAGCTACTACGCCCGCAACGTGCTGGACCTGCCGCAGGCGCGGAAAACGCGCATCACGGCGTATTTCGGCGAGAAGGCCCTGGGCGACATGCTCGCGGGTCTGGCCATGCGCGAGCGGTTCCCGAGAAGCTGCATCTCCCTGAAGAACTGCTTCCATTCGGTCGCTCCGTTCATCCATTCCGTGCACGGCCTCGATCTCTTCCTCAAGGAGACGATCGAACACGGACGATCCGACCGGCTGATCGGCGCGTACGCGGGCGATCTCTTCCACTTTCCCTCCCTGATCGAGGGGCTCTACCGCGGCGTGATCAACGGCGAGACCGACCGGTTCGACCATCTAATCGCCGCTGTTCCGGCCGAGGCCTCGAGCGAGACCCGCTCCTATGTGCACACCGCCTACGCCAAGCATCTGATCGGCCGCGGCCGCACGGTGGAGGCCACCCCGCATCTCCGCCTGGCGTTTGCTCTCAACCGTTTCGATATCGAGACGCTGGCGCTCTGCCTCGGCCATCTCGCCGGCGACGTTGCCGCGGACGTCCTCACTGAGGATTATCTCGTCCGTGCTCTTGAGCCGCACCGCCATGATCTGCGGCCGTCATTCTATGAAATCTGCGCGCTCATCGCCTGTTCCGAGCAACCGTCGCTGCAACGCATTCGCCGCGCGGATTCCCGATTATTTCAAGGCGCCGAAGCATCAGGCGCACTTCCATTACCATCTGGGCGAGGTTCATCTGCGCCGGGGCGATCTGGCGGCCAGCCTGGACGCGCTTCGGCAGGCCGTCGCGCTCTATCGCCCGGTGGCGGCCTTCCACCACCGGCTGAGCACGGTGCTGGAGCGCCAGGGCCGACTTCGCGACGCGATCGAGGCGGCGGAACAGGCCGCGAACCTCGACCCGACAATGCGCACCTGCAACAACGCTGCAAGGCGCTCCGAATTAGGGAGGAGAAAGACTTAGTCGTCGTTCCGGGCGCGCCCGCCGCCCCACCGCGGGCCCCGGAAGCGGCCTGAAAGCGCCGGCGCGCTGGCGGTGCCGCTGACGGAACTGGCGGACCGCCGTCATCATCAAGTCGTGGAAAACATGCCCATGAATCACCAGCCCGATCACCCCACGGACCAGCTTAACTTCGACTACTTCGAGCAGACGGCCCAGAAGCTGCTCTACAGCACCGTCGGCTATCCGATCACGACGACGAGATGCGCCCTCGGCGACAGCGAGATCGAGCAGGTCGAGCACCTGCGCGACCGCTTTCTCGGGTTCGCCCAGCATCTTTTCGATTATTCACTGCGCAACGCGCGGGTGCGGCGGCAGAACCAGAGGATCTTCGCGCAATACGACTACAAGATTATCTCGCTCGGTACCGATTGCCTGTCACGGACGATCCCCACCCGTTGGGGCCTGAAGGCGCCGAAGCTGCTGGGCGAGCGTACCCATCCCTTCGATCTGGCGGTGCACCCGTACGAGGCCTTGTGCCGCATCCTCGACAGCGACTTCGAGGGCTACCTCGATCCCGCCCAGCTGATCATGGGGGGCCGCAACTACGTCGTTCACCGCACGCTCAAGGTGCAGTTCAACCATGAGATCGGCGACGAGTACGCGGCCAACGGGTTTGCCGCCTTCGTCGAGCTCTACAACCGCCGCGTCCGCAACTTTCGCGAGGACATCGGCAACAACAAGGTCCTGTTCATCTTGCACATGGTCTCGAACCACGTTCCGGGCGAACTGGCCGAAATCCTGCGCAAGCGGATGCCGCACGCCCATTGGCGGCTCTTGGTGATCAACACGTCCGACCGTGACCATGATCCGGCCGCCGCCGGTTCGGCGCCGCCGGAGCTGATCCTTGGCCATATCCCTTACCCTTACGAGGGATACGTCTGGCATCTTCTGCCGCACTTCACGACGGCGGGAGGCGAGGCGTTCGATGCCATGGTGATGGAGACGGCGAGCCGGGTGATTGCCACCCACTTCCCTGCGAAAGAGCAGCCGCTGCCGGCCGCCGAAAGTGCCGGGCCGCCTGCGGCCGCCTGACGGCGCTCTCCTAGTCTTCGCGGAATGCCCGCGCATCCGGTCGGTGATCGGCTCGATCATGTAATCGCCGGCCCGCCGCTTGCCGGTGACGATGATGACCTCGCACGGCATGCCGGGCGTCAGCGGTCCACCCTTCCATTGCGCCCGCGAATTCCCGGTCGAAGTGGATGCGGGCGATGAAGTAAGGTTCGCCCGTCTTCGGGTCGGCCAGTTGATCCGGGGATACGTAGAATACCTTGCCCTTGATGGGTGGCGAAATGCTGCGCTTGAAGGCGGTCATCCGGACTTCCGCCGGCAGGCCCTCATGCACGGTGTCGGTATCGATCGGGTTGATCCGGGTCTCGACGGTCAGTTCGTCGTCCACCGGGACGATGTCCATCAGCGGCTGACCGGGCGCGATCACCCCGCCCAGGGTCACCAGCCGGAGATCGACGACGACGCCGTCCTGCGGCGAGACGATCTCCCGCCGATCGAGAATATCGCGCGCGGAGCGCAGGCGCTCGTCCAGGTCGGCCTCCTCGGCCCTGCCGCCGCCAGGTCGCGCGCAACCTCCGCCAGCCGGGTGTTGCGCAGATTGATGATTTCCAGCTCCGCGCCGGCGATCTGCTCGCGGGCGCGGCCGATGGCGTTGAGTTGCTCGCCCTGTCGGCCCTTCAGGTCGGCGATCGCCCGTTGCAGTTCGAACAGTCGCGGCCGCCGCTCGTACCCGCGTTCGAGGAGAAAGGACACATTGGCCGCTTCCTGCTGATAGATGGCGAGGCGCTCACCGTCGGCCGTCTGCTGCGCCTGGGTGGCGGCGATGTCCTTGCGCAGTTGATCGATCCGGTTGCGGGCGATGGCGACGCCGCTGTCATAAGCCTGCCATCTTGTCTCGAAGACGCGGCCCTCCACCGTCAGCATCTCCTCGGCCCCTGCCTCGGACGGCAGTACGGATGAGCTCCGGCGCGAACATCAGGTCGCGGCGATCGGACTGCTCGGCGCGGAAGCGGGCGATGCGTGCCTGCTGCGCGATCAACTGCTTGGTGAGCTGACTGACCTGCGCTTCGGCCTGGGTGGTGTCGAGCACGGCCAGAGCCTCGCCCGCCTTCACCACCTGCCCCTCGCGAACGAGGAGCTCGCGCAGGATGCCGCCCTCCAGATGCTGGACGGTCTTGCGGTGGCTGTCGACGACGGTGATCCCGGACGTGATCACGGCGCTGTCGAGCTCGGCGAACATCATCCAGCCGAACAGCGCGACGACGAAGGCGACGACCGCCACCCCCGCCGCGATCGCCGTCGCCCTGAAGGACGGCTCGTGCTCTCGTCCGCTGCGCTTGCGGTCGCTTCCCCTGCTGTGGCTGCGATGAGCCATCGATTGCGACATCTCAGCCTCTCCCTGCCAGCGGCAGCGCGGCGACGTTGCCGTTGCCGGGGCCACCGCCGCCGCTCCCTGCCGCGCCATCGACTGCAGGACCTCGACCCGGCCGGCAAACCGCTCGACGGCGCCGTCGCGCAGAACGAGCAGGCGGTCGGCGACGGACAGGATCGACAGCCGCTGGGCGACGATGACGACGGTGGCGCCGCCCGCCCTGGCCTCGCCGATCGCCCGGATCAGCGCCTGCTCGCCGTCGCCGTCCATGTTCGAGTTCGGCTCGTCGAGCACCAGCAGCCGGGGCTCGCCGAACAGGGCGCGGGCGAGGGCGATCCGCTGCCGCTGGCCGCCGCTGAGCTCGAAGCCGCCTTCGCCCACCTTCGTCTCGTAGCCGAGCGGGAGGCGGCCGATCAATTCATGAACGCCGGCCCGCTTCGCCGCGCTGATCACGTCCACCAAGCCCGCCTTCCGAGAGGCGGCTGATATTGGTGCGGACGGTCCCGTTCAGCAGCGCCGGATGCTGAGGCAATAGCCGATCTGGCGGCCGAAGCTCGCGCGCTCCCAGGCGTAGACGTCGTGACCGTCGAGAAACAGGCCGCCGGCGGTCGGACGCCAGATACCGACCATGAGCCGGGCGAGGGTGGACTTGCCGGCGCCGGACGGACCGATGACGCCGATCACTTCGCCGGGCTCGATGGCGAAGTTGAGGTTTCTCAGCACCGGCCGGTCGGAGCCGTGCGGCACGAAGGTAAGGCGCTCGGCGGTCAGCCGCGGCTCGCCGATGGTGAGCGGCATCGCCGCCCGGCCGGCATTGGCGCCGGTCAGCACCGCGCGCAGCCGGCGCAGCGCGCCCAGCGCGTTCCCCCACTGCCGCCAGCCGTCGATGATCTGCTCGAACGGGAACAGCACCCGACCCATCATGATCGATGCGGCGAGCATCGTCCCGGGGGTGACCGCCTGATCGATCACCAGCACCGCGCCGGTGGCGAGCATGCTCATTTGCAGCGCCATCCGGGTGCCGCGGGCGACGGTACCGATGGCCTTCGAGGCCGTATTGCCGGCACCCAGAAGGAAGAGGGCCCGGCGCTGCCCCTGCTGCCAGCGTGCGATCAAAGCCGGCAACATTCCCATCGCCTCCACCAGCTCGGCGTGGCGGATCGCCGTCGCCACCTCCGCGTGCGACTTCAGCGCCGCATCGTTGGCGTGCGTCGACGGCCGCCGGGCCACGAATTCCATGGCGAGCCCAAGTCCGACGAGAAGGACGATGCCGATCATCGCCACCACCCCATAGGCCGGATGCAGGCAGAACAGGACGATGAGGAACAAAGGCGTCATCAGCGCGTCGAACGGGAGCGTCACCGGGCCGCCGGTGGCGAACTGGCGCAGCTCCTGCAGGTCGCGCATCGCTTGCGAGGACTCGACCGAGGACTGCGCACGCAGCGATTCCTGGACCGCCGCCTGCAGCACCAGTCCGCCCAGGCGGCGCGCCATCTGCTCGCCGACGATCATGAAGATCCGGCCCCGCAGGAAGTCGAGCACGCCCAAGAACACGACGATGCCGGCGGCGAGGATCGACAGCATGACCAGGGTGTCGATGCTGCGGCCGTTGATCACCCGGTCGTAGATCTGCAGCATGTAGAACGGCTGGATCAGGTACAGCACGTTCACGAACATGCCGATGAAGGCGGCGATGATGATGCCGGCGACGCAGCTGCGCAGCGTCGCTCGCAGCACGTCCCCGGATTCAGTGGCGGGCGCCGGCATCGACATCGGAGGGCTCGTCCTTTCCTTGCGTGGCGGGGCTTAATCGGCCGCGACCGGCGTTGCGTAGCCGGCGGGATAGCGCTGGCGCCAGGCCCAGGCCGAGGCCACGATGTCGTCGATCTCGGTGAACCGCGGCTGCCAGCCGAGCTCGCTCCTGATCCGCTCGGACGCTGCGATCAGGATCGGCGGATCGCCCGGACGGCGCGGCGCGATGCGCTCCGGGACCGGGGCGCCGGTCACCCGGCGGACCGCCTCGACCACCTCCCGCACCGAATAGCCATGGCCGATGCCGATGTTGTAGCGGCAGCTTTCGTGTTCGAGGACTTCAGCACCCGCACGTGGGCATCGGCGAGATCGCAGACGTGGACGTAATCGCGGATGCAGGTTCCATCGGCGGTGGGATAGTCGTCGCCGTAGATGTCGATGTACGGCCGGCGGCCGAGCGCCACCTCGAGGGCGATCGGGATCAGGTGGGTTTCGGGCGCATGATCCTCGCCGATCGGCACCACCGGATGCGCTCCCGCGGCGTTGAAGTAGCGCAGGCAGGCGGAGCGCAGCCCGTGAACCCGGTCGGCCCAGGAGAGGATGCGCTCGATGAGAAACTTGGACTCGCCGTACGGGCTGCCGGGATCGATCCGAACGTCCTCGTCGATCGGAATTCGGTCCGGATGGCCGAACAGCGCGCAGGTCGAGGACAGCACCAGTCGCCGGACACCGTGCTCCACCGCCGCCTCGATCAGGTTGAGCGCGTTGACCACGTTGTCGCGCAGATAGCGGAACGGCTTCTGCATCGACTCGCCGACGAGCGAGTAGGCGGCGAAGTGCATCACCGCATCGATCGGATAGCTGGCGAACACCCGGTCGACGGCCGTCCGGTCGGCGAGGTCGGCGACGATGAGCGTGGCCCCCGCCGGCACCGCTTCCCTGTGACCCTGGATCAGGTTGTCGAGCACAACCACGTCCATGCCGCGGTCGAGCAGCTCCACCACCGCATGGCTGCCGACATATCCTGCGCCGCCGGTAACAAGAACCGTGTGCGTCATCGAAGATGCTCCGCTTATTCGGCGGCGGCGGCGAAACCGGCACCGTCGGCCGCAGACGGCCGGACAGATGCCGCCGCGGCCACCCTGCCGCTGGTCAAGAAGCTGCTGGTATAGCTGAAGATGCCGGCCGGCGGTGGCATCGGTCGTCGTCGGAGGACGAATGCCGCGCTGGAGGCTGTCCCAGAGATCGGGCGAGCTCAGCGCCGCGATCAGCCGGTCGACCAGGCTTTCGACGCTGCCGGCGCGGAAGTGGAGGCCGTCGACGCCGTCTCGCGACCTTTTCCGCCATGCCGCCGATGTTGCCGCAGATCACCGGCCGGCGGTGCAGGAAGGCTTCCTGAATCACCACCGGCGCGTTCTCCCACCACGTCGACGGCACCACGACCCAGTCCATCTCGGCCATCAGCGCAGGCAGCTCGGCGCTCTTGTAGGCGCCGAAGAACCGCACGCGACGGCCGGCTGCGCGAAGCAGCCGCCAGAACTCCTCCTGAAAGGCCGCCGGCTGCATCTCGAGATTGCCGCCGTAGAGATTGACGACAGAATCGTCGCCCCAGATCGCGGCGGGAACGCGGGCGGCCGCTTCCAGAAGAAGGTTCACTCCCTTGAACGGGTTGATCTGGCCGAAAAAGCCGAACCGGTTGCGCCGGCCGTCATGGGCGATCTGCCGCGGGGGAGCGATGTCGCCGGCCTCCACGCCGTTCTCGAGAACGACGATGCGGCTGCGCTCCAGCCCCCAGTCCGCGTAGCGCTCCATCAGGAAGCGGCTCGGCGAGACAAAAAGATCGACGCAGTCGAACGCCGCCTTCAGAAACAACTCCCGGCGCATGAAGTCTGCCGCGGTGCTATGCGGGAAGCAGACCGCACATTCTGCCGGCGAGGATCGGCTGCAGAGACCGCCCGTGGTGGGCCGCACCATCTGCCCATGGTTGTGGCAGATCGACAGGTACTCGTGCAGGGTCAGGACGATCACCGCATCCGGGAGCAGCCTTCGCACCAGATGCAGGGCTTCGACACCGAAGCCGAGGATGTGGTGGAAATGAACCACGTCCGGAGAGAACTCCGCTCACGAAGCCGCCGAGATGCAGGGCAAGATCACCGCGGTCCCGGTTGGACAGCCGGAAATGGTCGTATTCGTTGGCAAAGAACAGCGTCTCGTTGCCGGCCTGGCGCAGGGACAACAGGGGTGTGTCGCGGTGGCGGCCGATCGGCGGCCCGACGCGCGCGAGATAGTGCGCCTCACAGTCCGCACGCCTGTTCAGGCCCTGGAACAGGTTGTAAGAGGCAACCTCCGCGCCGCCGATGGAGAAGGCGGGATGACCGTGGCTCAGCAGCAGGGCTCTCATAGCAGCCGTCCCATCTCCATGGTGGGTACGCCCCGGACGACCGCCCATTTGCGAGCGAAGCTCCAGCCATCGATCAGTTTAGCGAGACGTGCGGCCGGCTGGTCTTCGTCCGCCGCATGATCGTCGAGGGCATAAAGGCTCACGCGCGGCGCCCAGTAGCATCCGCCGCCCGCTTCCCGCAGCCTGTTGGCAAAGTCGCGGCTGCTCAACGCGGCGCCGAGGTAACCGGCAGTTATTCCGCCCAGATCCAGCTCCCGGCAGAGCTCGCGGGCCATCAGGCAGCAGTCGAGAGCGGCATCGGCGACGGCGACAGGGTTGGTCTCCTTGATCCGGTGCTGCGCGTACCCGGCGAGGGAGGATGCCGTGGCGTCGGCCGCGTCACGCCCCGACCTAGCGACCGCGCCGGCGTAGCGAATTGAAAAGTCCTCGTAGAGTAGCGTCGGGCAGAGGACGGTCTTCGCCGGCAGCCCCGCATGCTCCTCCAGCAGGCGCTTCAGCCACCTTTTCTCCCGCGGCAGCACCGAAGGAGCCATGAACAAGACATGAGGCGCTTCTGCTGCGCTGATCCCGAGCTCCAGCTGGCCCAGCCGGTCGAGCGGTTCGTCATGGATCAACAGATCGCACGCCAGCCCGTAAAACGCGCCCTGCCGGGTCAACAGGGCGCTGACGATGGCGGCCGCCGCCCTCTGAACGATGAAGATCAACTGGGCATCCGCGAAGTCCGGATCGCGCGAAAAACACGCCAAACTGATGTCGATGTTGGCCGCGTCGAGGAGGGGAACGAGGACCGAGACCGTCGGGGTGCGCCGCACGTCACCGAAGTGGATGCGGCTTGCATCCGGAGCGGGCTTTGCCCTGGCGGCCGCCAGCACCCGCGCGATGGGGGAGACATGGCACCGGATGATCCGATCGATGTCCGCATGCGCGATGTCGATGCCGGTGAGGATGTGCTCGAGTTGCCGCTCGTCTGGCCTGTGGTCAAAGACGATCGGCTTGAAGGCGGCGGCGGCGTCGGTGAAGCCGATCTCCAGGTAAAACGTCTCCCTGGCCCGAAACGGCTCCGGGTGCGGAACAAAGATCATGAAGCCGTGATGATCGTCGGCCTGCCTCGCCGTATCGCGGAACGCGGGATCGGTGGCGAAGCTCGCCGCGACATCCGGGCGCGGCAGGCGCACCCAGGCGGCGTCCAGCCGGCGATGGAAGTTTTGCGTGCTCTTGATGAACACGCCGCGCACCCGTCGCTCCGGATCGAACAGCCAGCCGCTCAAGAAAAAGCCGCATCCCTGCGCATGGGCGGCAATATCGGTGGCGAGCCGCACCGGGATGGTCAGGGCGGATATGGTATCCTCGCCCTGAAAACGCGTCTGGCCGATCCGCTCGAACAGGCGCCGGGTCGCCGCATCGCAGGTGAACTGCGGCAACATCTTGCGCAGGTGGCCCTCCGTCTCGCTGTGGCTGAGGACCGCACAATGGTCGCCGAGCACGTCCAGACGGAAACATCCGCCCTGCCCACGATAATAAACCCGGCTGATATCCTCCGCCCGCTTGCTGTCCTCATCCCCGGCAAGCATGACGACGCCGCTCGCATCCTTCGGCAGATCGTTGCGCACGAACGCGCCTGCGATCGCTTCCGTCATCCTCAGCCCGTCGGCCGCGAGGATGATCCGATGGCACCCCGGCTGAAGGTGCCTCGACCAGCCCTGGATGAGCAGGCCTGCGGATTCGGTTGCGCCGAATGCCTCGACGAACCCGTCGTGGTCGGACACCGCGTCCAGGAAGCCGAGGAGGAAGGTGCGGATGCGGGGGGCAATCGACCGGCGTCCCTGAGCGAGCGCCTGCACCAGGAACTCGGCGATATCGCCCGTGCTATCGCCGGACGCAGCGCCGGCTTCGGAGACCCAGGCGAGCACGGGGCCGATATCGGGCGTGACCCGCTCGAATGGCGGTACGACAAACGCACTGCCCGTGCGTTCATCGACGATCGGGATTTCAGATAAGAGGCGCCGCACGACCGCCTCGCTCGTGAACACGGCGGCGAAGCGCCAGCCCACGGATCCCGCGATCGAATGCGGCCAGTGGCAGCAGCGCCAGGTGTCGCCGCCGCCGTCTGCGGCTTCGATGATCGGAGACTGGCCCCTCGTCGGCGGTTCCATCTCGGCGCGGCCGAATAGGACGGCTGTCGTCTCGTCGAGGAGAAACGCGAGCGATACCGGCACCGGTCCGGCCCGCCCTTCGCCGTGCTCGTCCTTCGCCGCATCCAGGGCCGATCGGTCCGCTTCGCTCATGCGCACATCGCCCTTAAGCCGGGAAGCAGCGACTGATACACGGCGAGATGACGCTGCGCGGCCGTTCGCATGTCGGCGACGTTCGGCATCCCTTCCCGCAACCGCTGCCATAGACCGGTGTCCGTCATGGCACGACGCATCACGCGCGCAAGGTCGGCATCGTCTCCCATGCGGAAGTGCAGACCGTTGACTCCGTCCTCGACCAGTTCCGCCATGCCGCCGACATCGGAACAGATCACCGGGCGCCCGGCGGCGAAGGCCTCGAGGATGACGAGGGGCGCGTTCTCCCACCAGATGGACGGGACGACGACCCAGTCGGCGGCGTGGAGGAGATGCGCCATCTCCTCCTGACGGTAGCCGCCGTGCCAGAGGACCGCTTCGTCTGCCTCTTCCAGCGCTGCCGAGAACCGCTGCTTAAAGGCCGGCGGTTGAAACTGCATCCGACCGTGAATGTGCAAACGGAATGGCGTCGCATCGCGGGCGAGCCTGCGCGCGGCCTTCAGCGCGACGAGAATCCCTTTGTGCGGAGATAAATTGCCGAAGTAGGCGAATGTCGTTCGCGCCCCATCGGTGTCGTGGCCAGGCGGGTCGGCCGGTCGCTCGGTTGCCGGCAGGGCGTTGGCCATACGGTGAATGCGTTCGGCCGGCAGACCCCAGGCCACGAATCTTTGGCGTATGGTCTCGCTCGGCGCGAGGAACTGATCGACGAGATCAAGCAGGGACCGGGCATAGAACGCGCGCGCGGCGAATCGCGACGGAGCGATCGTCGGGAAGCAGCGGTGGCAGGCGTCGGCTGATGCGGACCCGCACAGATCCCCGTCTTCCGCCGTGATCATCAGGCCGTCGTTGGTGCAGATCAGATGGTAGTCGTGCAGCGTTGCGACGACCCTGGCGTCCGGCAGCAACCGCCGGACGAGCAGCAGGGCATCCAGCCCGATCAAAGTGAAATGATGGAAGTGGACGATATCCGGGCGAAACCAGCGAAGAACGTCGGAAAAGGCTTCGACGAACGGTCCCGCGTCAATCGGCGCCAGCATCAACCGGTCGAAGCGGCCGATACGGATGAGCATCTCGTCGGCGATGGCGGAGCCGGTGCCCTGCAACCGCGACAGCGCGCGGTCCGGCCGATGCAGGCTGCTGACACAGGCCAGGAACAGCGGCCGCACGCGCCCGTCCGCGGCGAGGGCACGGAATAGGTTATGGGCGAAAACTTCTGTACCGCCGGTCACCAGATCGGGATGGCCATGACAGACAAAGAGCACCCGCATCGGCTCGCTCATGCCGCTCTCCTGCCGTCGGAGGATGATGGCCGGAGGCCCCCGGAAGAGCCCGTAGTAGGACCGACATGGGGTAGTTTCGGTGCGGTGCAGAGCGACTCGATGCGCCCGCGCCAGCGCCGTTCAAACCGGCGTCGGTCGAGTTCCTGCGCCAGCTCCCGGCCGGGCTGCCGCAGAGGTTCGGCCTCGTCAAATTCGATGAACACGCTCGAACGGGCCAGCGCCAGCCGACCGCCGTTCTCCAGCAGCCGCAGCGAGAAGTCGGCATCGCGGAAAAAGGGATCAAAGTAGCTCGGATCGAATCCGCCGAACCGGTCAAAGCAGATCTTTTCCACCAGCAACCCGGGCACAGCCAAAAGCAGCGGCAACGGCTCGGCGTCGGCGATTGCGGCGCGCGGATAACCGGCGGCACGCCAGTGCGGCCCCCACCGTCCGAGGGGGTCCTCGCCGATGTCGCCGCCCAGTTGATGCAGCGACTGGTCCGGGTGAACCACCGTCCCCGCGGCGGCGCCCGGCTCTGCCAGTTGGGCCAGCCGAGCGAGGAGGGGAGCGAGCCAGTCGGCCGTCTCCGGCACGGTGCCGGCGTTAAGGAAGAGCAGATACCGGCCGCGCGCTGCCGCCGCGCCGAGGTTCAGCGGCGAAGCCGGGTTCGAGGCAGGCGGCATGAGCAGCAGCCGACCACCGACTCCACTGCATTGATAGAGATCGCTCAGCAGCTGTTCGGCTGACGCGAAGTCGTTCGGCCGGTCGAGAACGTAGACGAACTCGCATCGTGCCGTATCCGTGGCGATCGCCGCTCGCGCCACCCGGCAACGAACCGGCTCGGCATAACGGCCGAGGGGAACGATAATGCTGACCAGGGGGTCCGCGGCCGGCAGCGGACCGACCGTCGCCGCCGCTATCGGCGTCAGCGTTCGGGCGGCGCCGAGGTGAAGCGCCTGCACCGCCGGCTCGATCACCCGGATCGCCGGGTTTGCAGCGATTGATGCGGGTAGAGACGCCAGAATCCGTTCGCACGCTTGCCCGGCGTCGAGGGTTTCCGGTCCCGTCGCCAAATCGATCGTCAGGCCGGAACGGAGGCCGAGCCGGATGCGACACGGCGCCTCGGGGTTGGCGACGGCAACGCCGGCGACGAAGCCGACAGCGGAAGCGGCCGGCTCGGCAAGGGGAAAGGAGACAAGGTCGGCGACCGGCAGCCGATGGCGCTCGGACCCGCTTTCGACCTCAATCGCTTCGGCCAGGCCGTGGCTGGTGTCGAGCCAGCCGCGGATGAACAGGCCGGCGGCGCTGGCGATGACGTGATCGATGCCGGCGAACGGCTGCGGGCGTTCCTTGCAGCGTCCGATGACCACTTCCGGCACCAGCAGTCGCAATTCCCTGAGCAGCTCGGCCGCCTTCGGTTCGACAGGCGAGAGCGCGGCAAGCGCGTCGTACAAGAGGTGCCGCCTCACGTCGCAGGCCGGCGAACGCTGGCGCAAGAAGGAGAGCACGGACGGCGAGCTCGCCGGCGTCGCCGCCGGCAACGTCCGGATAATGGCCGCATCGCCGGCGAAAACCACCGCCGTTGCAGGGGCTCCACTCGTCTGCTCTTCAACGATCACATGCAGGAGGCGCCGCTGCCCGCCGATGATGCCTGCGCTCAAGTGCGCGGCCGCCGGACGCTTGAGGCCTCCGTCGGTAATCAGTACCGCGCTCGCGGGGCCACCAAGGGCTGGGGGAACCAGACCCTCGTAGAGGCGCAGACCGTTTACCACCGAGCAACAAGCGCGGAGCGCCCCGAGGCGGCCGGCGAGAGCAGCGATAAGTCCGCGGCAGGCGGCGATCCAACGCGGGTCCGTCGCAAGGCTGGCAACGGCGGGGCAGGTTTCCACGAAAAAGCGGAGGAGCCGGGTTTGGCTCCGTCGTTCGACGCCGGCGAGGACGCCAAGGGAGTCGAACTCCGCCGCGGGGGGGTGCGGTCGTTCCGAGCAGCAGGCCAAGACGCAGCCGTGGAGGCTGCTCACCGCTAACGTCTGCCCGTTGTCGGCCTGTTCTAGGGCGACCAACAGGAGGTTGCGCACCTGCCGTGTCGTCAGCTCGACGCTGCAGCCGCAACGGGCTCGCCTGGACAATTTGCCGTCGACGCCGATCTGGACGTGCTGGGCGCGGACCGCCTCGTCGCTGTCCCAGACCAAGACGGCGAAGCCCCGGCAGAGTGGGTGGACATGAAGACGAGAGGGTTGCGTTCTCGACGCCGCCTGACCCATCGATACTGTTCCAGCCCCTGAAGGATGCCACCGGAAAAAAAGAACGCCCGGCCGGTGAAGGCCGGGCGCAGATGCAAAACGCCTTAGCTCACATGGAAGAACTTACCTGGATCCTGCTGAACGTCGTCGGCGGACACGCCGACCAGGGTCACCGTATCGCCGTGGCCGAAGTCGATCGTCGCGTTGCCGCCATCGTCGCTCACGTGCTGCGCCACATCGGCCGCCGTGTTGATGTTGAGGCCGTTGATGTTCTTGGTAATCTGAAGCAGATCGCTGCCTTCCTCGAAATCGAGGATGACATCGCTGCCGCCGCCGCCGGTGAACGAGAACACGTCGTGGCCCGCACCGCCGAACAGCACATCATCGCCCTGGCCACCGGAGAGAAAGTCGTTGCCGGCGCCGCCGTCGAGGACATCGTCGCCGCTCCCGCCAAGCAGGGTATCGTTGCCATCGCCGCCGGACAGGTGATCGTCCCCGGCGCCGCCACTGAGAGTGTCGTTGCCGGCATCGCCCGCGAGCGTATCGTCGCCGTCGTTGCCTTGCAGCGTGTCGTCACCGGTGCCGCCCGAGAGGTGGTCGTCGCCGGCGCCGCCATAAAGGTGATCATCGCCGCTACCACCGTCGAGGTGGTCGTCGCCGGCACCGCCGCACAGCGTATCGTCGCCGTCGCCCCCCGTGAGCGTATCGTCGCCGTCGCCGCCGTAGAGCGTATCGTCGCCCGCGCCGCCGTCGAGGTGGTCGTCGCCGGCACCGCCCGCGAGCGTATCATCGCCGTCGCCACCGATCAGAATATCGTTGCCGTCGCCGCCGAGGAGGGTATCGTCGCCGGTGCCGCCGTCGAGATGATCATCGCCCGCGCCGCCGATAAGAATATCGTCGCCGCTATCGCCGCTGAGCAGGTCATTGCCGTCACTGCCGGTCAACAGATCGTCGCCGGAGCCGCCATGGATGTCGTCGTCGCCGCTCCCACCAAACAGGAGATCGTTGCCCGAACCACCGAGCAGGACGTCGTTGCCGTCGCCGCCCAGCAACGTGTCATTACCGCTGCCGCCGTCGAGATGGTCGTCGCCAAGGCCGCCGATCAGGACATCATCGCCGCTTCCGCCGCTGATAAAATCGTTGCCGGCGCCGCCATCGACCCTGTCATTGCCGGAACCGGCAATAATCGTGTCGTTACCATCGAAGCCGAAAATGGTGTCATTGCCGCTACCAGTCGAAATGACATCATTCAAAGCCGTACCCAGGACGAAATCATTATGAGATCCACCGGGAATAGTTGCCACCGCAGCCTCCATGTTATGAAGCAACCTTAAGTTGTGGTAATCGTGTCAGAGCTCGCGATAGATGTCAAAAACATATTGTGTGGGAAAAATGCGAGCATTTTGCCGCATACGTCGCGACATCGGCGTGCTCAAAGCAGCGAACCTGAACGAAGTCGACTTCAACGAAAACCCGCGTCCGGCGGTGGCCGCCGTAGCCGGTTACCGATTGTTTAGCCTCTCCGTCGGAGACTGGGGCGGTTCAGCAGCGAGGGCGGGTGGTCAATGCGGCATCGGGGCCGACGAGGCCTGCATGTTCTTTTCCTTCACCGGTTCTTTCCCGGCCAGTTTGCGCACACGGCAGAAGCGCTGGCCGCCGATCCGAGGAATCGCGTCGTGTTCGTCCACGCCGAAGGTTCGGGCGATGTTCGCGGCGTCGAACGGGTGCGGATAGAGGCCGCTCCCTCATCGCCCTCGACCCATCACTACCTCCAGTCGCTGGAGGCGGCCGTGCGTCTGGGGCAGGCCGCCTACCGAGCGTGTCGAGAGCTCGCCGGGCGCGGTTTCCGCCCCGACGTCGTCTGCGCGCACGCCGGCTTCGGTCCGGGTCTGTATGTCAAGGACGCCTTTCCGGACAGCCCGCTCCTCGGCTACTTTGAATGGTACTACCATGCTGCAGGCGCCGACTTCGGGCTTCCTCGACCCGAGCGAAGTGAGCGAGGATGACCGGCTGCGGATCCGGACGCGCAATGCCGGAATTCTGATCGAGCTTGCCACGTGCGACCGGGCGCTCTGTCCCACCCGGTTTCAACAGCGACAATTCCCCATGCCGCTTGCCGACAAGCTGACGGTTCTCCACGACGGCGTCGATACCGGTCGGTTCCGGCCGCGGCCGGCGGCGCGCCGCGAACTGCTCTCCCGGCTGTGCCTTCCGGACGAGGCCGAAATCCTCACCTTCGCCGCCCGCGGCCTCGAGCCCTATCGCGGCTTCACCCCGTTTATGGCGGCACTCGCCGCCCTGCAGCCGGCGCGGCCGAAACTTCACGCCGTTATCGTCGGGGCCGACCGGGCCTTCTACGGCAAGCGACTCCCTGAGGACGACAGCTTCGTCGACCAGGCGCGCCGGCAATTGCCCATGCTCGACTGGAGTCGCATCCATCTGACCGGCCATCTACCGCCGGATGAGTACCTTCGGGTGCTGCAGGCTTCGTGCGTTCACGTTTACCTGACGGTTCCCTTCGTGCTGTCGTGGTCGCTGCTTGAGGCCATGGCGACGGGCCGCGCCGTCGTCGGTTCGGCGACGGCGCCGGTCGAGGAGGTCATCACTCACGGCGAGACGGGCCTCGTCGCCGACCTTCGCGCGCCCGCGGATATCGCCGCTAAAATCTCCGCCCTCCTCGACGATGCGCCGCTTCGTGCCCAACTGGGCGTGCGGGCCCGGCAGCTGATCGAGGACCGCTACGCACTTGCGAAGCTGCTGCCTGTGCATCTCGATCTCTTGCGCCAGACCGCGGGGTAGGTGTTGCCGCAAGGAACGCTGTCAGCGGGGCGAGGTGGTTCGAGCGAAGTCGCTGCCGATATCACCGGTGCTCGTACTGGTAAACCAAGAGCCCCGCACCTCGTCGTAATGCTGCAGCGGATCATAGTATTGCACGGAGAGACCAAGTCCTCGCGCTGTCATTTCGCCAAGTGTCTTTTTCAACTGATAGGCGGCGACGACCTCGTCACGTTGCGCACGTACGAGGTTTACCTGCGAATCCAGCAGCTCTTGCTCGGCATCAAGAACGTCAAGAACGGTGCGCGCGCCGACATCCGCTTCTGTTTGCACACCCTCTAGCGCCACCTTATTGGCCTCGACCTGTTTGGTGCGTGACACGATCGTCGCTTTCGCCGTCTCCAGGCGCGCCCAGCCGTCGGTCGCGTCGCGCAAGGTCAAGCGTTGCGCCTGATTCAGAAGATCGCGCCGTTCGACCACCGCTTGCTTCGCTTCGCGCAGCTGCGAATAGACCGCGCCGGCCTGATACAGCGGCACATCGAGGCGCAGCAGCGCTTCGTAGGAGTTCAGCCGACTATTTTCGCGGGCGGCCTCGTAGTCGCGCGCAACGCGAGCGGTGAGTTTGACGGTAGGCAGCAGTTGTCCACGTACGCGGTCAACGTTGTCGAGCGCACTCCGCTCATCGAACGCGCGCGCGGATATATCGGGATTGCTTTCCATGCCTGCGTTGATCGCTTCCTCAAGGTTTTCCGGCAAGCCTTCGGGCAATCGCGGCTCGCTCAAGGTCCCCGGGGACCGACCGATGACGTTGCGGTAGTTGGCGTGCGACGTGTCGAGCCGGCCCTCGGCCTGGATCCGGTCCGCGGTCGCGCGCGCATGACGGGCCACCGCCTGAGAGATATCGGTTCGCGTGACTTCACCCACCTTGAAGCGGTCGCGGGTCGCCTCCAGTTGCCGTGCCAGGCGCTGCTCGTTGCGGATATTAAGCTCAAGTTCCGACTGGTCGCGAAAAACATCCATGTACGAGGTGGCGGCGTCGAGAAGCACGCTCTGCTCCACCGAATCCAGCCGCGCGCGCTCCGCGCGCACCGCATGTTCCGCCTGTCTCGTCTGCGCCATGGTTCGACCGCCGCGGAAGATCGGCTGGTCGAGTTCAGCGGCGATCGAATTGGGTTGAAGCAGCGCGTCATCGTTGCCGATCACGGTTTCCTGGTTGGTGTTGAGTTGCCGAGCGCCGACGCTGCCCAACGCGCGGAGCGTCGGGCGCCAACCGGACAGGGCTTGCGGCACCTGCTCGTCGGTCGCTCGCAGCCGCGCACGTTGTGCTTCCAGCTGCGGATTGCTCGCATAAGCTTCCGAAAGCGCCTCTTCCAGCGTTTCCGCCTGTGCGATAGGTGGCGCTGCGGCCGCAAAGACAAACGCGGCAAGAACGACAGCGACCACGTCAGAGACTGAACTTCTCCGCCGCTGGCAATTCACCATGATTTTTAAACCCGACGGACGCTATCGACTTCATCCCTCACGGTGCCCCATTTGGCGCAAAAAACTAGATCTCGGGGAACGAATTCTTACACATTGAAGGAGGATTGCCCCGACCGGCGTCCATATCGAGCCAACGCCGGCGTCGTGCGGCTAAGTCCCACGGCGCAGTTTCAGGTGGCCTCGGGCTTTAGTCTAGTGTCCCGATTCCGAAGTTTGTTCGATTGGGTGCAGGTTTTGGTTGGCATCGAGGGTGCGGAGGCAGAACCGCTGTAGGCTGGCGAGAATGTCGTCGGCGGCCCTGGTCCAGCGGAAGGGTTTGGGGTCGCGGTTCTCGGTCTCGATGTAGCGATGAATGGCGGCTTCGAGCTCGGTGGTGGAGCGATGGACGCCGCGTCGGATCTGCTTGTTGGTGAGTTCGGCGAAGAACCGCTCGACCTGATTGATCCACGAGGCCGACGTGGGGGTGAGATGGACGTGCCAGTGCGGGCGCTTGGCGAGCCAGGCGCGGATCGCTTGCGTCTTGTGGGTGGCGTAATTGTCCATCACCAGATGCACGTCGAGATCGCGAGGAATCTCGGCGTCGACGGCGCGCAGGAACTTCAGGAACTCCCGGGACCGGTGGCGCTGGTAGCATCGGCCGATCACCTTGCCGGTCGCCACGTCGAGCGCGGCAAACAACGAGAGCGTGCCATGCCGCGTGTAGTCGTGGCTGCGGCGCTCGGGTTGGCCGGGGCGCATCGGCAGCAGCGGTTGGGTTCGGTCGAGCGCCTGGATCTGGCTCTTCTCGTCGACACACAGCACGAGGGCGCGGTCGGGCGGCGCCATGTAGAGCCCGACGATGTCGCGAACCTTGTCCACGAACAGCGGGTCGGTCGAGAGCTTGAAGCTCTCGGCGCGATGCGGCTGCAGGCCGAAGGCCTTCCAGATCCGATGGATCGTCGACGGCGCATAGCCGGTCGCAGCGGCCATGCCGCGCAGCGACCAATGCGTCGCGTTGGCCGGCGTCTCCTCCAGCGTCCGGCGGATCGTCTCGGCAATCGCCTCGTCGCCGATCCGCCGTGGCGCGCCCGGGCGCGGCTCGTCGTACAGCCCGTCGAGCCGATGCTCGGCAAACCGCCGACGCCATTTGCCGACGGTGGTCGGATCCGACCCGAGTTGAGCCGCGATCTGCTTGTTCTGAAGCCCGGCGGCCGCCGACAAGACGATCTGTGCCCGGCGCGCCAGCCCCTGAGCGGTCCGACGCCGACGGCTCAGACCCTCCAGCGTCTCGCGCTCCGCCTCAGACAGATTAATCGATACCGCTGCTACACGCCCTCGACCCGCCATCCACTGCCTCCCCCAGATATAGCGGGCATAATAGAGCACATTTCTCGATCATGACACTAGAATGCAAGCCAGTTCGACCAACGCGCGGCGAGGACGTTCGGTGGCCGGCTCTTTCGGGACCCGATGCAGAAGATCGAAAGGGGATGGATGGATACCGCCTTCCCGCGCGTGTGCGGCGCTCGGCTCCGTGTCAGAGGGCTAAGAAGCTCCAGCGATCTTCGGCCAGAACAGCGGACGCTTAG
>CAWAGY010000035.1:0-27674 GCA_963781645.1 uncultured Alphaproteobacteria bacterium | reverse complement strand
GGACTTGCGTCTCGGGCGTCGACGGACCCACGTAGCGTTCGGGGGATCGGCACTTCGGCGCCCCTGTCAGCGCCATTTTGGGGGGTGCGGCCGCGCTGGCGCGCCTGCGGAGCTTGCCGCGCAGGCTACACGGCGCGGCTGAGTGCGAACATCCGCTTCAGGTTCCATGCCATGGTCACAAGCTTCCACTCGCCACGGGCGGCATCGAGCCCGCGCAGCAGGAACTGCCGGAACCCCAGCACGGACTTGATGATGCCAAACACTGGCTCGGGCGTCTGCTTGCGTAGGGCGTAGAGCGCGCGGCCCTGCGGCGTGCGCAGCCGATACGCCATCGCCTGAACCGGGGTGGGGTCTTCGGGCGCCGGTGGCGCCGCGGCGAAGCGCTGTTGCAGGCTCGGATGATGCGCCTCGCGACCAAGCGCGATCAGCGGTTCGATCCCGCCGGCCACACAGGCCTGCACATTCGCCTCGCTGAAGTAGCCATTGTCCGCCAACAGCGTGTCCGGCCTGCCAAGCGCGTCCGGCAGAGTGCCGATCTTGTCCAGCATGGGCATAAGCTGCTGCTTGTCGTTGGGCGCCTGCACCACGTCGGCGACCACCACCAGCAGACTGCCCGCCGCCACCGCCGCCTGCGCATTGTAGCACTGCTCAAAACCGCCGCCCGCCACCGGCATGATGCGGCTTTCCTCGTCGGTCAGGTTGATCTGATCAGTGGGCAGCGGCGTCGCCACCGGCGGCTTCGGTTCCCGGCCCGTGGGCTTCTTGCCGGTGGCCGCTGCCTTGGCGTCCCGTGCCGCGAGTTTCGCCTGATGATCTGCCTGCTCCCGTTCGAAGCGTTCCTTCGCCCGGGCCTCGATCTTCGCCCGGGCCTCGGCGAGCCTGGACAACCGTTCTTCACGTCGCGCCAGTTCGTCGGGGATCGACATGCCGTCAGGGATGTCCACTTGGTCCGCCGCTTCTGCCTTGGCCATGAGTTCGGCGACCTCGGCCTGCAACTGTGCCTCGATCTTGCCCGCGTGCTCGTACGACAGCGCGCTGTGGCGGCTGGCGTTGGCGTGGATCTTGGTCCCATCGAGCGCCACCGTGCCCATCTTCAGCACGCCCATCTCGCGCGCCAGCACCAGCACCTGGACAAACAGTTCCTCGATCTGCTTCAGAAAGCGCCGCCGGAACGCGGCGATCGTGTCGTGGTCAGGATGCTCGTTGGCCGCGATGAAGCGGAACGCCACCGAGTCAAAGGTCGCGCGCTCCAGCTTGCGGCTCGAAAACACCGCTGTCGCATAGCCGTAGATCAGAATGCCCAGCAGAAGGCCGGGGTGGTAAGACGCTTCCCCAGAGCCACGGTAGCTGCCGGTCATCGCCCGCAGATCCAGCCCCGCGATCACCTCCACCACGAACCGCGCCAAGTGCCGCTGCGGAAGCCACTCGTCCACCGACGGCGGCATCAGAAATCCGGTGTCGCGGTCGATCGGGCGGAAGTTGCTCATGCGGAAGAGGTCCGGGCCGGGGGGAGTGAATCAGTGCCCGAATTCTAACGCAGGGCGCCCCGTCGCGTTAAGTCCGACAGGCTGCTAGCAGCCTGTCGGACTTGCGTCTCGGGCGTCGACGGACCCACGTAGCGTTCGGGGGATCGGCACTTCGGCGCCCCTGTCAGCGCCATTTTGGGGGGTGCGGCCGCGCTGGCGCGCCTGCGGAGCTTGCCGCGCAGGCTACACGGCGCGGCTGAGTGCGAACATCCGCTTCAGGTTCCATGCCATGGTCACAAGCTTCCACTCGCCACGGGCGGCATCGAGCCCGCGCAGCAGGAACTGCCGGAACCCCAGCACGGACTTGATGATGCCAAACACTGGCTCGGGCGTCTGCTTGCGTAGGGCGTAGAGCGCGCGGCCCTGCGGCGTGCGCAGCCGATACGCCATCGCCTGAACCGGGGTGGGGTCTTCGGGCGCCGGTGGCGCCGCGGCGAAGCGCTGTTGCAGGCTCGGATGATGCGCCTCGCGACCAAGCGCGATCAGCGGTTCGATCCCGCCGGCCACACAGGCCTGCACATTCGCCTCGCTGAAGTAGCCATTGTCCGCCAACAGCGTGTCCGGCCTGCCAAGCGCGTCCGGCAGAGTGCCGATCTTGTCCAGCATGGGCATAAGCTGCTGCTTGTCGTTGGGCGCCTGCACCACGTCGGCGACCACCACCAGCAGACTGCCCGCCGCCACCGCCGCCTGCGCATTGTAGCACTGCTCAAAACCGCCGCCCGCCACCGGCATGATGCGGCTTTCCTCGTCGGTCAGGTTGATCTGATCAGTGGGCAGCGGCGTCGCCACCGGCGGCTTCGGTTCCCGGCCCGTGGGCTTCTTGCCGGTGGCCGCTGCCTTGGCGTCCCGTGCCGCGAGTTTCGCCTGATGATCTGCCTGCTCCCGTTCGAAGCGTTCCTTCGCCCGGGCCTCGATCTTCGCCCGGGCCTCGGCGAGCCTGGACAACCGTTCTTCACGTCGCGCCAGTTCGTCGGGGATCGACATGCCGTCAGGGATGTCCACTTGGTCCGCCGCTTCTGCCTTGGCCATGAGTTCGGCGACCTCGGCCTGCAACTGTGCCTCGATCTTGCCCGCGTGCTCGTACGACAGCGCGCTGTGGCGGCTGGCGTTGGCGTGGATCTTGGTCCCATCGAGCGCCACCGTGCCCATCTTCAGCACGCCCATCTCGCGCGCCAGCACCAGCACCTGGACAAACAGTTCCTCGATCTGCTTCAGAAAGCGCCGCCGGAACGCGGCGATCGTGTCGTGGTCAGGATGCTCGTTGGCCGCGATGAAGCGGAACGCCACCGAGTCAAAGGTCGCGCGCTCCAGCTTGCGGCTCGAAAACACCGCTGTCGCATAGCCGTAGATCAGAATGCCCAGCAGAAGGCCGGGGTGGTAAGACGCTTCCCCAGAGCCACGGTAGCTGCCGGTCATCGCCCGCAGATCCAGCCCCGCGATCACCTCCACCACGAACCGCGCCAAGTGCCGCTGCGGAAGCCACTCGTCCACCGACGGCGGCATCAGAAATCCGGTGTCGCGGTCGATCGGGCGGAAGTTGCTCATGCGGAAGAGGTCCGGGCCGGGGGGAGTGAATCAGTGCCCGAATTCTAACGCAGGGCGCCCCGTCGCGTTAAGTCCGACAGGCTGCTAGATTAGATGCCGCTCAATCTGGCGCCGCGGCAACATCCGCTTTTCCGGCTGGAAGGTTGCGGACTTTGAGCCGGTGCTGCGGCGCAGGCACGCCTTCCTGGCGCCCGCGGCCGCTGAGCTCGAGGCCTTCATGTCGGAGCAGCCAGCGCTTGCGCGGCAAGCCACCAGCGTAGCCGGTAAGCGAATGATCGGCGCCGATCACCCGGTGGCACGGCACGATAACGGCAACCGGATTCGAGCCGACGGCAAGGCCGACGGCGCGCCTCGCCGAGGGACGGGCGATGCTTGCGGCGAGAGCGCCATAGCTCGTCAAGGTGCCGGCAGGGATGCGGCGCAACGCGGCCCAGACCGTGCGCTGGAACGGTGTCCCGCCGGTCGCGACCGAGACATTGTCGATGGCTCCAAGATCGCCGGTGAAATAGGCATCGATGGCGCGTTGCACGGCTGCGGGCGCCGGGCCCGCCGCGAGCGTCGGGTTGCCGTAGTGCGTCTTCAGCAGGCGCAGCATCCGCGCCTCATAGTCATCGAAATCGAGTGCGCGCACCCTGCCGTCATCGTCAGAGACGAGAAGGAGCGTGCCGATCGGTGCGCTCAGTCGATCGATCGCAAGACGCATCGCGGATCTCCTTATGCGGGATGGACGCTGCCGGCGTGTGCCGGTCGACCGTCCAAAGATGCATCGCGGCGTAGGCTCGCCACGGCCGCCACGCCTCGGCCCGCGCGGCAAGCTCCGTCACGTTCAGCCTTGTACCGCTGCCGTCGGCGAGCGCGCGGGTAAGGCCGATATCGGCGGCGGGGAAGGCGTCCGGCTCGCGCAGGGCGCGCATGGCGATGTAGCAGGCCGTCCACTCGCCGATACCGGGGAGGGCAGTGAGCCGTTTGATGCCGGCTTGAAGGCTCTCGCCAGTGGTGAAGAGCCGAGGATCTGCGGCAGATGCCGCCGCCACCGCGGATAAGGCGCGGGCGCGCACGCCGGGCACGCCAAGCGTCGCGAGGTCGGCGCCGGCCAGCCTTTCCGGCCACGGGAAGGCGTGGCTCAGGTCCGGACCCACCAGCTCGGGTCCGAGCGGCGTGCCGTAGGCGGCGACGAGCTTGCCGGCAAGCCGCGTCGCCGCGGCGACGCTAATCTGCTGGCCGAGGATGGCGCGCACCGCAAGCTCGAAGCCGTCCCAGGCGCCCGGCACGCGGAGGCCGGGCCGTGCGGCGAGGAGCGGCGCCATCACCGGATCTTCGGCGAGCAGGGCGGCGATGGCGAGCGGATCGGCGGAAAGATCGAAGATCCGCCTGAGGCGCGCCAGGATCTCGGGCAAAGCGGTCAGGCGCGGGAAGCGCACGGTGGCGACAAGGCTCGCCCCGCGCCGGTTCGGCGCCACCGAGATCGTGCCGAAGGCACCGTCGAGCTCGATCGTCCGCGTGTAGCAATCATCGGCAATGCGCTCGACGCCGGGAATGGCGCGGGCGGCGAGGAAGCCGAGCATCGCCGCCCAGTCGTAAGGCGGACGGTAGGACAGATCGAGCGTCATCGCCGATCCCCGCGCCGCGATCGCTGCCGTGCCGCGTCGCCGCCTGCAGTGCGCTCGGCGGGCGACCGTATAGACGCCGGAAGGTGTCGTTGAAGCGGCGGAGGCTGCCGAACCCTGCGGCGAGCGCCACCTCGGTCATCGCAAGATTGGTCTCGTCGATGAGCTGACGGGCAAGGAGCACACGCCTTGTCTGCGCGACGGCGAGCGGCGAGGCGCCGAGATGCCGGTGGAACAGGCGGCGCAGCTGGCGTTCGCCGAGGCCGAGGCGGGCGGCAAGCGTATCCACTGCGGCCTCGTCCAGCGCCCCGCTCTCGATGAGCATCAGGGCGCGCGACACGGTGTTCGAGGTGCCGTGCCAGGCACCGCGCGCCGGCGAGGTCTCGGGCCGGCAGCGCAGGCAAGGGCGAAAGCCGGCCGCCTGCGCCGCGGCGGCAGTCGGATAGAAGACGACGTTCTCGCGCCGCGGCGTCCGCGCCGGGCAAATCGGCCGGCAATAGATGCCGGTCGTCCGGACGCCGGTGAAGAAGCGGCCATCGAAGCGGGCATCGCGCGTCGCGATCGCCCGATAGCAGGCGTCGAAATCGAGATCCATGAGGGAAAGAGTGGTCACCCCGGCCCGGAAAGTCTCGCCGTTTTCGGACGTCGTCACTGCGAGGGTGACGGTGTCGTCTGCTCTGGCCTCGACGGAGCCGGTAGATGAAGCGAGCGGTGGCGCAAGCAGAAGGCGCCAACGCCTGATGTTGTCGCCGGCCTGCAGGCAATCGGGCGCCGGAACGACGTGTTCGAGCCCATCGAGGAGGCCGATTGACCGGCGCAAAGTCGCGCGATTATCCCGTGTTGCCGAACAGCTCGTTGATCCGCGCCGACTGCCGCCGCCATTCGTCGGTTGCCATGTAGCGCTCGGTCGCCGCGAGCATATCCGGGATCGCGCCGCAGTCGTCCATCGAGAACGTCTGGTCGAGCTGCGGATTGACGCGGATGTAGTTGTCCGAGCCCAGCATCAGGCGCGAGGTGAAGTCGTTGATTTGGCTCGTCCCGTCGAAGACGGTGGAGACCAGCGGGAAGGCCGGGGCGCCGTCGTCCTGGCGCGGGCGAAGCCAGCCGAGGACCCCATAGGGGAAGCGCGCGTCCGGCGGCGGGTAGCTGTGGGCGTTAAAACCGGTCCCGAGCGAGAGCAGATGGACGCGCGACAGCGGGATGCTCTCGGTGATCCGGGAGCCAATCAGCGCGGCGAGCGCGGCGGTGCTCGGGTTGTTGGCGAAGACGCCGCCGTCGACGAAGGCATTGCCGCCGGGCGTGCCGGGCACATCGTGGGCCGGGAAGTAGACCGGCGCCGCGGCGCTGGCCATGATGGCATCGATCACCTTCGTGTCCGCAAAACCCGGCATCCAGTCGATCTCCGGAAGGTTGTTGAACAGGCGGGCCCGCCACTCCGGGGTCGCCGACGGGGTGACACCGCTGAGCTGAAAGCTCGGCGCGACGACGCGCTTGCTTCGCTGTGTCCACACCTCCGCGAGCGTCATGTCGGGTACATATTGGGCCAGTAGCTCCCGCAGCCCCTGGCTGCGATACTTGGGGAGCAGCAGCAGCGGCGCCAGCTCGCGCAGTCGCTCCGCGAGGTCGGGAATGGTGGCGCGTGCCGCCGTTTCCAGCGCGCCGCGCGTCGCTTGCACGCCGGGCTCGACGTCCTCGCTCAGCCGGTCTCGGTCCGCGCGCGGCAGATAAGGCTCGAAGATCTGCGAACACGAACTCCTCGGAGCTGTAGAGATCGAAGATCGTGTCGATGGAGACGCCGCTGGCGAGGCCGAGCGCGATGATGCTGCCAGTCGATGTCCCGGCGAACAGGTCGATGTTGTCGAGGACGCTCCTGTCCAGGCTCTGCAAAAGCTTGGCGGTGATCACCCCAAAAATGCCGCCGCCGTCGCACGCCAGGATCCTGTAGCTCGTCCCGGTCATCGCCCGCTCTCCCTGTTCCTTGTCCGCGATTATAGGCCTTCGCCTTCATCGCGGACACCCGCACGGCGGGGCGACGACCTCAGCCGGCGTCGTGGCAGGTGGAATCCGCTCTTGGGCCTCGGCGGTGCAGACCAAGCCCATCTTGAAATCGAAGAGGATGGGGACTTCTTCCTGGTGCGGGCGGGCGATCCGCTTACTGCAGCGCCGGCGTCGCCTCCTTGCGGGGCTCGCCGGCCAGCCCGTGCCATGCGAACTGTTCGGACGCGCCGGTGGTGATCGAGCGCTTCTCTTCGCCGACTTGCAAAGGCATCGGCTCGCCGTCTTCAAGCAGTGCGGTGACCACCTGCGGATTGCGGCTGATCCGCAGATGCAGGCGTCGACCCGCGCCACCGTACCCGGAAGGCCATCTGGCGCCAGTGCTCGGGCAGCGACGGCTGCACGCGAAGCTCATCGGCCGCCACACTCAGTCCGGCGAAGCCGAGGATGGCCGCCATCCATAGCCCGCCTTGCGCGGCGATGCGGACGCCGCCCGCACTGGAGACGGTTGTCGGACCGAGATCGGTGGCGGCGGTCCCCTGAAAATAGCGCCGGGCCAGATCCATGTGGCCGAGGCGCGCGGCCACGATCGCGTGCATGGCTTGGCTGAGCGAGCTGCCGTGCCCACAGCGCCGCTCGTAATAGCGAAAATTCTGCTCGAGCGCGCGCCGATCGAACGAATCCGGCAACAGGGCGAGAAGGGCAACCACGTCTGCCTGTTTGAGCACTTGCGAGCGTTGCGTTCGTTCGCGGCCGAGGACGACGTCCATCGGCACCGTCCTGCCTTCGTATTGGGCGACGTCGATGTCCTCCAGCTCGAAGTAGCCCTCGAACTGCTCCAGCAGACGGCCGTTCGGATCGCGGCGGACGGCCAGTCGCTCGGCCACGTCGCGCCAATGAGCGAGCTCAACATGACCGATCGCCAGACCTTCCGAGAGCGCGCGCCACGTCTCGGGCCAGCGCTCCTGCAAGGTCTGAACGACATCGGACGCCCGCTCCAAGGTCCACCGGGCCATGACGTTGGTGTAGGCGTTATCGTCGATGTGCTCGTGATATTCGTCGGGTCCGATGACCCCGCGGATGTGGAAGTGTCCATCCGGCTCGAGGGCGGCGCTGCTCGCCCAGAAACGGGCCGTATCCAGCAGGATTTCGGCGCCGGCCTTGAGGAGGAAATCATCGTCACCGGTCACTTGCCAGTATTGCCAGACGGCGTAGGCAACATCGGCCGCGATGTGCCACTCCTCCTTTCCGCACAGGATGTCGATGACCCGGCCGTTCGGATCAACGATCCTCTCGGGCGTCGTCTCGTCGCCGGAATCGGCCGACTCCCAGGCGTAAAAGGCACCCCGGTAGCCCATCCGCGCCGCCTTGCGGCGGGCACCGGCCAGCGTGTGAAAGCGATAGAGCAGGAGCGCCCGGGCTGCCTCGGGCCAGGTGAGCGTATAAAACGGCAACAGATAGATCTCGGTATCCCAGAAGACGTGCCCGAGGTACGCATCGCCGGTCAAAGCGCGGGCGCCGATCGAAACCCGGTCGTCTTCCGGATTGGCGGCGCTGATCAGGTGATAGATGGCGAACCGCAGCGCCCTCTGCGCATCCTCGTCCCCTTCGATCTCGATGTCGCTATCCGCCCAGCGCTCCGCCCAAGCCCGCTCGTGATCGGCGAGAAGGGTGCGCCAGCCGGCCTGCCGGGCGCGATCAAGGGCGGCCATCGCCTGCGCCCGCACGTCTTCATCAGCGTTGCCTCTGGCGAAAGCGACGGCACGGAGTAACGTCGCGGGCCGACCGTTCTCCGATGTCCACGACCAGTTCCGATTAGAGGGACTTCCCGAATCACCCCGATCGGGAGCCACCTCGGTGCCGTCGATGCGCAAGGATGCGGTGCTGGCGATGGCAAGCGACTTCGCCGACTGCGCGGTTCGCCAGAGCGCAACGTCGGGCGTTGTGGCAATGCGCTCGAGGGCGGAACCGATTTCCTCGAAGGAGGCCTCCACCCGAACGGAGGCGGGCGCTCCGTCCAGTTCGAAATGGAGCACCTGCACGCCGAGCGCTCGATCCGCCTGCGAGACGAAGCGTAAGGTGCGGACGCCCAGCACCCGCCCGCTCGGGTGACGCTGGCGCCACTCCGTCAGCAAGAGGCCGCGCCGCATGTCGAGCCGACGGCGATGCGACAAGAGCGTGCCGGAGCGGATCAGCGCGAGTTCCCCGTCGATCCAGATGCGGACCCTGAGCCAGTCGGGAGCCGGCACCAGAGCGGGCACCGGCGGTTCCGTGTTCGGGGTGTCGAACAGCCCGGCGACGTAGGTGCGCGGCCACGATGCCCAACTTAGGAACTGCTGATACGAGGTCCAGGTCGGCCCGCGGCTCACCGACCGCGAGGCACGAACGCCAAGCAACCCGTTGCCGATGGCGAATCGTGCCTCGATGCCGGCTTCCCGGGTCGTGTCGTAACTGGCTTCATCCAGGACCCAGCCGGACTCGTCAGAGGCGACGAGCGCCTCTTCGATCCAGTCGATCTCCTCTATCTGGGCCAATCCGCCTCCTCTTCGTCACGGTGCGCTCCCGACACCTCTCCCTGGCTTTTTAGCCGGCCTTCGGCAAGGGCATCAACCGCAACCAGGTCGAGAGACGTTACGACCAGATCGGCGCCCGCCCTGTGCAACATTTCGGCGTCATCCAGACGGGCGATCCCGATCGCACGCATGCCGCCGGCCTTCGCCGCTTCGATGCCGGCCGGCGCGTCCTCGACGACGACGCAGCGCTCCTGACCTGCGCCCATTTCCCCCGCCGCCAACAGAAACAGATCGGGAGACGGCTTTCCCCGCGCGAGGTCGCGGCCGCAGACGTTGGCGGCGAACATCCGGGGAAGACGCATAAACTCGCCGTTCACCCTCACGTCGACCCGCGCCATCATCGTATCTGCATTCTTCGAGGACGATGCGGCGGCCATCGGAATTTGCCGCCTCCACAGAGCGGCGACGAGGCGGAGCGCGTCGGGGAATGCCGAGAACTCGCCTCTTGCGATCAATTCTTCGATCATCGCCTGCTTGAATCGGCCGTACTCACGGGCGCGGATGGCCGCGTCGGGAACGTGGAAGTATTCAAGCACCGCCCGGGCGCCGCTCTCGCGGGGTTTGCCGGCGACGAACTCCTGGTAGACCACGGTCGAAAAATTCTCCGGCGTGTACGAGGACGCCGGCGCGATATCGCGCCAGCGGCCCGTCATCAGGCGTTCGAGCGACACCTGCCAGGCGTGCTCGTGCGGCGAAGCAAGCAGAACGCCATCCACGTCGAAAATGACCGCAAGGCGCGCGGGAGGTGAAACCGGTCGAAGGGTGCTTTCTTCCATCGGCTCAACCCCGTCTTCCGCGGATCAGGGCCACCGGGGAGCCTGGCGGCCACCCCGGAAGCCGTCGCCCTTCTAGGCCGATATCGCAGAATAGTCCACGGAGCCGCGTCGGGTTGTCCGCTCACGGTCGCTCGCCCGCTCGTAGAGCGCCACGTAATCGTCCGCCATCCGTTCGACCGTGAAGCGCTGCTCGAAGCGCTGCCTGATCAGCAAGCGGTTGAGCATGCTGGCCCGCCGGACGGCACTCACCGCTTCGTCTTCGCTGTCGACGATCATGCCGGTAACGCCGTGCTCGATCACCTCCGGGACCGAGCCGTTCGCGCCAGGCGATGACCGGCACCCCGCAGGCCATGGACTTCGATCATCACCAGCCCGAAGGGCTCCGGCCAGTCGATCGGGAACAGCGTCGCGTAGGCGTTGCCGAGGAATTCGCGCTTGTCGGCGTCGTTCACCTCGCCGATGAATTCGATCAGCGGATCGTCGAGCATCGGCTCGATCGTCGTCTTCGAAGTACTCCCGATCGGCCTTGTCCATCTTGGCCGCGATCTTCAGCTTCATGCCGACGCGCTTGGCGATACGGATCGCCCGGTCCACGCGCTTCTCGGGGCAGATGCGGCCGAGGAACGCCAGATAGTCCCACGACGGCGCTTCACAGTAGGGAAGCAGGTCGCTGGGCAGGCCGTGTTGCACCCTGCCGACCCAGTTCGCGTAAGGCATCGGTTGCCGCTGGTGCATGGAGATCGAAACCAGCGGCATCTCGCTGAAAATGCCGGAAGATCGGATAGAGGAACGGCAGATCGAGGCGCCCGTGCAAGGTCGTCAGCGTCTTCGATGCGCATTTCCCGGAACAGCGGGAAGTGCAGATAATCGATGTGGAAGTGGACCACGTCGAACTCGTCGGCACGCCGCCAGAGCTGGTCGAGCATGCATAAGATGGTAGATGTCCGGAACCGTCGCATCCGGATCGAAGCGAAGCGGCTTCGGTGAGCAAGCGACCAATTCCGCCGATGTCTGGGATTCGCCGCTGGCGAACAGGGTCACCTGATGACCGCTCCGCACCAGCTCCTCCGTGAGCCAGGACACCACACGCTCGGTTCCCCCGTAAGACGCGGAGGGCACCGAACTCGATCAGCGGAGCGACTTGAGCGATACGCATTGGAACGTGTGTCTCCATCTGGTTCCGAACAGCTAGCCATCGAAACGCGAAATGTGCCCAGCCGTTCCCACGTCCCTGCGAATCACTTTCAGCCTCGAGTTTTCCGGTCTACTGCGGGCTGTTTGTGTCTTTTTTTTGCCGTCAAGCGGTGCCGGCTCGCGTCGAGCGGCGAGTTTCCGGCATGGCAAGAACGCAACCAGGGCGAATGCGGTCAGGCCGACAAGCGCCAAGCAAGCAAAAAGGCATTTCGGTCCCCCCAGACATCGGCCGTCCAGCCGGCGACGGCGGTGCTGAGGGTGGCGCCGATGCCGATGGCAAAGCCGACGAATCCCAACGACAGGTTGAGGCGGCCGCTGCCTCCGGTGATATCGTTGGTGACGAGCGGGACCATGACGCCGAAGCATGCGGCGGCGATGCCGTCGAGCGCCTGAATCGCCACCATCAGCAGCGGGTCGGTAATGACGGCGAAAAGCATGCCGCGCACCGGTACCACCGAGAATCCGAGCATCAGCACGAGCCGGCGGCCGCGCGCCTCGGCCAGCCTTCCGATCGCCGGCGACAGCAAGGCGACGATGGCTTGCGGCAGCACGATGCCGGCGGCGATCAGCAAGCTCGCCGCGTCGGCGGCGCGCTTGGTGATGACGCCGCTGGCAAGCGGCAGCATCGCCGCGTTGGCGAAGGTGAACAGGGCGACGAGACCGGCGAAGATCATCAGCCGCCGGTCGCTCAGCACCCGCACGATCAACTCCCTGCGGTCGCCCCGCGCCCGCCGCGCCTCGCGCACCGCGATCGTCAGATCATCGAAGCGGGCCAGCGGCACGATCGCCAGGATCGCGGGCAGCGTCAGTAAGGCCGTCAGAAAAAAGACCGACCGCTCGGAGACGTAGTAGCCGCACGCCCCCATCAGCGCCGCCCCGACGCCGTTCCCGATCGCGGCGAAGCGGACATTGCGACCCAGCCGCGGGCCGAGCGCCGCCGGACCGGCGACGGCGCGGCTGAGATGCGACGATCGCCGGACCGAGCGTGCAGCTCGAAAATGCGTGCAGCACCTGCGCCAGGTAGACGAACAGCGGGATCGGCGCGATGGTGAAAAACAAGGCGCTGGCGGTGAATGAGAGAATGCTGAAGACGGCGACGCGGCTCTTGCGCCGCACGCGGTCCACCAAGGCGCCCGCCGGGACCTGGCTTGCCATCGCGGCGACGGTGCCCACGCTCAGCGCCAGGCCGATCCCCGTCTGGGTCCAGCCCGCGGTCGTCAGATAGACGGCGATGAACGGCCCGAAGCCCGTCTGAACGTTGGCCACGAACAGGTTCAGCCAGTCGAGCCCGCGCCCGGCGGCGCGCGTGGCGCGATCGGTGCTCTCCGTCCGCGCCACGGACGTCTCTCGATCAGCGTCCCGCATCAGGCGCAGGCGAGGGGCGGGGTACCGGACGCGGACCCACCGGCGCTCGGGGCGGGTGCGCGTCTCCGGTGCGGGCGCGGCGGCGGGCGGCGGAGATTCCACCGGCGGGGATTCCGGCGGCGGGCGCTCGGGCGGCGGCGCCGTGACCACCGCGGCCGGCTGTCCCTTCGGCTTGTATTCCGGCGCGGCCTGCACCTCGGCGCGACCGAGCGATAACAGCACCCGCCCGGCTCGATCGGCAGGTCGGAAGTTGAGCTCCTGCCAATCCACCGCGATCTTCCGGCTGCCGACGCCGAGGAAGCCGCCGAAATCGATCACGGCCGCCCGCGGATGGCCCTCCGCATCGACCAGCACGTCGACGATCATGCCCATGTCTTCGCCGGCGGGCCCGCGCACCGGCTCACCGAGGATGCCGGTCACCTCGTCCGGCGGGATCGGCGCCAGCACGGCTGACGGATGTTCCGTAGCCGGCTCGGCCGGCTTCGCTTCGGGGGCCGCCGGCGTTTCTCCGGCCGGCTCGGCCGGCTTTGCTTCCGGGGCTGCCGGCGTTTCCCCGGCCGGCCCTCGCTCCGAGGGCGCGTTCCCTGGCACGCTACCTGTCGTTTTCGCCGGCGCGGGCGGCCCTGCCGGTGCGCCACCGGGCGGGGCGGACGGCTGGTTCGGCGCCGCCGCCGGAGCCATGTCCCGGGCTGGCGCGGGCGGGGGCGAGGCAGGGCGCGGGAGCGGCCGGGGGCGCGGGCGCGGCCGGCGGTGCGCTGCGGCGGGGGGCGCCGCGGCATCCGGCTTCGTCGGCGGGTCGGCCCGTGCAGGTCGCCGCAAGCAAAGCGACGAAGGCCGAGCATGCCGCCGCAGATACCACCGACGCCCGCCGCCGGTCACGACCATCCCTGCGAGGCCAGCTGACGCCGGTACATCCGGCTGTAGGGGCCGTTTCGCTGCAGCAACTCCGCCGACGGACCGTCTTCGATGATCCGTCCCCACTCCAGAACGATGATCCGGTCGAAGGACTCGAGCGTCGACAAGCGATGGGCGACCGCGATCACGGTTCGCCCCTGGACCAACCGCATCAACGCTTCCTGGATCGACTGCTCGGACTCCGTATCGAGCGCGGAGGTCGCTTCGTCCAGCAGGATGATCGGCGCGTCGCTCAGGAAGGCGCGGGCGATGGCGATCCGCTGCCGCTGCCCCCCGGAAAGCTTCAGGCCGCGCTCGCCGACGATGGTTTTGAAGCCCTGCGGCAGGCGCTTGACGAACTCCGTGCAGTACGCCGCCTCCGTCGCCCGGTAGACCTCCTCGTCCGTTGCCTCCGGGCCTGCCGTAGCGAAGATTTTCCAGGACCGAGCGATGGAACAGCGAAATGTCCTGGTGCACGACCGCGATGCTGCGCCGCAGGCTGTCCTGGGTGACGTGCGCGATGTCCTGGCCGTCGATCAGGACCCTGCCCTCGGTGGGGTCGTACAGCCGCTGCAGCAGAGACAGTATCGTCGATTTCCCCGCTCCCGAGCGGCCGACCAGTCCGACCTTCTGGCCCGGCTGGATCTCGAGATTGAGATTTTCCAGGACCCGGTCGCCATCGGGATAGCTGAACGAGACGTCGACGAAGCTGACCGCGCCGCCGAGAGGGATGAGCGGCTTGGCATCAGGGGCATCGACCATTTCATGCGGCAGCCCCAGAACATGCACGGCCTCACCCAGCTTGGCGAAATGCTGGACCAGCTCGACGAGCGCCATCGCCAGATCGCGCGAGGCGTGCAGCACGGTAAACCCCAGCGTCGTCGTCAGCACCACATCGCCGGTGGTGATGCGCCCTTCCCGCCAGAGGGTCACCGACCAGCCGAGAACCGCCGCCGTCACCAGGAACACGGCCACCGCATGGAACAGCCGCAGCCGCTCCAACGAGCGCAGACTCTTGCGCTGCGCCGACATCTCGGTGGCGATGCCGCGCGACAGCCGCGTCCGCTCGCGTCTCGCCGCACCGAACGCGCGCACGAGGCCGATGTTGCTGACGACGTCGGTCAAATCGCCGCTGACCGCCGCGGCGCGACCCGCGAAGCGCGCATGCAGGTGTAACCCTCTGGCGGCAAGCCAGGCGATGAAAGCACCCAGGACAGAGACGATGACGAACAGAACAACCGTGATCTTCCAGTTGATCAGCCCCAGAACTGCGATGCTGCTCACCACCGCGGCGGCGGGTGGAATGGTCGTCCAAGTCAGCGATTGCTCGATGCTCCAGGCGGCGTTCGCGGCATTGGTGACGCGGCCGGCGAGGGCGCCGGGGAATTGATCGGAAAAGTACCGGCTGCCGTGGCCCGACAGATGCTCGAACAGATCGAGCCGGATGTCGCCGCCGACGGCAACGAAGGCATGCGTCGCAACCCAGCCGGCCAGCCTCCAGAGCAGATTATCGCCGGCCACCAGCCCCAGCAGCAGCGCCACGGCGCCCCAAAGCTGGGCGTCAGAGGGTTTACCCAAGTCCGAGCACGTCGACCAGGTTCTTTACCGCGTACTGTGAGCCAATTGCGCATCCGACCGCCATCAGCATCGCGATCAGGACGATCAGATGGCTTACCCACCGTCGCAAGACGTAGTGCAGAAGAAAGGGCACCGCGCCGCGCGAGGCATATCGCGGCAGAGACATCCGGTTTCTCCTCACGGCGAAGGGCTAGCCTCTCGCCTGCGAAACGCCACACCGGGCCGAATGGTTTCTGTGCTCATGGCGGCAGAGGGAACACTCGCTCATGGCCGCATTATGGCAGCCATTGTCATTATGGGGCCCAGCAGGTCATCGCGCCGGTGCGGGCGCAGGGTTCGATGGCGGGCGCCGTTGACTCCGGATGTCGCCGCCAAAGCCGACAACGCGTGATCTCTCAGGGGGTTGAAAGTTCAAGAATGATCCCCTCGTCGGCACGCAGGTCGAGTTCGTCGCTGACCCCTTCCATTTCCCTATCCAAGTGGGTGCTGATCAGGATACGGCCGGCTCCCAGCGGCTGCGGCAACAGCAGTGCGTGTGGCTCCTCGCTCAAGTTCAGGGCGATCATCAGGCCGCGATGCTCCGCCTCGCGGAGATAGATGAAGGCGTCGCCCTGCACACCCAGTGAGCGCCAGGAGCCGACAGCGAGCGCCGGCTCCGCCCTGCGCAGGTGCGAGCAGCCGACGGTAGAGCGTCAGCGTCGACAAGGGATCGCCGGCTTCGGCTTCGACATTCACATCGGAGGCGTTGGGAGAGACCGGCAGCCACGGCTCACCTGTCGTGAACCCGCCGTGCTGGCCTGCGTCCCACTGCATCGGCGTGCGTGCGGGATCCCGCCCCAGGCCTTGGCCGGGCATGTTCAATTCCCAGACATCGACCACCTTCTCCGGCGGAATGTCGCCGTCCTCCATGGCGATCTCGTCGCCGTAGTAGAGAAAGGGGGTGCCGCGCAGGGTGAGCAGCAGCATCGCAGCCACCCGCGCCTGCTCCAGCCCGAGGCGGCTGGCCAGACGCGAGTTGTCGTGATTGCCGAGCACCCAATTCGGCCATGCGCCCGGCGGCAGTGCGTCCTCGTACTCCTGCACCAGCCCCGCCACCGCTGCCGCCGTCCACGGCCGCAGCATCAGATGGAAGTTCATCGGCAGGTGCAGTTCCGGATGAGTCTTACCGTAGTAGGCCATGAGGTCCGGCACCGGCAGGTAGGTCTCGCCGATGAGCACGAGGTCCTCGTAGGTGGCGACCACGCTGCGGAACTCGGCCAGAACGTCGTGCACTTCCGGCAGATTGCGGGAGTAGGGTGAGCGGGCCAGATCGGGTCGACGTATTCCGTTGACCGACGGCGCGGCCGTCTGACCGGGGTTGTCCCGGAAGCGGTCGTCCTTGATCAGGCGGGCGACGGCGTCGAGCCGGAAGCCATCGACGCCGCGATCGAGCCAGAAGCGCAGGACGGCCTGCATTGCTTCGCGCACGTGGGGGTTCCGCCAGTTGAGGTCCGGCTGCTCCCTTGCGAAGGCGTGGTAGTAGTACTGCCCGGTCGCCTCGTCCCATTCCCAGCCGCTGCCGCCGAACTCGGACATCCAGTTATTCGGCGGCCCACCGTCCGGGGCCGGGTCCCGCCATATGTACCAGTCGCGCTTCGCTTCCGAACGAGACGACCGGGAGGCGAGGAACCAGGGGTGACGGTCGGACGTATGGTTGGCGACGAAGTCGAGCACGATCCTCAGACTCCGCCTGTGCGCTTCGGCCACCAGGGCGTCCATCATCGCCAAGTCGCCGAAAAGCGGATCGATGTGGCAATAGTCGCTGATATCGTAGCCGAAATCGACCATCGGCGATGGGAAGACGGGGGTCAGCCACAGCGCGTCCACTCCGAGCCATTGGAGATATGCGAGCTTTTCGATGAGCCCGTTGAGGTCGCCGATGCCGTCGCCGTTTCCGTCCTTAAAAGAGCGCGGGTAGACCTCATAAAAGACGCTCTCCTGCCACCAGACGAAGCCGCCCACGCCGGATGCTCCATGCTTATGCTTGCGCCCGTGCGAACGCGCCGCCGGGAACGATGTTCCACCTCCTGAAGCCCAGCGCAGAAGACAGAGCCGCCACGCTCGACCGCGCCGTCGCCCCCGGGCTGGCGCACCCCAAGCGTTGCTGATAAGAACCGATCGCCGCCGATATCCCATCGAGAGCCGATTGCGAGTTGCCGTGATCCGCACCCCGAATCCGCCCGACCTCGCTCGCATCGTCACCGCCTTCGCCGGAATCCCCCATTGCCGCCTGCTCGGCATGCGGCTGGAGGAGGTGCGGCGCGGCAGCGGCATGATGAGCGTCGAGTGGGACCGGAAGCTGGTCGGCAACCCGCGCACCCGCGTGGTGCACAGCGGCGTCGTGACCGCACTGCTGGATACGCTGTGCGGGCTGGTGGTGATGGCGAGCGTGCCGGAAGGAACGCCGCTGGCCACGCTCGACCTGCGCATCGACTATCTGCGGCCGGCGACGCCGGAGCAGACGATCCGCGCCACGGCCGAGTGCTACAAGATCACCACCAGCGTCGCCTTCGTCCGCGGCCTGGCGTTCAACGAGAGCCGCGACGATGCCGTCGCGTATTGTGCCGGCACCTTTATGCTGGGCGGCGTCGGCTTCAGCGCCACTGCTGCGGTACCGGACGGCGGGGCGGCCGGTGCGCGACGGCGATGAGGGGCAGGCGTGCTGAAAAACGTCGCCGAACTGCGGGCGCGGGGCGATCTGGCGGCGCTCAACGGCTTGGTCCCCTATGCGCAGACCGTCGGTCTGGAGCTGCTGCGCGACGAAGCCGGGCTGCTGACGGCGCTGCGCTTCCGCGAGCACAACATCGGCAACTTCGTCGTCCGCGCCATCCACGGCGGCGTCATCGGGGCGCTGCTGGAGCACGCGGCGATGATGCACCTGCTGGTCGAGACCGACGTGCCGGTGGTTCCGCGCATCATCAACGTCTCGATCGATTACCTGCGGCCGTGCCGCGCGGAGGACACCTTTGCCCGCGGTTCGATCATCCGCCAGGGGCGGACGGTGGCGAACGTCCGGGTGACCGCGTGGCAGAGCGACGCCGCCCGCCTCGTCGCCGCCGCGCACGCCCACTTCCTGCTGGTGTAGCAGGGCGACGCACAACGACATCGACGGCCCTTCCCGCCCCGCACCAGTCGCAGGGAGAGCGAACCTCGCCGTGCCGATCGTTCAACGCGCCCTCGGCAGGTGAGGAAACGGCGGAGGACGTCTGCCCTCCGCCGTCGCCGTCGATGGTCGTTTGGAACCCTCGAATAACGGCTGTTTGGTCCGAGTTTTGTTCGACGGAGAGGCGGGTGGGAGTTCGGCGTGCGCTGGTTGAGGGGCTTCGCCGTCTGGTTTGATGTCACCGGCGCCGATGATGGTGGCCCGCCGCGGGTTCCGGCGTCAGGCGGGCGCAACGCACCCTTCGAGCCAGGCGAGGCGGCGCAGGTTGTAGGCGAGGTTGGCCAGGGCGATCCCGGTCCTGGCGCGGGCGAGGCCGACCGAGCGGATGGTCAGGCCGAGGCGGCGTTTTTGCAGGGCGAAGACGTGCTCGACGCGGGCGCGCACCCGGCCGCGGCTGGCGTTGCCGCGGGCGATGTGCGCCGGCATCGGCCTGCCTCTCGGCTTGGCGCGCTGGAACTGAGGGACGAGGCCGCGCCGGTCGAGCAGCGCGATGTTGGCGGCGGAGCGATAGGCGGTATCGGCCCAGACGCCGCTCGCCAGGTTGTCGGGATCGAGCAGGCCTGCGAGTTGCCCGCCGTCGTGGGCGGCGGCATGGGTGACGGCAAAGGTGCGAATCAGGCCGAAGCGGCGGTCGATGCCGATGTGGTTCTTGTAGCCGAACGCCGGGACGACGATCTCGGTTGTCCGCGCCGCACCATCGGGGAGCGGCTTCTTGCGGCCGCGCTTCAGCGTCCAGCGGCCGTCCCGGTCCATCTGCGCCCGCTTCGCCTTCGACCAGTGAGCAGGTGTACCGCCGCCCTTGATCGTCGCCTTCTCGGCGGCGGAGAACCGCGGCCGGCGCGCCTCGACGACAGTGGCATCGACGATCTGCCCCCCCATCGCGAGATAGCCGCGGTCGTCGAGGACCCGATCGAAGCGGTCGAAAAGCCGCTCGACCGCACCGGCACGGGTGAGCCGCTCCGGAACAGCCAGATCGTCTTCGCATCCGGCACCCGGTCGCCGTCGTCGAGGCCGAGGAAACGGCCGAAGCTGCGCCGGTCGAGGACCTGGAACTCCGCCTGGTCGTCCGAAAGGCCGTAGAGCACCTGCAGCACCAGCACCTTGAACATCAGCACCGCATCGTAAGGCGGCCGCCCGCCCTTCGCCCGATCGGAGCGGGTGAGCGCCGCATCAAGATCGGCGCGGAACACCTCGAAATCCACCACCGCCGCCAGCCGCTCCAGCGGATCGCCCGCCGCCGACAGCGCCCGATACCGCTCGTCCACATCGAAAAAACCCCGCTGCCCCGGCATCGCCGCCTCCCACAGTCATAGAGGCAGGGAGTCAGACCTCAGCCCGCGGCGCAACCGGTTTTTCGAGGGTTCCTACCGGCTAGAGCGGTTTTCGATCTGAGGGAATCCGGGGAGTTGATATCGGATTCCCTTATTTGGTTTGATCGGCGATAATCGCGGGCAGATGTGGTGTGGGTCTGCGATGACGAAGCCGTATTCGAGGGATCTGCGCGAGCGGGTGGTTGGTGAGGTGAGGGCGGGGCGAAGCGTGCGTGCCGTCGCCGCCGTCTTCTCGGTGAGCCCGAGCTTCGTCGTCAAGCTGACGCAGGCATGGCGGGCAACCGGACCGGTGGCGGCCAAGCGGCAAGGCGGCGACCGGCGTTCGGCGCGATCGAGGCGCACGGCGACCGGCTCCTGGCCCTGGTCCGGGAGACCCGGACCTGACCCTGGCGGAGATTCAAGATCGGCTGGGTGAACGCGGGGTCTCCGCTTCGATCAGCTCCATCTGGCGTTTCTACCAACGACACGGCGTCACCTTTAAAAAAACCGCGCACGCCGCCGAGCAGGAGCGGGCGGACGTGGCCGCGGCGCGGACGGCCTGGAAGGACAGCCAGCCCGGCCTTGATCCGGCGCAACTGGTCTTCATCGACGAGACCGGCACCACGACGAAGATGGCGCGGGCGCGCGGCCGCGCCGCTCGCGGCAAGCGGCTGATCGGCGCCGTTCCGCACGGCCATTGGAAAACCACCACCTTCGAGCCTGTCCTCGGGCCGGCCTCCGGCCGGACCCGTGGGCCGGCCTGCGACACGACCGCATCGCCGCCCCCTTCGTCATCGACCGGGCGATGAACGGGGCCATCTTCCGCACCTACGTCGAGCGATGCCTGGCACCGACGCTGCGGCCGGGCGATGTCGTCATCCTCGACAACCTGCCGGCCCACAAGGTCGCCGGCGTCCGCCCCGCGATCGAGGCCAGAGGCGCCCGCCTCCTCTACCTGCCGCCGTAGTCGCCCGATCTCAATCCGATCGAGCAGGCCTTCGCCAACTGAAGGCGCTCCTGCGCAAGGCCCAAGAGCGCTCGATCGAAACCCTCTGGCGCCCATCGGCCAACTCCTCGACCGCTTCAAAGCCGACGAGTGCAGACGATACTTCACCCACGCCGGACTTCACCCACGCCGGTTACGTGTGATCGAAAAATGCTCTAAGTCCCGCAGCGCAGTTTCAGGTGGCCTCGGGCTTTAGTCTAGAATGCAAGCCAGTTCGACCAACGCGCGGCGAGGACGCTCGGTGGCCGGCTTTTTCGGGACCCGATGCAGAAGATCGAAAGGGGATGGATGGATACCGCCTTCCCGCGCGTGTGCGGCGCTCGGCTCCGTGTCAGAGGGCTAGTCTAGCGTCCACGTTCAGGTTCAGCAGAAGGAAGTGGGATTGGAGGATCTCGTGCCGGAATGGCAGAGAATCATTCGAACTTAAGTCCGAAAGTCGCAGCAGGTGGGATAGAGATCTTGTAGCAAACCTGCTGCCGCCGAGAGGTGATATTTATACAGGTTTCGGCGAGGATCGCCGCCAGCGTTCAGGCGGCAGGGCCGCTGCTGATCCGGCTGCCTCGCGGCAGCAATTTCCCGTCGAACCTGCCGACAGACGTGGGCGGTGCGGGCGCCGCGATCGCCGATGCCCCGCCGCCGAAGCCGGTGGTCATCGGCATCCGCCGCACGCCGTCCGCCTAGCCCGAGACGGGGCTTCGCACGAAAGGGGCGTGGGGGTTCGTTCCCCACGCCCCTTCGTTTGCTCGAATTCTGCCTTTCGAACGCTCAGGCCGCCGGCCTGACGTTCAGGTTGACCTGGAACAGGTTGCCGGGGTCGTACTTGGCCTTGAGCGATGCCAGCCGGTTGTAGTTGGCGCCGTAAGCGGCGCGGACGCGGTCCTGTTCGTCGGCGGTCAGGAAGTTGACGTAGACGCCACCGGTCGCATGCGGCGCGGTCTCTTCGAAAAATCGGCGCGCCCAGGCGATGCATGCGTCATCGTCGCCGGCATCCCGCCACCGGCCGTGAACATTGAGAATGAACCTGGCGTTGCGATGGGGATAGGCCATCGCGTCCGGCGCCACCCGGCCGGCGGCGCCGTCGAGGTGGGCGATGAAGATCTCGCACTCCGGCGTCGGCAGCTTCCCCGCGTACTCGACCATCAGATCGAGAGCGCCGTCGCTCAGTTCGGCGAAGTCGTGGGACTTCCAGTAATTGCGCGCACCCGGCGTCAGCATCGGATCGAAGGCGCTCTGCCAGGCGGTGAACGGCACCGGACCGACGTGCTCGCCGACGAGGGTGCCGAAGGTCGGAGCGGTTCGATCGCACGCCGTCCGTCTTCGACGTCGCCCGCGTACAGCAGCGGAAAGACCACGACTTCCTTGCCGTGGACCTCGGGCGGCAGGAACGGCAACGGGGGAGCCTTGCGGAGAACGGTCCAGACGGTGAGCGCGTCCGGCGCCCCGGCGACGAACGAGCGGTATTGCCTCAGCACTTCGGCCGCCCGTTCGAACGGATAGACGATCAGACCGGCCAGCACCTCGGGGCCGACCGGGTGCAGACGAAACGTGAACGACGTCACCACGCCGAGATTGCCGCCGCCGCCGCGCAGCCCCCAGAACAGGTCCTCATTCTCCTCGTCGCTGGCTCGCAGCAACTCGCCGCGGGCGGTCACCACGTCCGCCGAGATCAGATTGTCGATGGAATAGCCGAAGCTGCGGCTGAGCCAGCCGAAGCCGCCGCCGAGCGTGAGGCCGGCGACGCCCGTCGTCGAGTTGATACCGAGCGGGGTGGCGAGGCCGAACGCCTGCGCCTCCCGGTCCATCTCGGCGAGGGTCACGCCCGGCTCGACCCGTGCGGTGCGGTTCCACGGATCGACGTGGACCGACTTCATCGGCGACAGGTCCAGCATCAGGCCGCCGTCGCAGACGGCGCTGCCGGCGATATTGTGGCCGGCACCCTTGACGGCGATCAGCACGCCATGGCGGCCGCGCGAAACGGACGGCGTGCATCACATCGGCGGCGCCGGCGCAGCGGACGATCAACCCCGGCCGCTTGTCGATCATCGCGTTCCAGACGGTCCGCGCCTCGTCGTAGCCCGGGTCGCCCGGGATCAGGATCGACCCGCGCACTTCACCACGCAGCCCATCCACGACATCGGCCGATATGTCCGCGGTCTTCCCCGCGAGTGTCGAAAGCTGAACAGACGACATGACGACCCTCCCGCTGGATTTGTCTATTCGTTGACGGCAGTCTTAGCATGATCGCGCCGGTTCCGCAGCCTCCGACTGCAGCGCCGGCCGGTCCGCCCGTGGCCGCCGTAACCGGTCCCGGCCCCGCTCATCTGCTTGCCTTGCGCGGCGGCGGCGGCTATAAGGCGCCGCGCTTCGACCGCGCCGAGGGGAGAGGGTTTGCGCGGTGCGACGCGCAGACTGCGATGCCCGGGACGATCGCTCCCCCCGCCAGCCTCGTTCGCAAACATAGGGAGTGACGCTACAATGGCCGTCGAACGGACGCTTTCGATCATCAAGCCGGATGCCACGGCGCGCAACATCACCGGCAAGATCAACGCCCTCTTCGAAGACGGCGGACTCCGCATCGTCGCCCAGAAGCGGCTCAAGCTGAGCAAGGAGACGGCCGGAAAGTTCTACGCGGTCCACGCCGAGCGGTCCTTTTACGAGGAACTCTGCGAATACATGTGCTCCGGCCCGGTGGTCGTGCAGGTGCTGGAAGGCGACGACGCCATCGCCCGCAACCGCCGAGATCATGGGCGCCACCAATCCGACCAATGCCGCCGAAGGGACTGTCCGCAAGGCGTACGGCGTCAACGTCCAGGAAAACTCGGTGCACGGCTCCGACAGCGCGGAGAATGCCGACAAGGAAATCCGCTTCTTCTTCTCCGACATCGAGATCGTCGGCTGAGGCGCGGCCGGCCGCACCCTCGCATCCCGTCCGGTCGGTCCGACGTCAGCCCGGCCGGGGATTGAGCAGCACGCCCTCGGGATGGCGGGCGCCGGTGATCAGCACCCGGTTGCAATCGACGACGAGCCGGCCTTCGGCGAACAGGCGGACGGCGAGCGGATAGATGCGGTGCTCCTCGGCGAGGACGCGGGCGGCGAGGCGATCCTCGTCGTCGTCGCCGCGGACAGGGACCGCCGCCTGGACGACGATCGGGCCTTCGTCCATCTCCGGCCGGACGAAGTGCACGGTGCAGCCGGTGATGCGGGCCCCGTAGGCGAGCACCCGGCGATGTACGTCGAGGCCGCGAAAGGCCGGCAACAGCGACGGATGGATGTTGATCAGCCGGTCCCACCAGCTACGGACGAAAGGCTCGGTCAGCAGCCGCATGAAACCGGCGAGGCAGACCAGGTCGACGCCGGCGGCGGCGAGGGCACCGGTCAACGCGTCGTCGAAAGCCGCCCGATCGGAGCCACGGTGATCGATGACCGTCGTCGCGATGCCGGCGGCAGCGGCACGGGCAAGACCGTGGGCGTCCGCCCGGTTGGAGACGACGAGGGCGATCGCCGCCGGAAAGGCCGGATCGGCACAGGCGTCGATGAGCGCCTGCAGGTTGCTGCCGCGCCCGGAGATCAGGACCCCGAGACGCAGCTTCACCACCGCCGCTCCGCCCCCCGCAGCGTCACCCGCTCCGCCGGCGGGGCATGGGCGACGACATGGCCGACGACGTGAACGGTCTCGCCGGCTTCGACCAGCGCCGCCTCGACCTCGCCGGCCCGCCTTGCGGCGGCGACGACGATCATGCCGAGGCCGCAGTTGAAGGTCCGCACCATCTCCGTCCACGGAATGTCGCCCGTTCGCGCCAGCCAGGCGAAAACGGGCGGATCGGGCCAGGCATCCATGTCGAGGTCGCAGCCGAGGCCGACCGGCAGCACCCGCGGAATGTTGTCGACGAGGCCGCCGCCGGTGATGTGGGCGAGGGCGCGAACCCCGCCGGTGGCGACGGCGGCCAGGCAGCTCCGCACGTAAATCCGGGTCGGCGTCAGCAACGCCTCGCCGAGACGGCTCGACGGCGCGAACGGCGCCGGGGCGGCGAGGTCGCCGCCGGATCGCTCGATGACCCGGCGGACCAGGCTGAACCCGTTCGCGTGCACGCCCGCCGATGCGAGGCCGAGCACCACGTCGCCCGCCGCGACGCCGGTGCCGGTGACGATGCGTCCGCGCTCGGCGGCGCCGACGGCGAAGCCGGCGAGATCGTAGTCGCCCGCGGCGTACACCCCCGGCATCTCCGCCGTCTCGCCGCCGATCAGGGCGCACCCCGCCTCGCCGCAGCCGCGGGCGATGCCGGCGATGATCTCGCGGGCGGCATCAACCGACAGGCGCCCCGTCGCGTAATAGTCGAGGAAGAAGAGCGGTTCGGCTCCCTGGACGACGAGGTCGTTGACGCACATGGCGACGAGATCGATGCCGATGCCGTCGTGGCGGCCGCAGGCGATCGCCAGCTTGAGCTTGGTGCCGACGCCGTCGGTGGTGGCGACGAGGATCGGATCGACGAAGCCGGCGGCTCTGAGATCGAACAGGGCGCCGAAGCCACCGAGGCTGGAGGCGACGCCCGGCCGGCCGGTCGAGCGGGCGAGCGGCCGGATCGCGTCGACCAGACGAGCGCCGGCGTCGATGTCGACGCCCGCGTCCTTGTAGGTGAGTGGGCTAATGCGTCACCTCGGAAGAGCATGCTAGAGTGAGGAAAGACATGGCGAGAATAGCGGGTCGAATGCCCCTGGCAATCGTTGTCTCATGGCGGACCGGCGTCGCCGGCGGCGGACGGAGGGCCTGTCGTCGCGGCCGTCACGGCGCCGTTCGCCGCTTGCCTCTTGCGCGCCCTGTGGCTTCGCGATGACGCTCGACGCCCGCGCCAGGCAACGCCGCCCCCCGCCGACTCGCGCCGACCGCGCCGCGCCCCGACATCCGCGCCATCCTATGAGGTGACCGGCATCCGGGTCGACGTGACCGCCGAGAATGCCGCGGCGGCCCGCGACAAGGCGCTGCAGGACGGCGCCCGCCAGGCGCTGCAGCAGTTCGTCGAGCGCTGGGTGCCGCCGGAGAAGGCCTCGCGATACGCGCGCATGTCGCAGCAGCAGATCGAGGACATGATCTCGGACTTCTCCATCCGCGACGAGAAGTCCTCGGGTGTCCGCTACATCGCCACGCTCGACTACCGCTTCAAGCCGTCCCGGGCCAGCCGGCTGTTGCGCGACGCCGGCGTCGTCGTGCCGTTGATGCCGGGTGAGGCCACCGCCGCCACCGCCGATCATCGTCGTCCCGGTGCTGGAGGCGGACATGCCCGGCGTCACCGGCGATCCGTGGCGGATGGCCTGGCGGGGCGTCGCCGAGCGCCGGTCCGACCGTTACGTCCTCGCCAGGGCCGATGCCGCGGCCTTCGCCGGCGACCAGGTCCGGCTCTCGGCCCTGGTCCGGCAAATGGGCGGCGACAGCGGCCTCGTCGTCGTCGCCACTCCGAGCCGAATCCCGACGCGACGATCGCTGCGCTCGATGTCGGTTTTCTCCGCCAGGGGCGTTCCCGGCAGGCGTCCGGCCGCGTCTCCTTTAGCCCGGAACCGGGCGAGGCGACCGACGCGTTCTTCCGCCGCGCCGCGGCCGGCACCGAGGCGGCCGTGAACGACGCGTGGAAGCAGGCGGCGCCGCCGCCGCCGATCCGAGCGGATCTCCCGTCTGGGTGCCGGTCGACAGCCTCGACGACTGGTTGAAGATGCAGAAGGCGCTGCGCCAGGTGGAGGGCGTGCGCCGGGTCGAACTAGTGATGATGACCCGCCGCGAAATGCTCGTCACTCTCAACTACACCGGTTCGATCGACCAGCTGCGCGCCAACCTGGAGGACGCCGACCTGACCCTGTTCGAAGCCGACGGCCGGCAGCTGATAACACCCGATACCAGCCCGCTCGTTCCCACGATCGAACCGGAGGCAAATTTCCAAGGCCGATCGTCCGGTCCGCCCCGTGAGCCGGCGGCGGAGATGCGCATGCCATGAGCAGCGAGCGGCGCATTTTTCTTTGGATTGTCGTCTTTGCCGGCCTGGCGGTCATCCTCTATCTCCTGCGCAGCGTCATCCTGCCGTTTGTAGCCGGCATGGCCGTCGCCTACCTCCTCGACCCCCTCGCCGATCGCCTGGAGCGCTACGGCGTGCCGCGGACCCTCGCTTCGCTCCTGATCGTCGGCGGGTTTGTCGTTGTCTTCATTATAATCATCGTTTCCCTGTTACCGACCATCGTCAACCAGGCGACCGACTTCGTCGCCGGCGTCCCCGATCTTGTCCGAGGCGTCAGCGCCGAGGCTCAGAGCCTGTTCCGGCGTCTCCGCGGCGGGCTGACGGCGGCGCAACAGCAGGAGGTCAGCGCTGCGCTGAGTCAGTCGGCCGGGCAGCTGGCGAACTGGCTCGGCACGATGGCCGGCAGCGTCCTCTTCGGCGGCGCCGCCGTGTTCAATGTTGTCAGCCTCGTGTTCATCATGCCCTTCGTCGCGTTCTATCTGCTGCGTGATTGGGACCGCATCGTCGCCCGCCTGAACGAGCTCATTCCGCAAACGGAGGCCGAATCGATCCGCGCGATCATGGCCAACATCCACAACGGCTCTCGGGCTTCGTCCGCGTCAGGCGCTCGTTTGCCTGCTGCTTGGTATCTGGTACGCTGGCGGGCTGACCATCGTCGGCTCAACTTCGGACTTGTGGTCGGCCTCGCCGCCGGTGCCCTGACCATCATCCCGTTTGTCGGCGCCTTCGTCGGTTTCGGCACCAGCATGGCCATCGCCTTTACCCAGTTCGACGGCTGGGTCCAGCCAGCGCTGGTGGCGGCGGTGTTCGTCTGGGGCCAGACACTGGAGGGCCTTCGTTACCCGAATTCTCGGCGACCGGGTCGGCCTGCATCCGGTCTGGCTCCTGTTCGCGGTGATGGCGGGCGGGGCGCTCCTCGGCATCACCGGAGCGCTGCTGGCGGTGCCGGCGGCGGCGGCAATCGGCGTCATCGTCCGCTTCCTCGTCGAGGAATACCTGGCGAGCCCGCTCTACCGGGCTCCGCCGGAGAGCGAGGCGTTGCCGGCGAGATCTCTTCCGGACCGATGTCGGTCATCGTCCCCACAACGATAACGCCGACGCCGA
>CAWAGY010000034.1:0-31799 GCA_963781645.1 uncultured Alphaproteobacteria bacterium | reverse complement strand
TGTTAGAGCAAATGAGGGGTCATCCCAGGTTGCTCCGTTGTCTTTCGAGCTGCTGACCAAGATGCTTTCCAAACCAGTGGGACCGTCTGCTGACGAATAAGCGGCGTAGACGCGGCTCCCGTCCGGGGCATAAGCCACGTCGGCATTACCGCAAGAATTCCCACTCAAATTCTGCGGCAGCGCGACCGGCTGCGACCAGGTTCTCCCGGCATCGCCGCTTCGATAGGAGAGGCAAGGCCCATTCCCGCCAAACGGGTCTGTCCCCCCGTTCGACACTACGAGAACCAGCGAAGCCGAGTGTTTCGGATTGGCGGCAATGCCCTGACTTCGCTCGGACTTGAGCGGATTCACCGCTATTGGTAGGTCTTTCAGGTCCTTTGGCGCAGCTGTCGTTCCTTCCGTCCCGACGGCGGAAGGCGAAGCGTCGTCTCCGTCCACGGGGAGCGGGTCGGCGCCGAACGCGACGGCACCCGCGGCCAGAGTCATTGTCATTGCGGTGATCGCTGCGAGAAGGTCTCGTTGCACGGGTCCCCCCTCCACCACCAGAATAATTGCACACCCAGCAAAGCTATCGCGTTCCGGGCTTTTCTTCAATGGATACCCGTTAAACCCACCGGGCTGCAGGGTGCTGCCCAGGCCAACTCGGCTCACCCGAGCGTACCGCGGACTTGCCACCATATTGAACAAGGAGGGCCGATCCGGCATTCTCCCGGCTCCGTCACAACGAGGCAGGAAAATGAGTAGCGATCGCGTATATCTGTACGACTCGACGCTGCGCGACGGCGCGCAGACGCAAGGCGTGGACTTCAGCGTCGCCGACAAGGCAGCCATCGCCCGCGAGCTGGACAGCATCGGGATCAGCTACGTCGAAGGCGGCTGGCCCGGCGCCAACCCGACCGACACGACGTTCTTTGCCGAGCCGCCGGCGCTGCATCGCTCCCGGCTCGCCGCGTTCGGCATGACCCGCCGTTCCGGCCGCAGCGCCGAGAACGATCCGGGACTGAGCGCGCTGATCAACGCCCGGACACCGGCCGTGTGCATGGTCGGGAAGACCTGGGATTATCAGGTGCGGGAGGCGCTCGGCATCGATCTCGACGAAAACGTCGCCATGATCGAGGACAGCATCCGCCATGCCGGAACCCGCGTCGAAGAGGTGATGTTCGATGCCGAGCACTTCTTCGACGGTTACAAGAGCAACCCGGTGTACGCGCTCCGCTGCATCGTCGCCGCCTACCAGGCCGGTGCACGCTGGATCGTTCTCTGCGACACCAACGGCGGCACGTTACCTCATGAAGTGGAGGCGATCGTTGCCGAAGTCGCCGCTCACGTGCCGGGCGACCACCTCGGCATCCATTGCCATAACGACACCGGCAATGCCGTCGCCAACAGCCTGCTCGCCGTGCGCGCCGGAGTGCGCCAGATCCAGGGAACTTTGAATGGCCTCGGCGAGCGGTGCGGCAATGCCGACCTCACCGCCATCATCCCCACCCTCGCCCTGAAGATGGGGTTCGACACCGGGCTGACCCCGACCGACCTGACCCGGCTGACCCACGTCTCGCGGTCTCTCGACGAGCGCCTAAACCGGGCGCCGATCCGCAACGCGCCATACGTCGGCGAGTCGGCGTTCGCCCACAAGGGCGGGTTGCACGTGTCGGCGGTCGAGAAGGATCCGCGCTGTTACGAACACGTCGTTCCCGAACTCGTCGGCAACCACCGGCACATCGTCGTGTCGGATCAGGCCGGACGCTCCAACATTCTCGCGCGATTCCGCGACATCGGATTCGATGTCGACGCCGATGATCCGAAAGTGGCGAAGCTTCTGGAGATCGTGAAAGCGCGCGAGTTCGACGGCTATGCCTTTGACGGCGCCGAGGCCAGTTTCGAGCTACTCGCCCGCGAGGCGATCGAGGGGTTGCCGGAGTACTTCCGCTGCTGGAGCTTCCGGGTCATCGACGAGCGGCGCTGGAACGCCAAGGGTGAACTGGTGACGCTGTCGGAGGCGACGGTGAAACTGAGCGTCGGTGACAAACAGTTCATGACCGTGGAGGAGGGTAACGGCCCCGTCAATGCCCTTGATGCGGCCCTGCGCAAGGTTCTGACGCCGATCTATCCTGAGCTTACGCATGTCCGGCTGGTCGACTACAAGGTGCGCATTCTGACGCCGGGAGACGGTACGCGGGCGGTCACCCGGGTGATGATCGAATCCGCCGACGATCGCGGAGATCACTGGTGCACAGTGGGCGTCTCGACCAACATCATCGACGCATCGTACCGGGCGTTGCGTGATGCCATCGTCTACAAGCTTTACCGGGAAAACGCGCTGGTCATGCACTGACGGCGGATCGTCGTCGTTTCGTGGCCGGCACCGACAAAAGCAAGAGCACCCCGCTCGGTCCCGGCCCTGCGGTCATTCTCGTTGAGCCGCAACTCAGCGAAAATATCGGCATGGCGGCGCGCGCGATGCTCAATTGCGGCCTCACCGACCTTCGCCTCGTGGCGCCGCGTGAGCCTTGGCCCAACGACAAGGCGGTCGCCGCCGCCTCAGGGGCCGACAGTGTCCTCGCCTGCGCCCGACTTTATGCGACGCCCGCCGCGGCCATCGCCGATCTTACCCTGGTCCTGGCGTCGACCGCACGCGAGCGGGACATGACCAAGCGGGTCATGACGCCGCGGCGGGCGGCGTCGGAGTTGCGCCGGCATCATGCAGACGGCGGTCAGGCTGGAATTCTCTTCGGCCGCGAGGCGAAGGGTCTGCTCAACGACGAGATCGCGCTTGCCGACGCCATCCTCGCGGCGCCGCTGAACCCCGCGTTCCGCTCCCTCAATCTCGGAATGGCGGTTCTCCTCGTCGCCTATGAGTGGCTGCTTGCGGCGGATACGACGCCCGCCGATCGGCTCGCCATGCCGCCGGAGACGCGGCCGGCGTGCAAGGAGCACCTGCTCGGGTTGTTCGAACATTTAGAACGCGAGCTCGACGCGTGCGGCTTTCTCCGCAATCTCGCGCAGCGGCCTACGATGGTTCGCAACCTCCGCAACGCTCTCGGCCGCGCCCGCTTTACCGAACAAGAGGTCCGGACTCTGCGCGGTATCGTCACCTGCCTCGTCTCGGGCCGCCGGCTGCCGGCCGAGCGCTAGATCCGTTCCGAGAGCCAGATAGCCAGCCGCGAACCGGCCTTGACGGCCGTGGTCAGCGGGCGGTAGCCCGCGGCTCGTTCGGCGCCGTGGGCGAGGGCGGTATCCCGGTGTTCGAGTTCATCGTCACGATAGCGCTGGCAGATCTCCTTGAGTTCTACTTCGTCATCGCCGAGCGCCCGCACTTGCTTCGCGTAGTGCTCGTCGATCACCTCCTCGACGGCGACGGTGCATGCCATCGCCGCTCGCGCCCCAAGGAGCGCGCTCGCCGCCCCGAGCGCGAAGCCGGCGACGTGCCAGAGTGGTTGCAACAGGGTCGGACGCACCCGTCGCTCCGGCAGCATCCGTTCGAACGTCGCGAGGTGCTGGTGTTCTTTTTCCGCCATTTCGCGAATGACCGCGCCCTCGGGATGCCGCCCCAGGATGCGGAGCTGGCCCTCGTAGATGCGCACGGCTCCGTATTCGCCGGCGTGGTCGACGCGGACAATGCGGGCCACGAGTCGGTCGGGGTCACCATCGCCCGGCATGCGGCTTGGGCTTGCCGAGATCAGCGCTCATCTGAGGTTCCTTTTCCGAAGTCGGGCGGCGAGCCAAAGGCAAGCTCCGGCGAGAATGACAGGAAGCGATGGCGTTCCAGCCGGCGAGCGTCAGGCCGAACAGCCGCCAATCGACCTGGTCGCACGACCGGAGCGGAACCAGAATGCTCGCGCGCAAGTCCTCTACGCTCATTGTCTGCACGGGTGCGCCGACACAGCCGGGGATGGACGAGGTCCACCAATGCTGTTCGATGCCGACATGGTAGACGGCCAGGCCCGCACCGCCGGCGAACATCAGCCCGGCAAAAACAAGCAGCCGCCGACGCTGCCGTTCGCCCAGGGGCAGGACGATACCGATCAGCGCGACGAAGGCGACGCAGAGATAGGGGATGCGTTCATAAAGGCAGAGGATGCAGGGCTGGAGACCGAATGCGAACTGGCCGACCAGCGCTAGTGCGAGTGCGCCGGCACTCGCAAGCAGTGCCGCCAGTAGCCAGAGGCGAGCGGGTTCGAAGCCGGCTAAAGTTATGGGCGGGCTGTGCTGCATCGCTTTCATATAACCGCCGCACTTTGAGACGGCTACCCGTTCCCACGAACGGGAGTTGACCGGGGAAGGGCGGAGGGTAACATCGAACCCGGCCCCTGTGGCGGAATCGGTAGACGCGGCAAACTCAAAATCTGTTTCCGGCAACGGAGTGGGAGTTCGAGTCTCCCCGGGGGCACCAACCACCGGCATCCAAGGCTGCCGCTCAGCCGCCGCCCGGTGAGAACGTCCGTCTCGCCGGTCGAATGGGTGGGACCCAAGGAGGAGACAGGGATGCAGTCGTATAACTTCGCGACGTTCTGGGTAGAGCAGTGGCTGAAGTTTCTGTCTGCCGCCGGCGCTTGGCCGGCCGTTGATCGCGATACCCTCGATGCCCAGCTCGCCGAACTTCGCGCCGGCGCCGACAAGGTGGAGTCGGAGCTGAAATCGGTCGCCGACGAGCGCTTGTCGCTGCGTCGCGAACTCGCAGCGGCGGAGCAGGCGGCCAAAGCTGCGGCGGACGCCTCGCCGAGGCGAAAGCCGAACTCGCCCAGGCGCGCGAACTAGCGGTTGAGAAGCGCAGGCAGTTCGCGGCCGAAATTGCCCGGTTGCAGCGGAAGGTGACGGAGGCGGCATCTGCGGCGGAGACCGCCACGGCCGAGCGTAACGCTATCGAGGCAGCGCGCAACAGCCTTGCCGGCGAGCGATCCGCGCTTCCAGCCGAACTCGACCGAGTGCGGAAAACGGCGGAAGAGGACCGGCGACGGCTGGAAGCGGAAATCATGGAAGCGCGGCGCGTCAGCCAGTCGGCGAAGTTAACGCCGACCTCCGCACCGGCCGCTAACGAGGCCGATGCCTCGGCCGGTCTCGACGTGCACTTCAAGAAGCCCGCGGATTGGGCGGAACCCTTGTTTGTTCACTACTGGGATAGCGGCCGGCGCAGCGCATGGCCGGGTGAGCCGATGACCGCCGAGGGAGACGGCTGGTTCCAGTCGTTCTCTTGCAGCCGTCCGCAGCGCCACCCTCGTCTTCAACGATAACATCGGTCATCAAACGCCGGACCTCGGCCGCGACCGTGCCGGCTGGTACGACGGAACATGGCACGACGAGAAGCCGGGACGTGCCGTCCGACGCAAAGCACGCAAGGGAGAGCCTGCTTAGGCTGGCGCCCCTGCTTTCGTTTTTTTATTTTGCCAACACGTTGGCGAGTTCCCGAAGCTGCGTCCGCCCCCTGAGGAGATAAAAGCCCTGCGCCGCCAGATGGTTGGGAAACAGCAGGCCGTCCGGAGCGCCATTCGAGACGACGAGCGGATTCATGCCGGCGGCGATACGGAATGACTCGAGCATATTATTCCACAAAGGTTCAGCGTTGCGCTCGGCGATGACTTGTTGGAAGTCTTTGCCGAGAGCTTCCAAGATCTTGTAGTAGCCGTACAGACGGCCTTTCGCGTTGTAGAAGTCGTCGTCGGCACGACGGTCAAACCAGCCGTAACTAGGCGCTTCGGCGCGCTCCGCAAGCACCGCCGAAGTGCTGCCGAGATCCGCGGAAATACGATCAAGGAAAGCGATCAGATTGTCGGCCCGTCGGTCAAGGACGGCTTGGCCGGCGGCGAGGCGGCGATTATAGCTCTCCAGTGCCCGCATGCCGGCGTCGAACTGGCTCTCGGCGCGAGCCGTCGGCAAGAGCGAGGTGGATGGCTCCCAGACCCAGATCGTCCCGTCATATTTCAAAAGGCCCGCCGCCTTGTCGAGATCGGGGTCGACGACGCTCGATCCACGCGTCCGGCCGAGAGAGTTGGTCATCTCTATGGCGAAACGCGACAGGGCGTACATCAGACCGAGCTGAAAGTTCGGCATGTTGTCGAGGAAATACGAAGGGAAGGGAAATGGGTTGTTCGGCACCCAGTTGGTTTCGTTTACCTCCCGGTTAATCAGTGCCGTCACCATGTCGACGGCATGGCTGCCGCCGCTCACCTGACGATCCGCTGGCGGCTGGTAATCTAGGTCATCATTAATCTGATTGGCCCAAATCATCCCGGCGATATAGAGAACGGCGACCACCGGCACGATTAGCAGAACGAGCCGCCAGCTACGGGACCAACCTCTTCCCGTTGTAACGTCTGCCTGCCGGCCGGAGAGCTTCGTCTTGCCAAACATGATCAGCCGTCCCTTCCCTCTGGGAGTATTGTGCCGCGCCCTTGGGTTTTCTACGATACTAGGCGCTATCAGGCCGGTTAGCGCCGCTGTCCGCTATTTAACGAGGAAATGCCGCATGTGCGGAGACCACCGGATCTGATCGCAGCGGATGCCAAGGAAGCGGGCGTGCCGCAGGCTGGAAAGTGCTGCGACAACGCGCGCCAGATCCGGAAGCCGGCTTTCGTCGATGATGGCCATATTCGGACTGATTGCGATAGAAGCGACGATCGCCCTTAATATAGGGGCCATCGCGCCGGCGAAAGCCATTTCGCTGGATCGCCATGGCGCTTACCGCAAAACCATGGGGAGGCGATGATGGGGGAAAAGGTCAGCCTTGTTGCGGCGGATGGCCACGCATTGTCCGCGTATCGCGCCGAGCCCGCGGGTAGGTCCCGCGGCTGCCTCGTTGTCGTGCAAGAGGTATTCGGCGTCAACGAGCACATCCGGGACGTTTGCGACCGATTTGCCAAAGCCGGCTATGCGGCGCTCGCGCCGGCCCTGTTCGATCGGGTCCGGCCGGGCGTGGAACTGGCCTATGACGAGGCCGGCATTACGCAGGGCCGCGCGCTCGTTGCCGAGGTCGGCTGGGACAACCCGGTCACTGATGTCCGAGCTGCGGCAAATGCGCTGCGGGCTGACCTTAAGGTGGGGGTTGTCGGCTACTGCTGGGGTGGTACGGTAGCGTGGCTGACAGCGTGCCGGCTCGACGTCGCGAGCGCCGTCGCCTACTACGGGCGGCAGGTCATCGATTTCCTCGACGAGAGGCCGCGCTGTCCGGTGATCATGCACTTCGGCGGCGAGGATGCGCTTATACCGCGCTCAGCTATTTCCGCGATCAAAGCTGCTTTCCCGGACATACCGATCCATCTGTACGAAGGTGCCGGTCACGGCTTCAATTGCGACCGCCGCGCCGATTTCCGCAAGGAAGCCGCCGCCTTGGCGCTTGAACGGACCTCGCCTTCTTTGCCGGTACTCTGCGCTTGAGAGGCACCGTCGCGTGCGGACCGCGGGACGAGACAAAGCGTCAGGCTGCCCGCTTTTCATCATCTTCGGAGTGGGTGAGCCGCTTATCCCAGTCATCGAGACGGTTCCGGACCTCGTCCCCGACCGGGCTGAGGCGAATCGCCGTCTTCAGCGCATTGCCGACGAGCCGGCCGACAAAGTTGACCGGTCTCTGGAACTGCAACATAAGTATGGTGCGATATTCGTCTGTGTCGTTCCAAACTTCGTGTTCTGCCATGTCGTCAAACACGATCGTCTTGCCTTCTTCCCAAACTAGTGTTTGGTCGTCGACCTGTATCCGACATTTCTCTCGTTCCTGAGGCACCTTCAGCCCAAGATGGCAAGTGAGGAAATACTTGGTGACGCCAACGTGGCGCGGGATGTGCAGACCCGGCTTGTGGTACGAAAACAAGGCCATGCTGATCCCGGGAATCCGATCGACCAGCTTTGCGGTGTGCGGGTACGCGGGCGCAGTTCTGATCGATGCGCTCGCCGTAGCACCAGAGGAAAAAGGTTCGCCAGGTATCGTCTGTGGTGATCTTGTAGGTCATCGGCACGACCTCCACCATCGGCGGCAGCGCGTCCCAATGTCCCCAGATGCTCATCGCATCTTCCCGAATCGCCAGCCAATTCTCCTCCAGGCTTCGGGTCCACGGAAAGGTCGGAGGATCGAAAACCGGCGGATCACCCACCAACGAGTTGTTGATGATCACATCATTGGCCCAGCGCCGGATCGGCTTGTAGAACCTGCCGATTGCGCGCTTTTTATCGCTCATGTTTATACCCTCGCGACAGCGGGTTGTCGCCCGGCAACACCCTCACTCTGCCCATGCCGCAGCCAAGCGCCCCTGTCAACGAGAACAAGCTATCGGCTCACTTCACATTTTATTTCGCATCTGCAACACAGCAGGGGCGCGACCGGAGCAGCCGGCACTTCCGGCTTTGTGACGGAACCCACCTATAGTAAATGACGAACGGTCCCGGCTTCGTTCAGGCGCGCTGCCGGCGGCGCAAGTATCAACTCGAGGACCCTACATGACGTTCGATCTTCTCGCGCTCTGCCGAGGCGCGGCATTCCGAGAAATTCGCCCTCTACGACCGATATCTCAATTCCCAGCTCGTTCGCGTGCTGAAGACGATCGGCTACAATGTCGATTACGTCGGAGGCGAAGGTCCGCACCTGATCGATGCTGACGGCAACCGCTATCTCGATCTGCTGAGCGGATTCGGCGTATTTGCCCTCGGCCGCAACCATCCGACCGTCATCAAAGCGCTGAAGCCAGGTTCTCGATGCCCGGTTCGCCGGCCTCGTTCAGCTCGATGTCTCGCTGCTGGCAGGGCTTCTCGCCGAGCGCCTCGTTCAGCGGATGCCGTGGACGGACAAGGTGTTTTTCTGCAACTCCGGCACGGAAGCGGTCGAAGCGGCGATCAAATTCGCGCGGATGGCAACGCGGCGCTCAAAGATTGTCTCCTGCCATCATGCGTTTCACGGGCTCACCTATGGAGCCTTGTCCCTGGTCGGCGACGATCTGTTTCGGCAGGGGTTCGAGCCTTTTCTCGGCGACTGCGCCACCGTGCCGTTCAACGATCTGGTCGCACTCGATCGGGTTTTGCGCCATCGCGACATCGCCGCCTTCATATTCGAGCCGATCCAGGGCAAAGGGGTTAATCTACCGGTCGAGGGCTATCTCGTCGAGGCGGAGCGCCTGTGCCGTAAGCATGGAACCCTCTTTGTCGCCGACGAGATCCAGTGCGGGATGGGGCGGACGGGACGCTTTCTCGCGTGCGAACATTACGGCGTCGAGCCGGACATGGTGCTTCTGGCGAAAGCGCTCTCCGGCGGTTTCGTTCCGGTCGGCGCCGTCGCCTGCCGGGACAGCGTTTTCGACAAGGTCTTCGACCGCATGGATAAGGCAGTCGTTCACGGTTCGACCTTCGCCAAGAATGATCTGGCGATGGCGGCCGGACTGCCACGCTCGCCGTGTTCGATGAGGAGCGCCTGATCGAGCGTGCCGCCGAACTCGGGGATCGGCTGATCGAAGGCCTGCGTCAGCGCATCGGCGGCTCCGAATTCGTCCATGACGTGCGCGGTAAGGGTCTGATGATCGCCATCGAGTTCGGCGCGCCGTCCAGCCTAAAGCTGAAGGCGGCCTATGCGCTGATCGAGCGGGCCAATCGCGGGCTGTTCTGTCAGCTCATTCTGTTGCCGCTGTTCAAGCGCCACCGCATCCTCGCTCAGGTGGCTGGCCACAACCTGCCGGTCATCAAGCTTCTGCCAGCTTATGTCATCGATGATGCCGATCTTGCGTGGATTGAAAACGCCTTCGCCGAAACTCTTGAAGATAGCCGGTCGGTAGGCTCGTTCTGGGATATGGGGCGGATGCTGGCGACACAGGCGATGAAGGCGAAGGCCGGCGCCGCTTGATCCATCTGCCGATTCGCGGTTTCGACCGAGAGCCTCGAATCATGGTGTTGCGCTCCGATCCGGACCACGCCCTAATTTTTGCGCAATTCCCACGCAGGGTTGCGACATCCGCTACGGATCACATGAAAATCAGCCGGTTGCGGGGTAATACTTGAGCGATGAGTGAAGATGAGCGTCCCCGCCACGTGCGCCTTGGCCCACGCCGGTCCGCGGGCGACACTGAGCCGGCCGCCGGCCGCAGCCGGCCGGAGCCGGCAGCGTGCGACCGCAGCGACCATCGCGGGGCATGTTCAAGCGCCTGATCGGCTGGATGTTCGTCATCGGCATCTGGGCCGTGGTCGCCGTTGCCGGCATTATCGGCTGGTACGCGGCCGACCTGCCCGATATCGATGCGGCTTTGCAGCCCACCCGCCGCCCAGCAGTCACCGTCCTCGCCGCCAATGGCACAGAACTCGCGACTTATGGCGACTTCTTCGGCCGTCCCGTCAATGTCGGCGACCTGCCACCGGCTCTGCCGCGTGCCGTCCTCGCCATCGAAGACCGCCGCTTCTACGACCATTTCGGCGTCGATATCCTCGGCCTGGGCTCGCGCTGTTCTCGCGAACGTCCGCGCCGGGACCGTTGTCCAGGGCGGCAGCACCATCACCCAGCAAGCCGCGAAAAACCTGTTCCTGACCCCCGACCGGACGATCAAGCGCAAGATTCAGGAACTGATGTTGGCTCTTTGGCTGGAGCGAGCGGTTCAGCAAGGACCAGATCCTCGCCATCTATCTCAATCGCGCATATTTCGGCGCCGGCGCATACGGGGTCGATGCTGCCGCCCGCAAGTACTTCAATCGGCCAGCAACGCAGGTCTCGACATATCAGGCGGCGATGCTTGCCGGTCTTCTGAAGGCTCCGTCGCGCTACAACCCGCTCGCCAATCCGGAGATCGCCGAAGAAAGGACGCGGGACGTATTGAAGGGCATGGTCGACGCCGGCTGGTTGTCAGCCAACGCCGCTGCGGCTGCCTGGCAGGATCGCAACCGGGCGGTTGTGATGCGAAAGGTGGCTCCGAGCGCCCGTTACTTCGTTGACTGGGTCGTCGCCCAGTTGCCGTCGTTCGTCTCCGACCGCGACCGCGACATCATCGTTCTGACAACGCTTGATCCACGCTTGCAGCGTTTCGCGGAGGAGCGGGTCGACAACATGATGAACTAGGCCGCGGTGCGCGCGGCGGGAGCCGGACAGGCGGCGATGGTGGCGATGACGCCGGACGGTGCCGTGCGTGCGCTGGTCGGTGGTCGCGACTACAGCGAAAGTTCGTTCAATCGGGCGATTCAGGCCTATCGCCAACCGGGCTCCGCATTTAAGCCTATCGTTTACGCCGCAGGCATGGAGGCCGGGCTCACGCCGGACTTGCACATGGTCGACGGTCCGATCAAGCTCGCCGGCTGGAGCCCGAAAAACTTCAACGGGCGATATCAAGGTGATGTTTCGCTTCGCTCAGCACTCGCCTTATCGATAAATACAGTCGCGGTTCAGGTAGGCCAGTATGCAGGTATCCGCCGCGTCGTCGACGTCGCCCGGCGCCTCGGCATCGGCGCTGATCTCGAGGCGAATGCCAGCCTCGCCCTCGGTACCAGCGCCGTCAGTCTGGTCGAACTGACCGGCGCTTATGCTGCTTTCGCGACCGGCGGCATCGGTGTCTGGCCATTCTGTATTGAAGAAGTGAGAGACGCCGACGGCGACGTGCTCTACAGCCGCGCCGGCTCGGGTCCCGGGCGAGTTATTTCGGCCTCGACCGCCCGCGAGGTCACCGACATGCTGGTTTCCGCGGTGGAGTGGGGAACCGGCAAGGCCGCCGCGTTCGGCCGACCCATCGCCGGTAAGACCGGCACGAGCCAGAACTACCGTGACGCTTGGTTCATCGGATTTTCCGCAGACCTCGTCGCCGGAGTCTGGATGGGAAACGACGACGAAAGCGCCATGAATGAGGTTACCGGCGGCAAGCTGCCGGCCAAGCTGTGGCGCGCGTTCATGGTCGATGCCCACGCCCAGCGCGCGCCTCGTGCGCTTACCCAGTCTAGAGCCCGGCGAACCTCCGGACCTGCCGACCGCGCCTGAGACACGTGAGGCGGGGGCTTCGAAACGCGCGAGGCGGCAACGCCGGAGGAGCCGAATTTCTTCACGCGCCTGATCCGCGTATTCGGTGGCTGACGGCTGATTGATCGCGTCGCGGTTCATGGCCGCCAGAACGGCTTTGCCACCTCATTGAAAACGCGACCGCGGTCCGCTCCAATGTCGGCGAGCATCCGATCGTCGAGCGTCAGCAACCTGCGGCGTTCCTCGGCGCGCTCCTGCCACTCCGCGAGCAGGTCCAGAAAACGGATGAGAATTTCTTTGGTTCCCGGAAGCAGGGAGTCCCGCCAGCGGATCGCGCTCGCGGCGGGAGCCCCGCCGCAGTCGACTTGATCGAAACGATACATATTTATCTCCACGCGTTCGTTGTGGTTGGGCCGGGCCCTCACTCGATTAAGAGAGTGGCGCGGATCCCCTGTTTGACAAACGACCAATTTTCCCGCTATCAATGAATTTTTCTCATGCACGTGGACACGGCATGCGGCGCCGGCACCTTCCCTTGAATGCACTAAGGACGTTCGAGGCCGCCGCCCGCCAGCTCAGCTTCACATTCGCGGCGGAGGAACTGAGCGTGACGCAGGGGGCGATCAGTCATCAGATAAAGACGCTTGAGGCCACCCTCGGGATGGCGCTCTTTCGCAGGCTCCCACGCGGCCTGTTGCTTACGGACGCCGGACAGACGCTGCTGCCGGTAGTCCGCGATGCTTTCGACGATCTGGCGGGGGCTTTGGACAGCTTCAGGCGGTGGAACAGGGCGGCACACTCACCGTGTCGGTGATGCCGTCGTTCGCGGCGAAATGGCTGGTTCCCCGGCTCAGCCGCTTCCATTATGCACCCGGACATCGACCTCCGCATCTCGGCTAACGAGCGGCTGGTCGATTTTGCGCGGGATTCCATCGATGTAGCTGTTCGCTTCGGCGACGGATCATGGCCCGGCCTGCGCTGCGAGCGCATGTTTGGCGAAAGCGTAACGCCGATGTGTTCGCCGGCCCTGGCGAAAACGCTTACCCAGCCGGCCGACCTCGCTCAGCGCCACCTTGCTGCATGAAGACATGCTGCCGCTCGGCCGTTTCCCGACCTGGGCGTCCTGGCTGGACGCCGCCGGAGTTAGCGGGGTCGATGCCTCCCGCGGCCCGCGGTTCAGCCACACGCATCTCATGCTGCAGGCCGCCATTGACGGACATGGCATCGCCCTCGGCCAGACGCTGCTTGCCGCCGACGATCTCATGGCAGGCCGTCTGGTCGAGCCATTCCCGTTGCGGCTCGCGACGGGCTTTGCCTATTGGCTCGTTTCCCCGCCGGCCGCGGTCGATCACCCGAAAATCCAAGCATTTCGGGCCTGGGTCGAAGCGGAGACCAACGGCGCTCTTGATTGGAAGCGGATGACGCCACCGGCGCAGGTATAGCCGGTTGAAAGCGCAGTTTTTGTTTGCATGGGCGAGGCAATCTGCCGCACGGTTCGGCGCGCACGGACCGGAAGGAACCATTGCCTTCGCCTGTGCTGCCGGTCTCCTTGGCCGCGCTAACACGGGACGGGAACGACATGACGGCGCTCATGCACGCACCTCGGTGCGCCCGCAGAGTGGGAACATCCGTCTCGGTCTTCCTGCTAACGCTGGTGCTCACCGGTTGCGGCATCAACACCATCCCCACCCTTGAGGAGCAGGCGAAAGCGGCCTGGTCGGAGGTGCTGAACCAGTATCAACGGCGTGCCGATCTCGTCCCCAACCTGGTCGAAACGGTCAAGGGAGCGGCGTCGTTTGAACGGGACACGCTGGAAGCCGTCGTCAATGCGCGCAGCCAAGGTTGCGCAGACGACCGGTGCCGCCGGACGTTCTGACCAACCCAGATGCCTTCAAGACGTTCGAACAGAACCAGGCGGCATTGACGTTCCGCTCTGTCGCGCCTGCTGGTCGTTGTCGAACGCTATCCGGATCTGAAAGCCAATCAGAATTATCTCGCCTTGCAGTCGCAACTGGAAGGGACCGAGAACCGGATCGCCATCGCCCGCCGCGATTACATTGAGGCCGTGCGCAAGTATAACACGGAGCTGCGTACGTTCCCCGGCCGGCTGTGGGCGATGACTTTGTATTCCGGCAACGAGCCGATGCAGGCGTTCTCCGTCGCCGATGAAGCGAAGGAAGCACCAAAGGTGAAATTCTGAGATTGTCCGATGCGCCGGCTGAACGCGTTCGCGTGTCGCCGATGGCCCGAAGCGGGGCTTGTGCTGCTGCTACCGCTCCTCGTCTTCACCCTCGGCGGCGCGGCACTTGACGGCTACCGATTTTCCCCCGCTCACCGGGCGTGTCGTCGACGAAGCCGGATTGCTGTCGCCGGCGGAGCGGGAGAGCCTGACGCAGGCGTTGTCCCAGCACGAGCAATCAACCGGGCAACAGGTCGTCGTCGTCACCCTCAAATCGCTGCGCGATCGGCCGATCGAAGACTACGGGTATCAGCTCGGCCGTCACTGGGGGATCGGCGCCAAGGACAAAAACACCGGGGCACTCTTCATCATCGCGCCTCGGGAGCGAAAAGTCCGGATCGAGGTCGGTTACGGCCTCGAGGGCACGCTGACCGATGCGGCTTCCCGGCTGATCATCGAGAACATCGTTCTTCCGGCGTTTCGCTCCGGCCAGTTTGGCCCCGGCATCGTCGCCGGGACAGGCGCGATCTTGAAGACATTGGCGGGTGATGAGGCAGCGACGGCATCTCAGCCGCCGAAACAGACGAGACCGTCCGGCCGACGATCGTATCGTGCCCCTTATCGTCCTGTTCATCGTGATCCTCTTCGCGCTTTCGGCAATGGCCCGCTATCGGCGCCCGAGCCCGGGTGGACTTCATGGGCGTCAGCACGCAGGGTTGGCGATCCGGCGGCATCATCGGCGGCCTCGGCGGCGGGCTTGGCGGAGGTTTCGGCGGCGGCGGAGACGGAGGCAGCGGAGGCTTCTCGGGCGGTGGGGGGAGTTTTGGCGGCGGCGGCGCTTCGGGAGGCTGGTGACGATGGCGTTTATCAGCGAGGAGGACCGGAAGCGCATCGAAACAGCAGTCAGCGACGCCGAATGCCGGTCCACCGGCGAACTCGTCACCGTCATCGCCCAGGCGAGCGGGCGCTACCACTACCTGCCGACAGTTATCGCGGCCTCCGCGGTTTTCGTGATCTCCGGTCTGGTGCTGCTATTGCCGATCCCGCGCGACTTCGGCGCGTTCTATGCGGGCCAGGTGTTCGGTTTCATCGGCTTGGCCCTGGGGCTGAATTGGCGACCGTTGCGCTTCCGCGTCGTGCCTCGGTCGGTAAAGCGGCGTCAGGCGCATCTGCTTGCGCACGAACAGTTTCTCGATCTCGGCCTGTCATCGACCGCGAACCGGACAGGACTGATGCTCTTTGTTTCGGTGGCTGAGCGCTACGTCGAGATCATCGCCGATCGCGGCATCCGCGAGAAGGTGGATGACACCGTCTGGCAGGCAATCGTCGACGCCTTTATCGTCGAGGTGCGGGCCGGCCGGATCGCCGACGGATTTGTTCACGCGATCGCGGCGTGTGCCGACGTGCTCGCCGAGCATTTTCCTTGGGACGAGGGCGATCGAAACGAGCTTCCTAATCAACTCATCGAGATCTCCGCCCGGATTCCCGATAATGCGGGCAGCGGTTTGTAGCATCGGCGCGATCGTGAACGGGGCGCCTCTCGGCCAATCCTAATCAGCCGCCCCAATTACCGGCGGGGAACTCGGGCGGCATCGGGACGGCGCCGATGTGTTCCACATGTGCTCTGACCGCCGTCAGCGTCCGTCTCGTATTTATACCGGCGCAGCATCCTCGGCTTCCGGCTGCAACGATGAATCGCTCCAGGCGTTGGCCGCCTTATCGGGCGCAGGCGCTTCGGGGACGTAAGCCTGTCCATCAAGTGATCCGGGTGCCAGCGGTTCGACCCGCACCGGCGCGCGGCCGACGCGCAACAGGCCGAGTTGTCGCGCCGCCGCCCGGCTCAAGTCGATACCGCAGCGGCCGCAGCGGTCGGTGACCCGACGACGACATCGCGATCCTTATACGAGACGAGGAGCCTCGCTCCGCACGGATGCCGGTTGGACGCGGCCGTCAGCTCATCGCTGTCGAAGCGGCCGCCGCACGCCATCGACTCGACCTTCGAACTTGGGATGGTAATAGGATCCGGACACGGTGCTCGGAAGCGCATGTGCCGGCAGAACGATCAGAAGCCAGCAGAACGCCGGCGATAAGGGCTTTCATGGATTCCTCCGTTTGCGTCACTCACTGCGCTGCGACGGCGCGTGCCCTGCCGGCTTGGACCAGGTGCACGGGCGAACAGTGCGAAACAGCTACGGGGTCGTTGGTGGGACGGGTCGGCGACCCGAGGAGGAGGGAACGAGAGCGCAGCGACGAGCGTGCGGCCCGGTGATGCACCGGTTTCGTTGCCACCACCCGACGAGACGGCAGTCCGCATGAGCGCCGCCGACGGGTCCAAGCCACCGTCGGCGCCGCGGATCGCGGGCGTCTTCCCATACGGGGCAAACTAGCGTCTCTCTCCGACCGGTCAACCCTTCCGATCGCGAGTCGGTGAACCGGATGCGTTCAGATCGCCACAGCGATGAGCGCCGGGCGAAATTGCCATCGGAATTGCAGGACCGCGATGCATGATTGTCTGTCCGCAATCTCGAGGTACATTATGCGACCCACACCCGACTCGCCGCCCTCGCTGCCGCGCGCCTTGCCGGTGCGCGCCGCGGTGCTTTCCTGATGATCGGTTCAGGGGCGGCGTTCGCGGTGATGATGGCGATCGTCCGCAACATCTCAGCCGAAATTCATCCCTTCGAGGTCGCGTTTTTCCGCAACCTGTTCGGCCTCGCGTTCATGGCTCCCTGGCTGCTTCGCTCGGGGTTCGGTGTCTGAGGATGGGACGGTTTCGCATTCATGTGCTCAGGGCGACGTTCGGACTGTGCGCGATGTTAACGCTGTTTCTCGCCCTCGCCCGTCTGCCGCTCGCCGAGGTTACGGCCCTGACCTTCACGGCGCCGCTGTTTGGCACGATCGGGGCGGCCGTTCTGCTCGGCGAGCGGGTGCACGTCCGTCGCTGGACGGCGACGTGCGTCGGCATGATCGGGGCACTGATCATCCTTCGACCGGGCGCCGCCACGGTTCAGCCGGCGTCGCTTCTGGCGCTCGCGTCCGCCGTGTTCATGGCCGCGGCGATGCTCTCGATCAAGTCGCTCTCGCGGACCGAACATCCGAACGCCATCGTCATTCATGGTAAGTGGGTATCCCCTTCGCTCCCCCAGATTTGGCTGATACTGTGGACGGATGGAGGTCGGAAAGCATCCGGTGGCGGGCGCTGACTACCCAAGCACCTTCCAGGAGCTGGACGAGTGGTTTCGGGGTGAGGTTGCCTGCCGCGCCTATATCCGCCGGCTCCGCTGGCCGGGGGGCTTTTGCTGCCCACACTGTGGAGTTGTCGGCGAGCCGTGGGAAATGGCCGGTGGCTGGCTGCGGTGCCGGGCATGTCGCAGGGAGACCTCGGTGACCGCCGGCACGATTTTCGAAGGGACCCGCAAGCCGCTGCGGACATGGTTCCTGGCGATGTGGTTCGTGACCAGCCAGAAGAACGGGGTGAGCGCCCTGGGGCTGCAGCGTGCCCTCGGCCTCGGCAGCTACGAGACCTCCTGGACCTGGCTGCACAAGCTGCGGCGGGCCATGGTGCGGCCCGGTCGCGACCGCCTTGTCGGCGAGATCGAGGCCGACGAAACCTATGTGGGCGGCCCGGAAGAAGGCAAGCGGGGCCGCGAGGTCGAGAGGAAAGCCATCGTCGCGGTGGCGGCTGAAAAGCGCGGGCGCGGTATCGGGCGCATCCGTCTTCGGCGCGTTAAGGACGTCTCCGCCGAGAGCCTGTTGGCCTTCCTGCAAGAAGCCGTGGAGCCGGGGGCGACAATTCACACCGACGGCTGGAGAGGCTATGCCGGGCTGCCGGCCGCCGGCTACCGCCACCAGGTCACGGTGATAAGCGACGGCTCGGAACCGGCTCACGAGGTCATGCCACGCGTCCACAAAGTCGCCGCCTTGCTCAAACGGTGGTTGTTGCGAACTCTCCAGGGCGGCATCCAGCACCAACATCTCGACTACTACCTCGACGAATTCACTTTTCGCTTCAATCGACGTCGATCACAGGCCCGTGGACTCCTGTTCCACCGCCTCGTCCAGCAGGCGGCGGCCGTCGGACCGGCCCCCTACCACTCCATCATCAAACCCAGCATGGGATTATTGATGACCCCGGCTTCCTTGCTGCCGACCATATTTGTCTGGACGACGCCTTCCCCATCGACCTGGATGTGGCTCATCGCGCTGGGATTGGCCGCTACCGTCGGCCAAATCTGCCTGACCCGGGCCTTCGCCGTTGCGGACGCGTCGGCGCTGCTGCCGCTCGATTTCAGCCGGCTTGTCTTCGTCTCGCTAATCGGCTTTGTCATGTTCGGCGAAGTGCCGGATATCTGGACATGGGCCGGCGCCGGCATCATTATCACGGCTTCGGTCTACGTCGCTCACCGTGAGGCCCGCGGCCGCCGGCACCTCACTCCGCCTGCCCAGCCGGGGTAAAGAGTGCATCGCTCGGTGGCGCCAAAAGGTGCGGCGCAAATTCACGCAGCCGTCGGCTGATCCGATCCCCTTAGAAATCGCCGCGCCGCCTCCACATGATCATCTTTGATGTGCGGAGCGAGCGCCTGGACCGCAAGCATCAGCACCGTGGCATCATCAGTGAAGCCTATTCCTGCAAGAACATCCGGAATTAGATCGGTCGGAACGATGAAATATGCGAGAGCCGCCATGAAGACAGCCTTCGCCGTGCGCGGCGTCGCCGGATCGCTTGCGGCATAATATGCGGCGACCGCCTGGTCGAGGAACGGCACTTTCCCCAGGGTCTTCTTGACCTTGTCCCAAAACCGGCGTTTGACGATCCGCTCCTGGCCGGCGACGGGGACAAGGGCGCGGGAATAGTCGATGGTGGCCATGTGCCCCTTCAAACTTTCATACTTCACGTGTGTCCATGCAAATATGTCGCTTGCCTGCCCGCCGCAAGCCTCCGGGCCTCCCCTTGACAACCACCGGGGCCGCCGGTAAACGAGCCTTTCTTGTTCGGGGACGTACAGCGCGATTTATGGACCGGCGCGGTGATGTCGGGTGCGGACCCGCGCGCCGCGCAAATAATCTCTACCGGCCGTCGCGTACGTGCCTTGCGAAGATATATAAGCAATTTAGTGGAGGGAGAGATGGGTCGCGTAGCTCTTGTGACTGGCGGGACGCGCGGGATCGGCGCGGCGATCGCCAAGCGGCTGAAGAACGACGGCTACACAGCCGTCGTCTGCGACGTCGTGGACGAGCAGATCGCAAAATTCAAAGAAGAAACCGGCATCCCCGGCTACAAGGTCGACGTCGCCGACACCGCTGCCGTCGATGCGATGGTGAAGCAGATCGAGGGCGATCACGGTCCGATCGACGTTCTCGTCAACAATGCCGGCATCACCCGCGACGCGCGCATGGTCCGGATGACTCGCGAAAAGAACTGGGATCCGGTCCTCGCCGTCAACCTCACCGGTGTATTCAACACATGCCATGCCTGCCTGGGAGGAATGGCAGAACGCAAGTGGGGCCGCGTCGTCAACATTACATCAATGAACGGACAACGCGGTCAGTTTGGACAGTCCAATTATTCGGCGACTAAGGCGGGTATGATTGGATTTACGCGGTCTATTGCGCTCGAGGTCGCGCGGAACAACGTCACGGTCAACTGCATCGCTCCCGGCTTCATTCTGACCGAAATGACCGGCGCGATGCCGCAGGAGATTCTTGACGGCGAAGTTGCCAAGATCCCGGCCGGGCGCATCGGCAAGCCGGAAGACATTGCCGCTGCGGTCGCATTCCTCGCAAGCGATGATGCAAGCTTTATCACCGGCGTCACGCTCTCGGTCAATGGCGGCCAGTTGATGCCTTAGCCGGGCTTTCGCTCGGCAGCGACACGTCGAAAGGCGATCGCTCCTGCGGTGGCCTTTCACGTTTGTCGGCAACCAGATCTTTGCGCACGTGTTGACCGCCCGATGGGCTCCGAGCGCACCCGCGGCACCCTGCACCTAATCGTGCTTTAGCCCGTCGCTTGGGCGTAGATGGCGTCGATCGCCCGTGCCAGACGAAGATCACGCTCGGTCACACCGTCCGCATCGTGCGTGGCGAGGGTGACGTCGACCCGGTTGTAGACGTTGAACCATTCCGGATGGTGGTCCATTTTTTCGGCAACCAGCGCGACGCGGGTCATAAATCCAAACGCGGCGTTGAACGTTTTAAACCGAAACGTCTTCGTGATTGCATCGCGACCTTCCACGTCGCGCCAACCAGAGAGGTGGCTGATTTCAATGCTGCGCAATTCGGGCGCGAGCTTGGCAATCATCGGTCGATTTCTGATGCTTTAGAGCACGTATAACATCGGGCCACCGCCCCGCACCTTCAAGTGGTTCCCGAGGAGCTTCACGAATGGATGAACCGGCGGAGCTTCCACCCTCCCTCGACGACATCGCCCGCCTCGCCGAACGAGTCGCGGCAAAGCTTCCCGATCCAATTCGAGCCCATCTGGGGACAATGGTGATCCGGGTTGAAGAATTTTGTGATGAAGATACTGAGCAGTCGATGGACTTGGAAAGCCCATTTGAGCTTCTTGGTCTTTATCGCGGCGTCGCGCTCAGCCGCAAGAGTTTGTTCGACGTGCCTCAAGATGTCGATATGATCATGCTCTACAGGCGACCAATTCTGGACTACTGGTGCGAGACGGAAGAACCGTTAAGCCGCATCGTGCGCCATGTGTTGATCCACGAGATCGGCCATCACCTCGGCTTTAGCGACGATGACATGGAGCGTATTGAAAATGAACGTTAACGTTCCGGCTTCGCCTGCATTTTCTCGGAGTTCTGTGCCAGAAGTGGTGGAGCCGAGGGGATTCGAACCCCTGACCTTCGCATTGCGAACGCGACGCTCTCCCAACTGAGCTACGGCCCCATGGTTCCCGATTGTACCCACGCGCAACCGGACGGGTGGATAATGGGTGCGGGCGACTTCCGCTGTCAAGCGGCCGGCAAGCTTGCGCCGACCGGGGGCGGCCGTTAGGGTACCGCCGTTCGGCAGCGGCGCACCCCAGTACGTCGATCGACCCAACCGGCTTTCAGCGCGACCCCACGGAAAGGCTATGGACGTCGTCATCGGACCTCTTTTCTGGCTCGTCAATACGGTCATTGACCTTTACATCTGGGTCCTGATCATCGCCGCCGTCCTGAGTTGGCTCGTCGCCTTCAACGTCGTCAACACGCGGAACCGCTTTGTCTATCTGCTCGGCGACTTTCTGACGCGCGTCACGGAACCGGCGCTGCGGCCGATTCGGCGCATGCTGCCGAGCCTGGGAGGGGTTGATCTGTCGCCGCTCGCGCTGATCCTGTTGCTGGTATTCGTGCAGCAAATCCTGGGTCGTCTCTATGTCGCGACCCTCACCTAAAGCCATCACGCCTGCAATCGCCACGTTTGCTGATGATACGGGGCGCGGGATCACGGTACGCATTCGCGTGACGGCCGGAGCCCGCAGCGAACGGATCGAAGGCATTTCGCTTGATCCTGATGGCCGAGCGCGCTTAGCGATTGCCGTGCGTGCGTCCGCCAATCGCGGGCAGGCGAACGCGGCCGTGATCGCGCTGCTGGCGCGGGAATGGAAGTTGCCAAGAACGAGTTTGACGGTCGTCGCCGGCGGCGCAGCTCGGAGAAAAACCATCGCCATTGCCGGAGACCGAGGCGTCGTCGCCAAGGAACTCGCCATATGGGCGAGCCGCCGCTCCAGCGCTTGAGCCGGCATGCCATTGCATCGCGCCGCGATCATCGACGGCCGCCAGATCGCTGAAACGTTGCGCCGACAGGTGCGGGACGAAGTCGCCGAACTGCGCAAGTTCGAGCGCCTCACGCCGGGCCTCGCGGTCGTGCTCGTCGGCGACGACGAAGCGAGCCAGATCTATGTGAGAACCAAAGTGCAGCAGACCGAGGAGGTCGGCATGCGCTCATTTGTCCACCGATTGCCGCCCGATGTCCGAGAAGAGGATGTTCTGACCCTGATCCACGGCCTTAATCAGGATGAGCGCGTTCACGGCATTCTCGTGCAGCTGCCCCTACCAGGCGACATCGATAGCGAAAACGTGCTGATGGCGGTGAGCCCGGACAAGGATGTCGACGGCTTTCACGTCGTCAACGCCGGGCGACTTTTCAGTGGTGCCAAGGGGGCGCTCGCGCCCTGCACTCCGACGGGTTGTCTGCGCCTGATCAAGAGTTCAGCTTCGCGATCTTTCCGGGATGAAGGCAGTCGTGCTTGGGCGGTCCAACATTGTCGGCAAGCCGATGGCAATGCTGTTGCTGGCCGAGGATTGTACGGTCGTGATGGCTCATTCGAAGTCCATGGACCTGCCCGAGGAATGTCGCGCCGCCGATATCCTCGTTGCCGCCGTCGGGCGAGCCCAGCTTGTGCGAGGGGACTGGATCAAGCGCGGCGCCATTGTCATCGACGTCGGAATCAACCGCATCGACGGCGAGGCCGGCAAGAAACGCATCGTCGGCGACGTTGCTTTCACCGAAGCTTTGCCTGTCGCCGGAGCAATCACGCCGGTGCCGGGTGGCGTCGGTCCGATGACGGTGGCATGCTTGTTGCGAAACACGGTTCTGGCAGCCTGCCGCGCGCGGGAGATCGCCGAACCCGATCTTTGATCGGGCTTCCGGCCGTGCTTCGAATTGTCGGTCGGCAATCCCGCACAATATATGTGGACGATTATTGAGAATAAGTTGCATTATCATCTGAAGCCACCGCTGGCCGGCATACCCAGAACTCACCCGGGAACTAAAGACGCGCCATGGATATGATTGCCTCCGGAGCAAGTACCTTTCCGCTCCCGCTCGCGAGCGAGGGCGAGCGCGTCCGCATCGTCGGCTTTCACAGCGGGCGGGAGATGGAGCGCAAGCTTGCCGACCTCGGCTTGTTCATCGGCAGCGAAATAACCGTGCTCAGACGCCACGGCAACGGGCCGCTGCTAATCGCGAGAGACAGTGTCCGCGTGGGCATTGGCGCAGGATTGGCCCACCGCGTTGTCGTCGCTCGGATTGTGGAACCTTGATGGCCCAGCAGCTGCGCGACCTTGCTATCGGCGACAAGGGCCGGGTCATCGGTCTTTCCCGCGGCGACCGCGGTTACCGTGAGCGGCTGCTGGCGATGGGGTTAACTCCTGGCACGGAATTCACCGTCCGCCGGTTCGCGCCACTCGGCGACCCGGTGGAGTTGAACGTCCGTGGAACGGCCGTGAGCCTGCGGCGGGGTGAGGCCGCACTGTTACAGGTGGAGCGGATATGAGCGAAAAGCGGCTGATTGTCGGGCTCGTCGGCAATCCCAACTGCGGCAAGACCACGCTGTTCAACGCGCTTACCGGCACACGTCAACAGGTAGGAAACTGGCCGGGCGTCACCGTCGAGCGGAAGACCGGATCCTATACGAAGACATGGCGCGTCTGTGACGGTGGTCGACCTGCCGGGCGTCTACTCTCTTGGCGTGACATCCTTCAGCTCGATCGATGAGCGTATTGCCCGCGACTTCGCACTTTCCGGCGAGGCGGATCTCGTCGTCAATATCGTCGATGCATCCAATCTCGAGCGGAACCTCTACCTGACCGCACAAATCATCGAAATGCGGGTGCCGATGATCGTCGCCCTAAACATGATGGACATTGCCCGGTCCCGCCGTGTCGAAATCAATGTTTCGGCACTCGCGGCACGACTCGGCTGTCCGGTCGTGCCGCTCGTGGCCTCCCGCGGTGAGGGGGCGGAGGAGCTGAAGGAAGCGATTTTCTGGCTGCCGCGGAACAAAGGCCTCCTGAGGCTCGAATCATTTTCCCGACGGAAGTCGAAAATCAAATCGCGGCGGCCTTACCCGCCATCGCCGATGCCGCCGCCGCCCGTCGCTTCGACCCAAGGTGGCTCGCCATCAAGCTGTTCGAAGGCGATGAAGCGGCGCGATCGGTCGTGCCGGCGGACGTAGTCGCCGGAATCGAAGCCGCGCAGGCACGGATCGTCGAGCGCCTCGATGAGGACGCCGACATCCTGATCGCTGATGCCCGCTACGGCTTCGCCAATCAGCTTATCCGCGACTGCGTCCATCGTGGCGGCAGCTGTCGACAAGACAATATCGGACAGCATCGACCGCATCGTCCTGCACCGTCTGCTTGGGTTGCCGATCTTCCTCGTCGTTATGTACTTATTGTTTCTGTTCTCCGTAAATTTCGGCAGCGCTTTCATCGACTTCTTCGATCAGATTGTCGGTGCCTTCCTCGTCGACGGCGTCGCTCACGTGCTCGGCAGCATCGGGGTCCCCGCTTGGGCTGTTACCCTGGTCTGGCCGACGGTGTCGGCGGCGGCATCCGGACGGTGGCCACGTTCATCCCGATCATCGCCTGTCTTTATGTGTTTCTTTCGTTCCTCGAGGACTGCGGCTACATGGCGCGCGCCGCCTTCGTCATGGATCGCATCATGCGGGCGGTCGGACTCCCGGGAAAATCTTTCATCCCTCTGATTGTCGGTTTCGGCTGCAACGTGCCGGCGATCATGGCGACGCGCACGCTGGAGAACCGCCGCGATCGGGTCGTAACGGTGATGATGGCGCCGTTCATGTCGTGTGGGGCGCGGCTGCCGGTCTACGCGATGTTCGCCGCGGCGTTCTTTCCCGGACAGACGGGCATAACCTCGTCTTCGCCCTCTATCTGATCGGCATCGGTTTGCCGTGCTCACCGGGCTGGTGCTGAAACGAACGCTCCTCCAGGGCGAAACCACGCCGTTCGTCATGGAGCTGCCGCCCTATCACCTGCCCACGCTCAAGGGCCTGGCGATTCGCACCTGGGATCGGTTGAAGGCATTTACCATCCGCGCCGGGCGGGTCATCGTCGCCGTCGTCGTCGTCCTCAGCTTCCTTGGTTCGATCGGCACCGACGGCTCGTTCGGCAACCAGAACACGCGATCGATCGGTGCTCGCCGAAGCCGGCAAGGCGCTGACGCCGGCGCTGGCGCCGATGGGAATCAGCGAGGAAAACTGGCCGGCGACCGTAGGCCTGCTCACCGGCCTGTTCGCCAAGGAAACCGTGGTCGGCACTTTGAATGCCCTCTACGGCAGCCTTGACCAGCCGGGAAAGATGAGGCCGCGCTCGATGAGCCATTTCATCTCGGCGATGCGATCGTCGCCGCATTCGCGACCATTCCCGCGAACCTCGCCGATCTGGCCGACGCCATCTCCGATCCGCTCGGACTTGATATCGTCGCCGGCGGACGAGGATCTCGCCGCGGCCGCCGAGCGGCAGGAGGTCGGGACGGGCACGTTCACGGCCATGGCGACCCGTTTCGATGGGCGGCTCGGCGCCTTTGCCTACTTGCTCGCGGTTCTGCTCTATATGCCTTGCGTGTCGGCGGTTGCCGCCATTCAGCGGGAGACCGGCTGGCGGTGGACTCTTTTCGCCAGCCTTTGGACGACCAGTCTCGGCTACGGCTCGGCCGTTCTCGTCTATCAGGCCGGCCGTCTCGCCGAACACCCGACGCTCTTGCTGCCTCCTGGATCACCACTGTGCTCGCCGTCTTCGCCGTCTGCCTCGTTCGCCTTCCGTGTCTGCCGGCCAACGAACGGCGCAGCCGGCAGCGGCGGAGTAGGGGAGAGACGCGATGATCCTCGCCGACGTTAAATCCTACCTGGTCGACCACGGACGCGTCACCCTCACCGATTTGGCGACGCACTTCGATGTCGATCATGAGGCACTGCGCGGCATGCTCGACACCTGGGCGAAGAAGGGCCGCCTGCGCCGCCTCGGAAGCGAAGACGGCCGATGCGGGACCTGCTGCGGCTGCGAGGTCGCGGGTCCCGAGATCTACGAATGGATTCGCGACTGAAGCGCGTATCCCGCCGCGCTTTAAAGCAGCCACTGACGAATGCTACAAGCCGCCGCATGACGGATCTCGCGGGCATCCGCAACTTTGCCATCATCGCCCATATTGATCACGGCAAATCGACCCTCGCCGACCGTCTGATCGAAGTTTGCGGCGCCCTCAGCCAGCGCGAGATGCGTTCGCAGGTGCTCGATTCGATGGATATCGAGCGCGAGCGCGGCATCACCATCAAGGCGCAGACGGTCCGCCTTACCTATCGGGCAAGAAACGGACGCACCTACGTTCTCAACCTGATCGACACGCCCGGCCACGTCGACTTCTCGTATGAAGTCAGTCGCAGTCTTGCCGCATGCGAGGGCTCCCTCCTCGTCGTCGATGCAACGCAAGGGGTCGAGGCGCAGACCCTCGCCAACGCCTACCTCGCCATCGACAACGACCACGAAATTATTCCCGTCCTCAATAAGATCGATCTGCCGGCCGCCGATCCGGAGCGGATTGCAGGGCAGATCGAAGATGTCATCGGTTTGGCCGCGGACCAGGCGATACCGATCTCGGCGAAAAGCGGCCGCGGCGTCGACGATCTTCTCGAAGCCATCGTCACCCGCCTGCCGCCACCCGCGGGACGATGTCGGCGCGCCGCTGAAGGCGCTGCTCGTCGACAGCTGGTACGATCCCTACCTCGGCGTGATGATTCTGGTCCGCATCCGCGACGGCATTCTCCGCAAGGGAATGAAAGTGCGGATGATGGCGGCGGCCTCCACCTATCAAGTAGAACAGGTCGGGGTTTTCACCCCGAAGCCGGTGCACACGGACGCCCTCGGACCGGGCGAGGTCGGCTTCATCACTGCCGGCATCAAGGCTGTCGCCGACACCGAAGTGGGCGACACGATCACCGAGGAGCGTCGTCCGGCGGCCGAGCCGCTGCCCGGCTTCAAGCCTTCGGTGCCGGTCGTCTTCTGCGGCCTTTTCCCGTCGGACTCCGCAAAGTTCGAGGACTTGCGCGAATCGCTCGCCAAACTCAGGCTGAATGACTTCGAGCTTCCACTACGAGCCGGAAAGCTCGGCGGCGCTCGGCTCCGGGTTTCGCTGCGGCTTCCTCGGATTGCTGCACCTCGAGGTCATCCGCGAGCGGTTGGAGCGCGAGTTCGATCTTGACCTGATCGCAACGGCGCCCAGCGTCGTCTACCGGGTATTCCTCACCGATGGCTCGGTCGAAGATCTGCACAATCCGGCCGACATGCCGGAACCCGTGCGGATCACCCGCATCGAGGAGCCCTGGATCAAGGCAACGATCCTCCTGCCGCAAGATTATCTCGGCGCGGTCCTGCAGCTGGTTACCGAGCGGCGCGGCGAGCAGGTGGAGCTGACCTATAGTGGCGCCCGGGCGATGATGGTTTACCGGCTGCCCCTGAACGAAGTGATCTTCGATTTTCACGACCGGCTGAAGTCCATCTCGCGGGGTTACGCCAGCTTCGATTACGAGATGGACGGGTTTCGTGAGGGCAATCTGGTCAAGGTGACCATTCTCATCAACGGCGAGGCGGTCGATGCCTTTTCCTTCGTCTGTGATCGCGGTCAGGCGGAGAGCCGCGGGCGTGCCATCTGCTCCCGGCTCAAGGATCTGATCCCACGTCAGCTGTTCAAGATCCCGCTGCAGGCGGCGATCGGTGGCAACGTCGTCGCCCGGGAGACGATCAGCGCATTGCGCAAGGACGTGACCGCCAAGTGCTACGGCGGCGATATCACTCGCAAGCGCAAGCTTCTCGAAAAGCAGAAGGCGGGCAAGAAGCGGATGCGCCAGTTCGGGCAGGTCGACATACCGCAGTCCGCCTTTATCGCCGCACTCCGCATGGGCGACGGTTGACGCCGATACCCGGCGCCGACGCCTTCGTCCCCGGACGTCAGAATCGACCCGGCGGTCTTGCTGTCCCGATGCCTGCTGGCGACGCCCGTTTCCGGTCCAGGCCGCGCGCATGCACAGCAAGCAAAATGATTTCCACCATGTCTTCTAGCCGGCGGAAATAATCCGTATTGATGACCATGTCAAAATTCGTGGGATCATTATAGCGAGAATGAAATAAGTCCCATATAAATTTTCCTCTTCGCTTGTTGCTTTCTTGCACCTTCCGCTTTGCTTCGGCATATCCGGTTCCATCCTGCTCGGAGATCCGCGTGGCGCAGGCTTCGACCGAGCCGACGATGCGCACCCGAAGCACGTCGCGACCGGCTGAGAATGACGTGGCTGGCGCGGCCGACGATGACGCCGCCCGTATGGTAAAGGCCGCGGACGACGGTGGAAAGAAAATGGACGTATTCGTCGCGGCTGACGTGTTTGCCGAATACCGCGGAGTATATCCAGGCGTCGACGGCATCGAGTTTCTCGTTCAGCGTCTGTCACCAGGGACGGGCTGACGTTGGCTTCGGCGGCGATGCCGTTGATGATCTCCGCGCCATACATCTCGACGCCGAGCCGCTCAGCGACGAGGCGGGCGATTTCGTCGCCGCCGCTGCCGATCGTCCGCGAAATGGTGATGACCGGCTTGCGAGCCTGCCGAGCCCGGGCCGGCGGTTCTTCGAGCGCGCGGACGATCGCCTGGATCACCGAATGTGCATTCGACAACCATGGCAACCTGCCCCTTCCCGCTTCGTTGCTTGCTTCATAACACCGCGACCACCCCTGGGAAAGCGCTCCATGACCGGCAATAGGTGTTGATAGCCGCGTCTCGTCTCCGCGGACCCGGTGACGAGCCTCCCACTTGCAATCTGAGCTTGACGGCCCAAATACGTTGCGAGCCCCGTTGCCGTCGAGTAGCGTTTCGTCAACCGGAGGGATGGCCGAGCGGCTTAAGGCGCACGCCTGGAAAGCGTGTTCACCGAAAGGTGTCGCGGGTTCGAATCCCGCTCCCTCCGCCAGTCGCACCGTCGAGAACTTCTCTCCGCCGATCCAGCAGCCAGAAAAATGCGTTGTTTCAAAAGGGTTTGCCGGAGCGGCTGGTGACCGATGCCCCTCCGGACGGGCCCCTTTTCGTTCTCTCTTTTGGCCGCTTTCTCCGAAAGCTGGTGACTGCGCCCGAAAGGTCACCAGGTTGAGTTTTGTTTCAAGTCAACGAGTTGGTCACGGCCGAGGTGGTGACGATTTCGAACGTAGCAAATGGAAGCCGCGCGCAACCCGGCTCGAAATCACGTTCCCCTCTACGCCGCCGCCCACTCCGCGACAGCAGCGCCGCCTGCTCCAGCACCGTCTGCGTCGCCTTCTCCTGCTTGTCCGGCGGATAGCCGTGCTTGCGCAGGATGCGCTTGACCAGCACGCGGAGCTGCGCGCGCACGTTCTCGCGCATCGTCCAGTCGATCGTGACGTTGTTGCGCACGGTCTCGACCAGCTCGCGGGCGATGCCGCGCAGCGTCTCGTCGCCGAGCACCTTGACGGCGCTGTCGTTGGTCTCCAGGGCGTCGTAGAAGGCCAGCTCGTCCTCGGTCAGGCCGAGCTCCTCGCCGCGCGCGTCGGCCTCGCGCATCTCCTTCGCGAGCTCGATCAGCTCCTCGATCACCTGCGCCGCCTCGATGGCGCGGTTCTGGTAGCGCGCGGATCGCCTGCTCCAGCATCTCGGCGAACGAGCGCGCCTGGACGACGTTCTTGCGCCGGCGCGGTCTTGATCTCGCCGTTGAGCAGCTTCCGCAGCAGCTCGACGGCCAGGTTGCGCTGGGGCATGCCGCGCACCTCGGCCAGGAACTCGTCGGAGAGGATCGAGATGTCGGGCTTCTCGAGCCCGGCCGCGGCGAAGATGTCGACGACCCTTCCGGGCGCCACGGCGCGCGAGACGATCTGGCGGACGGCGTGGTCCAGCTCCTCCTCGGGCCGCGCGTCGCCGGGGCGCGCTTGGCGAGCACCGCCTGCACCGCCTGGAAGAAGGCCGACGTCGTCGCGGATGCGCAGCGCCTCGTCGTGCGGCACCGCCAGCGCGAAGGCCTGCGAGAGCTCGCGGACCGCGTGCAGGAAGCGGTCCTTGCCGTTCTCCTGCGCGAGGATGTGCTCCTGGGCCGGCGGGCAGGAGGCCGAGCCGCTCCTGCGGCGTGCCGGTCGTCCACGTCGCCCAGTCGAAGCCGTGGAAGAGCGCCGCAGCAGACCTCGTGCTTCTCCAGCATCACGGCCACGGCCTCGTCCTGGTCGAGGGCCGTCCGCCCCGTGCCGCCGCTCTCGGTGTAGGTCGCCAGCGCCTGCCTTCAGCTCGTCGGCGAGGCCGAGGTAGTCGACGACCAGCCCGCCCGGCTTGTCGCGGAAGACCCGGTTCACGCGGGCGATCGCCTGCATCAGCCCGTGCCCGCGCATCGGCTTGTCGACGTACATCGTGTGCAGGCTCGGGGCGTCGAAGCCGGTGAGCCACATGTCGCGGACGATGACGACTTGAGCGGATCGTTCGGCGTCCTTGAAGCGCTTGGCCAGCGCCTCGCGCCGCGGCTTGTTGCGGATGTGCGGCTGCCAGTCGAGCGGGTCGGACGCCGAGCCGGTCATCACGACCTTGATGCGCGCCCTTGTCGTCGTCCTCGTCGTGCCACTCGGGGCGCAGCTTCGACGATCGCGTCGTACAGATCCACGCAGATGCGCCGGCTCATGCAGACGACCATCGCCTTGCCGTCCATCGCCTCGAGGCGCTTCTCGAAGTGCTCGACGATGTCGCGCGCGACGAGCTCGAGCCGCTTCTCCGCGCCGACCACGGCCTCGAGCTGCGCCCACTTCGTCTTGAGCTTCTCCTTGCGCTCGACCTCCTCGCCTTCGGTGACCTCCTCGAACTCGGGGTCGATCTTCGGCCGCTCGGCCTCGTCGAGGTCGAGCTTGGCGAGGCGGCTCTCGTAGTAGATCGGCACCGTCGCGCCGTCCTCGACCGCCCGCTGGATGTCGTAGACGCCGATGTAGTCGCCGAAGACCGCCCGGGTGTTCGCGTCGTCCAGCTCGATCGGCGTCCCGGTGAAGCCGATGAAGGACGCGTTCGGCAGGGCGTCGCGCATGTGGCGGGCGAAGCCGTCGATGAAGTCGTACTGGCTGCGGTGGGCCTCGTCGGCGATGACGACGATGTTGCGCCGCTCGGAGAGCACGGGTACCGGTCGCCCTTCTCCTCGGGGAAGAACTTCTGGATCGTGGTGAAGACGACGCCGCCCGCTTCGACCGCCAGCATCTCCCGCAGTCGCGCGGCTCTCCGCCTGCACCGGCGGCTGGCGCAGCAGCTCCTGGCAGCGCGAGAACGTGCCGAAGAGCTGGTCGTCGAGGTCGTTGCGGTCGGTGAGCACGACCAGCGTCGGGTTCTCCATCGCCGGCTGCGGATGATCCGGCCCGGCGTAGAAGGCCATCGTGAGGCTCTTGCCCGAGCCCTGCGTGTGCCAGACGACGCCGACGCGCCGGTCGCCGGGCTTGCCGCCGGGCTTGCGGCCCGCTTCGTAGCGGCCGCGGCTCTCGAGCACTGATCCGCGCGCGCCAGCTCGGCCGCGCGAGCGTCTCGCCCACCGCCACCTGCACGGCGTGGTACTGGTGGTAGCCGGCCATCTTCTTGACGAGCGCCGCCGCCGTCGTCCTCGAAGACGACGAAGTCGCGCACCAGGTCGAGGAAGCGCCGCTGGCTCGAAGAGCCCCTCGATCATCACCTGGAGCTCGGGCATGTGCGGGTCGGCCAGCGCCTCGCCCGCGATCGTGCGCCAGGGCTTGAACCACTCGCGCCCGGCGGTGAGCGTGCCGACCCGGGCCTCGACGCCGTCGGAGACGACCAGCACCTCGTTGTAGGCGAAGAGCGACGGGATCTCGGCCTTGTAGGTCTGGAGCTGGTGGAAGGCCGTCCAGACGTCGCGTCCTCGTCAGCCGGGTTCTTCAGCTCGATCACCGCGAGCGCCATA
>CAWAGY010000033.1:0-33506 GCA_963781645.1 uncultured Alphaproteobacteria bacterium | reverse complement strand
GGCGACGGCACGCACGCTTCGCCCCGCCCTCACCTCACCAACCACCCGCTCGCGCAGATCCCTCGAATACGGCTTCGTCATCGCAGACCTCACACCACATCTGCCCGCGATTATCGCCGATCAAACCAAATAAGGGAATCCCATATCGACTCCCCGGATTCCCTCAGATCGAAAACCGCTCTAGCTCGCGGCGACCGGCAGCTGCTCACGCAGATGCTCGCCAATCTGGTAGACAACGCGATCAATCACGCGCCGGCGGGCGCCCAAATCGAACTCCAGCTGAGGAACGGCGCCGAAGGGCCGCTTGGTGTCGTAGCGGACGATCGCCCCGGCATTCCTGCCGATGCGCGCGATCTGGTGTTCAAACGCTTTTTCAGGCTGGAGCACAGCCGGACCACGCCCGGCAGCGGCCTCGGCTCAGAGCGGTTTTCGATCTCCTGAAATGCCGGGGGCCGATACGGTTGCGACACCAATCAATTGCAGCCCGGAGGTCCTTGGATGAATATCCACAAGAATGCGCGTCTGACGCCGCAAGGTCGGCTCCTGATGGTTCGGCAAATTGACGAGGAGGGCCGGAAGGTGCCAGCCGCGAATGATCGAAGGCTGAACCAGAACCTCGCTTCAGAGTACCGCTGCCGGAGCGACGAACGTCGCGGTCGAGCCGCAAGTCCGGGCGTAGTATCGACGAACATAAACTCGTAGACACCGCGCCACGCCAACTCTTCCGTCGCCAGGTCTCGAACCCGAACAGCCCCATCTTCACGTACATGGTCTGCGGTGCGAGAAATGGCCGCTTCCGGGTCTTCACCGGGGACGGGCCCGCTGCTCCAGGAAATCGCTGCCGAGGGCTGCAATCCGTCGGTCGTACAGCCCGCGCACCAGATCAAGCCCCGGACCGGGTTTGTGGGAGAGGAACCAGACGTTCTGGTAATCCCGAGCCACCCTCGCCGATATGCACGAGAACGACGTCGGCTGCGGCGATCGTCACCCTCTCCCAGGGCGTTTCGCCCTGTGGCAGTCCGCTTACGTCAGCCCGATGCCCTAGCACCATCCACTTCCTCGGCGGATGCCGAGGGGAGCAGTCAGGGCCACCAGCAACGCAGCGACAGCGAGACCTGGCCAGCAGCTCATGCGCATGCTCAGCCGCCCGTCTCGAAGCCGGGGTACAGCGTCATACCGCCGTCCACGTAGGATGCTGGCGCCTGTTGAGATAGTCCAATATCGTCGGAGGCGAGCCAGACGGCGGCGCGGGCGATGTCGTCAACCTCGCCGATCCGCTTGTACGGCACCAGTTTCATCAATTCGGCGTACGCTTCGCAGGATTCTTCCAGGCCTGCATGTTGATTGGCGTGCGAAACGGCACCGGGGCAGATCGCATTGACGCGGATGCGGAAGAGGCGCGGACCTCCTGCGCGATCGATTTCATCATCATCGCAACGCCGCCCTTCGACGCCGCGTAGTTGACGTGGCCCGCCCAAGGGATGACGTCGTGCACCGATGAGATGCAGATGATCTTTCCGGCGGGAACAGGAAATGCCGGGCTGCGCGCCGCGTCGTTTAAATTCGCGGACAGCCTCCCGGGTGCAGAGGAATTGGCCGGTCAGATTGACACTGATGACCTTGTTCCATTGGGCAAGGCTCATTTCGACGAATGGTGCGTCCTGTTGCAGGCCCGCGTTGTTGACGAGTATGTCGACGGTGCTGAATTCCCGGCGCATCCGATCGAACATCTGCCGCACCTCGTCTTCATTGGAGACATCGCAGCGGTGGGCGTAAGCGTTGCTGCCGCCGCAGCTTTTGACCTCCTCGACGACCGCCTCGGCATCGGCGGGCCCGCTCACGTAGTTAACGACCACATCGGCGCCCGCATGCCCAAGGCCGATGGCGATACCCTTGCCGATCCCGGAGCTGGCGCCGGTGACGAGCGCCTTCTGCCCTTTCAGCTTTTTCTCAATCGGACAGGCCGGCATGACCACCGGCGGCAGCGTCGGATCGTGAAATGCGTCCAATCCGTCCCTCATGCCGTGCTCTCCCTGGCTGGCGGACTAAACCGGACCGGCCACGGGTTGTACCAAAGCCGAATCCGGCCGCCATCCTCCCGCCGACGGAAACGAAAGGGAAATAGCGGCTGCCTCTCGTTTTGATCGATAGCGACTATTGACCCGACGAAGGGGTCATGTCGCCGCCCGCCGCGCCGTCGTGATTGGCTTGATGGCGCTGGTTAAGCCGCAGAACCGGGATCCGGGACCAGGCTCTCGAGCCATCTCGTTCAGGACAGCTCTTTCAGATCCTCCGCCGATAGCTCCAGCCGGGTGGCGGCGACATTCTCCTCGAGATGAGCGATCGAGGACGTTCCGGGGATCGGCACTACGACGGGTGATCGGGCGAGCAGCCAGGCGATGGCGATCTGCACCGGGGCGCACCATGTCGGCGGGCGACGCGGGCGAGCGCGCCCCCGCCGGTCGCGTGGTCGCCGGCAGCGAGCGGATACCACGGCAAGAAGGCGATGGCTCCCTTTTCGCATTCGGCAAGCACCTGTTCCGACGAGCGGTCGGAGAGGTTGTACCGGTTCTGCACGGATACGATCGGCACGATGCGTTGCGCCCGGTGCAGTTCGTCAACATTGATGTTCGAAAGCCCGATATGCCGAATCTTCCCTGAGGCCCTCAGCTCGGCGAGGGTGCCAATCGAGTCTTCAAGCGGCACCCGGGGATCGGGCGCGTGCAGCTGATAGAGATCGATGCGCTCCAGCTTCAACCGACTCAAGCTTGCTTCACAAGCCGCACGGAGATGTTCGGGCCGGCCATCTGTAGTCCACGACTCGCGCCGGGGTCGGGTCAAGCCGCCCTTGGTCGCGATGACGAGCCCGGGAGGATAGGGATACAGGGCCTCCGCGATGAACCGCTCATTGACCTCCGGACCGTAGGCGTCGGCGGTGTCGATTAATGTGATTCCAAGCTCGATCGCACGCATGAGGACGCGCTTCGCGGCCGGCGGATTGAGCGGCTCGCCCCACACTCCTGGGCCGCAGAGGCGCATGGCGCCGAAGCCGAGGCGATTTACGGTCATGTCGCCGCCGATGCTGATGGTACCGCCGACCGGTCGGCGCTTTTCGTCGTAGGAGACGTTGACGATGGGGAACTCATTCGTTTTTCTCCCTGGCGGTCGCGCGGCGGGAATATCGCGGACGACCGCCCTCGACACGAACAGCCGCACCGTCCGGAGTGAGGAAGGCCCCATGCAAGAGATAGTTCCCGACGTATTCACCTGGTCCTGGCACTCGGAGCGCCACGGCTACGACTTTAATGGCCATCTGATCCGCCATCCCGGCGGCAACATCTGCATCGATCCCGTTCAGCCGGACGATGCCGTTCTCGACCAGCTAATCGCCATCGGTGCGACGCGGATGATTCTCACCAACCGCAATCACTGCCGTGCCGCCGGCCTGCTGCGGACCCGGCTTGGTGCACGTACGGCCATCCACCCGGACGATGCCGAATATGCGCGCGAACAAGGGGTCGAAATCGATGGCGAGTTGCGGATCGACCAAAAAATCGGTCCTTGCACGGTCATCGGCGTCCCCGGCAAGTCGCCGGGCGAGATTGCGCTGCACTGGCCCGCGCGCGGAATCCTGATCGTCGGCGACGCCGTCATCGGCGATCCGCCCGGTGCTTGTAAGCTTCTTCCCGACAAGGTCATGGACGATCCGACTCGCCTGCGGAAAAGCATCAGGGAATTGCTGGACCTGGATTTCAAAACGCTGCTCGTCGGCGACGGCGTCTCGATCCTGAGCAATGCAAAGGAGAGGCTCCAAGAGCTGACGAGCCGGTTTGCCGACTAAGGCGTGCTCACGTGCTCGGGGCGGAAGCCGATGCCGATCACGCGCGCGGGAATGCGGCGCAGAACCGGCCATCGCCGCAAAAGCCTCAAGAGCAGCGGAAGCGACAGCGGCCGCCGGCTGCGCAACACCCGGCTGATGACGCGGTTCTGCAGGAACACTTGAAGACGCTGCGTGAGGCGGGTCGGCAACTCGCGCCGCCGCTGGACCGCGTCCAGGTGGTCGGCAGTGACAGACCGCTGCAGGAGGGGAGAGGCCAGGATGTTGGCTGCGGCAACGGCATCCTGGACGGCGAGATTGATACCGATACCCCCGATCGGCGACATGGCGTGTGCGGCATCACCGAGACATAACAGCCCCGGTCGTGACCACCGCAGCAAACGATCGACGCGAACCGTCAGCAGCTTGATTTCCGACCAGTCGCTGATTTCAGCGACGCGATCATGCGCAAAAGGAATGAGGGCCGCGATTTCGTCGCGGAACGTCGGTAATCCGCGCTGCTGGATCTGCTCGAATGCGCCTTTCGGGATGACGAATGCGCATTGCCAGTAATCGCCCCGATCGATCATCGCCAGGATCCGGCCGGTATCGATGCGACCAAACGACTGTTGAGGGTCATTTGCGCGCTTCGACAGCCGCAACCACAATGCGTCCATCGGCGCACCGAGATTGACGATCTCAAGGCCGGCCCTGTCGCGAACGACCGAAGCGCGTCCGTCCGCACCGATGGTCAGATCGGCGCGGACCTCCAGAACCCCCTCGGGCGTCCTCGCCCGAACACCGATGATCTGCTGGCCGTCCTCGATCAAGTCCGTGACCTCGGCTTCCATCTTCAGTTGGAATGCAGGATAGCGTTTCGCCTGCCCGGCAAAAAAATTGAGGAAATCCCATTGCGGCATGAACGCGAGGAATTTGCACCGGGTCGGCAGATGCGAGAAATCGGCGATGGTTACCGTGGCGTCTCCGATTTGCGCATCAAGGGACCGCGTCTCATTATGTGGCCGCTGCAGAAATGCATCGAGAAGTCCCAGCTCATGCATGACTTCCAGCGTCGAGGGATGAATCGTATCACCGCGAAAGTCGCGCAGAAAATCCGCATGCTTTTCAAGGACCGTCACGTCCACCCCGGAGCGGGCGAGAAGAAAGCCGAGCACCATACCGGCCGGCCCGCCGCCGACGATACAACATCGGGCGCGTATTTCTTGGCGCGGCGAAGCATCCTCTTTCATCGTCTGGCCCAGCGGCTCAAGGGAAGCAGCATCTGGATCTACGCCTTCCTCTGTGGGCGCTGTAGATCGGGCCAGTGCACCTGATAAATGTCGATGTTGTCGGTGCCGAGCCGGCGCAACGAGTTCCTCGACCTCGCGGATGATCCGAGTGCGCGCGCTGTTGCGGATCGGCATTTCGTCCGCGGTCCAATCGATCCCGCACTTGGCCGCCAGCACCCTGGTGGCGGCGTCCGCCGTCGGCGACCGCCCCGCCCACGATCTCCTCGGAGCGCCCGAAGCCGTAGACCGGCGCGGTGTCGATCAGGGTGATCCCGGGGTCGATCACCGCATGGATGGTGGCGATGGCGGCCTGCTCGTCTGAGCCGCCCCACATCCAGCCGCTGATCGCCCATGTGCCGAGACCGATGCGCGATGCCTTCAGCCCGGTGCCGGCGATCTTGAGCGTTTCCATGGCTTGCCCTTCCCTTTTGAACGCGGCCGATTAAGCCGCTGTCGTTGTGGTTCGAAGGCGCTCCGCCTCTTCGCTGGTCACGATCGACCTGCCGACGGGCCACAGTGACAGCGCCGCCAGCTTGAGGTGCGCCCAGGCGAACGGTATGCCGATGATTGTAACGGCGAGACCAACGGCAGTGACTACGTGCCCGAGGGCAAGCCACCAACCGGCAAGCACCAGCCACAGCACATTGCCAGCCGTGCCGAACGGACCGGTGCCGAGATCCTCCCGACCTTCCAGTTGATCCCGCCGCACCGCGACGCGCCCGAACGGCAGCAGCGTGTAACTGGCGATGTTGAACGCCGCCCGCGCCCATGGCAGGCCGATGATGGTAATTGCCATCAGGAGCGCCGCAATCAGCCAGCCGACGGCCATCCACACGCCACCTGTCAGAACCCACAGCACGTTCAAGAGCAGGCGTAACAAAGACATCCGGGGTTCTCCTCGGTGCTGCTGGCTCGTAAGACGATGGACCGTCTCGCCAGACAAGCCGGTCCGCGGCCATTCGTCAACCGGCTGCTGACGCTGAAGCTTGCAAGAATCATTTAGGCAAGACTGCCGGAAGCGCGACCGAGTATCCCGGATCGTGTATGACCGAGTGTCGTGGATATCTCTCGCTCCGGCGTCGTCCGCTCACGCGAAAGGAGTCACACGATGAGCACGATCACCGTCAGGGACGGCACCCAAATATTCTACAAGGATTGGGGTTCTGGACGACCGGTCGTTTTCTCCCATGGCTGGCCGCTGTCGGCCGACGCTTGGGATGCACAGATGCTGTTCCTTGGCAGCCGCGGCTGCCGCGTCATCGCCCACGACCGTCGCGGCCACGGGCGCTCCGGCCAGACCTGGAACGGTAACGACATGGATACGTATGCCGACGACCTGGCCGAATTAATCGAAGCGCTCGACCTTCGGGACGCGGTGCTGGTCGGTCACTCGACCGGCGGCGGCGAGGTGACCCGCTATATCGGTCGCCACGGCACAGCGCGCGTCCGAAAGGCGGTGCTGTTGGGCGCCGTGCCACCCTTGATGCTGAAGACCGACGCCAATCCCGGCGGAACGCCGATCGAGGCCTTCGACGGCATCCGAGCAAGCGTCCTCGCCGACCGCTCACAGTTCTTCAAGGATCTCACCCTGCCGTTCTATGGCTACAACCGAGAGGGGGCAAAGATCTCGGAAGGTGTTCGCAACGCCTTCTGGCTGCAAGGCATGCAGGCAGGCATCAAGGCGGCTTTCGACTGCATAAAGGCATTCTCGGAAAGCGACTTTACTGAGGATCTGAAGAGGTTCGACGTACCGACATTGATCGCTCACGGTGCTGACGACCAGATCGTGCCGATCGGCGCCTCGGCGCTTCGCTCGGCCGAGTTCGTGCCGGGTGCAACGCTGAAGGTCTATCCCGGGGCACCGCACGGGCTCACCCAGACGCATCAAGATGAGTTCAACGACGATCTGCTTGCATTTATAGGAGGGTAATGCAGCGACCGGGGCCGCGTGACCGCCGTCAAGGGCGCCGCGTCGGCGATGCAACCACACAGCTCTCTACGGCGAACTATTGGACACTGTGGGATGAAAAGCCTCGTGCAATCTTCCCGCCAAATGGACTACCGTGCGGCAGTCGGGGAGGCGATGCAAGAGCACGTCGGATGGCGCGAGAGCACGAGAAACGATTGTTGATCTGCGACGACGAGCCGGCCTTTGGCCGGTTCGTCAAGAACGTCGCCGAAGAACTCGGCTACGCCGTCCGGGTAACGACGGAGGGGCGTGCATTTATGGAAGCTTACGGAAGCTTCGAGCCAACGACCATCGTTCTCGACATGATCATGCCCGGCATGGACGGCAACGAACTGGTTCTCTGGCTCGCGAAACGGAAATGCACCGCGCGCGTCATCATCATCACCGGATTTACCCCCGACTATGCAACGCACGCCAAGACTCTGGCGGAATTTAAGGGGCTCGGGCCGGTTCGGACGTTGCACAAACCGGTCGAGATCAGCCGGCTCCGCGCCGAGTTGGGACCCCACAAAATCCCCTGACGCTTGGCCTGAGAACGAGAGCGTGGTCGTACCACGAGGGGAAGAATAGCATGGGCGAATACAAGCGCCTCGCTTTGCTCGTTCTCATCATGATCGGAGTCGCTGTGGTCGTGGGGGGTACGGCCATCGGTGTCGTTTACGAGGCCGCACTCGATCGCGAGCGTGATCGCCTCGCAAATATCGCGCAGAGCCAGGCGCGCCTGATGGAGTTGCTCGCGCGCTTGCAAGGACACCCCGACAGCGATAGCAAGCAATCAACCGCGGACGCCCTTTCACAAATCTTGGAAGCACATCGCCGCCTGCGCGAGCAGGTGATCGGGTTGACCGCCGAGTTGCAGCTTGCCCGCCGGCAAGGCGATTCGATTGTGTTTGTGACACCTGCACGAGGGTCGCATCAACCTCCCCCCTCCGTCGCTTTCGGCGGTCCGGCGGCAGAGCCAATGACCGCGGCGCTCTCCGGGCGTTCGGGGACGATGATTGGCCGCGACTACGCCGGGCGCCGGGTCCTGGCCGCCTTCGAGCCTGTGCCCGCGCTCGATCTCGCCCTGGTCGCCAAGATCGACATGCAGGAGATCAACAAGCAATATCTCCGCGCCGGCTTGATCGCCGGTCTCGTCTCGGTTGCCGCCGTATTGGCCGCTGCATTGCTGTTCTTCCGCGTCGGCGAGCCGATGATCCGACGCTTGCGTGACAGCGAGGCGCGATACCGCAACCTTGTCGAGGCACAGCCCGATCCGATCTGTCAATTCCTCCCGGATACGACGCTGACGTTCGTCAACCGCGCCTATGCCGAATTCTATGGCACGAATCAGCAAGAGCTGACCGGCAAGCGCTGGATCGAATTCGCTGCTGCTGAAGACCGGCCACGCTTTCTCGACGAGCTATCGTCGTTTACGCCCGCTAATCCGGAGCGGCACGAGGAAACACGAAGCACCCGGGCTGACCGGCAAGTACGTTGGTACCTCTGTCACCTCTATGGATTTTTCGACAGAAGCGGCAACATCCTCGCGTTTCAAACCTTCGGCACCGACATCACCGACCGCAAGCGGGCGGAGGAACAGCTTGCCGAACAACTCGGGCTCCTCACCGCGATCACCGACAGCGCGGCGGACGCCATCTTCGTCACCGATCTTGAAGAGCGCGTCACCTTGATAAATCCGGCGGCCGAGCGGATTTTCGGCTGGTCGCAAGAGGAACTGAAAGGGCGAAACCTGCACGACGCCATCCATAATCGCCATCCGGACGGCCATCCTTATCCGGCGGCCGAGTGCCCGCTCAGCCGTGTCTACGCGAGAGGGGAGACCTTTGTCGGACACGAGGATGTATTTTTCCGCAGAGACGGCTCTCCGGTTCAGGTCGCCTGCTCCAACGCGCCGCTGATGATCGAAGGCCGCATCGCCGGCGCGGTCCTCGTCGCCCACGACATTACCGAGCGCAGGCAGACCGAAGCGGCGCTCCGCGAGAGCGAAGCCCGCTATCGCACCGCCGGTGAAGCGATCCGCTACGGCGTATGGGTTTGCAACTCCAAGGGCGGCATCGAGTTCGCAAGCCAGATATTCCTCGATCTCATCGGCAAGACGCTGGACGAGGTGAAGCCGCGAGGATGGCTCGATCGGCTCCCGCCCGAAGACTTGAAGTCGACGCTGGACGCATGGCGCGAGTGCGTGCGTACCGGTTCCGAGTGGGTACGGGAGCACCGCGTCAAGGACAGGGACGGCGTTTATCGGCCGATTCTCAGCCTGGGACGGCCCGTGCGCGATGCTCGGGGACGGGTTACATCGTGGGTCGGCTTCAATCTCGACATCTCCGCCCGCAAAGAAGCCGAGGATGCATTGCGTGAGAGCGAGGCGCGGCTGCGCCGCACCATCGAGACTGCCCCGTTCCCGATCATGGTGCATGCCGAGGACGGCGAGATGGTCCACATCAGCCAGGCCTGGCTACAGTTCTCCGGCTACGCCCGCGAGGAGATCGACACCATTGCCGCCTGGACAGAACGCGCCTACGGCGAGCGCAAGCAGGTGGCGCGCAGCAACATCGACCGGCTCTACGCGCTCGATCGGGCGGTGGATGAGGGCGAGTACCTCATCCGCACCGCCGACGGCCGGACGCGCGTCTGGGCCTTCTCCTCGGCGCCGCTCGGGCGCAACGGCCGCGGCCAAAGGTTGGTGGTGAGCATGGCCGCCGACGTCACCGCGCGAAGAGATGCGGAACGCGATCTGCGGGAAAGCGAGATCCGCATGCGCGCGCTCTTGGATGCGAGCCAGGATGAGATCCTGCTCGTGTCCGTTGCCGGCGAGGTTCTGGCCAGCAACAAAGCGGCAGAGCGGAGGCTGGCAAAGAGAACGGGCAACTCAAGTCCGGTCGGCGCTCGCCTCGATGCCCTCCTGCCGCAGGACCAGGTCGAAGAACGAATGCGCCGCGTCAGGCAAGTCGCGGCAACGGCGACGCTGGCGCATTGGGAGGCGCAGATCCGGTCGAGGTGGTTCGAGTTCTGGTTCTATCCGGTGCTCCGGCCCGACCAGCCGGTATTTGAGGTGGCCGTCTACGCTCGAGAGATCACCCAGCAGAAAAAGTCGCAGGCCGATTTGAGCAAGCTATTTCAAGCCATTCAACAAAGCCCCACATCCGTCGTCATTACCGATCGGGATGGGAAAATCGAATATGTCAACCCGAAGTTCAGCGAGGTGACGGGATACACCCAGGCGGAGGCGATTGGCCAAAATCCGCGCATACTCAAGTCCGGGCACACGCCGCCAGAGCAATATACGGGGCTATGGGAAACTATAGCTTTGGGTGGCGTCTGGCGAGGAGAACTCCTCAACAAGAAAAAAAACGGCGAGCTCTTCTGGGAATTGGCTTCTATTGCGCCTGTCAAGCAAGGGGATGCGGTGACCAATTTTGTCGCCGTTAAGGAGGATATCACCGATCGCAAGCAGATCGAAGAGCAGCTACGGCAGTCGCAGAAGATGCAGGCGCTCGGCCAGCTCACCGGCGGGATCGCACATGACTTCAATAACCTTCTCGGCATCGTCATCGGCAATCTACAGCTTCTTGGAGAACGTGTGGGAGGAGATGCCAAGAATGGTGACTACCTCGAGGACGCCTTGTGGGCGGCACGACGAGGCGGCGAACTGACGCACCGCTTGCTCGCATTCGCCAGGAAGCAGCCGCTGAAGCCGACCATTATCGATCTCAACGACGTGGTCAGAGGCATCACGGAGCTCTTTCGCCGCACCCTCGGCATGAGCATCCGCATCGAGGAGTTGTTAAGTCCCGATCTCTGGAAGGCGCTTGCCGATCGGGGTGAATTGGAGCGCGCGCTGGTCAATCTTGCGGTGAATTCTCGTGACGCGATGCGGGGCTCCGGCACGCTCACGCTCGAGACGCGCAACGCCTTGCTCGACGAGGATTATGCGGAGCTATACGAGGAACTGAAACCCGGCAGCTACGTCCTGCTTGCGGTTACCGACACCGGAACCGGAATGCCGCCCGAGGTCACCGAACGGGTGTTCGAACCGTTCTTTACAACGAAGGAGGTGGGACAGGGTAGCGGCTTGGGCCTCAGCATGGTCTACGGTTTCGTCAAGCAGTCGGGCGGTCATGTCAGCATCTACAGCCGAGTTGGCCAGGGCACATGTGTAAAGCTTTATCTTCCGAGAGCGCCGTCGCTTCCGTCCGAGCAAATGGACGGATCGGCGGAGGTGCCTTTCGGGGACGTGGCTCACAAGGTCGTTCTTGTGGTCGAGGACGAAGCAAAGCTGCGAAGGGTTGCGGTGAAGATGCTTGACCGCCTGGGGTTGCGAAGCCTGCAGGCGGAGACCGCAAGGGATGCGCTTGAGCTCCTTGCCGACGTGCACGTCGATGTGCTCTTCACCGACATCGAACTCGCCGGAGGCATGAACGGAACCGAGCTGGCGGAGGCAGCGCACAACTTGTATCCGCAGTTGAAGGTGCTGTTCACCACCGGGTTCGCAAGACAGGCATCCCTTTATGAGCGCGGGTTGGATGAACGCGCGCCCTGGCTTCTTAAGCCGTACTCGCACCAGGAGCTTGCTCGGGAGCTGAGGGCTCTCCTCGTACCGACGGTGCATTGAGAGCCGCGACCGATGCCGGGAAATTGACCGTACCACCCCCATCTTATCAGGGCGGCACCGGAGCCCGTGGCGCTCACGGGCAGAGTCTGCGTTCGGGAGCCAGTGCTGAGAATCAGGAGCAACCGAGCCGCTCGAGCAGGAGGTCTCCATGCGCATTGTCGATATTCGCGAAACCACGGCCTCGATCGCGTCCCCCATCGCAAATGCTTACATCGACTTTTCCAAGATGACCTGTTCGGTCGTAGCTGTTGTCACAGACGTCATTCGTGAAGGAGAGCCGGTGGTCGGGTACGGCTTCAATTCGAATGGACGCTATGCCGCGGGCGGACTACTACGCGAGCGGTTCATACCGCGGTTGAAGGAAGCGAAGCCGGAAGCTCTGCTGGATGACGAGCGTTCCAACCTCGATCCGTTCAAGATCTGGGCGACGATGACGGCTAACGAAAAACCGGGCGGTCACGGCGAGCGATCGGTAGCCGTCGGCACGGTCGATATGGCGGTATGGGACGCGGTGGCGAAGATCGAGGGCAGACCGCTCTATCGCCTCCTCGCCGACCGCTTCCGCGGCGGCCGGTTCGACGACAAAGTCTGGGTGTATGCCGCCGGGGGCTATTATTACCCCGGCAAAGATCATTCGGCGCTGCAGGACGAGATGCGCAGTTACCTCGATCGTGGCTACACGGTCGTCAAAATTAAGATCGGCGCCGCACCTCTCGACGAGGACCTGCGACGGATCGAAGCGGTGCTGGAGGTGCTCGGCGATGGCCGACGCCTGTGTGTCGATGCCAATGGTCGCTTCGATATCGCTACCGCAATCGCCTACGGCGAAGCCCTGAAGCCTTACAATCTGTTCTGGTACGAGGAAGCGGGTGATCCCCTGGACTATGCCTTACAGGCCGAATTGGCCAAGCATTACGAGCTACCGATGGCGACCGGCGAGAACCTGTTTTCGCATCAGGATGCTCGCAACCTGATCCGCTACGCCGGCATGCGCGCCGATCGCGACTGGCTGCAGTTCGATTGTGCGCTCAGCTACGGCCTGGTGGAGTATCTGCGGATCCTCGATGTGCTGGAGCAGCATGGCTGGTCCAGCCGGCGTGTTGTTCCCCACGGGGGCCATCAGATGTCGCTGAATATCGCCGCCGGCCTCCATCTCGGCGGGAACGAGTCGTACCCGGACGTGTTTCGGCCGTTCTGCGGCTTCGCCGACGGCGTCCGGGTGGAAGACGGCCATGTGCGGCTGCCGGACGTTCCCGGCGTCGGCTTCGAGACAAAGGCCGATTTGTTTGCCGTCATGCGGCCGCTGGGCGAATAAGGCCGTGACCGCCGTCAGGACCAGGATCCCCACCGAATTGCTTTTGTTGTCGTTTGTTCCAGAATTACAGGTGGCGGGCGATGACCATGCGCTGCACGTCGCTGGTTCCTTCGTAGATCTGGCAGACGCGCACATCACGGTAGATACGTTCGACCGGGAAGTCGGAGAGATAGCCATAGCCGCCATGGATCTGGATAGCGGCCGAACAGACCTCCTCCGCCATCTCCGAGGCAAACAGCTTTGCCATCGACGCCTCGGCCAGGCAGGGCTGCGCCGCTTCGCGCAGAGCCGCAGCGTGCAGAACCATCTGCCGCGCCACAGATATCCGCGTTACCATGTCCGCCAGCCGGAAGGCGATGGCTTGATGCTCCGTCAATGGCTTGCCGAAGGTGACCCGTTCGCGCGCGTAATCGCGGGCGGCCTCGAACGCGGCGCGCGCCATCCCGACCGACTGCGCGGCAATGCCGATGCGCCCGCCTTCCAGGTTGGCTAGCGCGATCCGATAGCCCTCCCCCTCCTCCCCCAGACGCAGGTCGACCGGCAGGCGCATGTCGTCGAAAATGATCTGGCAGGTGTCCGATGCGTGCTGGCCGAGCTTCTCTTCAACGCGCGCCACCTTGTAGCCCGGCGTGTCCGTCGGCACGATGAAGGCGGTGATGCCTCTCTTGCCGGCGGACGGATCGGTGACGGTGAAGGCGACGATCAGCCGCCCATTCTTGCCCGAGGTGATGAACTGCTTGGTGCCGGAAAGGACATACGTGCCGCCGTCCCGTCTCGCCCGCGCCTTCAGATCTGCCGCGTCGGATCCGGCCTGTGGTTCCGTCAACGCGAAACCGCCGATCCACTCGCCGGTGGCCATCCGCGGGAGGAAGCGCTGCTTCTGCGCCTCGCTGCCGAACTTCAGGATCGGTAAGCACGCGACAGAGTTATGGACACTCATGATGGTGGAGCAGGCGCCGTCGCCGGCGGCGATTTCCTCCAGTGCGAGCGTGTATGCCACGGCACCGATATCCGAGCCACCGTAGGCCTCAGGCAGCAGCATGCCGAAGAAGCCGAGTTCGCCCATCTCCCGCAGCGCCTCGCTGGGGAACGCGGCCGTCCGGTCCCACTCAGCAGCGAAGGGAGCAAGACGCTCCCGCGCGAATTCGCGGGCAACATCACGGATCTGAACTTGTTCTTCGGTCAGAATCATCGCTTCGGCCTTTGCCTTCCGCAGCCGCGCCTGTCCAGCGGGATCAGGACTGTCTCACTTCATCTGGCTTCGCCTGTTCCTGGTTGCGCAGGATAAAGCGCTGCAGCTTGCCGCTCGGCGTCTTCGGGAGTTGAGCGACGAACTCGATCTCGCGCGGGTAGGCGTGGGCGGAGAGCCGATGTTTGACAAACTGGCGCAGTTCCTCAGCCAGCTCCTCCGTCGGTTGGCAGTCCGCACCCAGCACCACGAAAGCTTTGACGATTTCCGTCCGCTCCGGATCCGGTTTACCGACGACCGCGGCCTCCACCACCGACGGATGCTCGACCAGCGCGCTCTCCACGTCGAAGGGTCCGATGCGGTATCCGGATGAAGTGATGATGTCGTCAGACCGGCCAACGAAGGCGATGCTGCCGTCCGGCTCCAGTTCCACCGTATCGCCGGTGCGACAGTAGCCGCCGCTGATCGCCGGCGTCGGCTGCCGCCAGTATCCGGAAAACCAAAACAACGGCGAGCGAGGAATATCAACGGCGAGAACGCCGGGCCGGCCGGCCGGCAACTCGCGGTCTTCCTCGTCGAGAACCGCGACCCGGTAGCCGGGCATGGCCCGTCCCGCGGATCCGGGCCGTATGGGGTGCGCAAGGGCGTGATGATTGCACACAACCATCCCGAGCTCGGTCTGGCCGTAATGATCATGGATCGGCGCATCCAGGTACCGCGCGAACCAGCGGATCACCTCCGGATTGAGCGGTTCTCCGGCGCTGCTTACCGCCCGCAGCCGCCCCTTCACCCGGCGCGCGGCATCGGGGCCGGCGGCGATCAACAGCCGGTACGCCGTGGGCGCTCCGGCGAGGATGGTGATCTCGTACTTTTCGATCATTCGGTACGTGCTCTCGACGGTGAACGGGCCGTCGTAGAAGGTGGTGGCGTGGCCGAGCAGCAGGGGACCGGTCACCGCATAGTAGAGCCCGTACGCCCAGCCGGGATCGGCAATGTTCCAGAATTTGTCCTCAGGCCGCAGATCGACCGCATCGCGCATATAGACGAGAAAGCTGAGCAGCGCCTTCAGCGGCACCGCGAGAGCCTTCGGCAAGCCGGCAGTGCCGGACGTGAACATCATCAGGAAGGGGTCATCGCCGCGGCGGAGCACCGGCTCGAAGACGGGCTCACGGCGCTCGATCTCCGTCCAGAAGCTGAGGTCTTCGCCTGTGGCCTCGCCGTCGACGACAACGACCGGCGGCGCTTGCGAAACTTCGTCGAGCTTCGGCCGGTTGGGCGGATCGGTAACAACGAGCCTGGCTTCGCTCAGCTTCAGGCGATGCTCAATCGCTTTAGGGCCGAACGCGGTGAACAGCGGCTGATAAACCGCGCCGGCGCGCCACGTACCGAGAATGGTGATGAGGAGTTCCGGAATACGCGGCAGGAGTCCGGCTACGACATCGCCGGGGCGCACGCCGCCCGCGGCAAGGAAGGCTGCGAAGCGTGCGGAAAGATCCTTCAGTTGCGCGAAGCTGTAGGTGGCGCTGCGCCCGTCCTGTCCCTCCCAGTAGAGTGCGACCCCGTCGGGCGCCACGTGCCGGTCACAACATTCGATGCACGCGTTGAGCCCTGCTTCGAGACTTCCCTGAAGAGTGGCAGCCAAGTCCCCCAAGCGGAACGACTCGGCAGCGGTCCTGTAGTCCGGTTTTGCCATCTGGGCCTCCTCGGACAACGACGAATTGGCAGGTCGGCGGCAACGGTATGCCAGAAGGAGCGAATGGACGATATAGTCGGGGCGCGCTCCCCCTTCCACATCAAAGAGTAGCATTTGAGCCAGTCCTGGCAACAACGCCTCGCTTCTTCCGAGGAAGGCAGCGTTCTTTGCGCAGGCGAGAACGCATACCGCCGCCTCGATCGACATCGCGAAGAGGGACCTATGACGCGTACGCGGCGACCAGCGCGAGGTCGGCGACGAAACTCGCGTAAGCGGACGCCTTCGACGCCTCATCCGGCAGGCGCAAGAGGAAGGACGGGTGGACGGTGATCATTGCCCGCGGGCCGTTGCCGAGCGGGACGATCCGTCCGCGGTTCTTCTGGATTGCCATGTCCCGGCCGAACAGGGCGCGTGCGGCTGTCGCACCGAGGGCGACCACCATCTCCGGCCGCAGGAGATCGAGTTCGCGGTCAAGCCAGTGGCGGCAGAGGTCGATCTCCATAATGTTCGGCTTCTGATGAAGGCGCCGTTTGCCGCGCTGGATGACGAACTTGAAGTGCTTGACCGCATTGGTGACGTACGTCTTCTGACGGTCGACGCCGGCATCGTCGAGGGCGTGTGCGAGAACGGCGCCGGCAGGTCCGACGAAGGGACGCCCCTGCAGATCCTCCTGATCTCCCGGCTGCTCGCCCACCAGCATCAGCCGCGCGTGCGCCGGACCTTCGCCGAAGACGGTCTGCGTCGCCGCCTTCCATAGAGAACACCGCTGGCAGCCGGCCGCTTCAGCCCGTAGGTCCTCGATTGTGGTCATCTGCCGATTCCAGCCCGTTGGCGGGATGCCTGCACAACGCCCTGCCTATGCGCCGGTTCGCCGCCGACGGATGCACAATCGGTGGCGACGCGATCACAGTTGAGCCGCGCGCAGAAAAATGCGGCGACTCGAGCGTAGTGATATGATATCAATAGCTTGCAGCGTCATTAGCCGAGGACGGCATGGCGGCAGCCGCTCCCGATCGCGTCGTCGCGGTTCTGTTGCGCCGCTTTGGCAAGACTTACGCGCACGCGTTGTCAATAGACCTGACGCATGGGACGCCGTCGGCCCTTTTTCAGTGGCTCTGTGCATCCTTATTGTTCAGCGCCCGAATTCGTGCCGACACGGCGCTCGCAGCGGCGCGCGCCTTGTTCCGAGAAGGCTTGACCACTGCCGAGACGATGGCGGCGGCGACGTGGGAGCAACGTACTCGCATCCTTAACCGCGCCGGCTACGCCCGCTATGACGAAAGCACGTCGCGAATGCTGGGTGAGACATCCCGAATGCTGCTTGATCGTTACAAGGGCGATCTTCGCAATCTCCGCGAAGCCGCCGGCCGCGATCCACATGAAGAACGCCGTCTTCTCGAGCAGTTCAAGGGGATTGGCGACGTCGGCGCCGACATCTTCATGCGTGAGGTTCAGCTCGTTTGGGAGGAGCTTTATCCCTTCGCGGACCGACGCGGATTGAGTGCCGCGGCAAAGCTTGGCCTCGGCGATAGTGCGCAGGCGTTGGCTCGTTTAGTGGAAGCACAAGAGTTCCCGAGACTGATGGCCGCACTGGTCCGGGTCGATCTTGGCAAGCATCACGAAAGATCCTCTCGGAGGCTGCGACCTGACCAAATAGCCGGGCTGACTACTGCCCAAAAATCTGCTTGAGGAAAAACTGCGTCCGCATCCACAAGTCGTTGTCCGCGGCCTTGTCGTAGGCAAGCGGCATCGAGAAGCGCTGGCCAAGTGCATCGGCATCGGGATTGGTGAAGCTGTGCTTCGCCCCCCGATAGCCGACGAGACTGTAGTCGACACCGGCGCTCTGCATCTCGCCGACGAAGGCCTGGACCTGGTCGGTCGGCACCAGCGGATCGGCCTCGCCGGTGAATACCAATACCTTAGCCTTCACTTGGCCGGGTTGAGCCGGCGTCTGCGTAGCGAGAGCGCCGTGGTAGCTGACGACGCCGTCGAGGTCCATCCCCAGGCGTGCCATCTGCAGCACGACGCCGCCGCCCATGCAGTAGCCGATGGCGGCGATCTTCTCTGCATCGACGGTCGGCTGCCCTTGCAGCACGGACTTGGCGGCGTCGAACCGCCTCGCCGCTTCCGGTACGTCGGACATTACCGACTGCATGAAGGCCTTGGCGGTGTCGGGATGATCGGCAACCTTCCCGGTGCCGTACATGTCGAGCGCGAAGGCCGTGTACCCAAGCCCGGCCAGCATCTCCGCCCGCTTCCGGCTGTAGGCGTTGAGCCCCCACCATTCGTGTACCACCAGTACGCCCGGGCGCTTGCCGGCGACGGCATCGTCGTAGGCGAGATAGCCGGTGAACTCCTTGTCGCCGACGCGATAGGTGATGGTTTCCCTCTGCAGCTCGGCCCGTACCGCTGACGTTGCAAGCAGCAGCACGGCGAAGCCGGCGACGAGGAAGCGAGCAATCCTGCGCATAGCCATCCTCCTCCATGTTCCGATGAACGCGGGCGCGGATTAGGATGAGCCGGCCCGCGATCCGTCTTTGCTAATTCGCAACGCCCACTCTCGGAAAATAAAGAAAAATGATCTCGTGCGCATGGAGGTAGCGATCAATATTCTTTGAGGCGCATCGGGGGCATGCTCAAGAGAGAGCCGCCGCGATCGACTGCGGAAGCAACCGCACCTCGCGTGCGCTTTCGTCGAACCGCTCGAACGACTGGTGCCAGGACACCCCCGGCCAGCGGTATTCAACCTCACCGCGGGCCGGCCGATAGACCGCCGTATAGAGGGTGCCGAAGCCGCGCCCGTAGGCGGTGGTGTAGAGCGGCGGTTGCAGGAACAGCTCGGCGAAGGCTTCGGCGGTAGGGGGTGGTTCCGCCAGGTGCACCGCAAGGAAGTGTTCGCGTTCCAAGGTCGCGGTGGCGCGTGCGTGATGATGCCATTCGACGGCACCCTGGTGGTTGGTCGCGATCGGTTTCCGGTAGACGACCGGCGGCCGGTCGGGCGCCAGTTCGGCCGTGAAGAATGCGCCCGAGCCGTCGAGTGCGGTAACGTTGTACGACATGTGCGTGGGAACGCGGCGCAGCGCCGCTGCCGCTTCGGCGGCGCTGCCGCAGGTCTCCAGGAGGTAGCGCAGGACGATCGGAATCCCGAAGCCGTCGCCCACGGCTTGCCGGCCGCCGAAGGTGGAACTCACCGCCAGCCCGTCCTCGTTGATCCCGTCGAGACAGCCCCACAGGCAGTCGCTCATCGCGATAACCCGGCGGCCGTTCCACCGGGTGTTCAGGATCAACCCGTCGCACAGGTAGGGGCTATAGTCGTAATTGCGGATCAGCACCGGGTCCCCTTCCGTCCATGCTGCCTGCGAGCAGCCGGCAAGGAACGGTGGGGGACGATAGAGCGACAGGAAACGCGCTGCGAGATCGGAGCCCCCGGCGAGTTCGCACAATCGCTCGTAAGTCGGCACGATCTCCGGCATGTGACGGTGCAGCATCGAGATCGCCTGACTGTACGTCGGCCGGCAGGAGATCCCCTGCGACAGGAACCAGCCGCGAAAGGCGGGCCACAGGCGCCGGAACAACGCCTCCCAGGTGACGCCCGGCAGGTCTTCCGCATGGGCTTCGAAGATGAGCTTCATCGAGCCTCTAGAGTATCTTGAAGGCTCCCGCAACCGGCACGGCGACAGTTGGGCGGATGTCCTCGAGGGGAATGGCCGCGTAGTTCGCGCGGATGCCGTCGATCCACCTATGCGCCCGGTCATTGAGGGCGAAGCCGTGGGTCATCAGCCGGCCCCGGGTTATCAGGATGCCGAGGTCGGCGCCCTCGTAACGATAGTCCCCTGGGCCGCTGATGCGCAGGAACAGGGCTTCGCGCTCGCTGGCAACGGCTCGGCGGTGGTAGTCGAACCGGGAATAAGAGATCGAGCCGTCGTCGTTCAGATGCCAGATGCCACTCTGCGGCGCATGCGTCAGAAGGTCGACGGACGTCTCGGTGTGCTTGATGACCATCTGGCTCCAGCTGTCGATGCTCTCCGGATCGGCCCAGCGCTCGTTGAGTTCATGGATGTCGAGATTGAAGTCGATGCCGGAGAACTCCAAGAGGTGGAACAGGAACAAGGGCGCATCGGCATGCGCGAAAGCCGCGTGATTGGTCATCGAACTGGCGCCGGTGATCCGCGGGTTGAGCTCGCCGAGATATACTTCGCCATCGTCAAGATCGATCAGGAAATCTAATTCGAAGTAGCCGCGATACCCCTCCTTGCGCAGCTGCTCACCGAAGCGGAAGGTCAGGTTGCGGGCCTGCTGGCGGATCCGTTCGGTAAACGCTGTCGCGAAGATTTCGTTCCCGCACCAGCCGCCGCGATAGGGTGTGAGCTCCTTGAAGCCGACCAGCTCCGTCATCAATGGTCCCACGATCGTTCCGTTCCTGGTGGCGCACGCTTCGATCGCCGAGCCACGGCAGCGAATGCGTTTCATGATCTTGACGTCGCCGGCGGCGACGATCTCCTTCGCGTGCTTGTTCCAGTCCTGCTCGGACGAGAGGAAGAACGTGGTATGGCCGGAATCGCCGAAGGCGGTCTGCACCACCAGGTTGCGGCCGAGGTGGCCGGCCACCGCGCGCAGCTCGTCGTAGCTGCCGACCGGGGCAAGTACGTTCGATACACTCTTCACGCCGGCCTGGTTGCCGATCCGCACCGTGTTGAGCTTATCGTCGACGCGGGTGCGCAGCTTCGCGCGCGGAAACCGAATCTTGAGGCCGGCCTCGTGGCACACGGCCTCGGTCTGCTCGTCGAACATCAGGAACACCGCCTTCGGGTGTGCTCCGTGCGAACGGATGTAGTCGAGCACCTCCTTATGTTGCAGCAGGTAGTTGTTGATGTCCTCGATGCATCCGAACTGCGGATGTGGTGCTTCGCTGGGGACGAACGTGTTCGGGTGGCGTCCGTCGTAACAGTCGATATAGTTGATGAACTTGAAGTTTTTGCACCACTCGTCCATGCCGAGTAGATTGAAATTGGTGGCGCTGACGAAAAAGATCGGCGTTTCGTTGCGATGGAAATAGCGCCTGATATCCGAGATCCCGTTCAGGCGCGTCGTTGCCTTGCTCATGCGTCGGTCTTGCCTCCCGCCCTGCCCGCCGAACCCGTCTATGCACGAACCGTTCCGCCCGCTGCCGGCGACAGTGCCGGCTCCGCCCCGTCTGCCGGCTCATCCGCCGATCGAGCGGAACGACGCGCCGGGACACTGAGCGAGCCCAAGCTGTCGAGATATGCGGCATCGAACCCGTGCGGCTGATAGACGGGAAAATCGGTACGGCGGTCGCGGAAGCTCTTCAGCGTTTGCCCGAGGCCGAGGAGACCCACGGCCCGTTCCCGGCGCACACGATCGAAGTCGATTTCAAGGGGAATCACCTCTTCATCGCTGCCGGCGGCATAGACGACGTGACCCGATGGGTCGACGATCGTCGAGCGGCCGATGCCACCATGCCCGACCCCGTTGATGTCGAAGACGTAGCACTGGTTCATCGCCGCGGTGGCGCGCACGATCGACAGCTCGACATCGCGATCGATGGTATCCGTCAGCGACGGATGCAAGATCACCTCGGCGCCCATCGCCGCCAGCGTGCGTGAGGTTTCGGGGAACCACATGTCGTAGCAGATCGACACGCCGAAGCGGCCGACGGACGGCACATCAAAGACTAGAAACTCGCCGCCGGCGTCGACGTTCGCCTCGTAAGGTTCGAACGGGAACATCTTACGGTAGCGGCCGACAACCTCGCCGCGCGGACTGATCACGCTCGCCGTGTTGAAGATCTTGTTGTCCGCTGCTTCGAACATCGAGCCGGGAAGGAGCCAGATGTCGTAGCGGCGGGCGAGTTCGCAGAAGCTCAGTTCCGACGAATTCGGCAGCGGTTGGGCGAAGCCGGGAAGCGGCCCATGCGCGCAGAGCTCGCTGAACAGCACCATCTGCACCCAGGGAAACCGATGCATCACCACCGCAAGCCGGCTTGCCATCTGGGCGACGTTGCTCACATCGGCGGAGACGCGCATCTGAATTCCGGCGATGGCAAATGGCACCATACAGCGTCTCCCGGCCCAATCGTCCTTGAGATCCTCGCGGCTGCGCCCGCTCAGGCCATAACCGGCGACGCCACCGCGGCAAGCGTGTCTTCGAGCAGATCGAGACCTTCGTTGAGAATGCCTTCGGGGATGGTAAGCGGTGTCATCATGCGGATGACATTGCCGTGCACGCCGCAGGAGAGCAGCAGCAACCCCCGCCGTACCGCCTCAGCGACGACCGCCTTCGCCATCTCCGGCGCCGGCTTACGGCGCGACGCGTCGTCGAAGAACTCGATCGCCACCATCAGCCCCAGGCCGCGCACATCGCCGATCGCAGGATGGCGCGCCGCAAGCGCGCGCAGGCGACCTTGCAGATATTCGCCGAGCCGCCGGCTCCGCTCGAGGAGCTGTTCGCTCTCGATGATGTCGAGCACCGCCAGCGCCGCTGCACATGCGATCGGGCTGCCGGCATAGGTGCCGCCAAGTCCCCCCGGGCCGACCGCATCCATCACGTCCGCGCGGCCGACGATGGCCGAAATCGGAAAGCCCCCGCCCAACCCCTTGGCCAGCGCAATGATTTCGGGAACGACGCCGCAATGTTCGACCGCGAACATCCTGCCGGTCCGGCCGATGCCTGTCTGGATTTCGTCGGCGATAATCAGGATGCCATGCTGATCGCACAGGGCACGCAGCCTCGGCAGGAATTCGTCGGGCGCCGGATAATACCCCCCTTCACCCTGCACGGGCTCGACGACGATCGCCGCGACACGTGACGGCTCGATGTCGTTCTTTAGCAACATCTCGATGCCGGCCATCGCGTCGTCGACGCTGATGCCATGCAGCGGACAGGGAAAGGGTGCGTGATAGACCTCGTTCGGAAACGGCCCGAAACCGGCCTTGTAGGGATCGACCTTGCCGGTGAGCGCCAGTGTCATCATCGTCCGGCCGTGGAAGGCGCCGGTGAACGCGATAATACCGGGGCGCCTGGTCGCCGCTCGGGCGACCTTCACGGCGTTTTCGATCGCTTCGGCGCCGGTGGACATGAAGAAGGTCTTTTTCGGCGCGTCGCCGGGTGCGAGCGCGTTCAACCGCTCGGCCAGCGCGACATAAGGCTCGTAGGCGATCACCTGAAAGCAGGTGTGCGTGAAATGTTCGAGTTGGCTGATCACCGCTTCGATCACCCGAGGGTGGCGATGACCGGTGTTGACGACAGCGATGCCGCCGCAGAAGTCGATGTAGCGGCGCCCCTCGATGTCCCACAACTCCGCATTCAGCGCTCGCTCGACGACAATCTGGTGTGCCTGCGAGACACCCTGCGGGAGTGCCGCCCGCCGGCGCGAGAGAACATCGGCGTTGGTCTTGGCCGGGGCTTTCCTTGGTCATGCTCTATCCCACGTCAGTAATTCGAATAATCGGTGGACCATCAAATCCGGCACGGTCTCTGAGCGGCCGGCCATTCAGGCTTCAAACAGGCGCTTGCGCCAGAGGGCACGCCGTGGCGGGCGAGCGACAGCAGCGGTGGAGCCGCGCAGCCGTTCGGTCCGCCGGCGCTGCCATTCAAGGACCAGCAGTAGCAGGGTCGCGACGGCGACCAGTACGGTCGCGGCCGCAGCGATGGTCGGACTGATGTTGTCGCGGATGCCGCTGAACATCTTGCGCGGCAGGGTCTGCTGTTCCGGACTGGCGAGGAACAGGGTGATCACCACTTCGTCGAACGAGGTGGCGAAGGCGAACAGCGCGCCGGAAACGACGCCGGGTCCGACGATCGGCAGTGTCACTTTGAAGAACGCACGCACCGGATCGAGGCCGAGGCTGGCTGCTGCGCGCACCAGATTATAGTCGAAGCTCTGCAGCGTCGCCGTCACCGTGGTGATGACGAACGGCACGCCCAGCATCGCATGCGCGAGCACCAACCCGACGTAGCTGCCGGCAAGCCCGATGGGCGCGAAGAACAGGTAGACGGCGACGCCCGAAATCACCACGGGGACGACCATCGGCGAAATCAGCACGCTGACCAGCAGCGCCTTGCCCGGGAACGTTGCTGCGCGTCAAGCCGATCGAGGCCAGCGTGCCGAGGGTGACGGCGAGCAAGGTCGCGAGCGGCGAGATGATCAGGCTGTTCTTGAGCGCGTCCGTCCAGGTGGCGGAGCCGAAAAACTCCTCGTACCAGCGCAGCGAAAACCCCGACATCGGGTAAAGCAGAAACGAATCCGCGTTGAAGGACAAGGGGATGATCACCAGGACCGGGATAATCAGGAAGAGCAGGATCAGACCGCACAAGACCCGCAGCGCGTAGTGCCAGATCCGTTCGATCGGAGACGAATAGGGCTGCAGCACGTTCGCCTCCTTCTCCGGCGCGCCTAGCGGGGCGCGATCTGCTTAGCGCGCGCCGGCCCGAAGTAACGCGCATAGAAGGCGTAGAGGATCAACGTCGCCACCAGCAGCACTGCCGAGAGTGCCGCCGCCATACCCCAGTTGATCGTCTCGTTGGTATAGAAAGCGACGAAGTAGCTGGTCATCTGCTCCCTCGGGCTGCCGAGCAGCGCCGGGGTGATGTAGTAGCCCATGGACAAGATGAAGACGAGCAGTCCGCCCGCGCCGACACCCGGCAGGGTCTGCGGAAAATACACCTTCCAGAAGCTCTTGAACGGCGGACAGCCGAGCGAAATCGCCGCCCGCATGTACGACGGCGGAACGCTTTTCATCACTGCGTAGAGCGGCAGGACGACGAACGGCAGCAGAATGTGCACCATCGCGATGTACACGCCGAAGCGATTGAAGACGAGTTGCAGCGGATCGCTGATCAGGCCCAGCGCCATCAAAGCCTTGTTGATCGGTCCTTCGTTCTGCAGCAGCACGATCCATGCGGCGACGCGCACGAGAACGCTCGTCCAGAATGGCAGCAGGACGAGGATCATCAGGAGATTGCTCGTTCCGGTCGAGACTTGCGTAAGCAGGTAGGCGAGCGGGTAACCCAGCAGCAGGCACCAGACGGTGACGATGACGCTCATCCACAATGTCCGGATCAGAATATCGACGTAGATCGACTGATCGGCGGGCGCTCTGACGATCCCACCGTCGTCGCCGACCCGAAGGTCGAGAGCCGAGAGCAGGTAGAAAGGCGTCACCGGTGCACTGTTGCGGGCGACGATCCGCCAGATTCCGATTTCACCCCAGCGGGGTTCGACCGCCAGGATCGCCGCCTTCGCCGACTGGCCGGGCTGCCAGTCGAGCTTCCGGGCCGTGTTGATCAGCAGCGAGCGAAAGCCCGACATCTCCATATTGAGCCGCTTCGCCGCGCCCGCCAAAATCGCCGATCGCCGATCACCGGACAGATCCGCGGCAAAGGCGTCGAACACCGCATCGTCGGGCAGATTCCTTCCGTCCCAGGTGCCCAGAGCCTGCGCCGTGCGTGGCAGGGCTTCGATGACTTCCGGATTGTCGACACTGCGGTAGAGCAGGGAGCCGATCGGCCAGACGAATGTCAGCAGCAGGAAGGCGGCGAGTGGCGCAATCAGCGCCAGATACTTGAGCTTGGTGAGCCGCTCGGCGCGCCGAAGCCGGCGCCTTAGCGAAACGCCACCGCCGCCGGCCGGAACGCTGCCGCTCACCTCCGTCGCAACGCTCACGTCCGCCTTCTCCCTCCTGCGCGCATGTTCGGCCCGGCCGACACACACGCCCTCGGCCGGGATTACTTCGCCGCCCAGGCATTGAACCGCTGCTCCAGTTCCTCACCGTGCTCGACCCAGAACTGGGTGTTGCTGGCGAGCGCGCCCTCCAGGTTCTTTGGCGCAGTCGGCAGGTCGGCGACGCGCTTCGGATCAAGCCCCTCCACCGCCTTCAAGTTCGTTGGCCCGTAAGTGATTTCGGAAGAGTAGACCTGCTGCGGGACCGGGGCGGCTTGCGAACGCGATGAACTTGTAGGCCTCTTCCAGCTTCGGCGTGCCGGTGGGGATGGCCCAGTGGTCGGCATCGTAAATCGAGCCGTTCCAGACGATTTTCAGGTTCTTGCCTTCGCTTTGCGCGGCGGCGATGCGGCCGTTGTAGGCGGAGCTCATCACCAGGTCGCCGGCAGCCAGCATCTGCGGCGGCTGCGCCCCGGCTTCCCACCACTGGATGTCCGCCTTGATCTCGTCGAGCTTCTTGAACGCACGTTCGACGCCGTCCTTGGTGGCGAGCACCTTATAAACCTCGGCCGGCTTGACGCCGTCGGCGAGGAGCGCGATCTCGAGCGTAAACTTCGCGCTCTTGCGCAGCCCGCGCTTACCCGGGAACTTCTTGACGTCCCAGAAATCCTGCCACGAGGCAGGCGGTGTCTTGAGCTTGTCGCCGTCATAAGCCAGCACGGTCGACCAGACGAAGGTGCCGACGCCGCAGTCGCTCACCGCTTTCGGCAGAAAGTCCTTCTTGTCGCCGATCTTCGCGTAGTCCAACTGCTTGATAGATGCCCTCTTCGCATCCCCGGTAGAGCTCCGCCGATTCGACCTCGACGACATCCCAGGTGACATTGTGGGTTTCGACCATCGCTTTGATCTTCGCCTGCTCGCCGTTGTACTCGCCGGCGATCACCTTGATCCCGGTCTCCTTGGTGAACGGCTCGTAGTAGGCCTTCTTCTGCGCCTTCTGCACCGCGCCGCCGAAGGAAATCACCGTCAGGTCGTCGGCCGGCGCGCGGGTAGCGCATAGCGACGTTGCGGACAGGGCAAGCGCGAGAGCCACGAGGGTCCGGGGAGGTTGCATCGGAATTGCCTTTCTCGAAGTGTCTTGCGGCGGTGATTGATGCGATGCCTCGCAGCGACAGTCGGGTATCGGGGCCTGAACGACGATCCGATTCCGCCTAGCCGGACGCCGGGGCGAAGGCGCGGATATGGTCGGCCGGCACGCCGATGGTCATCGTGTCTCCGGGCCTGAGCTTGCCGTGCAGTTCGGAAATCGGGATTTTCGCCATGAAGTTGGCGTTGTTTGCCACCTGCATGCGAATGCGCACGTGGTCCCCGAGGTAGATCAATTCTTCGATGGCCGCGGAGAAGCGATTCTCCGATCCCGTCGAAGCGCCGTTCAAGTGCACCCGTTCCGGGCGGATCGACAGCGTCGCGGGGCTGCCTGGCGCTCCCACGTCACCGCATCCTCGCCTCGATGCGGCTGCCGTCCTCGAGCCGGACCTGGCAGCGGCCCCCGCCTGCTCCGCTCGACGCGCCCGGCAAGCGCATTGTTCTCGCCGATAAAGCTGGCAACGAAGGCGTTTGCCGGCTCCTCGTAGAGCTTCGTCGGCCATCGCATCTGCTGAATAATGCCCGTGGTTGAACACGGCAATCCGGTCGGACATGGTCAGCGCTTCGCCCTGGTCGTGTGTGACGTAGACGATCGTCACGCCGAGCCGCTCATGGATGTGCCTGATCTCCAGCTGCATGTGCTCGCGCAGCTGCTTGTCGAGCGCGCCCAGCGGCTCGTCCATCAGCACCAGCGACGGCTCGAAGACGAGCGCGCGCGCCAGCGCGATGCGCTGCTGTTGGCCCCCGGAAAGCTGCTCCGGATAGCGGCCGCCGAAGACCTGCCATTCGCACCATGTCCAGCGCCGCTTCAACCTTCTGCTCGATCTGCGCTCGCCTTGGAGCTTGCGCGCGGTCAGGGGAAACGCGACGTTCTCGGCGACGGTCATGTGCGGAAACAGCGCATAGTTCTGGAACACCATGCCGATGTTGCGCTTGTGCGGCGGCACGCGGTTGATGACCTTGCCGTCGAGCAGGATTTCGCCGGATGTCGGCGTCTCGAAGCCGGCGAGCATCATCAGGCAGGTCGTCTTGCCCGATCCGGACGGTCCCAGCAGGGTGAGGAATTCGCCGCGTCTGACGTCGATCGTCAGATCTTTGACGACCAGCGTCTCGCCGTCATAGGTCTTTTGCACACCACGAAAGCTGATCAGCGGATCTGAACCATCCCGCATCGGCTCCTCCCAAGCGCGTCCCTGGCGCACAGCCGCAAGAAACGGACCCTGGCGCCTTTCCGATCGCCGCGGCGGCTTCTTGCTGCCCTCGTTTCCGGTCAGCGGTTCGTTCGGCCGGAGACCCTAGCTTTTTTGTTCATTCAAGAGCAGCGGCAACCTATAGCCCATCCTACCAGCGCTTTCGCTTGGGACATAGACCCAATCCCGTTGAAGACAGCACATCCGAAGAATGCGGGTCGTCTACTTTGAACGGCCGGCGCCACCGCGCAGCGTGTTCGCCCGCATGACCGTCTATCGAGCCATTAGTTGCGCGGTTTTTCTTGAAGCCACCGCCACATCGCCCGCATCCTTGCCTTCAGATCGACGCTTGCAGTCGGACGTCCTTCGCCAGCCTGCGCGCGGTTTCGTTGCCGCATCACGGTTTGCACCCTATCTTCCTGCGCATGTCGAACGCAGCCGCCCGGCCCGAGTCTGGATCTCGATCCGACCGACCCTTATACCCGCGAGACGCAGACTTTCCCGCGTCTGAGCGAGGAGATGGCCGCGCGGGTTGCGACCTACGGCACGGAAGAACGGCTGCCGGAGGGGACGCTCATCTTTAAGCGCGGCGAGCGCAGCGTCGACTTCTTCTTTGTGCTCGAGGGCGACATCGAGATTTTCGAACTCGACGACCCGGGGCGAGCCGAACGTCGTCACGGTTCACGCCGAGCGTCAGTTCACCGGCGAGCTCGACCTGTTCAACGAGCGACAGATACTGGTGTCAGGCCGGAGCTGGCGTGGACAGCCGGGTGGTCCGGGTCAAGCGCTCCGACTTTCGTCGCCTGGTGACCGGCGAGCCGGACATCGGCGAGATCATCATGCGGGCGTTCATCCTGCGCCGCGTCGGCCTCATCCGGCATACGCGGGGTGGTGTCGTCCTGATCGGTCCCGGGCACCGCGGCGATACCCTGCGCCTTCAGCGCTTCCTCACCCGCAACGGCTACCCGCACCGCCTGCTCGACACCGAGGTCGATCCGGACGCGGGCGGGTTCCTCGACTGCTTCCAGCTCACGCCCGACCAGCTCCCCGTCGTGATCTCGCCGGACCATCGGGTGCTGCGCAATCCTTCGACCGCGGCGCTCGCCGACCATCTGGGCCTGACCGAGACGCTCAATCCCGAGCGCGTATACGACGTCGCCGTCGTCGGCGCTGGCCCGGCTGGTCTCGCAGCGGCCGTCTACAGCGCTTCGGAAGGGCTGGACACGATCGTCATCGAGGGCATGGCGCCTGGCGGCCAAGCGGCACCTCGTCCAAGATCGAGAACTATCTCGGCTTTCCGACCGGGATTTCCGGCCAGGCGCTGGCCGGTCGCGCGCAGGTGCAGGCGCAGAAGTTCGGAGCGCGGCTTGCGATCTCGCGCAGTGCCGCCAGCATCGACTGCTCCAGTCGGCCTTACCGGATCAGGCTCGAAGACGGTCAGACGGTCTCTGCCTGCGCAATTATCGTCGCCACCGGCGCCCGCTACCGAAAGCTGGATGTGCCGAATTACGCGAAGTTCGAAGGTCAGGGCATTCACTACGCCGCAACCGCCATGGAGGCGCAGCTTTGCGGTGGGGAAGACGTGATTGTTGTTGGAGGTGGCAATTCGGCCGGTCAGGCGGCGGTGTTCCTGTCGCGGACGTCCGCCCACGTCCACGTCCTCGTGCGCGCCAGCGGTCTCGCCGCCACCATGTCCGACTATCTCGTCCAGCGCATCGAGCAGTCGCCGAAGATCACGCTTCACGCCAAGACCGAGATTACCGCGCTGGAGGGCGACGACCGTCTGCGGAAGGTGACCTGGACCAACCGCGATACCGGCGAAAGCGAAACACACTGCATCGGCAATGTCTTCGTGATGATCGGGGCCGAGCCCAACACCGACTGGCTCGATGGTTGCCTCGATCTTGATGCCAAAGGCTTCATCCAGACCGGCAAAAATGCAGACGGCTTGGCGCTCGCCTCGCCCTACGCGACGGCCAAGCCCGGCATCTTCGCGGTCGGCGACGTCCGCTCGGGGTCGGTCAAGCGCGTCGCCTCCGTCGTTGGCGAAGGCTCGGTCGTGATCCAGGCCGTTCACCAGTTCCTCAACCCCGGCGTGGCCTGAATTGGCGGACGCGCACGCCATTTTGTCGACGCTCGTCCCCGTCATCCTCCTGCTGACGCTCGCCGTCATCGCCGCGATCGCCTCCCGCGCGGTCGGCCTCAGCCCGATCGTCGGCTACCTCGTTCTGGGATTGGCGCTCAGCGGCATCGGCCTTGACCTCGTCGCCGACAGCACCATGATCGCGACGCTCGCCGAACTCGGGGTCGTGTTCCTGCTCTTCGACATCGGCCTGCACTTCTCGCTCGGCCATATCCGCGAACAAGCGCGCGACATCTTCGGCTTCGGACCGGTCCAGGTGCTGGCCGGCACGGTCGCGCTTGGCCTCTTCGGCCTGCTGTTCGGCCTGCCGCCGGTGGCAGCGTTTCTGGTCGGGGCGACGCTGGCGCTCTCCTCGACCGCGGTGGTCGCCGGGCTCATCGCCGAGCGACATCAGCAGAACTGTCCGGTTGGGCTCACGGCGACCGCCATCCTGATCTTCCAGGACGTGGCCGCGATCTTCCTCCTCATCGTCGCTTCCGCGCTCGGCACCGGCGAAGCTTTGGCGCCAGCCATGGGCATCGCGCTCCTGAAGGCGAGCGGTGCCTTCGTGGTCGCGGTGCTGCTCGCGCGTCTCGTGGTTCGGCCCTTGTTCGGCTTGATTGCGCGCACGCGCAACGAAGAGGTTTTCACGGCGATGGCGCTTCTGGTCGCGCTCGCGGCCGGATGGGCGACCGGGGCGATCGGCCTGTCATTGACCTTGGGCGCCTTCCTCGGCGGCATGATCATCGCCGAGACGCCGTACCGGCCGATAATCCAGTCGGAGATTAAGCCGTTTCGCGGTCTGCTGCTCGGCTTCTTCTTCATCTCGGTCGGCCTCTCCCTCGACCTTGGCGCGCTCATCCGCTTCTGGCCGGCGGTGATCGGGATCGCTGTCCTTCTTCTTGTCGTGAAGATCATGACCAACGCCGTGGCGAGCCTCGTCTTCCGCTGGTCGGTGCCGGGATCGACACAGCTCGGCTTCCTGCTCGCCCAAGGCTCCGAGTTCGCCTTCGTCATCCTGAGCCTGCCGGCTGTTCGCGCGTTGGTCGGCGAGACCACGATGCGCGGTGCTGATCGCTGCCGTCGCGCTGAGCCTTGCCATCACGCCGAGCCTCGCGGAAGTCCGGCCGCTCGCTTGCGGGACGCATGCGCAGGCGCACGGCTCGCGTAACCGATCCCGAGCTTCAACCGCGCGAGCTCATCGGACCCGTGTTCATCGCCGGCATGGGCCGGACCGGGCGCACGCTCGCCGACGCGCTCACCGAATTCGACATCGGCTATGGTGCGATCGAGCGCGACCAGCAGCGGTTCCGCGAGGCGGTGGCCGACGGCTACAATGTGGCGTTCGGGGATTTGAGCGATCCGCGCATCTGGGAGCCGGTCGCGCTTCACGGGCGCAGGCTAAGCATTCTGACCGCGCCGGCCTTCGAGGTCTCACGGGACTTGAGCCCGGCGGCGCGCCAGCTGTTCCCGGACCTGAAACGGGTCGCCATGGTCCGCGACCAAGACGAAGCCGAACGCTTCAAGTCGATCGGGCTGCTCCCGGTCGTCGATCGCAGCGTGCCGCCGGGGCTCGATCTCGCGGCCTTCGTCTTGGGTGAACTGGGCGTCGATCCCGACCGGATCGGCGAGTGGATGCGCCGGCAGCAGGAGCGCGCACTTTCGGGCGTGCAAGCAGTGGCGGCATGAGCGGCGCGGTCGCCGAGCCCTGCGATCCTGCTCGGGCTCGCGGCCGCCGCTCTCCCACAGAGCAACCCGCACCCAGGCGCGGCCGCCTTCCTCCTGATCCGTCCCGTCGGTCTCGCCGGGGCACGGCTCAAATCGTCAACCCCAGCGGCGGCGAGGTAAAAGCCATCCGTTTCGCGCCGGCACTCCTCTACCGGTGTCGCCGGAGATGCGGATCTTCCAAGAGCGTCAGCTCCGTTCTCAATGTGACATGAGGACGGGCACCGGCATATGGCTCAGGATATGTCGCGTGGCGCCGCCGCGATGTAGGTACGGAAAGCCGTAGTGGCCGTGTGCTCCAAGGACGAGAAGATCGGCCGCCTCGTCCGTCAGGCGCGACAGGAGGAGATCCATTGCCGCAATGTCGCCGGCGGCGAGTTGTTCCGTGCGCGCGCTGATCCCATGCACGGCAAGGTGCGAAATAAGGCTTGCGAACGGATCGTGGCCGAACGGCAATCCAATCTCGGCGGAATTGATGACGATAAGAACAAGGTGGTCTGCCTTCGCGAGCAAGGGCATCGCATCGGCCAAGGCCCGTGCGGCTTCCCTGCTCGCATTCCAGGTGACGACGATCCGCTTGCCCACCACCCTGAAGTTACCGGAGTGGGGGACGACCATCACAGGCAGGCCCGAATGCAAAACGATTTGCTCGGCAAAGTCGGCCGGTACGCCGATGGACCTCAGGTCCGGATCGTGTTGGGCAAGGATCGTTAAATCAGCATGCCGAGCCGCGAAGATCATCTGCTTCGCAAGCTCGGTATCATTCACCGTCGCAATTGCCCTCCAGTCGGTTTGAAACGAGCACTCCAGGGTCTTGCGCTGAAACAAGGCCTCGGCGCTGGCGGTGGCTGCGGCCAACTCGCGTCCAGGATCGCGTGCGGCGATGCTCAGGGCATGCGCGGCGCTCTCGGCAAACAATCCCACCAGCCGCGAGCCGAACCGGCGGGCAAGACCGATGGCGACGTCGAGCCGCACCTCGGAGCGGCTTGCGCCGTCCAGGTGCACAATTATGTCTCTATAGCCCATCATCGTTATCCCCCGCGATGCTTCCGCAACATGCCGCCAGACGGTCCAGCGCGTCCGCGGCCTCCTGCTCGATTTGAGCGACAATGGCAGCCAGTGGCTCAACCCGATCGGCGAAGACGACGGATTGGCCAAGCGATAGCGCGCCTTGGGAAACGTTGCCGGAGGAGTAGGCCTCTTTGCCCACCTGTCCGGAGACATAGGGCAGCAGGGTTTCGATATCGGTATCGCCGCGTGTTTCCAGATCCCGAACCATCTGGGCGGTTTCGTTGCGGAACACCCGCGCGGTGTTGCGCAACGAGGCAAGGATCAGCTCCGTTTCCGTCTCTTTCGCCGCGACTAGGTGGCGCTTGTAATTGGGATGGGCGGGGATCTCGGCGGCAACGAGGAAGCGGGTACCGATCAAGACCCCGTCGGCGCCGAGGGCAAGCGCTGCAACTAGGTGCGCACCGGTACCGACGCCACCGCCGATCGCAAGCGGAATTGACAATGACCGCGCAGCGACCGCCGCCTGGACGAAGGTGCCGATGAGATCCATCCCGGGATGGCCGCCGCATTCGGCACCGACAACACTCACCGCGTCCACGCCTACCGCCTCCGCCTTGCGAGCGAAGCGCACCGCCGGCACCTTATGGATGATCTTGATTCCCGCCCCATGAAGGCGGCGCACGTATGGCTCGGGACTGCGCCCGGAGGTCTCGACGAAAGGCACGCCCTCGTCGATAACGATGTCG
>CAWAGY010000032.1:0-16189 GCA_963781645.1 uncultured Alphaproteobacteria bacterium | reverse complement strand
CGATGAAGCGGAACGCCACTGAGTTTAAAGGTCGCGCGCTCCAGCTTGCGGCTCGAAAACACCGCTGTCGCATAGCCGTAGATCAGAATGCCCAGCAGAAGGCCGGGGTGGTAGAACGCTTCCCCAGAGCCACGGTAGCTGCCGGTCATCGCCCGCAGATCCAGCCCCGCGATCACCTCCACCACGAACCGCGCCAAGTGCCGCTGCGGAAGCCACTCGTCCACCGACGGCGGCATCAGAAATCCGGTGTCGCGGTCGATCGGGCGGAAGTTGCTCATGCGGAAGAGGTCCGGGCCGGGGGGAGTGAATGAGTGCCCGAATTTACGCAGGGCGCCCGTCGCGTTAAGTCCGACAGGCTGCTAGCAGCCTGTCGGACTTGCGTCTCGGGCGTCGACGGACCCACGTAGCGTTCGGGGGATCGGCACTTCGGCGCCCCTGTCAGCGCCATTTTGGGGGGTGCGGCCGCGCTGGCGCGCCTGCGGAGCTTGCCGCGCAGGCTACACGGCGCGGCTGAGTGCGAACATCCGCTTCAGGTTCCATGCCATGGTCACAAGCTTCCACTCGCCACGGGCGGCATCGAGCCCGCGCAGCAGGAACTGCCGGAACCCCAGCACGGACTTGATGATGCCAAACACTGGCTCGGGCGTCTGCTTGCGTAGGGCGTAGAGCGCGCGGCCCTGCGGCGTGCGCAGCCGATACGCCATCGCCTGAACCGGGGTGGGGTCTTCGGGCGCCGGTGGCGCCGCGGCGAAGCGCTGTTGCAGGCTCGGATGATGCGCCTCGCGACCAAGCGCGATCAGCGGTTCGATCCCGCCGGCCACACAGGCCTGCACATTCGCCTCGCTGAAGTAGCCATTGTCCGCCAACAGCGTGTCCGGCCTGCCAAGCGCGTCCGGCAGAGTGCCGATCTTGTCCAGCATGGGCATAAGCTGCTGCTTGTCGTTGGGCGCCTGCACCACGTCGGCGACCACCACCAGCAGACTGCCCGCCGCCACCGCCGCCTGCGCATTGTAGCACTGCTCAAAACCGCCGCCCGCCACCGGCATGATGCGGCTTTCCTCGTCGGTCAGGTTGATCTGATCAGTGGGCAGCGGCGTCGCCACCGGCGGCTTCGGTTCCCGGCCCGTGGGCTTCTTGCCGGTGGCCGCTGCCTTGGCGTCCCGTGCCGCGAGTTTCGCCTGATGATCTGCCTGCTCCCGTTCGAAGCGTTCCTTCGCCCGGGCCTCGATCTTCGCCCGGGCCTCGGCGAGCCTGGACAACCGTTCTTCACGTCGCGCCAGTTCGTCGGGGATCGACATGCCGTCAGGGATGTCCACTTGGTCCGCCGCTTCTGCCTTGGCCATGAGTTCGGCGACCTCGGCCTGCAACTGTGCCTCGATCTTGCCCGCGTGCTCGTACGACAGCGCGCTGTGGCGGCTGGCGTTGGCCTGGATCTTGGTCCATCGAGCGCCACCGTGCCCATCTTCAGCACGCCCATCTCGCGCGCCAGCACCAGCACCTGGACAAACAGTTCCTCGATCTGCTTCAGAAAGCGCCGCCGGAACGCGGCGATCGTGTCGTGGTCAGGATGCTCGTTGGCCGCGATGAAGCGGAACGCCACCGAGTCAAAGGTCGCGCGCTCCAGCTTGCGGCTCGAAAACACCGCTGTCGCATAGCCGTAGATCAGAATGCCCAGCAGAAGGCCGGGGTGGTAAGACGCTTCCCCAGAGCCACGGTAGCTGCCGGTCATCGCCCGCAGATTCAGCCCCGCGATCACCTCCACCACGAACCGCGCCAAGTGCCGCTGCGGAAGCCACTCGTCCACCGACGGCGGCATCAGAAATCCGGTGTCGCGGTCGATCGGGCGGAAGTTGCTCATGCGGAAGAGGTCCGGGCCGGGGGGAGTGAATCAGTGCCCGAATTCTAACGCAGGGCGCCCCGTCGCGTTAAGTCCGACAGGCTGCTAGGCCGTGCCGCCGTCAGGCGAACTTCGGCTCAACCATCCGGGCGATGGCCCAGATGAAGCCGACCACTCGCGTGCGATCGCCACCACGACCCTTGGGTGCCGGCTTGGCCGGTCGCCGTGAGCTTGCGGTATCGCGCCGAGAGCCGGACTTGCGCCTTCCAGGCGACATTGCGGATCGGCTCCGGCAGATCCTTCATCCGGTCACGGATGATCTGCGTCACCCGCGCCGGGAAGCGGTAGGTCCAGGCTGCCTCGACCAGGCAGGTCCGTGCCAGCGCATTGCCGGTCTTGGTGATCGGGCCACGCCGGATCGTCGCACCACTGGAATGTTCCGACGGATTGAGGCCGAGATAGGCCATCAGCTGGCGCGGATTGTCGAACCGGCCGAAGCTGCCGACCTCGGCCACGATCACCGCCGCGACGACCAGCGACACGCCGCGCAGCGCCTGGATCGCCTGGACGACCGGCGCCAGCGACCATTGCGGCACCAGGTCGGCGATCGCCTGTTTGAGCCGGTCGCACAGCGCCTCGGCGCGTTCGATCCGCTGGATCATCTCCTCGTGCGCCAGATGCTGGGCCGGATGCGCGAAGGTCAGTTCGCCCAGCCAGCGCCGATGCATCTTCGACCAGTGGCCGTAGGGCGAACTCAGGCCATGGCGAAGCAGGAAGCTCAGCAGTTGCTGGCGCGTCTTGCGCAGATCCCGCATCGCCTGCGCCCGCAACCGAACCAGGTCCCGCATCGCCTCGTGCGCCTCGTCCGGCACCCAGACCGCGGTCAGCTGCCCGGCGCGCAGCGTCTGCGCCAGCATCATCGCGTCGCGCCGGTCGGTCTTCACCTTGTCGCCGACCTTGCGCGGGATCAGCGCCGGCGCCACCACGTCGCAACGGTGTCCGAGCCGCGTCAAATGACGCTGCACGCCGTAGCCGCAGGGGCCCGCCTCGTAACAGAAGTTCAGCCGCCCGCCGTCATTCGAGAGCTTCTTGCACAAGGTGCGCAGCGCATCCGGTGTGTTCGCGATCGTGCCGTAGAACCGAACATCGGCGCCCGCCGTCGCCTCGACCATGGCAACGGCAATGGTCTTCTTGTGGACGTCCAAGCCGACGAAAAGCGTAGAATCCGTCATGGTCCGCCTCGTTCAGTGCCTGGGGACAGGCTCCGACCATCGGAGCAACCCCCGCAGCGTTGCTACACGCCTTAGTCGACACTTCGAGGCGGGCCACCTCAATCGTCTACCGCCTCACACGGACATGATGGTCTAGCAGCCTGTCGGACTTAACGCGACGGGGCGCCCTGCGTTAGAATTCGGGCACTGATTCACTCCCCCCGGCCCGGACCTCTTCCGCATGAGCAACTTCCGCCCGATCGACCGCGACACCGGATTTCTGATGCCGCCGTCGGTGGACGAGTGGCTTCCGCAGCGGCACTTGGCGCGGTTCGTGGTGGAGGTGATCGCGGGGCTGGATCTGCGGGCGATGACCGGCAGCTACCGTGGCTCTGGGGAAGCGTCTTACCACCCCGGCCTTCTGCTGGGCATTCTGATCTACGGCTATGCGACAGCGGTGTTTTCGAGCCGCAAGCTGGAGCGCGCGACCTTTGAACTCGGTGGCGTTCCGCTTCATCGCGGCCAACGAGCATCCTGACCACGACACGATCGCCGCGTTCCGGCGGCGCTTTCTGAAGCAGATCGAGGAACTGTTTGTCCAGGTGCTGGTGCTGGCGCGCGAGATGGGCGTGCTGAAGATGGGCACGGTGGCGCTCGATGGGACCAAGATCCACGCCAACGCCAGCCGCCACAGCGCGCTGTCGTACGAGCACGCGGGCAAGATCGAGGCACAGTTGCAGGCCGAGGTCGCCGAACTCATGGCCAAGGCAGAAGCGGCGGACCAAGTGGACATCCCTGACGGCATGTCGATCCCCGACGAACTGGCGCGACGTGAAGAACGGTTGTCCAGGCTCGCCGAGGCCCGGGCGAAGATCGAGGCCCGGGCGAAGGAACGCTTCGAACGGGAGCAGGCAGATCATCAGGCGAAACTCGCGGCACGGGACGCCAAGGCAGCGGCCACCGGCAAGAAGCCCACGGGCCGGGAACCGAAGCCGCCGGTGGCGACGCCGCTGCCCACTGATCAGATCAACCTGACCGACGAGGAAAGCCGCATCATGCCGGTGGCGGGCGGCGGTTTTGAGCAGTGCTACAATGCGCAGGCGGCGGTGGCGGCGGGCAGTCTGCTGGTGGTGGTCGCCGACGTGGTGCAGGCGCCCAACGACAAGCAGCAGCTTATGCCCATGCTGGACAAGATCGGCACTCTGCCGGACGCGCTTGGCAGGCCGGACACGCTGTTGGCGGACAATGGCTACTTCAGCGAGGCGAATGTGCAGGCCTGTGTGGCCGGCGGGATCGAACCGCTGATCGCGCTTGGTCGCGAGGCGCATCATCCGAGCCTGCAACAGCGCTTCGCCGCGGCGCCACCGGCGCCCGAAGACCCCACCCCGGTTCAGGCGATGGCGTATCGGCTGCGCACGCCGCAGGGCCGCGCGCTCTACGCCCTACGCAAGCAGACGCCCGAGCCAGTGTTTGGCATCATCAAGTCCGTGCTGGGGTTCCGGCAGTTCCTGCTGCGCGGGCTCGATGCCGCCCGTGGCGAGTGGAAGCTTGTGACCATGGCATGGAACCTGAAGCGGATGTTCGCACTCAGCCGCGCCGTGTAGCCTGCGCGGCAAGCTCCGCAGGCGCGCCAGCGCGGCCGCACCCCCCAAAATGGCGCTGACAGGGGCGCCGAAGTGCCGATCCCCCGAACGCTACGTGGGTCCGTCGACGCCCGAGACGCAAGTCCGACAGGCTGCTAGGTGACGCGGGTCTTCATCGTCTCGGTGGCGCGAACGAGGGCGGCTCGGATGCCGGGCTCCATGGCCGAATGGCCGGCGTCGGGGATGATCACGTATTTCGCCCCTGTCCAGACGCGGGCGACGGCATCGGCGGTGACGATCGGGCAGACGATGTCGTAGCGGCCCTGGACGATCGCCGCCGGCAGGTGGCGAAGCGCCGGCAGCCCCCGCATCAGCTCGTCCTCGACGAGGAAGGTGTCGTGGACGAAGTAGTGCGCCTCGATCCGCGCCAGCGCCAAAGCGGCCGCGTCGTTGCCGGCGTGCAGGGGATCATCGCGGCGCTGGATCAGGCTGGAACAGACGGTCTCGTAGCGGCTCCAGGCATTGGCCGCCGGCTGATGCACGAACGGATCGCGATCGATCAGGCGGCGATAGTATGCGGTGAGCAGGTCGGCGCGCTCGTCCTCCGGCACCTGGCGGGCAAACGTGCCCCAGGCTTCCGGAAAGAACGTCCGCATGCCGTAGAGGAACCAGTCGACCTCGCGCCGCGTGCCGAGGAAGACGCCGCGCAGGACGAAGCCGGCACAGCGGTCGGGATGGCGGATGCCGTAGGCGATGGCGAGGGTCGAGCCCCACGATCCGCCGAACAGGAGCCAGCGGCCGATGCCGAGGTGGCGGCGCAACACCTCCATGTCGGCGATCAGGTGGGGCGTGGAATTGTCGGCGGTCTCGGCGTGCGGCGTCGACCGGCCGCAGCCGCGCTGATCGAAGATGATGATGCGATAGGCGTAGGGATCGAAGAACCGGCGATGCGCCGGCGCCGCGCCTGCCCCCGGACCGCCGTGCAGGAAGACGACGGGGAAGCCGCGCGGATTGCCGGACTGCTCCCAGTACATCTGATGCCGCCCGTCCAGCGGCAACAGGCCGGTGGCGAACGGCTCGATCTCGGGAAACAGGTCGGGGCGGGTGTGGCGGACATCCATGCCGGGCGGACTTTTCCTCGGGGGCTCGCCAGCTTCCGAAAACGCGGCCGGGCGATCGTGCATTATGGCCGCCGTTTCGCTTCCGGCCAATGATCGTTGCCGGCGCCGGGCGTGTTTGCTCCCAACCGGGCGCGGGCGAAGGGGAAATCGTAACTCGCGAAACCCCTTGCCCAGGCTACCTCAAAGGGGTAGGGCGACGGCGTATGCGATCGTTTGTTGCCGCCGGGCTTGCCGCCGTTGTCGCCGCCGCCTTGATCGTGCCCCCAGCCGGCGCCGGCGACGCGAGCGTCTGCCTGCGGGCGGAAAGGGTCGAGAGCGGCGATCGCCTGGTCCTCGCGGAGCCAGTCGCAGGAAGCCAAGAGGTACGCCTTGCCGGCATCATCGCCCCCGAGGCGATTCCCGATGCGGCGACGGAAGCGGCGGCGCTCGCCGAAGAGGCACGTACGGTCCTGGCCGACGCGGTCCGCGGGCACTGTCTCGTCCTCACACCCGATGTGCCCGCGCGCGACCGCTATGGCCGCCTCGTCGCCGGCGTGCGCCGCAACGACGGCCTCTCGTTGCAGGCGGATCTCATCGGCCGCGGCCTCGCGCGGGTGCTGCCCGGCCTCGGTGACGGCGTGGATGTCCGACCACTGCTCGCCGGCGAGGACGCCGCCCGCCGCGCCGGGTGGGGGATATGGGCGGATGCCCGCTACCGGGTGCGCATGCCGGAGACGGCGGCAGCCGACGTCGGCAGCTATCAGCTCGTCGAGGGACGGGTTGTCCAGGCGATGCGGGTGGGCCCGCGGCTTTATCTCAACTTCGGCGCCGACTGGCAGACCGACTTCACCGTCGTCATTGCCGCCCGCGCGCTGCCGCGCTTCGCCGCCTTCGGCATCGATCCGGCCCGCCTCGCGGATCGCACCGTCCGCGTCCGCGGCATCATCGAGAGCCTGAACGGGCCGATGATCGAGATCGACGAGCCGGCGGCGCTGGAGGTTCTCGATCCCGGCTGAAGCTCGTCGGCCGAGTTCTGCCACCGGCTCATTCCCCGGCTATTCATTCGCCTTGCGCGAGGAACAGCCCGCGGCCGCGGGCGACCTCGACCACGCGCAGGAAGAAGGCGACGGCTGCCGTCAGGTAGACCACGTTCAACAGCGCCGCCCGGAGGAGCAGATCGCCGCGGAAGGCGTCGTCGAACAGGATCGCCCGCATCCCCTCGAATACCCACGCGGTCGGCAGGATCCAGGCCGCCGGCTGCAGCCAGGCCGGCAGCACGTCGATCGGGTAGTAGACGCCGCTCAGGGGCGCGATGGCGAAGACGGCAACCCAGGCGAGGCTCTCGGCGCCGAGCCCGAGGCGGAGGACCAGGGCCGAGACGACGAGGCCGACCGCCCAGCCGAAGATCAGAAGATTGAGGAAGAACAGCACCAGCGGCAGACCGAGATCGAACACCGACACCCCGAACAGCGGCAGGGCGAGGAGAGCGGCCGGCAGGACGCCGATCAGCGTCCGCACCAGGCTCATGATCGCGAGTGCGGCGATCAGCTCCGCCGGCCTGAGCGGGCTTGCGAACATCTGGGCGAGGTTGCGCGCCCACATCTCCTCCATGAAGACGATGGAGATGCCGAGATTGCCGCGGAAGAAGACGTCCCAGAGGAGGACGGCGGAGATCAGCACTCCGCCCGCCTGCGCAACCCAGGAGCTGTGCTGCATAAAGAAGTTGGTGACGAACCCCCACAGCACCACCTGCACCGTCGGCCAATAGGCAAGCTCGAGGATGCGCGGCCACGACCGCCTGAGGACGTAAAGATGGCGCAACAGGATCGCCACGATCCGCTGCCGGGACCGGCCGGCGGCGCTCACGTCGGCTGCCTAGCGTCGGCGGGCGACGCCGGTTCGCCCACGGGGGCGCGGGCGATGTCGAGAAACACCTCTTCCATGGTCCGCCGGCCGTAGCGGCTGATCAGGTCATCGGGCGATCCCTGATCGACGATGCGTCCGGCGCGCATGATCATCGCCTGGTCGCACATACGTTCGACCTCGGCCATATTGTGCGACGCGAGGAGGATCGTGGAGCGTGAACGACGCCGCCAGGCTTCGAGATAGGTGCGGATCCAGTCGCCGGTATCGGGATCGAGCGAGGCCGTCGGCTCGTCGAGGAGGAGCAGTCGCGGATTGTTGAGAAGCGCCTTGGCCAGCGTCACGCGGGTCCGCTGGCCAGCGGACAGAATCCCCATCGGCTGGTCGAGAAAGGCAGCGAAGTCGAGTTCGCGGGCGAGTTGGCGGATGCGCGCGGCCAGGCCGGGGACGCCGTAGAGGCGGCCGTAGACTTGCAGGTTCTCGGCGACACTGAGGCGCCGCGGCAGATCGACGTACGGCGACGAGAAGTTCATCGCCGCGAGCGCCGCTTCCGGGCGGCGGGTCATGTCGTGGCCGAGCACGGTGATGCGGCCGGAGGTGGGCGTCACCAGTCCCAGAAGGATGGAGAGCGTCGTCGTCTTGCCGGCGCCGTTGCCGCCAAGGAGCGCCGTGGTCGTGCCGTCGCCGACGGTAAAGCTGATGTTGTCGACGGCGGTCACCCCATTGAACCGCTTGACCAGCCGATCGACGACGATGGGGGGCACGCCCTCGATGCCACGCTTGCTCATGACGGCCGACGGCCGGCGCGAGCGGCGGACCTAGCTCCCGAACATTCCGGCACCCAGGCCGGCGCGCAGTTGTCGCCGGCGGGCTTCCTCGCGGAGCGCGTGATCGACATGCCTGCCTTGAAACAGCTCAACGCCGGCGGCAGTCCCGAAGATCACCGCGGCGGCACTGTCGGCCTCGATCAGGATCACCCGCGCGGCGCCGATGCGCTCGATCGCCCCCGTCATCCCTGCCGCGTGTTCGGGCATCGCAGGGGTGGGCGGGAAGGCGACCGCCACGTAGTCGAAGACGAGGCGCCGCCAGTGGATCGCCGGCGCCAGCCGCGCGCTCGCGCCGGTAAGACAGATGCGATACCCTCTTTGACGTGCAAGCCGGCATGCGAAACGGGCGCCCTCGATGTTGTCAAAGATATCGGTGACGTCGATCTCAAGAACAATGGTGCCGCGCCGCGCACCGAACACGAGATCGTCGAAACGGCGAAATGCGTCCGACATCAGGGTCGAGAGCGTCAGCGGCAGGGCGATGGAACCGATCGTTGCCGCCGCGTCGTCGGCGCGCCCGAAGAGCGCCAGCAGCCGCCGGTCGATGCTTTCCCTGACGCAACGGGCGACGGCGCGGCTGCCGCCGATGTCGCCGGCCGGCAGCAGGGCCGCCGAGAGATCGGCAAGCGATACCGACAGCCGGCTGAAAACCGGAACGGGCGGGGCGTCACCAGCGATGCGGCAGACCGGCCGACGGCGCACGAAGCTCGAGATATCGGTCTGCGTCAGGGCGAGGTCCAGCTTCGCCAGCAGCGCCGGCGACACCGGGCTCGGGGGGCGGGCGGTCGGGCGCGGTTCCGGAGACGCCTCCGCGTGCGCCGTGCCTCGCCGATCGGAAGCGCACCGGGCCCTTGCCGCCGAACGGACGATGTCGACGATCGAGCCGACATCGGCGGCGGCGTATGTGCGGGCGAGGCGGTCGCCGACCGGCGCAGCGCGCAGAAGCGGATCATCGGCGAAAAGCCGGGTCAGCCGGCGCAATTCGCTCGTCACCCGCTCGCGCGTCGGCTGCGGAAAGAAGAACAAAAGATCGCCGTTGCCGAGGCGGAAGAGCTGGCCGTGATCGTCGCTCGCCAGCCGGGCGAAGCCGTCGGCGCCGAGCCTTAGGTGATGGTCGCGCCGATTGAGCGGGCTCAGTCGCGACAGTCCCACGTGCGTCGCCGACCATCCTTGGCTGCAGGCATCGAGATGGCTCAGGTAGTCGAAAAGCAGCTCTTCGTCGGCGGCGGCGTCGCGGTTGCGAGAGACCACGGGACGGAGCGGCCGGGGCATGGTCAGAGCCGTTCCTTCGCCGCCAGCGTGGCGATCAGGGTATCGACGAAACCTCCCTGAAAGCGTCGGACGCCGAGGTCGAGGGCTTCTGTGACCATCGCCTCGGTGTCGAGATCGGCGAAGATCAGGCGCTCGCGGCCGATGCGGCGGAAGGCTTCAGACAGCCGCCGCATCGGGCTTGCGCCGTCGCCGCCGCGGTCGTGCGCGCGAAAGCCTATCTTGACGAAATCGGCGCCGAAGCCGCTGGGGTCGAGAGCGTCGAGGATCGCGGGCGACAGGCCGTCGAGGACAACGCGCAATCCCTGGCTATGCAGGCGGTCGCGGCCGGCGGCGAAGGCGTCGAAGTCGGCGAGGACATCATCGAGCCTGATCTTGATCAGCGCGCGCCGCGGCGTTCTGCCGGAGGAGGCATCGAGGAGCGAGGCGAACGCCGCAAACTCGGGTGTGGCGAGGGTGGCGAGATCGAGGCCGAGGCTGAACGTTTCCGCCGGAAACACCGGATGCGGGCCGGCGGGCCCGGTGAAGGCCGCGAGCACCGCCCGGTCCAGCCGGTCGCCGAGACAGCGGAACAGGGCCGGCCGCGCGTGGACGTCGATCCCGGAGGCGAGGGCTTGCGCCAAAGCAGAGATGGAGACGGCGATCTCGGTGTAGAGGGACCGGATGTCCGTGGCCGAACGGAGATGAAGGGCACGCCGTCGGCGAAGCAGCGGGGATAGCCGGTCGGCCGTCAGGAGGGGGGCGAGGCCGGGCAGATCGGCAGCGCTGATCGGGCGAAGAGGTGCTTCGTTCGCCTGCGCTTCGGCCGCCGCTGCATCGGCGGCTGTCCGGACGAGGGCGCTCCGCTCGTCGCCTCGGCTCAGATCAAACCAGGAAACGCGGACCGAGCCCGCCTCCGCATCGCCTCCGTCCTCGTCCGGAGCCGGGAGCCCATCGCTGAGCCGTTCGATCGCGCGGTTGACGAGATCGAGTGACAGATCGTCGCAGAGCACCACATGATCGGTATCGGCGAGGGCGTAGGCGCTGACCTTTCCGGTCGCCGTGAGCGGTTCGAACGGTTCGCGGAACAGCGCCCTCAGCCACGGCCCGGCGTGGTCGCCGGCCGGATGGCGCATCTGCAAGCGGGCGGCGAAGCCGCGCTCGGTAACGCCCGGCATGCGTCGCAGGTGGCGGACCAGATCGGCGGCATTGCGGCCGGCGGCGGCAGAGACGTTGATCATCGCCCGATGCAATCAGCGAAAATAGCTTCGGGCGCGATTGTGCGGGAAGGAGCTGACGGCTTGGTTAACGATGCGGACAATCGTCGGCGGTGGAGCGCCCGGGTGCCGGCAGGACGCCGGGTCTACGCCGTCGGCGACATCCACGGCCGGTCCGATCTGCTCGTCCGGATGCAGCAACTGATTGCATCCGACGCGGCCTCGGCGGATGGCCGCGATCTGGTCCTCGTCTTTCTCGGCGATTATGTCGATCGTGGGCCGGCGTCGAGCGAGGTTCTCGACCGGCTGACCGGCACTCCGCTCGCCGGGTTCCGGACAATTTACCTGCAAGGCAATCACGAGGCGATGATGCTCGATTTTCTCGCCGGCACCTCGTCGGTGGCCTGGCTGATGAACGGCGGGCTGGCGACGCTCGCCAGCTACGGGGTCGAGCCCGACGATGGCTGGCCGAGCGAAGCCCTGATCGCGGCACTGCGGACGGGGCTCCGGACGGCGCTGCCGGCGCGGCATCTGCGGTTCCTCACCGAACTCTCCCTGGTCCATGCCGAGGGCGACTACGTGTTCGTCCACGCCGGCATCAGACCCGGCCTGCCGCTCGAGTTGCAGGAGGCGCACGATCTGCTTTGGATCCGGGAGCCGTTCCTGGGAAGGGGGCGGGACGACGGATTGTGCGTCGTTCACGGCCACACCATCGCCGCCCGGCCGGAGGTGCGGGCGCACCGCATCGGCATCGATACCGGCGCTTTCCACAGCGGCCGTCTCACCTGCATCGTTCTTGAGGACGCCGACATCCGCTTTCTGCAGACCTGAGCGTCGCCGCATCCCGGCGACGCCGGAGTTGGATCGAAGGCCGGGTTCGCGGTATGACGGCGCATGAGATGTGAGGGGATCGCATGCGCCGTCCGCTGCGCCGCGGCCGAGGGCGCCTGACGGTGGCAGCGGCATTGCAGGCGCTGCTGGACGCGATCGCCGGGGTTTCCGTCGCCTGCGCCGGCGACGTGATGCTCGATCGCTTCGTTGCCGGCACGGTCGAGCGGATTTCGCCGGAGGCGCCGGTGCCGGTGCTGAAGGTGGCGCACCGGGAAATGATGCTGGGCGGCGCCGGCAACGTCGTGCGCAATCTCGTCGCCCTCGGCGCCCGGACCGCCTTCGCGGGGATCGTCGGCGAGGATGCCGAAGGCGGCGAGATCGCGGCGCTGTTGGCCGATCTTGAGCCGGTGCGCGCGGAATTGATCGTGGCATCCGGCCGGCCGACGACGGTGAAGACCCGTTTCGTCGCCGGTGATCAGCAGCTTCTCCGCACCGATCGGGAAGTCGCCGCCCCGGTCGATCCCGCCACGGCGGACCGGCTTGTGGCCGCCGTCGAGGCCGGGCTTTCCGGCTGTCGGCTGCTCATTCTCTCCGACTACGCCAAGGGGGCGTTGGCCTGCGGCGTCACCGAGAGGCTGATCACGCTTGCCGAGGCAGCCGAGGTTCCGGTCGTCGTCGATCCGAAGGGCAGCGACTGGCGGCGCTACCGTGGCGCCCGTCTGGTCACCCCGAACCGCCGGGAATTTGCCGTTGCGCTCGGCCGAGTGCCGGCGGTGGGGGAGGAGGAAGCGGCGGCGCGGGCGCTGCTGGCCGACGCCGGCGTCGCCGCGATCCTGCTCACCCTCGGCGGCGACGGCATGCTGCTGGTTCCCGCCTCCGGTCCCGCCGTTCGCCTGCCGACCGAGGCGCGGCAGGTGTTCGACGTGGCCGGCGCCGGTGACACCGTCGTCGCCGTCGTCGCCGCCGGCCTTGCCGCCGGGGCCGATGCCGAGGATGCGGCCCGGCTCGCCAATGCCGCCGCCGGCGTCGTCGTCGGCAAGGTCGGCACCGCCGTGGCCGAGACGGCGGAGATCGCGCGGGCGCTCGTCCGCCAGGACGCCGCCCGGCTCGAGGACAAGGTGATGCCGCTTACCTCGGCCCTGACCGAAGCCGGACGATGGCGCCGGCAGGGGTTGCGCATCGGCTTCACCAACGGCTGCTTCGATCTCTTGCACCCGGGCCACGTGGCGCTCCTCGCCTCCGCACGGGCCGCCTGCGACCGGCTGGTCGTCGGCCTCAATGCCGATGCGTCTGTCGCCCGCCTGAAGGGGCCGGGCCGGCCGGTGCAGCCGGAGGCGGCGCGGGCGCTGGTCCTGGCCGCGCTGGCGGGCGTCGACGCCGTCGTCGTTTTCGCAGAGGACACGCCGTTGCCGCTGATCGAAGCACTTCGCCCGGACGTGCTCGTCAAGGGAGCCGATTACCGCAAGGAGGACGTGATCGGCGCGCCGTTCGTCGAGAGCTATGGCGGCCGCGTCCTCCTTGCCCCCATCGTCGGAGGCTATTCGACGTCGGCAACGCTTGCCCGTCTTGGTTCTTGAGAGCGGTTGCGGAGGCTTCGGCCGGCTTAGCCGGCCACCTTCAGGACCACCTTGCCCGTGCTCTTGCGCGCCTTCAGCGCGGCGAGCGCCTCGATGGCATGGTCGAGGGGATACGTCTGCGAGACGTGTGGGCGGATCGCCCCCGTCGCCAGCCAATCAAGCAGCTCGGCGAGCGAGCCCCGCATCCAATCCGGCGCCAGCGTTTCGTACTGGCCCCAGTAGAATCCCATCACGGTGATGTTCTTGACGAGAAGGATGTTGGCGGGGATCTGCGGCACCGTCCCCGAGGCGAACCCGACGACGAGGATGCGGCCGCCGAGGGCGGTCGCCCGCATCGATTCCTCGAACAGCCTGCCGCCGACGGGATCATAGACGACATCCGCGCCGCGGCCTCCGGTCGCAGCCTTCACCCGGTCGCGCAGGTCGTCGGCGCGGGAATCGATCAGATGATCGGCGCCGGCCGCAGCGGCGACCGCAAGCTTCTCGGCGCCGGTGGCGGTGGCGATGACGGTTGCGCCGAGACGCTTACCGATCTCGACCGCGGTCAGCCCGACGCCGCCGGCGGCGCCATGGACGAGGAGCGTTTCTCCCGGCGCCAGGGCCGCCCGATACCTCAGCGCCAGATGCGATGTTCCGTAGGCGATCGGGAAAGCGGCGGCGGCGACATCGTCGATGCCGTCGGCAAGCGGGAAGACGCGCTCTGCCGGCGCAGTGACCTGTTCGGCGAAGCCGCCGTGATCGACCACCGCGATCACCCGATCGCCCTCGGCGAACTCGCTGACGCCATCGCCGATGGCGACGATCCGCCCCGCCACCTCGAAGCCCGGGGAGAACGGCAACGGCGGCTTCGTCTGGTACTTGCCGGCGATGATGAGGGTATCGGCGAAGTTGAGGCCGGCGGCGTGAACGGCGATTCCCACCTCGCCCGCAGCGACGACGGGGGGCGGTACGTCTTCGAGGACAAGATCGTCCGGTTCGCCCCAGGTCCTGCACACGACCGCGCGCATCATCCGCCTCCTTGTCTCATCTGCAGCTTTTGTCGAAGCTGGCAAGACTGCATCAACGGCGGCGGATCAAACAACAGATCGTGCGGGAGGTGCCGGTGCGCGGGTATTTCGGGGTCGGTGTCGAGGGCATTTCGAAGGCGATGAACGTCGGCAGCCTCCTGCGGACGGCGCACGCCTTCGGCGCCGGCTTCATGTTCACCGTCGCCGCCGCCTACCCGACACGCGAGGGCGGCAAGGCCGATACGTCGGCGGCGGAGGCGGAGATCCCGCTCTATCATTTTCCGGACGTCGCCTCGCTGTTGCTGCCGCGCGGCTGCCGACTGGTCGGCGTCGAGATCCGCGATGACGCCATCGCCCTGCCCAGCTTTCGCCATCCCCGTACCGCCGCCTATGTCTTTGGCCGCGAGCGCGGGGCGCTGACGCCGGCGATGGTCGAGCGGTGCGCGTTCATCGTCCGCATCCCGAGCCGCTTCGCGCTCAACGTCGGCATCGCCGGCGCCATCGTCCTCTACGACCGGCTGATCAGCCAGGGCCGCTTTCCGCGCCGCCCGGAGACGGCGGGTGGGCCACGAGAACCGTTGCCGCCGGCGGTCTTCGGACCGCCCCGCTTTCGGACGAAGACCCCTGACCGCACCTGATCGGCTGGAACCTGATCGACCGCGCCGCGCCACGCCGCGCCGCGCCTACAGCCAGCCGGCGGCGACGCGGACGGACCCGACGATCCGCTCCTGGCTGTTGCGCAGAGGCGCGTCCGCGTATCGGCGCAACATCGCTGCGGCCGCGTCACCGACTTGGACGTAGCGGATGAGGAGGGCGGCCATCACCGCTTCCGCCGCCCGCCTGCCGCCGTCGTCGATCTTGACGGCGATGCCGAGACCCCGCCCCGGCAAAGCGGCGGCGGCGACGCCCTCGGCACCGCCCTTGACGAGGATCGCACCACCAGCGGCGGCGATGACCTCGGTATCGAAGCGGCCGGATCCCGCGACGAATTCCGGACAGCTCAGCATCGCCGCGCGAATGCGGGAGGCGCCGGCCGCGGCACCGTCCAGCCCGCTTCCCTCTGCGCCGTCGTCCGCCCCCTCGTCCGTCGTCGCGAAAAGGGCGAAGGCGCGGGCGAGGGCGGCAAGCGGCAGGGCGAAGGTCGGCACGCCGCAGCCGTCGGTGCCGCACTTCAGTGCCCGCGGATCGATTCCGGCAAGCGCGGCGAGCGTCGCCGCCACCCGCTTTTGCACCGGATGCTCCGGCGCCCCGTAGTTCGCCGCCGGCACCGCCAACTGGCGAGCGAGGGTGAGGAAGCCGGCGTGCTTGCCGGAGCAGTTGTTGTGCAGCCGGCCGGGAGCCTCGCCGCGCAGCAGTAGCTCGCGGGCCGCCGTTTCGCTCATCGGCGGATGCGGCCCGCAGATTAGGGCCCCGGGGCCATAGCCGATGCGGGCGAGCCAGTTGGCGACGGTGCGCACGTGCAGCGCATCGCCCGCGTGCGAACCACAGGCGATGGCGATTTCGGCCGGGGACAGGCGGAATTGATCGGCGGCGCCGGATGCGACCAGCGGCAGCGCCTGCAACGGCTTCACCGCAGAGCGCGGGAAGATAGGAGAGGCGACATCCCCCCAGGCAGCGACCGGTCCATCTGCGCGCGCCACGCAGGCGGCGCCGCGATGCCGGCTCTCGCACGAATCACTGCGCACGACTTCGACCAGGACGGGATTGGCGGCTGGCTCGGGGTGCATGCAAGTCTCGATGGTGCCTTTGTCTTTTGCCGGTGGACGGTGCCCCCTGGCAATCGCTGCGGCAAGCGGTATCTAGACGCCATGCGATGATCCCGACGCTGCCGCGTCCTGTGCTTCCTGCCCTCACCCAGCAATACGTCGGGCGCGGCGCGGCAGCAGGG
>CAWAGY010000031.1:0-96315 GCA_963781645.1 uncultured Alphaproteobacteria bacterium | reverse complement strand
CCGATCACCTGCTTGTCGCCGATCAGGTGGCGGAGGATCTTCACCGCCGCCTCGTGCATTTCTCATGGCCGCTGTCGCTGCCGCAGGCATGCGCCAGGACCACCGGCTCGATGCCGTGCTGGAACAGATCGACGGCCGTCGCCAGCACGCTGTCCTCGGTGGCGATGCCGCAGAGGTGCACCCAGTTCACTCCGTCGCTGCGCAGCCGGTCGACGAACGGCTCCGTTAAGCAACTGTAAGCGGACTTGTCGATAATGGTTGCATCGTTGGGCCGGAAGGCGAGCTGCATTTCGGCGGCGCCGAGCGAGAAGGCTTTCCAGCCCATCAGCTTGCGGTACAGCGAGCGTTGCGGATTGTAGAGGCGGCTGGATGACCTGATCGAAGCTCGACTGCAGGCCGTCGACGCGCGCCGGTACGTGTGCCGTCCATTCATTGATGAAGCCGGTCTGCACATCAATAATCAGAAGCCGGCTTCCGCTCATGGCCCGAACCCGAAAAGTAAGTCGTGGGAGCCCGACGGTGGATTTATATATCAACCGTCAGATCAGGATCCACGATGTGCCGCATACCGAACAGACGCGCCATCATCAATCGAAGGACCCTGCTGGAGGAATGGGGGAGCAGTTGCGATGGGGTGTCACCAGCCCGCGCGGTCGCGCCAATGCCCTGCAAATCTTCAAGGCCGCCCTGTACCGGGGCGTCGGCGAGGTTCGCCGACGCTTCGAGGAGGGCGGCGCCAGCGGCACCGAAGTGGTGCAGGCCAACGCGTTCCTCGTCGATCAGCTCGTCCGCACCATTTACGACTTCGCGACGACTCACATCTATCCCGATAATGCCTCGGTCGACGAACAGCAGTCGGTGATTGCCGCCGGCGGCTATGGTCGCGGCGAGCTGTCGCCGTTCTCCGATTCGATCTGATGTTTCTGTTGCCCGGCGAAACCGGCGCCGTTGACCGAGCAGATCTCGAATACGTGCTCTATATGCTCTGGGATTCGGGCCTGCAGGTCGGCCACGCGACACGCTCGATCGACGACTGCATCCGCCTGTCCAAGGAAGATTTGTCCATACGCACCTGCCTGCTCGAAGCACGTTGGCTGTGGGCGAACAGGCCGCTGTTCCATGCCTTCGAGCAACGGTTCATGAACGAACTGGTGGCCGTGACCGGTGCCGCCTTCGTCGAGGCGAAGCTCGCAGAGCGCGACGCCCGCCACGAGCGGGTGGGCGACTCGCGCTACGTCCTGGAACCGCACATCAAGGACGGCAAGGGCGGTCTCAGGGACCTGCAGACGCTTTTCTGGATCGCCAAGTATGTCTACCGCGTCAAGGACATCAGCGACCTGACCGGGCGCGGCGTTTTTACCCCCGCCGACTGCCGGCAGTTCAAACAGGCGCAGAACTTCCTGTGGACCGTGCGCTGCCACCTGCATTACGTCGCCGGCCGGCCGGAAGAACGGCTCACCTTCAATTTCCAGGACGTCGTCGCCCGCCGTCTCGGCTACGCTGACCGTCCCGGCGCCCGCGGCGTCGAGCGCTTCATGAAGCACTACTTCCGGGTGACCAAGGACGTGGGCGATCTGACCCGCGTCCTGTGCGCCGTTCTCGAGCACGAGCACCGCAAGGCGAGGACTCCGCTTCCGCCTGCCGTCGCTGCCGATGTCCTTATTCCGGCGGGCGCCGTCGGGTTTCCGCATCGACGGCAACCGTCTCACCTTCGATCTCGCCGATGCCCTTAACAAGGATCCGGTTCGGCTTATTCGGCTGTTCCGAGAATCGCAGCGCAGCCGCCTCGACATTCATCCGCAGGCGCTGCGCCTGGTGCAGCAGAACCTGCGGCTGATCGACGCCAAGGTCCGCGAGAATCCGGAAGCGAACCGGCTGTTCCTCGAGATGCTGACGGACAAGGCGGATCCCGAGCCCGCCCTCAGGCGGATGAACGACGCCGGCGTCTTCGGCCGCTTCGTTCCCGACTTCGGCCGCGTCGTCGCGCAGATGCAGTACGACATGTACCACGTCTATACCGTCGACGAGCACACCATCCGGGCAATCGGCATCTTGAGCCGGATCGAACGCGGCGCCCTGAAGGACGAGCATCCGGCCGCCACGGCGGCATTCGGCGAGATTCCGCTCGCGGCGGGCGCTTTATGTCGCGGTTCTGCTCCACGACATCGCCAAGGGCCGCGGCGGCGATCACTCGGAGATCGGTGCGCAGCTCGCGCTCACGCTCTGCCCCCGGTTCGGCCTCGACGACTGAGGAGACCGAAACGGTCTCCTGGCTGGTCCGTTACCACCTGCTGCTCAGCCGCTACGCCTTCAAGCGCGACATCGACGATGCGAAAACGGTGAGCGACCTCACCGGCCTCGTCCAGTCGCCGGAACGCCTGCGCATGCTGATGATCCTGACCAATGCCGACATCCGCGCCGTCGGTCCCAACATCTGGAACGCCTGGAAGCGCGGCCTCCTCGCGAGCTCTATTACCGCGCCCTTGAGGACATCGAGATGACAGGGGGCCAGCCGGCGGAACGGCGGGCCGCCCGGGTCGAACACGCGAAGGCGAAGCTCCGCGCCCGCCTCGCCGAGTGGCCGGAAAGCGAGCGGGAAACCTATATGGCGCACGGCTATTCCGACTACTGGCTCGCCTACTCGGCCGAGGAGCAGGAAAGCCACTTCGAGATGATGCGGGAGGCCGACCGCCAGGGCCGCGAGCTATGGGTGGAGGCGCGCCAGCACCCGGCGCAGGACGTCACCGAGATCATCATCTATGCCCCCGACCATCCCGGGCTGTTCGCCCAGATTGCCGGCGCCATCGCCCTATCCGGCGGCTCCATCGTCGATGCCAAGGTGGTGACGCTGGCTAATTCGATGGCGCTTGACGCCTTCCGCATCCAGGATCTGTCGGGCCGGCGTTTCGACAGTCCCGATCGCGTCCAGAGGCTGACCCAGCGCATCGAAGCGGCGGTCACCGGCAAGCTGAACCCGGACCACGAGCTGCAGGAGCAGCGGCGGCGGGCGCTGCCGAGCCGGATGCGGGTGTTCAAGGTGCCGCCGCGGGTGATCTTCGACAACCGGGCGTCGATCGCCCACACCCTGATCGAGGTCAACGGCCGCGACCGGCCGGGCTTCCTGCACGATGTCACCTCGACGCTGACGGCGATGGGGTTGCAGATCGTCTCCGCCCATATTACCACCTACGGTGAGCGGGTCGTCGACGTCTTCTACGTCAAGGACGTGTTCGGCCTGAAGATCGAGCAGCCGCAGAAGCTTGCGAAGCTGCAGGAACGCCTCATGGAGGTCGTCACCCCGCTGCCCGACACGCCTGCCCCCGAAGAACGCCGGGTCGCCGCGGCGGAGTAGGCGGGCGGTTGCCCTCGGCGATGGTCCGTCTCACTCTGTTCAGGAAGCTGCTTCGAAGGTGCGCTGCAGGCGGGCGCTTTCGTCGATGATGGCCTGGACAAAGCAGTCACGTTCGCGGCTCGCCAGCTCGCAGTAGTAGTCTCGTAGAATTTCGGCCGCCGCCAGGATCGCGGTAACGCAACTGCGCCGCTCCTGCTCGATCCCGGACAGCCCGGATGGGCGCGCGTCGCGGTCGATCGGCGGTACCTGCTCTGTCGCGCGCACGGCGGTTCCCATAACTATTGCAGTTAGTGGGTATCCCTTTCATTCCCCCAATTCGGCGAGATTGGCGGAAATGCTGGGTTTGATGATGGAGTGGTAGGGGGCCGGTCCGACGGCCGCCGCCTGCTGGACGAGGCGGTGGAACAGGAGTCCACGGGCCTGTGATCGACGTCGATTGAAGCGAAAAGTGAATTCGTCGAGGTAGTAGTCGAGATGTTGGTGCTGGATGCCGCCCTGGAGAGTCCCAACAACCACCGTTTGAGCAAGGCGGCGACTTTGTGGACGCGTGGCATGACCTCGTGAGCCGGTTCCGAGCCGTCGCTTATCACCGTGACCTGGTGGCGGTAGCCGGCGGCCGGCAGCCCGGCATAGCCTCTCCAGCCGTCGGTGTGAATTGTCGCCCCCGGCTCCACGGCTTCTTGCAGGAAGGCCAACAGGCTCTCGGCGGAGACGTCCTTAACGCGCCGAAGACGGATGCGCCCGATACCGCGCCCGCGCTTTTCAGCCGCCACCGCGACGATGGCTTTCCTCTCGACCTCGCGGCCCCGCTTGCCTTCTTCCGGGCCGCCCACATAGGTTTCGTCGGCCTCGATCTCGCCGACAAGGCGGTCGCGACCGGGCCGCACCATGGCCCGCCGCAGCTTGTGCAGCCAGGTCCAGGAGGTCTCGTAGCTGCCGAGGCCGAGGGCACGCTGCAGCCCCAGGGCGCTCACCCCGTTCTTCTGGCTGGTCACGAACCACATCGCCAGGAACCATGTCCGCAGCGGCTTGCGGGTCCCTTCGAAAATCGTGCCGGCGGTCACCGAGGTCTCCCTGCGACATGCCCGGCACCGCAGCCAGCCACCGGCCATTTCCCACGGCTCGCCGACAACTCCACAGTGTGGGCAGCAAAAGCCCCCCGGCCAGCGGAGCCGGCGGATATAGGCGCGGCAGGCAACCTCACCCCGAAACCACTCGTCCAGCTCCTGGAAGGTGCTTGGGTAGTCAGCGCCCGCCACCGGATGCTTTCCGACCTCCATCCGTCCACAGTATCAGCCGAATCTGGGGGAGCGAAGGGGATACCCACTTTGCAGTTAAGATTGAAATCTACCCAATCGGGTCAACCTGCGCAACTGAGTTGTTTCGATCAGGACCGCATCCTCAACCAGCCCGCGGGATGAAATCTCGGCTAAGGGGCCATATATTACATTTTGTTTAGCACTCGGACAGGATGCGGGGTGAGAAGGCAAGAGCCTTCGAAGGGGGACGCCATGGCGGGCGAGCCGATCCGTGTATCGTTGGCTGGCAAGCGGCTGCAGCCGTACCTCACCGCGGTGTTGATCTTTGCGCTGGCGGCGTTCGCAATAGGCCCCGCGCGCGCCGGGTTGCTCGACGCGGACTGCGACGAGGGCCATCACTCGCTGCAAGGGCAAGCCATCTACCGGATCTGTATGCCACGGTTCTGGAATGGAGATCTGGTCGTCTATGCCCACGGTTATGTTTCCCCTTCGCACCGATCGGCATCCCGGAGGACCAGTTGAGCTTCGGCGGAACGAGCGTCGAGGACATCTTCACCGGCCTTGGGTACGCCTTTGCCGTAACCAGCTATGCCCAGAACGGTCTCGCCATCGCCCAAGGTCTGGCGGACGTGCTCGACCTGGTCCAGGTCTTCGAGGCCAGGGAAGGTGATCCGTCGCGCGTCTATCTCGTCGGCGTGTCGGAGGGCGGCGCGGTGACGGCCCTCGGGGTTGAACGGTATCGCTCACCTTTGACGGCGGCCTCGCCGCCTGCGGGCCAATCGGCTGGTTCTTTGCGCAGACCGCCTACATCGGCAGCTTCCGCGTTCTCTTCGACTACTTCTTTCCGGGCATCCTCCCGCCCAGTCCGGTCGCTGTCCCGCAATACGTCATCGACTACTGGCCGAACTACGAGGCGGCGGTGCGGGCCGCCGTCACCGATCCCTACCGCTATTCGGAGATGGTGCAGTTGTTCCGGGTGGCCGGCGTACCGGTCGACGTGAACGACGCACAAGCCGTGAGCGACGCCGCCGCGCAACTGTTGAAGTTCAGCGCGCTCGGTGCGAACGATGCCACGGCAAAGCTGGGCGGCCAGCCATTCGACAACACCGCGAACTGGTATCAGGGCTCCGACGACGATGGCCGCCTGAACGCGCTGGTCCAGCGCTTCGCCGCCGATCCCGCGGCGCTGCAGACGATCGTCGCGTCTTACGAGACCTCCGGCGATCTCGCGCGGCCGCTGGTGTCCCTGCACACGACGAGGGACCCGATCGTACCGTACGGGCATGAAGTGCTGTACACGGCGAAGACGGCGCAACTCGGCACGTCGGACCAGCACCGAAGTCTGCCGGTCGACCGCTACGGGCATTGTGCGTTCACCGAGGCCGAGGCGGTCTATGCGTTCAGCGTTCTGGTTCGCGATGTGACGGGCAACCCGCTGCCCGGCGCCGAGACGGTGCTGAGCACGCCCGAGGCGCGCGCCGAATATCGCGGGCTCGCGCGCACCCAGGGCCGGGCTGCCGCTGTTAAGGCCCGAACCGGGGCGGCAGCAGCACCCGCGCCTCCCCTCCGCCCGTAGTAGCCCGCTGCTATCGCCGCGAGGGCCCGCTTCCGGCCGTCATCACATCGGCCGCGCGGTTGAAATGCCCCTTCTGCGGCTGCTGTCGCCGCTCTGTCACAATTTCGGTGGATAACCCTGTTGAAAACTCGGGCCAGGGCGGTGTAACCGCACTGATCCGCTGCTTTTCGCCGTGTTTGCTTATCGCCTAGGCACCGGTCAAAACCTCTGTGAATATTGAGTGCAAATTTCATGACCCAAAATAGTACTGAGGAATAGCGTTTCTCTTCAATTCAATGCGCCGGCCACGGACAGCCGTCGGCGGCGTGTAAAATAGCCGGAGTCCTTTTTCGCGGCTGCAATAAAAGCGCGGCTGCCGGTGCCGATCGTTTCCGACGGCCGCGGCGGAGGCGGAGAAGGCCTCATTCCAGGAATTCCATGCCTCGCTCCGCTCGCCCGCGGTTCCGGCATCGCGGGCGGCGGGTGAAATATAATGGAGGGCGCGCTCTCGCACTCATGCGCGGCCGGTCGCATTTCAGATCGAGCAAATTGTGCGAGCCGGAACGCGGTAGGAGTGTCAGCATGCCCAAGATCGTTCGCTTTCATGAGACCGGGACGGCCGACGTGCTCGCCCTGGAGGACGCGCCTCCGAGGGAACCGGACCGGGCGAAGTCCGTCTCGAGGTCGAGGCGATCGGCCTCAATCGTGCCGAGGTCATGTATCGGCAGGGCCGGTATCTGGAGGTCCGCCGATTTGCCGTCGCTGATCGGCTACGAAGTGCGCCGGCACCGTCGATGCCGTCGGGCCCGGCGTCGAAGGCTTGCGGATCGGCGACCGGGTCAGCACCATTCCCGTCCTTTTCCATGCAGCGCTACGGCGTCTACGGCGAGAGCGCGATCGTCCCCGCCGCCTCCGTCGCCCCCTATCCGCCCGCGTTGTCGGCGGTCGAGGGGCGGCGATCTGGATGCAGTACCTGACCGCCTACGGAGCGCTATCGATACGGCCGGCTCGATCGGACGATAGCGGTCTCATTCCCGCCGCCAGCAGCAGTGTCGGCCTTGCCGCCATCCAGATCACCCGCGCCGCGGGGCCGTTGCCATCGCAACGACCCGCGGCGCCGATAAGAAGGACTTCCTCCTCGCCGCCGGCGCGGATCACGTCGTGGTGACGGGCGAAGAGGACCTGGTCGAGCGGGTCAAGCCGATCACGTCCGCTAAGGGCGCACGGATCATTTTCGATCCCGTCGCCGGGCCTTTCTCGAGACGCTGGCCGACGCGGCGGCGCCGGGCGCCGGATCTTCGAATACGGCGCGCTGTCCGCCGAGCCGACGCCGTTTCCTTTGTTCGCGGCGCTGGCCAAGGGACTGACGGTGCGCGGCTACACCTTGTTCGAGATCGTCCGCGATGCCGACGCCCTTCAGCGCGGCAAGGCCTATGTGTACGACGGCCTGGCGTCGGGTGCCTTGAAGCCGGTGATCGACCGCACCTTTCCGCTCGCCGCCATCGCCGATGCTCATCGCTACATGGAATCAAACCAGCAGAAGGGAAAGATCGTCGTCACCGTCTGACCCGCGGGCGTATGCGGCCCGGCTCCGCCTGCGCCCTCCCGGCGGTTGTCGCCCTATTGTCGTCGACGCTCGTCCTCCGTGTCGTCACCCTGTCGTCCCGGCGTCGTCGATGTGTCGTCCGAATGTCGTCCGAATGTCGTCGAAAACCGCCGTCACCGGCACCGCAAAATCCGCTAACCCCTTGTCCATCCCCGTCTTTCAGCACCACGTCGCGAGAAATGCCGCCTCTTGTCGTCCGTTGTCGTCATTCCTTCTCAATTCGCCGCCCGATCCCGCCCTCGCCACAACCGCAGGAACAATACAAGAACATACCACCCCCCCCACCCCCGATCAACACCATCGCAACCACCGACGCAAATCGCCAAAGGACGAAACCGCTCCCGCGGTAGGGGAGCATCTGTGGTCGCGCGGGGGATGACGGCGGGGTAGCGGTAGTTCGGGGCGTGTCCTGAGGATTGAGGCTCAGACCTCACTCAGGACAGGAGCTCCCGATGACTGACGAGCCTATCAGCCCGCTGCGCCGGCGGATGATCGAGGACATGAAGATCCGTGGCTTCTCGGAGAAGACGCGGTCCGACTATGTCCGCCACGTCAAGGCCTTCGCCTTTTTCCTCGGCCGTTCGCCACACCTGGCGGGGCCGGAGGACCTGCGCCGGTATCATCTGCACCTGGCGGCGAGCGGCGTCGGTTCGCCCAGCATCAACTCGGCGGTTTCGGCGCTGCGGTTCTTCTTCAAGGTCACGCTCGGCCGCCCGGGGGTGACCGAGCTGATGCCGTTCATCCGCGAGCCGCAGCGGCTGCCGGTGGTGCTGAGCCCGGACGAGGTGGCGCGGCTGCTGCGGGCGACGGCAGGGGCGAAGGCGCGCGCCGCCCTCAGCGTCGCCTACGGTGCCGGGCTGCGCGCGTCCGAGGTGACGGCGCTGAAGATCGGCGACATCGACAGCGCCCGGATGACGATCCGCGTCGAGCAGGGCAAGGGGAGAAAGGACCGGTTCGCCCTGCTGTCGCCCGTCCTGCTCACCATCCTGCGCGCCTGGTGGCAGGAGGCGCGGCCGCGCGGCTGGCTGTTTCCCGGCCGCGATCCCGGCCAGCCGCTGACCACCCGGCAGCTCAATCGTGCCTGCCACCAGGCGGCCGAAGCGGCCGGCTTGGCCAAGCGCGTCTCGATGCACACGCTCCGCCACAGCTTCGCCACCCATCTACTTGAGCAGAAGACGGACGTGCGCGTCATCCAGGTGCTGCTCGGCCACAAGAAACTGGAGACGACGGCGCGCTACACGCGGGTGGCGCTGAAGACCATCGGCGAGGTGAAGAGCCCGCTCGAGTACTTGGTCCGCGATCTCGCGGAGGAGCGGTCGCCGCTGCCGGGCTGAGCCGCCGGCCATGGTCCGGCCGGCCCTCGAGGTCGCGGATATCTTCCGCGGCCACGGGGCGGCGTGGCGGCAGGCCAATGCCGGCCACCTGAGCCTCGGCCAGCTGAAGGTGATGTCGGCGATCGAGCAGTGCCGCACCGCGGCGCTCGGCGGCCACGTCGCCGCCTGCGAACGCTGCGAGCATATGCAGATCGCCTACAATTCCTGCCGCAACCGGCACTGCCCGAAGTGTCAGGCGTCGGCGGCCGAGGCGTGGCTGGCGGCGCGGCGAGCCGAGCTGCTGCCCGTCCCGTACTATCACGTCGTCTTCACCCTGCCGGCGGCGATCGCCGACATCGCCTACCAGAACAAGGCCGTCGTCTACGACCTGTTGTTCCGGACGGCGGCGGAGACGCTCATGACCATCGCCGCCGACCCGAAGCACCTCGGCGCCCGCATCGGGCTCACCGCGGTGCTGCAGACCTGGGGCTCGGCGCTGACCCACCATCCGCACGTCCACGTCATCGTCCCGGGCGGCGGCCTGGCGCCGGACGGCGACCGATGGATCGGCTGCCGGCCGGGGTTCTTCCTGCCGGTGCGGGTGCTGTCGACACTATTCCGGCGGCTGATGCTGGCGGCGCTGGCCGAGGCGCACCGGGCCGGCCGCCTCGCCTTCTTCGGCGGGCTCACGGCGCTCGCCGACGCCCGCGCCTTCGCGGCAGTCCTCGCCCCGCTGAAGAAGACGAAGTGGTTCGTCTATGCGAAGCAACCCTTCGCCGGGCCGGGCGCGGTGCTCACCTATCTTTCGCGCTACACCCACCGCGTCGCCATCTCGAACCGACGGCTGGTCGCCTGCGACGACGAAGGCGTCCGCTTCCGCTGGAAGGATTACCGCGCCGACGGCCTTCGCCGCTGGAAGACGATGACACTCCCGGTGGCCGAGTTCATCCGCCGATTCCTCATCCACGTCCTGCCGGCGGGCTTCCACCGCATCCGCCACTACGGCTTCCTCGCCAACGGCCAGCGCCGCGCCGCCGTCGCCCACGCCCGGGCACTGCTGGCGGCGAAGCCGAAAGCGCCGGATGATCGGACGGAGCCCGCCGACGGCACCGGCGATGCCGCGGCCGCCGACGCCGCAGCGCCGAAGGCGTACCGCTGTCCCTGCTGCGGCGGGGTGATGATCGTCGTCGAGACCTTCCGGCGCGGTGGAGGGCCCGCATCCCGGCCAGAAGCCGCGGTGCCGGTTATCGGGATCGACAGCTCATGAGGCCACCGCAACGACCGACCGACCGCACCGATGCCCGATCCAACCGCCGATCCGCGCCCGGCGACGCGGCGACACGCCCGGACCAGCGGCAGCTGCCGCGGAATACACCCGATCGGCCGGCCGCCGATCGCCGCAGCCCGCCCACACCCGCGGCCGTCGTGCCCGGCCGGGCCGCGCACAGCTGCCGGCGGCCGCGCCACCGCCTCCCACGCAGCCACCCCGCGACGGCCAATTCCCCATAGATCCGGCTCCACCAACCAGCACCGGTGCGGCCCCCGCGGTTTCTTCCCCTGAGGCTTATCGGACGCCTGCCGCCCGCCCGTCACCACCATCGGTGCACGGCAGGCATCCGATAACCCTTAACAGGGCACAGGCCGGCATCCGATAACCCTTAACAGGAGCGACGGTTTGGCGCGAGAAAGCGGATGGTGGTCGCGTCGCTTTGCCGGGGAACACCGGACATCGTAGGTCGTCTCCTATACAGGGCAGCGCACGAAGCGTCGAGCAGACCCCTCGCGCGCCTTCGCAGGGCAGATCGCCCACCCCTCGTAATGAGCCTCGATGCGTCAAGGCACGATTTCCTTCATTCCATCCAATGACACGATCTTCGGCTTCGACCCATCATGGGATCCGCAAAACCGTTCAGAGCAAACTATCAGCTTCCCTGGTTTGTAAGATTCACCCTCCAGTGGGATAACGGTTGAGAATCGAGGCTCCTTTTCCGCGAGGATATTTTTAACCGCCTGCCCGCCGAAACACGCAGCGATTCCGCCAGTGATATTTATTACAGGAGGGACAAACAACCATAGAAACAAACAAAGCATGAGCCAGGAACCAACGCCGAATTTAACAGGCTGAGCGTTGGCTATTACCGTACCGAATAAAAAAACCAGCAAAACAAGTGCGACGCTCAATAAATATACAGCTGGGTGTGGAATATCCAGCAAATTGATACTGGTACTGGTTAGTAATAAAATCGCGGCAATGAGTCCTGATGACGCACATTAACAACTGGAAAATTACTTTTCTTTCTGAACCAAGACGTCCTCACGACTTTCCATCCAAACCATCCGATTAGCGCCGGGATCACTGCAACGATGAATATTGCCGAAACACCGTACACGAAACCCGTAAGTCCCAGCGCCAACACTGGTGGAAACAACGCCGGCGGAAAACCCATGGCGTTGTAGTAGGCGGATGTAGAAACGAAACCCAACGTGACGAACACAGCACCAAGGAGAACCAGACCGAACGAGGCCCACGCGGCGCTGATCGGCGGCCACGAGCCGTTCATTTCTTGGTTCGTTTCAACATCAACCATTACCTTCCCTTTCGATAACAACCCATCCAGCTACCCTCATATCAACCGACATATCCCAGATGGCCGGTCTTCAAGGCCGGAAAAGATACCCCGCCGAAGCTGCCGCTCAATCCTGACGCGCTTTCCAATGGCAGTGATTTGCTTCGCAGGATCTCGGCGAACAGGCGTCCTCGCAACCGCTACAGGTCGAGATGCGTGCCATACCGGATGCGGGCATCGCCCGGTAGAAACGCCGCGAACGGGATATTGCGCGAAGCCGGAGAAGGGTCGCGGGCGCGTCCCGGCGACGGCACGGGCGCATTTGTCCGGCATCGGGTCAGCCAGCCTTGTTGCTCGCCGGCTGGTCGCCGTCGGCGCATTGCCGTCCGGACGAGTACGAAGAAGGGATCAGTCGAAGCGGTCGAGGTCGAGCCCCGGCGACCCTGCCGCGCCGCGCGGTCTTTCAGACCGCGGCGCGGGAGGCGGCCGGGCGGCGGCCGAACCACGACTTGCGCATGGCTTCCCGTACCAGCGTGCCGACGCCGGGCGAGTGGGGCGGGCCGCGGACACTGACCAGGTTGACCTCGCGCCAGAACTCCGGCTCGATCACCGGCAGGCCGATGACGCCCGGGTGACGGACAGCGTTGGTCGGCATGAAGCCGAAGCCGAGACCGGCCGCCACCATCGCCAAGGTCCAGTCGTCGCGCTCGCTCCAGTAAGAAGGCGAGCAGGTCACCCCTTGTTCGGCGAGGATGCGATCGGCGTAGCCGGCGAATTCGCAGTTGACCCGGTGGATGTAGCTCTCGCCGTTCAGCCGGCAGACCGGCACCGCGGGTTCGTTGGCGAACCGGTGGCCGTGATGCACGGCGATCACCATCTGCTCGCGGAACAGCGGGATCGTGTGCAGGCCTTCCGCGGCCTCGTCGCCCGGCAGCGCGTAGATGGCGACATCCAGGTCGCCGTCCAGCAGGCGCTTGCGCAGATCCGCGGCACTGGCGTCGCACAGCTTCAGCTCCAGGCCGGCATGGCGATTCTTCAAGGCGGCGATCAGATCGACGATCTTGTGGGGCGAGATCGTGCTCATGATGCCCAGCTTCAGCGGCACCCGCCGCATCTTCCGGTAGTCCTCGGAGACGCGCTTCGCCCGCTGCGACTGGTCGTAGACGCGTTCCATGTATGGGCGCACCATGGGGCCACGCTCTGAGAGATGGGTGGCGTTGCGCTCGCGATGGAAGAGGGGACCGCCCAGCTCGTCTTCCAGCTGCATGATCGCCCGCGACAACGAGCGGCTGGGAGACGTTGCACTTCTCCGACGCCCGCGTGAAGTTGAGCTCCTCCGCCACCGCCAGAAAATAGCGGACCTGATGCATCTTCATGGCACGCCCCGCAACCGCCCACGGCCTCGTCGACCGCCCCGACAATAAGCCGATCGCCCCCGCCCCGCCACAGCGTGCGGCGGCGCCGCCGCCGTAGTTCGGCCAGAATCTGCTGCACACGCAGACGCAGGCCCGAAGGGAGCGAAGCGCAATCGAAATTTCGCCTGCTGTTTTCTCGAAGGGACGATCGCTCCGTAATGTATGCTGTCCCCGATGCGCGGAGGAGGGTTGCGATGAACCAGTTGCTTGCAAAGGCGCTAGACGAGATGTCGAAGCCGCCGCCGGCGGAGCAGGAGGCTCTCGGCGCGATCCTGCTCGAAGAACTCGAACTCCGAGCCGCGATGGGCGGCATCGTTTGGCAACTCACAGGATGTTCTGGCCAGCTTGAGCGAGGACGCTTTCGCGGAGCACAAGGCTGACATCTTCAAGGCAATCTACTGATATTAGAGTTTCATATGCAGCTACGTCAGGCAAAACAAAAGCGCCCGGCCCTTCAGGCCGCTTACGAATCGCTGAATTGCTTATCCGGTTGAACCCAGCGCGATCTCCCAGCTCCAATCCCTTGTGGCGAGCGGCGCGTGTGCAGGATAGAACGGATCATGAACATACGCCGTGGAGGACGCGCTCATGGCCGATTATCCCCGCTCGCTTCGTGAGTTCCAGAGACGCTTTCCCGACGCCGCCGCGTGCGGCGAGCATCTGGCGCGCACGCGCTGGCCGGAGGGCTTCGCCTGCCCGCGTTGCGGCGGGCGGGAGGCGTGGCGTTTGCCGAGCCGCACGCCCCTCACCTTCGGCTGCAAAGGCTGCGGCAAGGAGACGTCGGTCACCGCCGGCACGGTCATGCACCGCACCCACCTGCCGCTCAGCGTGTGGTTTTGGGCGGCCTATCTGGTTGCGACCCATTCCAACGGCATGTCCGCAAAACAGCTGCAGAGCGAGCTCGCCATCGCTTCCTACTGGCTCCTTTCGATGAAGCTCAGGGCGGCGATGATCGCGCCCGAGCGGACCCCGCTTTCCGGCTTCGTCGAGGCGGACGAGACGACGATCCCCTTTCGCACCAGGGACGATCCGCCTGCCGGAGGGCAGGGAAGAAGCCACGATGGCAAGCTCCTGCTCATCGCCGCCGTCGAAGTCGTCAACGGCAAAAACAACAAACTCACGCTCGGGCGCATGCGTCTCGCGCCGATCGCGGATTTCGCCAGGAACTCCCTGCATGCCTTTATCGCAGCGAACACCGCACCCGGCAGCATCGTCAAAACCGATGGGCTCGCAGCCTATCTCGGCGCGCCGAACGTCACCCACGAGCCCCATGTCGTCGGAACCATGGCCGCCCACGTCGTTCTGCCCGGCATCCATCGCGTCTTCTCCAACCTCAAGACATGGGCGCTCGGCGTCTATCATGGCCTGCGGCGCAAACACTTGAAGACCTACCTCGATGAGTTCGTGTTCCGATTCAATCGACGCCACAACCGGCACGCCAGCTTCGCTTCCCTCCTCGGTATCGCAATGACCATCAAGCCAAGAACCTACAAGGAAATCGTCCAACTGGGCCCAACCGGATAAGCGATAAGACTGATCCCTTAACTCCCCTCACGTGAACCGTGCCTATCCGGTTATGACAGACATCCACTACATGTAGGATGCGTCCACTCACCTGAATAGAGCCCAGAGTAGGTCGGCGCCTCAACTCCGCCGGCGATGCCGAGGAGCGAGCGGAAGGCGTTGAACGGGTAGAACCGTCTGTTGAAGCGGAACGTGAACTCGTTGAGATAGGCTTGTAGATGCTTCGCGCTTACGCCGTGGTGGATGCCATTGATCCAGGTTTTCAGGTTGCTGAAGACGAGGTGGATGATCGGCATGAACTCTTCGGCCACCTCGGGATCGCCGCATTCGGCAATGGCGTGGTGATCATAGCCGCGTGTCCGCAAGCTGCCATAGCCGCTCCAATCGTCGGTGACGATCAGCGACCCCGGCATAACGGCGCTCTCGACGAAGCCACACAGCAAATCGGCGCTGCGGTCGGCAACGACGGACAGCCGCACGCGCCCGGCGTAGCGGCCGTCCTTCCGCTTGTCCTGCGCGGTGCCGGGCTCCCTGTGGCGGACTTCGACGGCAGCAGTCACCAGCGTCTTGTGGTGAACGCCTCGGCCTTCACCACGCGTCCGGCCTCCAACGTAGGTTTCGTCCACCTCGACATGCTCTCCTGCCCTGGCACCGATCCGGTCCTGATCGGGCCGCACCATACCCGCGCGGAGCTTATGCAGGATGCCGAAGGCGGTTTCGTACCGCGTCAGCCCAAGCTGCCGCTGAAACTGCACCGCCGACATGCCCGGCGTCTGGCTGGCGACCATATAGGCAGCCCAAAACCACGTGCTCAAAGGCGTGTGGCTGCGCTCCATGACCGTGCCGACGGTCAATCCCGTCTGGCGGCGGCAAGCGCGACAGGTCAGGACGCCAGGCCGCGTGGCGATGCGGAAAGGTTCACCCACGACGCCGCAGTGCGGGCAGGCGAACCCGTCACCCCAGCGAGCTTTTTCCAGGTAGGCGGCGCAGGTCGCATCGTCGGGGAAAAGTCGCTGAAACTCAGGGAGCGATCTCGGGAATGGCAGGTCGGTTCGGTCGAGAACGTCCATGGCTCACTATCCGCTTCACGCACACAATCTATCCCTAGTGGGTGTATGCGTCAAGCGGATAGGCACGATCCGACGATGTTACGTACCATCGAATTGCTCAATAAAGCGAGAAATGACAGTCGCACACTCATTTACTTTGAACCGCGATCGGATTGATGACAATTATAACTCACTAAATGCGATGGGAGGATCTAAGCAACCCTCTAATGATCGGCAGACGCGGTGGGCGCGCTGCGTCGACATTTGCTTCTTTATTTGCGGCTGTATCTGTGGCGAGCGATTATAGGCAAAATATTATACCAACAGAGTCACGTTTTGAGAAACTTTATCCGTCATTTGGTAAAGAGCCGTGTAATGAGCATCCTGCCGTCGGAATAACCGCAGGCGTATTCCCGTTCATAGCGCCGAGTTCGCTTGCGAGCTGGTCCGTAGTCCCGTAGGTCGGAATAGCCGCGAGGCGTATTCCGACGCATGGGTTCATCGCGCCGGCTTCGCCAGCGGGCACACTCCTGAACGCCGGTGCCGACCCAGTGCGCGGATGAACCGCGGCCGACGGCGGTCTTCAATGTCGAGTACGGCCACTCGGCGGGCGTCGCGACGAGGCCATGCCTGACCGGGTTGAAGTGGACGTAGTCCACGTGCGCCGCAAACATCGGCGTCGTCGCGGATCGCGTGCTCCCAGAAGCGGCGCTGCCAGACGCCTCGTTCTCCGGCGTTTCGTCGGACGCGGGACAGCCGCTCCGTCGCCGGCAGGCCGCGCACGAAAAAGCTCTTGATCAGGCGCCACCGGGTCGAAAGTCGTCATCGTCCCACCGGCAAAGTCCAAACGGCGTGCAGGTGATCGGGAAGGACGACCCAGGCGATCGATGGTGAATGGCCGCGGCGGTGCGAACACGCCGCACCGCTTGGCGGCGCATTAGGGTCGACCTCTGCTCGGTCAGCGAAAGTATTGCCGTGCGCGCTGCCGACTGCAACAAGATCTTCGATCTCCGTGCCTATCCGGTTATGACAGACATCCACTACATGTAGGATGCGTCCACTCACCTGAATAGAGCCCAGAGTAGGTCGGCGCCTCAACTCCGCCGGCGATGCCGAGGAGCGAGCGGAAGGCGTTGAACGGGTAGAACCGTCTGTTGAAGCGGAACGTGAACTCGTTGAGATAGGCTTGTAGATGCTTCGCGCTTACGCCGTGGTGGATGCCATTGATCCAGGTTTTCAGGTTGCTGAAGACGAGGTGGATGATCGGCATGAACTCTTCGGCCACCTCGGGATCGCCGCATTCGGCAATGGCGTGGTGATCATAGCCGCGTGCCCGCAAGCTGCCATAGCCGCTCCAATCGTCGGTGACGATCAGCGACCCCGGCATAACGGCGCTCTCGACGAAGCCACACAGCAAATCGGCGCTGCGGTCGGCAGCGACGGACAGCCGCACGCGCCCGGCGTAGCGGCCGTCCTTCCGCTTGTCCTGCGCGGTGCCGGGCTCCCTGTGGCGGACTTCGACGGCAGCAGTCACCAGCGTCTTGTGGTGAACGCCTCGGCCTTCACCACGCGTCCGGCCTCCAACGTAGGTTTCGTCCACCTCGACATGCTCTCCTGCCCTGGCACCGATCCGGTCCTGATCGGGCCGCACCATACCCGCGCGGAGCTTATGCAGGATGCCGAAGGCGGTTTCGTACCGCGTCAGCCCAAGCTGCCGCTGAAACTGCACCGCCGACATGCCCGGCGTCTGGCTGGCGACCATATAGGCAGCCCAAAACCACGTGCTCAAAGGCGTGTGGCTGCGCTCCATGACCGTGCCGACGGTCAATCCCGTCTGGCGGCGGCAAGCGCGACAGGTCAGGACGCCAGGCCGCGTGGCGATGCGGAAAGGTTCACCCACGACGCCGCAGTGCGGGCAGGCGAACCCGTCACCCCAGCGAGCTTTTTCCAGGTAGGCGGCGCAGGTCGCATCGTCGGGGAAAAGTCGCTGAAACTCAGGGAGCGATCTCTCGGGAATGGCAGGTCGGTTCGGTCGAGAACGGCCATGGCTCACTATCCGCTTCACGCACACAATCTATCCCTAGTGGGTGTATGCGTCAAGCGGATAGGCACGCATCGGTCCTCCCCGTATCGTGTTGTGACGATACTCGATGCCGCCATCCGGCGGAATACGCCTCCGGCTATTCCGCGCCGCGACCTCACCCTGCATGTCCGCCTTGAAGAATGGTTCAGCGGAAGCGGTCGATGGCGAGGCCGGCGACGGGGATGTCGGGGGTCGCGGCCCTGGACCAGGTCGGCGACGAGGCGGGCGGAGCCGCAGGCCATGGTCCAGCCGAGGGTGCCGTGGCCGGTGTTGAGGAACAGGTTGGGGAAGCGGGTGGGGCCGATCACCGGCATGCCGTCGGGCGTCGACGGCCTGAGCCCGGCCCAGAACTCGGCGCGGCCGATATCGCCGCAATCGGGAAACAGCTCGACCGCCTTGCCGAGGAGGAACCGCGCGCGGCGTCTCGTTGACGGACGCGTCGTAGCCGGTGAACTCGGCGGTGCCGGCGATGCGCAGCCGGTCGCCGAGCCGCGCGTAGACCATCTTGAACTCGTCGTCGATCAGGGCGACCACCGGTGCCACGCCTGCCTCGCCGATCGGGATCGTCACCGAGTAGCCCTTCGCCGGATAGACCGGCAGTGCGATGCCGAGCGGCTTGAGCAGCAATGGCGAATAGCTGCCGGCGGCCAACACGTAGGCGTCGCCCCGTATCGGCCCGCGATCGGTGTCGACGGCGGTGACGCGGCCGGCGGCCGTGGCCAGCGACAGCACCTTCGTCTGATAGCGGAAGTCGACGCCGCGGGCGGCGGCGAGTCGGGCGAGGCCGCGGGTGAACTTGTGCGCATCGCCCGATCTCGTCATCGGGTGAAAACACGCCGCCGATCAGCGAGGCCTCGATGCGGGCCAGCGCCGGCTCGATGGCGACGCATCGGGCGGCATCGACCACCCGCCGCGTGCAGCCGAGCCGATTCATCAGCTCGACCTGCGGGAGTGCCGTCGCGATAGTCGGCGGGATTGCGGAAGATGTGGAGGATGCCGCGGCTCAGCTCGTCGTAATGCAGGCCCGTCTCCTCCCGCAACAGGAGGAGCTGGCGGCGGCTGTAAAGGGCGAGCGCGAGCGCGCGCTCGATGTTGCGGCGGACGGCAGTCTCGGTGCAGTTGGCGAGGAAGCGGACGAGCCAGGCGAACAGGGCGGGGTCCCAGCGCAGATGGAAGAGGAGGGGCGCATCGCTGCGGCCGAGCCACCCGAGGGCCTTCCACGGCGTTCCCGGTGCCGCCCAGGGGCCGCGTGATTGGCCGAGATCTGGCCGCCGTTGGCGTAGCTGGTCTCGAGCCCGGCCCCCGGCTGCCGATCGATGACGATGACGGACGCACCGTCGCGGGCTAGGTAGTAGGCGGTGGCGACGCCGACGACACCGGCGCCGATGACGACGACGGTCATCCGGGGTTCGCCTGGGTGAGCAATAAGGCCATCTATCCCTCCGGCTCGTCGTAGGGCGATGCTACAGGCTCGGTTTCTCCCCGGATAGGCCCGGGCGGCTTTGCCTCGGCAACCGTTGCCGGTATGCTCGGCGGGACTGGTCGCTGTCCGCCGCGAGTTCCGCCGTGCTCCCCCATGCGCTCCTCAGCGTCGCCGAGATGTATCGGGCGGATGCCGCCGCCGCCGCCGCGGCCGGCGTGCCGAGCCTGACGCTAATGGAAGCGGCGGGCGGTTCGGTCGCCCGCGCGATCCGCCGCCGCTTTTCGCCGCGACCGGTCGCCGTCCTTGCGGGGCCGGGCAACAACGGCGGGGATGGGTTCGTCGTCGCCCGGCTGCTGGCGGCGCGCGGCTGGCCGGTCCGGATCTTCCTGCTCGGATCACCCGATGCCCTGAAGGGCGACGCCCGCATCAACGCCCGGCGCTTGCAGGGGCCGATCGGCGAGGTGACGACGGCGGCGCTGGCGCGCGAACCGCTCGTCGTCGACGCCCTGTTCGGCGCCGGCCTCGCCAGACCGATCGAGGGCGAGGCGGCGGCGGTCCTCAAAGCCGTCAACGAACGCGCACTCGATTGCGTCGGCATCGACGTGCCATCGGGCGTGGCGGGCGATACCGGTGAGATCATGGGCGGCGAGAACCGCGGGGTGGCGCCCGCCTGCCGGCTGACGGTGACCTTCTTCCGGGCGAAGCCGGGCCACCTCCTTTATCCCGGCCGCGGCCTTGCGGGCGATCTCGTCGTCGCCGACATCGGCATCCCCGATTCTGTCCTCGCCGACATCCGCCCCACCACCTTCGCCAACGATCCGGCGCTGTGGCGCGACCGATTCCCGTCGCCCGCCGCCGCCGGCAACAAGTACGGCCGCGGCCATGCCCTCGTCCGCGGCGGCGCAGAGATGACCGGTGCGGGGCGCCTGGCGGCGGATGCGGCCCGCCGCATCGGTGCCGGCCTCGTCAGCATCGCCTGCCCGCGCCGGGCCTTCGCCCTTTACGCCGCCGGCTCGCCCGGCACCATCGTCTCCCCCTTCGACGACGCCGAGGCCTACGCTCGGCTGGTCGCCGATCGGAAGCGGACGCGCATGGCTGATCGGACCCGGCGCCGGCATCGATGCCGCCACCCGCGCCGGCGTCGAGGCGGCGCTCGCGACCGGCAAGCCGGGTGTCCTCGATGCCGATGGGCTGACCGTCTTCGCCGACGATCCACCGGCGCTGTTCGCTAAGGTGCAGGGACCGTGTGTGCTGACACCGCACGAGGGCGAGTTCCGCCGGCTGTTCGATCCCTCGGGCGACAAGCTCGCCCGCGCCCGCGAAGCATCCCGGACGAGCGGCGCCGTCGTTCTCCTCAAGGGGGCGGACACGGTGATCGCCGCACCCGACGGCCGCGCCGCGGTCAATCACAATGCGCCGGCCGATCTTGCCACCGCCGGCGCCGGCGACGTTCTCGCCGGAATGATCACCGGGCTCCTCGCGCAAGGCATGCCGGCCTTCGAGGCGGCGGCGGCGGCGGCCTGGATGCACGGCGAGGCGGCGCGCCGCTTCGGCCCCGGCCTGATCGCCGAGGACCTGCTCACCGAATCGCCGCCGGTGAAGGCGGCTCTGCAAGGCGGCCCTATGAAGGCGCCGCGGATGAGGTGCAGCGGTAACCACATGGCCGGCATTGCCGAAGCCCTCCCGGCAACCCCATACTCTCGTTTGCACCGGAAAGGGATCCGATGGTCAAGACGCTGGTCAAGGCAGAGGAACCGCGAAGCTTCTTCAAGCAGGCGATGCGCACGCTGCGCTTCCGCTGGCAGACCATCGCCGGCGCCGAGTACGACGACGAGTGGGCGAGCACGCGGCCGGAACTCCCCGACGACGATATCGTCAAAATCCGCGAGCAGATGCGCGCCTGTCTCGACGGCGCGGCGGCGAGGTGGCGGCGCGCGCCCGGGCGGCCGCGCTCGGCCGCGCCTATCTGGCGCTGGACGCGACCGGGCGCGAGCGTTTTCTCCGCATCCTCGCCGAGGACTTCGACGTCGACGAGGCGGAGGTCAACGAGGCGATGCCGGCCCTCAAACAGGCAAAGACGCCGGACGCCGGACTGCGAGCCCGCCGGCAGCTGCGCCAGGCGCTGGAGGCGCCCAGGCTGAATCTCCTGACCCAGTTCAACAGCCTGCCGGAAGGGGTGAAGTTCCTCGTCAACCTGCGCGCGGAGCTGTTGCCGCTCGCCCGCACCGATACGGGCCTCGCCACCTGGAGGAAGATCTCCGGGCCTGCTCGCCACCTGGTTCGATGTCGATTTCCTCGAACTGCAGGCGGATCACCTGGGATACCGCGTCCGGCGCGCTGCTGGAAAGCTGATCGCCTACGAGGCGGTGCATCCGATCGAGAGCTGGGACGATCTGAAGAACCGGCTCGACTACGACCGCCGCTACTTCGCCTTTTTCCATCCGACGCATGCCGAACGAGCCGCTGATCTTCGTCGAGGTCGCCCTGGTCGACGGCATCGCCGGCAACGTCCAGGCGCTGCTCGATCGCGCAGGCGCCGGTGCACGACCCGCAAGCCGCCGACACCGCCATCTTCTATTCGATCAACAACGCCCAGCGCGGCCTCGACGGCATCAGCTTCGGCAATTTCCTGATCAAGCGGGTGGTCGATCAGCTGACGCACGAGTTTCCGCACATGAAGACGTTTGCGACGCTGTCGCCGATCCCGGGGTTCGTGCCCTGGCTGAAGCGGCGCTGCTCGCCGAGGGCGACGCGGCCTGCTGTCGCCGTCCGAGCGCAAGGCGCTGGCCACGCGCTCGGCGTCACCAAGGGCGCAAGGGCTGGTTGAAGCAGCAGCTGCAGACGCATCGACTGGAGCGACGACGAGGCGACGACGAAGGCGCTGCGGCCGATCCTCTTGCGGCTCTGCGCCCGCTATCTCGCGGGAGAAGCGCGCGAACGGCGCGGCGCTCGATCCGGTGGCGCACTTCCATCTGAACAACGGCGCCCGCATGGAGCGGCTCAACTGGATGGCCGACCGCTCGGCGCGCGGCATGCGGCAGTCGGCCGGGATGATGATCAACTACCGCTACGATCTCGCCCGCATCGACGCCAACCACGAGGCCTACCGCGCCAACGGCAAACGCGCGCTTTCATCGGCGATGAAGAGCCTGCTCAACGACTGACGTGCGGTATCGCAGCCGGCTGGAACGCAAGACTCGCTGTGCGGGCCGAAGATGGAAGTCGCAACCCGCTGCACGCGCCAGCGACGATATCAGCAGACGGCGCTGTCGGTGCGCTTGGGACCCGCCCGTATCAGGTTTGAGCCGGCTACGCTTGCTTAATCTTTCGCTCGGTCATGGTGTACCTTCCAGGATCGGCGACGCCCGCCAGCACCCCCATATCAGGAACCCTCAGCCGGCGACCCTTTGCTGAAGCTTCCATGCACTACCAACAACTTGACTATTTGCCGGTTGCGTCTATAAGCAACAAGTGGAGCAGGGTATGCGCAAGGGGGCCGTTGAAAGTGTACTACAATCGTGCCGGTTCTCGACGGCATCTGATATTTGTTGTCATGGCTCGTGCCTCGAAATGCTCATCCTGGCAATATTGAACGCTTTGTGCGGAAGGAGAGGTCGGTGAACGGCAAGCAATGCGGTTCGGCTTTGGCGGCCCTGGTGGGTGTCGTCGGCGTGTTTGCGGTGGTCGGTTGCACATCTTCCGAGTCGGCTGCCGAGAAGTCTTTCAATACCGCGACGAATGCCTGCGAGCGCATGGATCGCACCGATCAGCGAGAATTGTGTTTCGAAGCTGCGAGGCAGAAGTATCTTGCGGCCATGAGGGAAAACAACTCGACGTGCCCGAAGGGGTCTTGTTAGCACGTCAGGGCGATAGCAGGAGATAGCCTTTAGGCGAAATCCGGCGGACTGTGGGGTCCGCCGGCTTTCCCTCGGCCCGACCTTTCGAACACCGTGGGCGGTGCGTTTGGGCGGCGGGCCGCAGTACGGCTACAGGCCTGAGTCTCTTCGGGGTGACTTGATCGAAACGCCGCGTTGCCCGCTCCGCCGACGGCGTCTGCATCTCCGGGGTCAGCGGGCCTTGCGGCGCAAAAGATGGCCGATCAGTCGGTCGGACATCGAGCGCTTCCGACCGGCTTGGCCGTTAAGACGGCGGCCGAGGCCATCGAGCAGCGTGCCCAGTTCTACTTCCGTCACCCGGGCCGCCGCTTCTTGCGGCGGCAGCCACACCCGCTCGCGCTCAGCCTTCTCCGGCCAGTCGTCAAGCTCGCGATCGACCCGCAGCAGGAAAACGGTGACCTGGCATGGCACCGAGTGAGCCGGCGACAACCATTTTTCATAATGGTAGTCGCCGATCGGGCGCTTGCCGATCTTGCCGCGTAACCCGGCTTCCTCATAGGCCTCGCGGGCGGCGACATTACGGGGCGCCAGACCTTTCTGCGGCCAACCCTTGGGGATGATCCATTGCTTCGTCTCCCGCGAGGTGATCAGCATCACCTCGGGCTGCCCGGCATCGATCTTGAGGGGAAGCGCGGCGAACTGCTTCTTCATCTCTCTCCGCGAAGCGGGGTAAGGATGCCGATCTGATCGGCGGCACGCATCGCCGTCCTAACTGACTCGTGGCACAAGCGCAACTCACGCCACCTGGCGGAGGCGGCTCGGCAACAGCTCGCCGTGGGCTTCGAGGACGGGGTTGGCGGCGGTGACGACATGCGCGTTGATGCGCCGCAAATCGCGCAGCACATCAAGCTGGAGAGCCCCGGTTTCGATGGTTTCGGCCCCGCCGGCGCGGACGCGTGCGAGATGGGCCTCGATCGCCTGTGACTTCAAGCTCTCGGAACACCTCCTTCTCGCTCACCAGGCGCCGTGCAGAATCAACATCCTCGGTGATGAACACGGCAGCCGCGGTACGGACATTGGCCACCAGTCGCTCGAGCATTGTGCGGATCTCGGCGCCGTCCGCCTCGGAAAAAGCGAACCCCCGCTTCAACCGTTTGGCGGCGAGCGGCATCAGGTTGCGCTTCACGATATCGCCGGCATGCTCAAGGTTCTTCGAGAAGGCGAGGATCTCCGTCAGCCGCCGGCTTTCCCGCTCGTCCAGGCCATCCGGGTCCATCCGGGTGAGGTAGGCGGTGATCGCCCGGTCGAGGCGATCGAGCACATCCTCCAGCTGCTTGGTTTCCGTGATCCGCTTGCGGTCTCCGCCGTCGAGCCCATCGAGCGCGCCGCGCAGCATCGCCTCGACGATATCCGCCATGCGGAGCACCTCGCGGGCGGCGCCGGCGAGCCCGACCATCGGGCTGTCGGTTGCGCTATCCTCAAGGTACCGGGGGCGGGCGGGATCGGCAGGATCGGCGCGCGCCGGCACCGCCCGGCGCAGCAGACGTGCCCACGGCCCCAGCACCGGCAGGAAGACGAGCGCCAAGAAGAAATTAAAGGCGGTATGAAAATCGGCCAGCGCCCGCACCGGATCCGGCTCGAGGCTGGTGACGAATGGGCCGATCCGGTCGATGAAGAGGAGCGCCGCGGCACAGCCGAGCAACCGGTTGAGCATATTGCCGATGGGAAGCCGTCGCGCCGCCGGATCGCCGCCGGAAGGCGTCTCGAGCAGAGGGTTGATCGCGCTTCCGAGGTTGGCGCCAACGACCAGGGCGATCGCTGCATCGAGGGAGATGGCGCCGTGGGCGGCGAACGATATGGCGACCAGCACGATCGCGACGCTCGAATGGGCCGCCCAGGTGAGAACGGCGGCGAGAAGAGCGGTGACCAGCGGGTCTGCCATGACGGAATTGAGCACCAGCCGCAGAGCAGGGGCATTTTCGGGCAGCGGGATGAGGGTCATCAGCTCGCGAAGGGCAAGCAGCATCAGGCCGAGGCCGATGGCGACGCGGCCGAGATCGCGAATCCGGGAAATCCGGCCGCGGCGGAACAGCACAAGGCCGATGAGAACGAGCACCGGCGCCACATGGTAGACGTCGAAGGCCAGGGCCTGGACGATCAGGGTGGTGCCGAGGTTGGCGCCAAGCATCACCGCCAGCCCCGGGACGAGATCGACGAGCCCGCCGGCGGTAAACGACGTGATCATCAGCGCCGTCGCGGTGCTGCTCTGCAGGCCGGCGGTGACGATCAGGCCGACGAAAAAGGCCTTGATTTGGTTGCCGAGGGCAATGCCCAGGAGGCGACGCAGGCTCGGACCGAACGCGCGCTGGATGCCGGTCTGGACCATGTGCAGACCCCAGAGCAGGAGGGCCGCGGATCCCGCGAGATTGAGCAGGGCAAGCGTCTGGTCCATACGTGTCGCCTCGCCTGGCCGCCGCAGCCGACGGCACTCGGCCGTCGGGATCAAACCTCCGGCTGAATAATTATGCAGCGTTCAAGATGTGCACGGGGTGCGCTTTTGTCAACAGATAAATGCGCACGGCGTGCGCTGGCGATCCGCCAGCTTCAACGGGCTTGGTTCGGCCGCCATCTGCGGTTACATACGCACGTCCGGTTCGGGAGCGAACGGTGCGTCCATCCGATTTCAAGCGCTGGCGGAAGTCGCTCGGGTTGTCACAAAAGGGGGCTGCGGAAGCGCTCGGCCTGAAGCGGCGGGTTTTGCAGTATTACGAGAAGGGTGAGCGCGACGGCGAAAGCGTTGCAATCCCGAAAACGGTGCGCCTCGCGTGCTACGCGCTCTTCAGCGGCATCACCGATTACCACGGCCCCGCCAGCAAACAGGAGACCGGGGCGCCGGAGGGGGACGAGGGCCCGTCAAAGACCTGAGATCGAGGCGGCCGGAGTAGCGTTGGAAGGCGCGTTCCGACGCATTGCGACCGTCACCGAGGCAGATCACACCGAGGCAGACCGTCAACGGAGGCTGCCGCCGACCGGGCGGCCGTCGCAGGACCACCCGGCCGGGAGTTCGGATCCCCGGCTTTATTCGGCCGCCATCGCACCGGTGCTGACGCCGAGGCGCCTGGCGACGCCCTCGCCGTAGGCCGGATCGGCCTTGACGAAGTGGCCGAGCTGCCTGCGCACGATGGTCTCCGGTACGTCCTGCATCGCGCCCGCGATCGCATCCATCAGACGGTCCCGCTGCCCCTGGTCCATCAACCGGAACAGGTTGCCGGCCTGGGTATAGTCGTCGTTGCCGACACGGTGATCGTAGCGGTCGGCGTCGCCGGCGATCTTCAAGCGGCGGCTCCTTGAACCGCGGATCCTCGATCGGGCCGCCGAAGCTGTTCGGCTCGTAGTTGACGGCGCCGCCCGCGTTGCCGTCGAAGCGCATGGAGCCGTCGCGATGATACGAATGAACGGGGCAGCGGGGCTTGTTCACCGGCAGGCTCTCGTGGTTGACGCCGAGCCGGTAGCGGTGGGCGTCGGCGTAGGAAAGGATGCGCATTTGCAGCATCTTATCGGGGCTGTGGCCGATGCCGGGGACGACGTTCGCCGGCGAGAAGCCCGCCTGCTCGACCTCGGCGAAGTAGTTCTCCGGATTGCGGTTGAGCTCCATGACGCCGATTTCGAGCAAGGGATAGTCGGCGTGCGGCCAGATCTTGGTCAGATCGAAGGGGTTGTACGGCGTCTTCTCGGCATCCGCCTCGGGCATCACCTGGACGCACAGCCGCCACTGCGGGAAGTCGCTGCCTTCGATCGCGGTGAACAGGTCGCGCTGGTGGCTCTCCCGGTCGTTGCCGACGAGCGTCGCCGCCTCGGCGCCCATCAGGTTTTCGATCCCCTGCTTCGTCTTGAAGTGGAATTTGACCCAGAAGCGTTCGTTGCCGGCGTTGATGAGGCTGTAGGTGTGGGAGCCGAACCCGTGCATGTGCCGGTAGCTGCGGGGCAGGCCGCGGTCCGAGAACAGGATCGTGACCTGATGCAGGCTCTCCGGGCTCAGCGACCAGAAGTCCCACATGGCGACGGTATTGCGCAGGTTGGTCTTGGGGTCGCGCTTCTGGGTGTGGATGAAGTCCGGAAACTTGAAGGGATCGCGGACGAAGAACACCGGCGTGTTGTTGCCGACCAGGTCCCAGTTGCCCTCCTCGGTGTAGAACTTCACCGCGAAGCCGCGCACGTCGCGCTCGGCATCCGCCGCGCCGTGCTCGCCGGCGACGGTCGAAAAGCGGGCGAAGCATTCGGTCGTCTTGCCGGCTTCCGCAAACAGCTTCGCCTTCGTGTACTCGGGGATCGGCCGCGTGATCGTCAGCGTGCCGTAGGCGCCGGAGCCCTTGGCGTGGACGACGCGCTCGGGAATCCGCTCCCGGTTGAAGTGCGCGTGCTTCTCGAACAACTGCCAGTCCTGCGCCAGCAGCGGCCCGCGCGGCCCGGCGGTCAGGCTGTTCTGGTTGTCGCCGACGGGAATGCCGGCGCTGGTCGTCAATGTTGGCCTCTTGCTATCATCAGTCATGTGAACTCTTCCCTCTCGTTGATTATCGCTTGGGACCCGCTCGCCGCGCGGAGGGTGGGCCCCCGCACGTCGCACACTCGTGCATTGCGTGTCCGGAATTAGAATTATTCCAGATTTAAGCAATCACCGGAAATTGATTGTTCAGATCGGCACGATTGATTGCGTCTATCGCTTCCGCGCCCGACAGTTGCGATGATCCTCAGTGGGGTGCCTCGCGCCACGGCGGGGCCTGTAGCTGACGATCCAGCGGCTCACGGGCGTTGCGCCAGGTCCATACTCCCCGCGCCACCGGCAAGCACGCCCTGTCCTCGGCAATGAGAAGCCTGCTCAACAACTGAGGGGCGGGAACTCCGGCGAGCGTCCACCACTGCCGCCTCACAGCAACCGGCGGCGCTTGTCGCCATTTCCGGACTTGACCCGCAGTTCAGAACATCGCTTCTTTGCCTTCGAGAGCGTCGTTTGAATGCCGACCGTCAAGCGGCGTAGCAATTCGCTCCTCACGAATAAACTTGTCAGAGGAGGAAAGGCGCATGTCGTGGCAGGTATCAGGCCGAAGCATGGAGCTATGTAGCTGCAGCGCACTTTGCCCCTGCTGGCTGGGGCCAGAGGGAAAACCTGATAAGGAGTGGTGCTCGGGCATCTTTGGGTTCGATATCCACTCGGGAAACTCCGACGGTATCGACCTAGCTGGCGGCAAAGTGATCTTTATGGCCCATTGGCCAGGTAATTTCTTTGGCGGTAATGGCAGTGCTAGGCTCTTCATAGACGACGCGGCGAGCGCCGATCAGAGGCGGGAACTGGAGGCCATTTTTCAGCGGTCAAAAAGGGGGAGTGCTGGAAGGTGTATTCGGCGCTGTCATCAGTACTTGGCATCCGGTCCGGGTAGGGAAAGTCGAAATCGAGTGGGGCGACAATCCGAAGATCCGCGTCGACGGCGTAGGAGAAGCAACGCTCAAGCTGTTCCGGGATGCCGCCGGCAAGTCGACGACCGTGTCTGGTGCGGCTGCTCAAGGGGCGTTTCAGATTGAGAGTATGGTCGTAGCCGACAGTAGGGGAAGCAGCTGGTCGGACCCGGATCTTGGAAAATGGGAAGGTGACTCTGCGACGCTTCACAGCTTCACCTGGGCCGCTTGACGAAAATAACGACGGCCACCAGAAGGGCCGCCTAGGTCCGCGCCCCTCTCTGCGAGAGACTATAATCCGGTGGGAACAAGCATCCTGTGCTTGTTAGTTTCGACCGCCAGCTAGGCTGAGCTACGGCTTGAAACATGTCGATTGACGCAGCCATCGAAAGCGCCGTCAAACGCGATAGGGTTATCGTCCTGGGCGCGCTATTGACCGTCATGGCGCTTTCATGGGCCTACGTCTTGGCCGGGGCTGGTATGAATATGTCAGCCTTCGAGATGACCCGCATGACCTCTCGCACAGGGGGCATGGACATGATGATGCCCGCAGCCTGGGACATCGGCTACGCCGGCCCGATGTTCGTCATGTGGTGGGTCATGATGATCGCTATGATGCTGCCGTCGGCAGCACCCATGGTGCTGCTGTTCGCCGCGATGAGTTGCAAGCAGAAGGAGAAGGGCAATCCCTTTGTGCCGACTTCGCTATTTGCATCGGCTTATCTAGTCGCCTGGGCGTGCTTCAGCATCGTCGCTGTCGGTCTGCAATGGGGCCTAGAGACTACAGCGTTGCTGTCTCCCATGCTGGTAAGCGCGAGCACGGTTCTCGGCGGCATCTTATTGATAGTTGCGGGCGTCTATCAACTAACCCCGCTCAAGCGGGCATGTCTGAAGCACTGCCGCTCACCCCTGCAGTTCATTCTCACCCATTGGCGCAACGGAGCGCGCGGAGCGTTCCTGATGGGAATCGAGCACGGTGTCTTTTGCGTCGGCTGCTGCTGGTTTCTGATGGGGCTCTTGTTCTTCGGCGGCATCATGAATCTTTACTGGATCGTCGGACTCGCGGTTTTTGTCCTGCTGGAGAAAACCATTTCTATGGGCCACTGGCTCGGCAAGGTCGTAGGCGTTGCGCTGATTGGCTGGGGTATGGCTGTTCTGGCCGGTGCATCACTGCTTCGGTTCTTCGGGATGGCCTAAAAGCCTGGCGCTGCTGTCGACTGCGACAGGCCACAGCGCTAGCTCCAAGGCCGTTTTCATGACGAGCGTCGTCACTCCGGATCTAGCTCTCGACCTTTTCCGCGTATCCTCGGCGAGCGCCCTTTCGAGGCCGCACTACCATGTCCGATCTCCTTTCGACAGCGGACAGTGCCGCCCAAACCCCAAATTGACGCAAACGGGACTCGCGCGGGTGATCGCGGTCGACGCTAGGTCGGAGGCTGCGGATAACCGGCTGCGTCCGCGAGCGGGTGACGGCGGCCGCCGACGCCGGGGCGGTGATCGGGCGGCCGATGATCCCATCGTAGGGGTCGTTGTCGTCCCGCTCGCGGCTTGCGCTGGGGTTAGTGCCGGATATTAGTGCTGCTTTTGGCCGCCTCCCATGTGATCGCTGCCCATTCCCGCACCGCCCATCTCGTGCCCGCCCATGTCGGGGGCGCCGGCGGCCGCCGATTCGACGTCGACGTTGACGGTGACCGAACCGGCCTTGGCGAAGTTCAGGTTCAACGGGAACGTCTCGCCCTCCTTCAGGGGCGCCTTCAGTCCGATCAGCATGACGTGCAGGCCGCCCGGCTTGAGGACCGCCGGCTTACCGGGCTCGACCTCGATGGCGTCCACCGGGCGCATCCGCATGACCTCGCCGTCTGCGATGTGGGTGTGCAGCTCCGCCTTGCCGGCGACCGGCGTCGAGGCACCGACGAGCCGGTCCGCGGTCGCGCCTGTCGTCGTGATCGTCATATAGGCGGCGCCGGCGGCGGCGGCGCCGGCGGAAGCCCGCGCCCATGGATGCTCGATCTTCAGATCGCCGACCATGTAGGTGTCGGCCAGCGCCGCCGTCGTCGCCAAGGCGGCGATGGCGATGAGAGCGAAGAGAATGCGTTGCATCGTTGTGAGTTCCTCTGATGGCGGAGGCTGATGATCGTATTCGACCCGGACCGCCCGGTCCATGCAAGCGCCCGGTCGATGCAAGCCGCTCTGGCGAGGCAAATGTCGCCGCCGCCACGGCGCCGAAAAGCCCTCGATCGGCATTGACTTGATTGGGGACGAAGTGGGAATGTGCGATCCTGCCGGCAGGTTAAGGGAGTCCTGCGGGCGTGGTGGAACCGGTAGACACGCAGGATTTAGGTTCCTGTGACGCAAGTCGTGGGGGTTCAAATCCCTCCGCCCGCACCAGCGACAGCTCGATCGGCGGCCCGCCGCGCCAGACCGGGCGTCCCGCCCGGCGGCCCGGTTGCCGCGTCGCCGATCCTCCGCCATCCGAGAAACGGTCAAGCCGAACCATGCAAGTTACCGAAACAAAGATCGACGAACTGACCCGGGAATTCCGCATCGCCGTTCCCGCCGCCGACATCGAACAGAAATTCGAGAAGCGACTGGGTGAACTGGCGCACAGCGTGCGGCTGCCGGGTTTCCGGCCGGGCAAGGTGCCGGTGGCGCTCTTGCGCAAGCGCTACGGCGAGACGCTGCGCGGCGAGATTGTGGAGCAGACCATCAACGAGGCGACGAAGTCGGTGATCGCCGATCGCGGCATCCGCCCGGCGTTGCCGCCGCGCATCGAGGTTGCGCCCGCGGACGCCGCCGCCGGCTCCGGCGATCTCGAATATACGCTCGCCCTCGAGGTCCTGCCGGAGATCACGCCGCCCGACTACGCCTCGATCGAGCTCGAACGGCTGGTCGCCGATGTCACCGAGGAGAGCACCGACGAGATGCTCGGCCGCCTCGCCGAGGCGTCCCGTGGGGCCACACCGGTCACCGAGGCGAGGCCGGCAACGGCGGACGATGTCGTCGTCTTCGATGTCGTCGCCCCGGACGACAAGGCGCCGTTCGGCAACGGCAAGGACATCGCCATCAGCCTCGGCGCGGAAGGGCCGGCGCCGGGTCTGGAGGCGCAGCTTCTCGGCGTGCAGGCGGGCGAAACGAAGACGGTGCGCATCGCCTATCCGGCCGATCACCCGATCGCCGTCCTCGCCGGGCGGACGATCGACTACGAGGTCGCGGTCAAGGAGCTCCGGGAGCGGGATCCGCTCGTTCTCGACGACGCCATGGCGCAGCGCTTCGGTGCCGAGACGCTGGCGGCGCTGCGCGACCAGGTGCGCCAGCACCAGGCCCAGGAGTTGAAGACGATGTCGCGGATGCGCCTGAAGCGGCAGCTCCTCGATCGGCTGGATGCTCTTTATACCTTTCCTTTGCCGAGGGGGCTGGTCGATCGGGAGATCAGCGTCGTCGCCCGTCAGCTCGCCTCCGAGACGAAGCCGGCGGACGATGACGCCGATCACAGCGAGGCGACAGGAAATGCGCATACTGAAGGCCATGCAGATGGTCCCGCCGCCCATGCCCACTCTCACGGCGACGATGATCCGGACCACGTGCACGGTCCCGGCTGCGGCCACGACCACGGTGAAGGCGAGACCGGCGCCGCGGCGACGGCGGTGAGCGAGGCCGAACGCGCTGAACACGGCCGCCTCGCCGAGCGGCGGGTCCGCCTCGGGCTGGTGCTTGCTGAAATCGGCCGCAACAACAATCTGCAGGTGACGCCCGACGAGCTCGGCAAGGCGATCGTTGCCGAAGCGAGGCGCTTCCCCGGTCAGGAACAGGCGGTACTGGATTTCTTCCGCAAGAGCGACGAGGCGAAAGAGGCGCTGCAGCGCCGATCCTTGAGGAGAAGGTGGTCGACTTCATGCTGGAGATGGCAAAGGTCAGCGAGCGCAAGGTTGCCGTCGACGAGTTGTTGCGCGACGCCGACGCCGAGCCTACCTCTGACGGAAGCGGGGCCAGGGTGGACACGGTGGAGAACTCGTGACGCATGTGCACACGCCCGGCAGCCGCGACGCGCCTTGCGAACCCTTCCATAGCATGCCCGGTGACAGACTGATGGGGAACGGATTGGACACCCAAGCGAACACGCTCGTGCCGATGGTGGTCGAGACGACCAATCGCGGCGAACGCGCCTACGACATCTACTCGCGTCTCCTGAAGGAGCGGATCATTTTTCTCACCGGCGCCGTCAACGACGGTGTCGCCAGCCTCGTCTGTGCCCAGCTCCTCTTCCTCGAATCGGAAAACCCGAACAAGGACATCGCCTTCTACATCAACTCTCCGGGCGGACTGGTGACCGGCGGTCTCGCCATCTACGATACCTTGCAGTACATCCGCCCCGATGTCTCGACCGTATGCATCGGCCAGTGTGCGTCGATGGGCGCGCTGTTGCTCGCGGCGGGCACGCACGGCAAGCGCTACGCCCTGCCCAATTCGCGGATCATGGTGCACCAGCCGTCCGGCGGCGCCCAGGGCCAGGCCACCGACATCGAAATTCAGGCGCGAGAAATCCTGGCATTGCGGGCGCGCCTGAACGGCATCTTCGTCCGCCACACGAAGCAGCCGCTGAGCGTCATCGAGACGGCGGTCGAACGCGATCGCTTCATGAGCCCGGAAGAGGCAAAGGAATTCGGCATCGTCGACGAGGTCGTCGTCAGCCGTCCGCGCACGGAGGAGGCGGATCGCAGCCTCGGCAGCAGGGGTTTGAAGAGCTGACCCAGTTTGTGCGGAACCGTTGCGGTGTTGGCGCGGTTTTTTAGATTGTCGCGGATGTCGGCACGTGGCTAACATAGCCAGTGGTGCAATGGCGCGGATACGGATGAGAACATGAGCAAATCCGCAGGTGGCGAGTTGAAGAACACGCTTTATTGCTCCTTCTGCGGCAAGAGCCAGCACGAAGTTCGAAAGCTGATTGCCGGTCCGACGGTATTCATTTGCGATGAATGCGTCGAGCTGTGCATGGACATCATCCGTGAGGAGCACAAGACCGGGCTCGTCAAATCCGGCGATGGGGTGCCGTCGCCCCACGAGATCTGCGCCGTTCTCGACGACTATGTCATCGGCCAGGACCGCGCCAAGAAGGTGTTGTCGGTCGCCGTCCACAACCATTACAAGCGGATCAACCACACCGCCAAGAACAACGACGTCGAGCTCGCCAAGTCGAATATTCTCCTGATCGGGCCGACCGGCTGCGGCAAGACGCTTTTGGCGCAGACCCTCGCCCGCATCCTCGACGTGCCGTTCACCATGGCCGATGCGACAACGCTGACCGAAGCCGGCTATGTCGGCGAGGATGTCGAGAACATCATCCTCAAGCTCTTGCAGGCCGCCGACTACAACGTCGAGCGGGCGCAGCGCGGCATCGTCTACATCGACGAGGTCGACAAGATTTCGCGCAAGTCCGACAATCCGTCGATCACCCGCGACGTATCGGGCGAAGGCGTGCAGCAGGCGCTGCTCAAGATCATGGAAGGCACGATCGCCAGCGTGCCGCCGCAAGGCGGGCGCAAGCATCCGCAGCAGGAGTTCCTGCAGGTCGACACCACCAACATCCTGTTCATCTGCGGCGGCGCATTTTCCGGCCTCGACAAGATCATCTCGGCGCGCTCGAAGGGGACGACCATCGGCTATGGCGCCGACGTCCGTGCCCCGGACGAACGGCCAACCGGCGAGATCCTGAAGGAAACCGAACCGGAAGATCTGCTGAAATTCGGGCTGATCCCGGAATTCATCGGCCGGCTGCCGGTGATCGCCACCCTGACCGACCTCAACGAGCAGGCGCTGGTCGACATTCTCACCAAGCCGAAGAATGCGCTGGTCAAGCAATACCAGCGGCTGTTCGAGATGGAGGGTGTCCGCCTCGATTTCACCGATGGGGCGATGCGGGGCGTGGCCCGCCGGGCGGTGCAGCGGAAGACCGGCGCCCGCGGCCTGCGCTCGATCATGGAGAGCATCCTCCTTGAGACGATGTTCGATCTGCCGAGCCTGGAAGGCGTCGAAGAGGTGGTCATTAACAGGGAAGTCGCCGAGGAACAGGCGAAACCGCTGTACATCTACGCCGATCGCCGCGGCGACGTCGGCTCGAGTGCCTGAGGACGCACCCGGCGGCCGGCGCCGGCGGGGTTGATGGCGCCTCCATTCGCGACCACGTTTTAGGAAACCCACTCGCGCCGCAAGGAGCCTGCCGGCCCGTGCCGGCGCGAATGCCACGCAAGGGTAAGCACCATCGTGACCAGCCAGACGCACATCTACCCGGTCCTGCCGCTCCGCGACATCGTCGTCTTTCCGCACATGATCGTGCCGCTGTTCGTCGGTCGCGAAAAATCGGTCAAGGCGCTCGAAGACGTCACCAAGGACGACCGGCAGATCCTCCTCGTTGCCCAGAAGAACGCGGCACAGGACGATCCCGCTCCCGCCGACATCTTTACCGTCGGCACAGTGTCGACGGTGCTGCAGTTGCTGAAGTTGCCGGACGGCACGGTCAAGGTGCTGGTCGAGGGCGGCCAGCGCGCGCGCATCGGCAGCTTCACCGACGAGTTCCGCCTTCTTCGAGGCGGTGGCCGAGGTCGTCGCCGACCGCACCGGCGACCGCCAGGAAATGGAGGCTCTGGCCCGCTCGGTCGTCAGCCAGTTCGAGCAGTACATCAAACTCAACAAGAAGATCCCGCCGGAGGTGCTGGTCTCGGTCAATCAGATCGAGGACCCGTCGAAGCTCGCCGATACGGTCGCCTCGCACCTCGCTCTGAAGATTGCCGACAAGCAGGAGCTCCTCGAGATCGTTTCGGTCGTCGAGCGGCTCGAGCGCGTCTATTCACACATGGAAGCCGAGATCGGCGTGCTTCAGGTGGAAAAGCGCATCCGCAACCGCGTCAAGCGGCAGATGGAAAAAACGCAGCGCGAGTACTACCTGAACGAGCAGCTGAAGGCGATCCAGAAAGAACTCGGCGAGACCGAGGACGGTCGTGACGAGGTCGGCGAGTTCGAGGAGCGCATCAAGAAGACCGCGCTGAGCAAGGAAGCGCGCGAAAAGGCGCTGGGCGAAGTCAAGAAGCTGCGCTCGATGAGCCCGATGTCGGCCGAGGCGACGGTGGTCCGCAACTATCTCGAATGGATGCTGTCGATCCCGTGGAAGAAGCGGACCCGCGTCAAGAAGGACATCCGCAACGCCCAGGAGATCCTGGATACCGACCATTACGGACTGAAGAAGGTCAAGGAGCGGATTCTCGAGTATCTGGCCGTGCAGCAGCGGACCAACAAGCTGCGGGGGCCGATCCTCTGCCTGGTCGGTCCGCCGGGCGTCGGCAAGACCTCCCTCGGCAAGTCGATCGCGCGGGCAACGGGGCGCAACTTCGTCCGCATGTCCCTGGGCGGCGTCCGCGACGAAGCGGAGATCCGCGGCCACCGGCGGACCTACATCGGCTCGATGCCGGGCAAGGTCATCCAGGGAATGCGCAAGGCGAAGTCGTCGAACCCGCTGTTCCTCCTCGACGAGGTCGACAAGATGGGCCACGACTGGCGCGGCGATCCGGCTTCGGCGCTGCTCGAGGTTCTGGATCCGGAACAGAACTGCAACTTCAACGACCATTATCTCGAGGTCGACTACGACCTGTCGGATGTGCTGTTCGTCACCACCGCGAACACCATGAACATGCCGCCGCCGCTGCTCGACCGCATGGAGATCATCCGCATCTCCGGCTACACCGAGGACGAGAAGGTGGAGATCGCCAAACGCCACCTGTTGCCGAAGCAGGTAGAGGCGCACGGTCTGACCGCAGGCGAGTGGTCGATCTCCGACGGCGCGCTCCGCGACGTCATCCGCTATTACACGCGCGAGGCGGGCGTCCGCAACCTGGAGCGGGAGATCGCCAACCTGACGCGGAAGGCGATCAAGGAAATCATGATGGGCGACCGCAAGGACGTCCACCTCAACTCCCGCAACCTCGCCAAGTACGCCGGCGTCAAGCGCTTCCGCTACGGCGAGATCGAAGAGGAGGATTCTGATCGGCGTCGCCACCGGCCTCGCCTGGACCGAGGTCGGCGGGGAGTTGCTGTCGATCGAAGCGGTCATCGTCCCGGGGAAGGGTCGGGTCACCTATACCGGCAAGCTCGGCGACGTCATGCAGGAGTTGATTCAGGCGGCGAAGTCGTTCGTCCAGTCACGGGCGATTCGCTTCGGAATCCCGCCCGACATCTTCAACAAGCGCGACATCCACGTCCACGTGCCGGAGGGGGCGACGCCGAAGGACGGGCCGTCAGCGGGCGTCGCCATGGTCGTCTCAATCGTTTCGGTGCTGACGGGAATCCCCGTGCGCAAGGACGTGGCGATGACAGGCGAGCTGACACTGCGCGGCCGTGTTCTGCCGGTCGGCGGGCTGAAGGAGAAGCTGCTGGCGGCGCATCGCGGCGGCATCAAGGTCGTCCTGATTCCCAAGGAGAACGAGCGCGAGCTCTCCGAAATCGCGGACAACGTCAAGAAAGACTTGAAGATTATCCCGGCGGCAGTGGTCGATGAGGTGCTCCGTAACGCGCTCGCCGGCGAACTCACGCCGATCGAATGGGACGCCGAAGCGGAGGTGCGTCACGCGGCAACTGCGGCGCCGCCTGCCGAAGAGGACGACCTGGGCGAGATCCGCACGCACTGAGCGCGAGCGCCGCGTTCTGCGCCGAAGCGGATTCCTTGTAGCCCAAAGCAGGTGCTGGACCCGGGCCGGGCAGCAGCCGCGATGGTGGCCGCCGCCTCGTCGCGGTGAACGCCATCGCCCGGCAAACTGTGATTGTTGACTAAAAAGCTGCGGCTAGCCTACCTTTGCAGGCATCGGGGCGGATCCGGGGCGGGCCCCGGCCCGGATCCGATCCGGTCTTGCCAACTTTATCCCATGTCCAGAGAGGGGGGCTTGAAGGTGAACAAGAACGACTTGATTGCCACCGTTGCCCAAAACGCCGGCTTGCAGAAGAAGGAGGCGGCGCGTGCCGTCGACGGAGTGCTTGCGGCGATTACCGATGCGCTGAAAGATGGTAACGACGTTCGCCTGGTCGGCTTCGGCACCTTTACGGTGGCCAAGCGGCAGGCGTCGAACGGCCGCGATCCGCGCACCGGCGAAGTGATACAGATTTCGGCTTCCAAGCAGGCGAAGTTCCGCGCCGGCAAGGGCCTGAAGGACGCGCTTAACTAAGCCTCCGAAATCTGTGCCGACACATCCGGCCAGCGAGACGGCAGCCCGCGGGAACGGGAGGGGCGCCGTACTCCGGAACAGACGGCTTTACTTTCTAAGACCACCGAGTTCCGAAACGGGCGGTTAGCTCAGCTGGGAGAGCGCCACGTTTACACCGTGGATGTCGGCGGTTCGAGCCCGTCACCGCCCACCAATCACATCCCTGCCGCGGGCGCGCATGCAAGCGCGGAACCGGCGGCATCGCCTTCAGCCGTTGTCTTGACACCAAGGGGGGTGGGGTTTACACGACTTTCGCCCGTCCGAGCGGCCGGCTCGCTTAGGGGGGTGTAGCTCAGTCGGTTAGAGCGCTGGCCTGTCACGCCAGAGGTCGCGGGTTCGAGTCCCGTCACTCCCGCCATCCCGCCGCCACGGCGCCTGGCCGGAGCCGCGGCGGTCGCCGATGCTCGCTGCGTCCGGCGGGCCGGAAGACTGGCGGGCCGGAAGAAAAGGATGCGCCGCCGTGAATCCGCTTCTCGCCGAATACCTTCCGATCCTCATGTTCCTGGCGATCGCCATCGCTGTCGCCGGCGTCGCCGTCGGCGCCTCCTACCTGGTCGGCGGCGAGCGTCCCGACCCGGACAAGAACGCTCCTTACGAATGCGGCTTTGACCCATTCGAGGACTTGCGCGGTAAGTTCGACGTCCGCTTCTACCTTGTTGCCATCTTGTTCATCATCTTTGATCTGGAGGTCGCGTTTTTGTTCCCGTGGTCGGTGGCTCTCGCCGACATCGGGCTCTTCGGCTTTTGGTCGATGATGGTTTTTCTGGCGGTTCTGACCGTCGGTTTCATATATGAATGGCGCAAGGGGGCGTTGGATTGGGAGTGACGGAGGAACCATGACGTCGGTTGAAACGACGCTGCCGGCCACCGGCGATGTGGATGACCTGTGGAAGGGCGTCAACGACGCGGTCGCCGAGAAGGGCTTCGTACTGACGCAGCTCGACAAGGTGGTGAACTGGGCGCGCTGCGGATCATTGTGGCCGATGACCTTCGGCCTCGCCTGTTGCGCCATCGAGATGATGCAAGCCTACGTCAGTCGCTACGACCTCGACCGCTTCGGCGTGGTGCCGCGGCCGAGCCCGCGACAGTCGGACGTGATCATCGTTGCCGGGACCCTGTGCAACAAGATGGCGCCGGCATTCCGCCGGGTTTACGATCAGATGGCCGAGCCCCGCTATGTCATTTCGATGGGCTCGTGCGCCAACGGCGGCGGCTACTATCACTATTCCTACTCCGTCGTCCGCGGCTGCGACCGGGTGGTTCCCGTCGACATCTACGTCCCCGGCTGTCCGCCTACCGCCGAGGCGCTCGTCTACGGCGTCCTGCAATTGCAGCGGAAGATCCAGCGCACCGGTACGCTCTGGCGCTGACCGCGCCGCAGGTACCGGCCGCAACCGTCCGGATGAGGCAATCTGGCATGGACCTCGGACTTGATGAACTCGCCGACTACGTGAAGGCGGCGCTGCGCGATAACGTCCTCGATGCGAAGATCGATCGCGATGAACTGACCGTCATCGTCGAGCGCGAGGCCGTCGTCCGCGCGCTGACCTTTCTCCGCGACGACGTCAACTGCCAGTTCAAGCAGCTGATGGACGTCTGCGGCGTCGATCATCCCGGTCAGGCCGAGCGCTTCGAGGTCGTCTACAATCTCTTGAGCCTTACCCACGATCGTCGCATCCGCATCAAGGTCAGGACCGACGAGGGCTCGCCGGTGCCGACGGTGACCGGTGTGTTCCAGTCGGCGAACTGGTACGAGCGCGAGGCCTGGGATCTGTTCGGCATCTACTTCCGCGATCATCCCGACCTGCGCCGCATCCTCTCCGACTACGGCTTCCAGGGGCATCCGCTGCGCAAGGATTTTCCGCTCACAGGGTACGTGGAGGTGCGCTACGACGACGAGCAGAAGCGGATCGTCTACGAGCCGGTGCGGCTGACCCAGGATCTCCGCAACTTCGATTTCCTCAGTCCGTGGGAGGGCGTGCAGGCGCAATTGCCCGGCGATGAAAAAGCGACGGACGGCGGGTGACGAAGATGGCCGAAACCCAGATCAAGAATCTCACCCTCAACTTCGGCCCGCAGCATCCGTCGGCGCACGGTGTGCTGCGGCTGGTGCTCGAGATGGACGGCGAGACGATCGAGCGCGCCGACCCGCACATCGGCCTTCTGCACCGCGGCACCGAGAAGCTGATCGAATACAAGACGTATCTGCAGTCGGTCCCCTACTTCGACCGGCTCGATTATGTCGCCCCGCAGAACCAGGAGCATGCGTTCGCGCTCGCCGTCGAGAAGCTGCTCGGCATCACGGTGCCGCTGCGGGGCCAGTATCTGCGCGTGCTGTATGCGGAGATCGGCCGCATCCTCAACCACATCTTCACCGTCTGCGCCTTCGCCATGGACGTCGGCGCGATGACGCCGATGCTCTGGGGCTTCGAGGAGCGCGAGCGGCTGATGGAGTTCTGCGAGCGAGTTTGCGGCGCGCGCCTCCACATGAACTACTTTCGTCCGGGCGGTGTCTCCTTGGATTTGCCCGCCGGTCTCGCCGACGACATCTGGGAGTGGACCGAGCACTTCCCGAAGTGCATCGATGATCTGGAGACCCTTCTCACCGAAAACCGCATCTTCAAGCAGCGCGCCGTCGACATCGGCATCATCTTGGCCGACGACGCGCTCAACTGGGGCTTCTCCGGCCCCAACCTGAGGGCTGCCGGCGTCGCCTGGGACCTGCGCAAGGCGCAGCCTTACGATGTTTACGACCGCCTCGACTTCGACATTCCGGTCGGCAAGCACGGCGACTGCTACGACCGCTATCTCGTGCGCATGTACGAGCTGCGCGAGAGCCTCAAAATCATGCGACAGTGCCTGAAGGAGATGCCGCCGGGTCCGGTCAAAACCGATGACCGCAAGGTCGCACCGCCACCCCGCGGCGAGATGAAGCATTCGATGGAGGCGCTGATCCATCACTTCAAGCTCTACACCGAGGGCTACCACGTCCCGGCCGGCGAGACCTACACCGTGGTCGAGGCGCCGAAGGGCGAGTTCGGGGTTTATCTCGTCGCCGACGGCACCAACCGGCCGTACCGGTGCAAGATACGGTCACCCGGCTTCCCACATCTGGCGGCGATGGACTACCTCACCCGCGGCCACATGCTCGCCGACGTCGTGGCGGTTCTCGGATCACTCGACATCGTGTTCGGAGAGGTCGACCGATGACGGACACGATCGTCAGGGCACCTGAGAAAGGTGCGTTCGCGTTTTCCGACGACAACCTAGCCAAGGCCCGTGCCATCATCGACAAATATCCGCCCGGACGAGAGGCGAGCGCGATCCTGCCGCTTTTGATGCTGGCTCAGCGTCAGGGTTCGGGCTGGCTGCCGCAGCCGGCCCTCGACTACGTCGCCGATTTCCTCCACATGCCGCCGATCCGCGTCTACGAGGTCGCCACCTTCTACACGATGTTCCGGCTGAAGCCGGTGGGCCGCTACCACGTCGAGGTGTGCACCAACATCTCGTGCTGGCTGCGCGGCTCCGACGACATCCTCGCCGCCTGCTGGGAGAGGCTCGGCATCGGTCCCGGCGAGACCACCGCCGACGGCATGTTCACCGTATCCGAGGCCGAGTGCCTCGGCGCCTGCGTCAACGCACCGATGCTGCAGATCGGACCGGATTACTACGAAGACCTGACGGCCGACACAACGAAGGCGATCCTCGACGATCTCGCCGCCGGACGGACACCAAAGCCCGGCTCGCAGATTGGCCGGACGAGCTGCGAGCCGCAGCCGGACCGGGCGCGGCCGGCCGGCAAGACCCCTGCCTGAGCGACAGCAAGAGCGATAACGGGACGGACAGATGCTGAAGGACCAGGACCGCATTTTCACCAACATATACGGCTTTGCCGATGTCGGCCTCGCCGGCGCCCGCAAGCGCGGCGACTGGGACGACACGAAAGCCCTGATCGCTCGCGGCCGGCAGGCGATCGTCGACGAGGTGCGCAAGTCCGGGCTCCGCGGCCGCGGCGGCGCCGGTTTCGTGACCGGCCTGAAATGGTCGTTCATGCCGAAGGATGTGGGCGAGCGGCCGCACTATCTCGTCGTCAACGCCGACGAGGGTGAACCGGGAACCTGCAAGGATCGGGAGATCCTTCGCCACGAGCCGCACAAGCTGATCGAGGGCAGCCTTCTCGCCGGCGTCGGCATGGGTGCGCACATCGCCTACATCTACGTCCGCGGCGAGTTCTATCGCGAGGCCGACGCGCTGCAGCGGGCGATCGACGAGGCGTATGCCGAGAACCTTCTCGGCCCGGATGCCTGCGGCTCCGGCTGGGGTATGGATATCTATGTCCACCTCGGCGCCGGCGCCTACATCTGCGGCGAGGAGACGGCGCTGCTCGAGAGCCTCGAGGGCAAGAAGGGCCAGCCGCGCTTGAAGCCGCCGTTTCCGGCGAACGTCGGCCTTTACGGCTGCCCGACGACGGTCAACAACGTCGAGACGATCGCCGTCGTGCCGACCATCCTGCGCCGCGGCGGTGACTGGTTCGCCGGGCTCGGCCGGCCGAAAAACACCGGCACCAAGCTGTTCAACATCTCAGGCCACGTCAATGCGCCGTGCACGGTCGAGGAGGAGATGGGCATCCCCCTCCGGGACCTGATCGAAAAACACGCCGGCGGCGTCCGCGGCGGTTGGGAGAATTTGCAGGCGGTGATTCCCGGCGGCTCGTCCGTGCCGGTCATCCCGAAATCGATTTGCGATGCGGTCTGCATGGATTTCGACTCGCTCGTCGCGGTGAAGTCCGGCCTCGGCACCGCCGCGGTCATCGTCATGGACAAGTCGACCGACGTTGTCCGGGCGATCACCCGGCTCGCCCGCTTCTACATGCACGAGAGCTGCGGCCAGTGCACGCCGTGCCGCGAAGGCACCGGCTGGATGTGGCGGGTGATGGAGCGGATGACCGAGGGCCGCGCCCGCATCGATGAAATCGACGTGCTCGAACAGGTGACGCGCGAGGTCGAAGGCCATACCATCTGCGCGCTCGGCGACGCCGCCGCGTGGCCGATCCAGGGACTGATCCGCCACTTCCGCCCCGAATTGGAACGGCGCATCCGCGCCTACGAAGAGAAGCGTCAACGGCAGGCCGCCTGAGGGAGGAGAGATGCCGAAGCTGACCATCGATGGTCAAGAGGTCGAGGTCGCGGCCGGCCTGACGGTGCTGCAGGCCTGCGAGGCGATCGGCATCGAGATCCCGCGCTTTTGCTTTCACGAGCGGCTGTCGATCGCCGGCAACTGCCGCATGTGCCTGGTGGCGATGAAGGGCTCGCCGAAACCGGTCGCGTCGTGCGCGATGCCGGCGGCGGACGGCATGGAGATCCACACCAACACGCCGGACGTCGAAAAAATGCGCCGCGGGGTGATGGAGTTTCTCTTGATCAACCATCCGCTCGACTGTCCGATCTGCGACCAGGGCGGCGAGTGCGATCTGCAGGACCTGGCCATGGGCTACGGGTTCGACCGCGGCCGCTTCCACGAGAACAAGCGGGCGGTGCAGGACAAGGACTTCGGCCCCCTCGTTAAGACGAACATGACGCGCTGCATTCACTGCACACGCTGCATCCGGTTTGCGACCGAGATCGCCGGCGTGCCCGAGCTGGGGGCCACCGGCCGCGGCGAACACATGGAGGTCGGCACCTACGTCCGCAAGGCGTTGTCGTCGGAGCTCTCCGGCAACATCATCGACCTCTGCCCGGTCGGTGCCCTCACCTCGAAGCCGTACGCGTTCGTCGCCCGCCCGTGGGAGCTGTCGAAGACCGAGAGCATCGACGTCATGGACGCGGTCGGCAGCAACATCCGCATCGATATCCGCGGCACCGAGGTGCTGCGCGTGCTGCCGCGTCTGAACGAGGCCATCAACGAGGAGTGGATCTCGGACAAGACCCGCTTCGCCTGCGACGGGCTGCGCCGGCAGCGGCTCGACCGGCCGTATGTGCGGCGGGACGGCAGGCTGCAGCCGGCATCGTGGGACGCGGCCTTCGCCGCAATTGCCGGCCGCGTCGCCGCAACGACGGGGGATCGCATCGCCGCCATCGCCGGCGACCTCATCGACTGCGAGGCGATGCTGACGCTGAAGGAGCTGATGCAATCCCTCGGCAGTCCGCACCTCGACTGCCGCCAGGACGGGGCCGCGCTGCCGGCGACGCCACGGGCGGCCTATCTGTTCAACACGACGATCGCCGGCATCGAGGAGGCGGACGCCTGCCTTTTGATCGGCACCAATCCGCGCATCGAGGCGCCGATCATCAATGCGCGGCTGCGCAAGCGGTCGCGGATGCGGCCCTTCCCGGTGGGGCTGATCGGCGAGGCGGTCGACCTCACCTATGCCTACGACCACCTCGGCACCGATCCGACCCTCCTCGATGCAATCGCCGCCGGAGACCATGCGTTTGCCCGCGCACTCAAGGACGCGGCGAAGCCGATGCTGATCCTCGGCCAGGGTGCCCTCGCCCGCGCCGACGGGGCAGCCGTGCTCGCAGCAGCTCGGCGGATCGCCGAAGCGACCGGCATGGTCGCCGCCGGCTCAGCCTGGAACGGCTTTAACTCTCTGCACACGGCGGCGGCGCGGGTCGGCGGCCTCGACGTCGGCTTTGTTCCGCAACAGGGCGGTCGCGATCTCGCAGGCATTCTCGAAGGCGCTGAGACGGGCGCCATCGACATCGTCTATCTCCTCGGCGCCGACGAGATCGACACCGACCGCCTGGGTTCCGCCTTCGTCATCTACCAGGGGCATCACGGCGATGCCGGGGCCGCCCGCGCCGATGTCGTTCTCCCGGGCGCGGCCTATCCCGAGAAGGACGCAACCTGGGTCAATACCGAGGGCCGCGCCCAGCGCGGCCTGCGTGCCTGCTTTCCCCCCGGCGAGGCGCGCGAGGACTGGGCCGTCATCCGCGCCCTGTCGGCGGTGCTCGGCAAGACGCTGCCTTATGATTTGCTGGCGGCGGTGCGGGCGGGCCTCAATCGCACCAGCGAGGTGTTCGGCCGCATCGACGGCATCGAGGCGGCGTCCTGGGGTGAATTCGGCGCCGAGGGCGCCCTTGTCGCCGAGCCGTTCGTTAATCCGATCGACAATTTTTACATGACCAACCCGGTGTGCCGGGCGTCGGTGACGATGGCGCGCTGCGTCAAAGCGTTTACCGGCGAGAGCTTGCGAAAGACAGGCACCGATGACTAGCGCGTGGATGCCGGGGAACTGGATTGCGGCCGAATGGTGGACGGTCTGGCTGTGGCCGGCCATCCTCTATGTCCTGCAGATCCTGGCGATCGTCCTGCCGCTGTTGCTTTGTGTCGCCTATCTGACGTTCGCGGAGCGCAAGGTCATCGCGTCCATGCACCTGCGCAAGGGACCGAATGTGGTCGGGCCTTTCGGCCTCTTGCAGCCGATGGCCGACGGCCTGAAGCTGTTCCTGAAGGAGACGGTGATCCCGTCCGGCGCCAATCGCGGCGTTTTCGTGCTGGCACCGATGATCACCTTCATCCTGGCGCTGGTTGCCTGGGCGGTGATCCCGTTCAATGACGGCTGGGTGCTTTCCGATATCAACGTCGGCATAACCTATCTGTTCGCGATCTCCTCGCTCGGCGTCTACGGCATCATCATGGCCGGCTGGGCGAGCAACTCGAAGTATGCCTTCCTCGGCGCCATGCGCTCTGCGGCGCAGATGGTCTCCTATGAAGTCTCCATGGGCTTCGTCATCATCACCGTGCTGCTCTGCGTCGGCTCGCTCAACATGAGCGCCATCGTCGAGGCACAGCGGGGCACGGGCATCGTCAACTGGTGGTTCGCCCTGCCGCTCCTGCCGATGGCGGTGATCTTCTTCGTCTCGGCGCTCGCCGAGACCAACCGTCATCCGTTTGACCTGCCGGAGGCCGAGGCGGAACTGGTCTCCGGCTACAACGTAGAGTACTCGGCGATGACCTTCGCCCTGTTCTTCCTCGGCGAATATGCCAACATGATCCTGATGTCGGCGATAACGAGCGTCTTGTTCCTGGGCGGCTGGCTGCCGCCCTTCAACATCGCGCCGTTCACCTGGATTCCGGGCCCGATCTGGTTCGCCATCAAGATCGCCGCCTGCCTGTTTGTCTTCCTGTGGGTGCGGGCGACGTTCCCCCGCTTCCGCTACGATCAGTTGATGCGCCTCGGCTGGAAGGTTTTCCTGCCTTTGTCGCTCGCCGCCGTGGTTATCGTCTCCGGCGTGCTCGTCGTTTTTCATATTGCGCCCGTGGGGCGTTGACGAAGAAGAGGCCCCTTTAATGAGCTTCATGGACCGCGCCGCCCGCAGCATCTTCCTCACCGAGCTGTTGTCGGGTCTGGGGCTCACCTTCAAGTACATGTTTCAGCCGAAGGTGACGCTTAATTATCCGTACGAGAAGGGGCCGCTCAGCCCGCGCTTCCGCGGCGAGCATGCGCTCCGCCGTTATCCGAACGGGGAGGAGCGGTGCATCGCCTGCAAGTTGTGCGAGGCCATCTGCCCGGCGCAGGCGATCACCATCGAGGCCGAGCCGCGCGAGGACGGCAGCCGGCGGACGACCCGCTACGACATCGACATGGTCAAGTGCATCTACTGCGGCTACTGCCAGGAGGCGTGCCCGGTCGACGCGATCGTCGAGGGCCCCAACTTCGAGTTCGCCACCGAGACCCGCGAGGAGCTGCTCTACGACAAGGAAAAGCTGCTCGCCAACGGCGATCGCTGGGAAACGGAGCTCGCCGCAAACCTCGCCGCCGATGCTCCTTACCGTTGACTGTGTCAGGTTGATCCGACAATAAGAAGGCGGCCGGCCGCCGGGCGGTCGCCCTTGTTCCGCCCGCTACGGGCATTTCGTTACCGGCATTTCGCGCTTGGGCCTCCGATGATCATTCAGGCGATCGCCTTCTACGTCTTCGCGCTGGTCGCGGTCGGTGCCGCCGTGATGGTCATCTCGGCGCGCAATCCGGTGCACTCCGTCCTCTTCCTCATCCTCGCCTTCTTCAATGCCGCCGGCCTGTTCGTCCTGATGGAGGCCGAGTTCCTGGCGATGATCCTCGTCATCGTCTACGTGGGGGCGGTGGCGGTGATGTTCTTGTTCGTCGTGATGATGCTCGACATCAATTTCGCCGAACTGCGCCAGGGCTTTCTCCGCTACCTGCCGATCGGCGGCGTCATCGGCCTGATCGTGCTCGGTGAACTGCTGCTGATCCTCGGCGGCTGGACGCTGGCGCCCGATGCCATGCGCGTTTCCGCAGCGCCTTTGCCGACGCCAGAACAGGCCAGCAACACCCGCGCGCTCGGTCAGCTGATCTATACCCACTATGCCTATTTGTTCCAGGCGGCCGGTGTGATCCTGCTGATCGCAATGATCGGCGCCATCGTCCTCACCCATCGCCGCCGCCCCGGCGTTCGCCGTCAGAACATCGCCGCCCAGATCGCCCGCGGGGATACGATCGAGGTCCGCAAGGTCCCGTCGGGGAGGGGGATCTGATGCTGCAGATCGGCCTCACCCATTATCTGTCGGTCGCGGCGATCATCTTCGCGCTCGGCATCTTCGGCATCTTTATCAACCGCAAGAACATCATCATCATCCTGATGTCGATCGAGCTGTTGCTGCTCGCCGTCAACATCAACTTCGTCGCCTTCTCGGTCGCCCTGCAGGACCTGGTCGGCCAGGTCTTCGCCTTGTTCATCCTCACGGTGGCGGCGGCCGAAGCCGCCATCGGCCTCGCCATCCTGGTGATCTACTTCCGCAACCGGGGAACGATCGCCGTCGAAGACGTCAACCTGATGAAAGGGTGAGGCTTCGATCATGCCGGCTGTCGTTGTTTTCCTGCCGCTCCTCGGTGCCGTCCTCGCCGGCATCCTCGCCTTCGTACCGAAAAGGGACAGCCACGCCGAGCACCGGATCGACCGCATCGCCCAGCTCATCACCTGTGGCGCGCTGCTCTTGTCGATGGCGGCGGCGATCGTCGTCTTCATCGATGTCGTCGTCGAGGGCAACGCGCGGACGAGCCTCGTGTTCAACTGGGTGGCCTCGGGGGATTTCCGCGCCGAGTGGGCCCTGAAGGTCGATAGCCTGACCGCGGTGATGATGCTCGTCGTCACCGTCGTCTCGGCGATGGTGCACGTCTATTCGATCGGCTACATGCACCACGATCACAGCATCCCGCGGTTCATGGCGTATCTGAACCTGTTCACCTTCTTCATGCTGATGCTGATCACCGCCGACAACCTGTTGCAGCTGTTTTTCGGCTGGGAAGGCGTCGGCCTCGCGTCCTACCTCCTGATCGGCTTCTGGTACGACCGGCCGTCGGCGAATGCGGCGGCGATCAAGGCCTTCATCGTCAACCGCATCGGCGACTTCGGATTCATGCTCGGCATCATCGCCGTCTTCTTCGTCTTCGGCACCGACCGACCTCGACACGATGTTCGCCGCCGCCGCCGCCCACGCCGGCGCCGATCGTCTCGCTGTTCGGCGCCGATCTGCACGCGATCACCCTGATCTGCCTGCTGCTGTTCATCGGCGCCATGGGCAAGTCGGCACAGATCGGCCTGCACACCTGGCTGCCGGACGCGATGGAAGGCCCGACCCCGGTCTCGGCCCTGATCCACGCGGCGACGATGGTCACCGCCGGCGTCTTCCTCGTCTGCCCGGATGTCGCCCTTGTTCGAGTATTCCGATACCGCACTCGCCGTCGTCACCATCGTCGGCGGGACCACGTGCTTCTTTGCGGCGACGATCGGCCTGCGTGCAGAACGACATCAAGCGGGTGATCGCGTACTCGACCTGCTCGCAGCTCGGCTACATGTTCTTCGCCGCTCGGCGTGTCCGCCTACGCCGCCGGCATCTTCCATCTGACGACGCATGCCTTCTTCAAGGCGCTGCTGTTCCTCGGCTCCGGCTCGGTCATCCACGCCATGTCGGACGAGCAGGACATGCGCAAGATGGGCGGGCTGTGGAAGTTGATCCCGGTCGACGTACGTGCTGATGTGGATCGGCGCCCTCGCCCTGGCCGGCATCTGGCCGTTGCTTCGCCGGCTTCTAGTCGAAGGACACGATCATCGAATCCGCCTTCGCCGCCGACACCGGCGTCGGGCATGTTCGCCTTCTGGGCGGGCGTTGCCGCCGCCTTCATGACCGCCTTCTATTCGTGGCGCCTGCTGCTGATGACCTTCCACGGCAAGCCGCGCGCCGAGCGAGAGCATCATGGCGCACGTGCACGAGTCGCCGCTGGTGATGCTGGTGCCGATGTCGGTGCTGGCCTTCGGCGCCGTCTTCGCCGGTTGGATCGGCTATCGCTGGTTCGTGGGCGCCGACATGGATTCCTTCTGGCACGGCGCGTTGTTCGTACTGCCGCAGCACCCGGCGCTTGAGGATGCCCACCACGTGCCTGTGTGGGTGAGCTATCTGCCGCTCGCCGTGGGTCTTGCCGGGATCCTCCTCGCCTACGTCATGTACATGTTCATCCCCGGTCTGCCGGCGCGGATCGCCGGGAGCGTTCCGCGCCGATCTACCTGTTCCTCCTCAACAAGTGGTACTTCGACGAGCTTTACGACTGGCTGTTCGTCCGCCCGTCGTTCGCCATCGGCCGCGGCTTCTGGAAGGGCGGCGACGGCCAGTTGATCGACGGGCTCGGCCCCGACGGCGTCGCCGCAACGGCGCTCCGCATCGCCCGCGGAGCGACCCGCCTGCAGACCGGCTACATCTTCCACTACGCCTTCGCCATGCTGATCGGCATCCTCATCCTGGTCTCCTGGTACCTTTTGCGAGCGATGGGATAGAGCCGCCATGGTCGATCTGCCGCTCCTCTCCCTGGTCACGTTCCTGCCGCTCGTCGGCGCCGCGTTCATCATCACCGTCCGCGGCGAGCCGGACGTGGTCGCGCGCAACGCCCGCAACGTCGCGCTGCTGACGTCGCTGACGACGTTCGTGCTCTCGCTCGGCATCTGGTTCGAGCTTCGATCCGGCCAACGCCGGCTTCCAGCTGGAAGAGCGGGCGCTGTGGATGCCCGACTTCAACATCTCGTACCACATGGGCGTCGACGGCATCTCGGTGATGTTCGTGATGTTGTCGACGCTGCTGATCCCCGATCTGCATCCTCGCCAGCTGGGACGCGTATCCAGCAGCGGGTAAAGGAGTACATGGTCGCCTTCCTCTTCATGGAGACGATGCTGGTCGGCACCTTCTGCGCGCTCGATCTCGTTCTTTTCTATGTGTTCTTCGAAGGCGTGCTGATCCCGATGTTCCTGATCATCGGCATCTGGGGCGGCCCGCGCCGCGTCTATTCGGCGTTCAAGTTCTTCCTTTACACGCTGATCGGCTCGGTTTTGATGCTGATCGCGCTGCTCACCATCTACTTCACGCGCCGGCACCACCGACATCCCGGCTGCTGCTCACCTACGACTTTCCGGTCGAGCTGCAGAACTGGCTGTGGCTCGCCTTCCTCGCCGCGTTTGCCGTCAAGCTGCCGATGTGGCCGGTGCACACCTGGCTGCCGGACGCGCACGTCGAGGCACCGACCGCCGGCTCGGTCATCCTCGCCGGCGTCCTGCTGAAGATTCGGCGGCTACGGCTTCCTGCGCTTCTCGCTGCCGATGCTGCCGGAGGCGTCGATCGATTTCGCGCCGCTTGATGTTCGCGCTCAGCGTCATCGCCGTGATCTACACGTCGCTGGTGGCCCTGGCCCAGGAGGACATGAAGAAGCTGATCGCCTACTCCTCGGTCGCGCACATGGGCGTTCGTCACCGCCGGCGCCTTCATCGATGACGACGCAGGGCATCGAGGGCGCGCTCTTCCAGATGCTCAGCCACGGCATCGTCTCGGCGGCGCTGTTCCTCGTCGTCGGCGTCGTCTACGACCGGATGCATTCGCGCGACATCGCCACCTACGGCGGCCTCGTCCACCGCATGCCGCTCTACGCCTTCGACCTTCATGGTGTTCATGCTGGCGTCGGTCGGGCTGCCGGGCACATCGCGGCTTCGTCGGCGAGTTCCTGGTCATGGTCGGCGCGTTCGAGACCAACGCCTGGGTCGCGGCGCTGATCGCCACCGGCATGGTCCTCGGCGCCGCCTACATGCTCTATCTCTATCGCCGGGTGATCTTCGGCGCGCTGACCAAGGAAGCGCTGAAGGCGATTGCCGATCTGCGCCCGCGCGAGGTGGCGATCTTCGCGCCGCTCGTCGTCCTCACCTTGTGGATGGGCATCTATCCGGAGCTCGTTCCTGCATACTGATCGCACGCATCCGTCGACACCCTCGTTGCCCGCGTCGAGCTGGCGGCGAGCGCTGCCGAAGTCTGCCAGTGCTCGCGCCATGAGCGATCGGCTCGGGGCTGGGGAGTAACCTGATGGCGCTGGCCGAATTGCCCGATCTGATCCCGGCGATGCCGGAGATCGTTCCTTGCCGCTGGCGGCCATGGGACTGCTTCTCCTCGGCGTCTTTCAGCGCGAAGGCGACGAAGCGGCGGCTGTTCAGGCGAGCCGGCTCATCCAGCGGCTCGGACTGGTGACGCTGGCGCTCACTTTGTTGCTCGTCGTCACCATCACGCCGCGCGCCGCTCGTGCCGCCTTCGGCGACATGTTCGTCGTCGACACGTTCGCGCGGTTCTTCAAGGTGCTGGTGCTGATCGCCGCCGGCATGTCCCTGCTGATCGCGCTCAGGACTTCATGGAGCGGGCGAGAGATGGCGCGGTTCGAGTTCACCGGTGCTCGTCCTGTTCGCCACCCTCGGCATGCTGCTGATGGTCTCGGCCAACGACCTGATCGCGCTCTATCTCGGCCTCGAGCTGCAGAGTCGCTGGCGCTCTACGTCCTCGCCGCCTTCGACCGCGACGATGTCCGCTCCACCGAGGCCGGGCTGAAATACTTCGTCCTCGGCGCGCTCGCCTCCGGGCATGCTGCTCTACGGCAGTCTCGCTGGTCTACGGCTTCGCCGGCACGCACCGATTTCGCGCGCTCGCACGCGTCTGTCGCCGGCCACGGCGGCGAGCGCGCCGGCGACGGCGCTGATCGTCGGCCTCGTCTTCCTGATCGCCGGCCTCGCCTTCAAGATCGTCGGCGGTGCCGTTCCACATGTGGACGCCGGACGTCTACGAAGGCGCGCCGACGCCGGTCACCGCCTTCTTCGCGGTCGCGCCGAAGCTCGCGGCGATGGCGCTGCTTCGTGCGCGTCCTGATCGAGCCGTTCGGCAGCCTGCTGGCGCAGTGGCAGCAGATCATCGTCTTCGTCTCGATCGCCTCGATGATCCTCGGCGCGCTTCGCCGCCATCGGCCAGACCAACATCAAGCGGCTGATGGCCTACAGCTCGATCGGCCATGTCGGCTACGCGCTGATCGGCCTCGCCGTCGGCACGCCGGAAGGCGTGCGCGGCGTGCTGATCTACATGGTCGATCTACATCTTCATGAACGTCGGCACCTTCGCCTGCATCCTCGCCATGCGCCGCCGCGGCCAGCGCGGTCGAGGGCGATCAGCGATCTCGCCGGTCTCGGCCGCAGCAATCCGAGATGGCGCTGGCGCTGGCCATCTTCATGTTCTCGATGGCCGGCATCCCGCCGCTCGCCGGCTTCTTCGGCAAGCTCTACGTCTTCCTCGCCGCGGTCGAGGCGCAGCCTGTACTGCTCGCCGTCATCGGCGTGCTGACCAGCGTGGTCGGCGCCTACTACTACCTGCGCATCGTCAAGATCATGTATTTCGACGACCGTCGCCGAGCCGCTTCGACCGCGGCACCCGGTGGGAAATTGCCATCGTGATGGCGACGACGGGCGTGATGATCGGCTTCTTCTTCCTCTACCCGCACCCCTGCTGTCGAGCGCCGGCGCCGCCGCCACGTCGCTGTTCGGCGGATGATCGCTGGCCGAGGGGCGACCGGGCCCGCAAGCGATCCGCCTCCATCGGCCGCCCGCCTGACAGACGGGTATAGCCGCCCTGAGGATTGTCGCCTTCCCCACGGCTATCGGCTAATCGTCCTTGCCAGCGTCGGCTCCACCAACGACGAGGCGAAGCGCTTCGCCCTCTCCGGCGAAGCCGCCGGTCTCGTCGTCACCGCAGGAGAGCAGACCGCCGGCCGCGGCCGCCAGCGCCGCGTCTGGACATCGCCGCCCGGCAACCTCTATCTGTCGATCCTGCTGCGCCCCACCTGCCCGCTCGCGCGGGTGCCGGAAATCGGCTTCGTCGCCGCCGTCGCCGTCGCCGGGGCGGTTGCGGGGCTGCTCGATGCGTCCGCCCGCGTCCGCTGCAAATGGCCAAACGACATTCTCGTCGATGGCCGCAAGGTGGCCGGGCTGCTGCTGGAGACGGCGACGGACGCGGATGGCTGCGTCGACTGGGTCGTCCTCGGCATCGGTCTCAACATTGCGAGCCATCCGGAAGAGACCGGCGGCCTCGTTCCCGCCACCTGCCTCACCGCCGCCGGCGCCGCGGGCGCAACCCCCGCCGCGATGCTGGCAGCGGGTGCTGAACGCCTTTGCCTCCAGTCTCGCCGAGTGGCAACGGGCCGGCTTCGCGCCGATCCGGAATGCCTGGAAGGCGCTCGCCCATCGTCCGGGCGAGGCACTCACCGTCCGCCTCGGCGATGGTGGCGCGAGTGTTACCGGCCGCTTTGTCGATCTTGATGCGATGGGAGCGCTCATTCTCGACGCCGCCGGCGGTCGCCGCACGATCGCCGCCGGCGACTGTCTGCCGTCGCCGCTGACGCTGCAGGGCTGAGGCGGGAACGGCGGCGGATGCTGCTCGCCATCGACACCGGCAACACCAACACCGTCTTTGCCGTCTTCGACGACGACGGCGTGATCCGCGGCGAATGGCGCTCCTCGACCGACGTCAATCGCACCGCCGACGAGACCGGGATCTGGCTATCGCAGCTCCTCAGCCTCGCCGGCCTGGAGAGGACCGACATCACCGCCGCGATCATCGCCTCGGTGGTGCCGGCGGGGCTGTTCAATCACCGGCTCCTCTGCCGGCGCTACTTCGCCTGCCAGCCGCTGGTGATCGGCGCCGCCGATGTGGACATCGGCATCCGCGTCCTCGTCGACCGGCCGGAGGAGGTCGGCGCCGACCGCCTGGTCAACGCCGTGGCCGCGCACCGGCTGTTCGGCGGTCCCCGCATCATCGTCGATTTCGGCACCGCCACCACCTTCGACGTCATCGACGGCGACGGCAACTACGTCGGCGGCACCATCGCTCCCGGCATCAACCTGTCGCTCGAAGCCCTGCACCAGGCGGCGGCGCAGCTGCCGCGGGTCGCCATCGGCCGGCCGGAGCGGGTGATCGGCAAGAACACGGTGCAGGCGATGCGCTCCGGCATCTTCTGGGGCTATGTCGGCCTGATCGAGGGCACCGTTGCCGCGGATCAGGGGCGAGCTCGGGAACATCGGCCGGCGTGATCGCCACGGGCGGTCTCGCCCCACTGTTCGCCGATTGCTGCCCGGTGCTCGGCCGGGTCGTCTCCGATCTGACGCTGCAGGGCTTGTTTCTCATCCATCGCCGCAACGGCAGCAACGGCGGCGATGGCTGACGAGCTCGTCTTCCTGCCGCTCGGCGGTTCCGGCGAGATCGGCATGAACCTCAATCTCTACGGCTACGGCCCGCCGGGCGACCGGCGCTGGCTGATGATCGACCTCGGCATCACCTTCAACGCCGGTGTCGTGCCCGGCATCGACGTGATCTGTCCCGATCCCGGCTATATTACCGAGCGCCGCGACCGCCTCGACGGCCTGCTTCTGACGCACGCCCACGAGGATCATCTGGGCGCGGTGCCGTATCTGTGGCCGCGGCTCGGCTGCCCCGTCTACGCGAGCGCCTTCGCCCTGACCATCCTGCGGCGCAAGCTCGATCAGGTGGAGTGGGGCGATCAGGTGCCGCTCCACCTGGTGCCGGACGACGGCCGTTTCCGCATCGGCCGGTTCGATCTGGAAACGATCTCGATCACCCACTCGATCCCGGAAGCGAACGCCGTCGCCATCAGAACCGCCGCCGGCACCGTCCTCCATACCGGCGACTGGAAGTTCGATCCCGACCCGGTCGTCGGCCCGGTCTCCGACGAGGCCGCCCTCTGCCGCCACGGCGATGCCGGCGTGCTCGCCCTGATCTGCGATTCCACCAACGTCTTCGAGCCCGGCAGCTCCGGCTCGGAGGCCGCGCTGCTCGCGTCGTTGTCGCGGCTGATAGCCCAATGCCGCGAGCGCGTCATCGTCGCCTGCTTCGCCTCGAACGTCGCCCGCCTGCACACGATCGCCCGCGCCGCACAGGAAAACGGCCGCGACGTGGTGATGACCGGCCACTCCTTGAAGCGGAACTACCAGGCGGCCCTGGAGTGCGGTTATCTCCGCGAGTTGCCGGCGTTCGTCGACGACCGCTTCGGGGCGCTGATGCCGCGCGACCGGACGCTGATCGTCTGCACCGGCGGCCAGGGCGAGCCGCGCGCCGCGCTGTCGCGGCTGGCGAGCGACGATCACCCGCAACTGAGCCTCGATGACGGCGACACCGTCATCTTCTCGTCGCGGGTGATCCCCGGCAATGAGCTTGCGATCGGCCGCCTCTGCAATCAGCTCATCCGCCGCGGCATCCGCATTCTCGGCCAGCGTGACGGCCTTGTTCATGTCTCCGGGCATCCGGCCGAAGACGAGCTCGCCCGGATGTACCGCCTCGTCCGCCCGCGCCTCGCGATCCCGGTGCACGGCGAGCTCCGGCACCTGACGGCGCACGCGCGCCTCGCCCGGCGGGAGGGGGTGAAGGATGTCCTCGTCGTCGAGAACGGGGCGCTCGTCCGCCTGTTTCCCGACCCGCCCGCGGTCGTTGAGCGGGTACCGGCCGGCCGTCTCGCGGTTGAGGGCAATCGCCTCGAGCCGATCGAAGGCCATCTCGTCAAGGAGCGTACAAAGGCGCTATATAATGGCGTCGCCCTGGTGAGCGTCTTCCTCAACGGGGCGCCCGACGAGGCCGACGTGCAAATCTCGACGGTAGGCCTGATCGGCAGCGACGAGGGCGAGGCGCTGGCGAGGGTCCGGGCCGCGGTGCTTGCCGCCGTGGCCGAGCTTCCGAGCGCGCAGTAACGACGAAGAGACGGTCCGCGACGCCATACGCCTTGTCGTTCGCCGGACCTTTCGCCAATTATTCGAGAAGAGACCAGTAACGCACGTGCATCTGGTCCGGACGCCCGAGAGACAGAAGAGGGAAAAATGATCGGCAGATTTAACCACGTGGCCATCGCCGTGCCGAACCTGGACGCGGCGGTCAAGACCTATCGCGACGTCCTCGGCGCCAAGGTGTCGGAACCGCACGATGAACCCGACCACGGCGTCACCGTCGTCTTTATCGAGCTGCCCAACACCAAGGTCGAGCTGTTGTATCCGCTCGGCGAAAAATCGCCGATCAAAGGGTTTCTCGACAAGAACCCCGGCGGCGGCATCCACCACATCTGCTACGAGGTGGAGGACATTCTCGCCGCCCGCGATCAGTTGAAGGCGAAGGGCGCGCGTGTTCTTGGCGACGGCAACCCGAAGATCGGTGCGCACGGCAATCCCGTCCTTTTCCTGCACCCGAAGGATTTCTACGGAGCGCTCGTCGAACTGGAGCAGGCCGGCGCGCACGGCCATGCACACGCCGCCGAATAGGCGGCGGCCGGCGACGGCGTCGATGAGGCGGAGGATGCGGCGCCTACCATGGGCTGGGTGAGCGGGATCGCCGTCTACTTCATTATCTGGTGGACGGTGCTGTTCATGGTCCTGCCATGGGGCGTCAAGCCGATCGGCAACGAGGACGTCGCCAAGGGCCACGCGGCGGGTGCGCCGCTGCGCCCGAACATGTGGCGGAAAGTGGCGGCAACCTCGGTAGTTGCCGCCGTTTTCTGGATGATCGTCTACGTCGTCATCGAGACGGGGGCGATCTCCTTCCGACCCGGATAGGCCGGGATAGGCCATGCCCTACTGTCGCCGCGTTGCCGCCGCCGATCCGCTGCAGAGGGCCTATCACGAGGCGGAGTACGGCTTTCCCGTCGCCGACGATCGCATCCTCTTCGAGCGGCTGTCGCTGGAGATTTTCCAGGCCGGGTTGTCGTGGCGGCTGGTGCTGATGAAGCGGCCGGCGTTTGTCCGCGCGTTCGCCGGCTTCGACGTCGCCCGTGTCGCCGCGTTCGATGAGGCCGATGTCGGCCGGCTGCTGGCGGACGCCGAAATCATTCGCAATCGCGGGAAGATCGAGGCGGTCATCGCTAATGCGCGGGTGCTGGTCGGGCTGAGCGAAGGCCCCCGGCGCGACGGCGGGAATGGAGAGGCGGCCGACGGCGGGCGAGGCCGCTTCGCCGACTGGCTCGATGACCACCATCCGCGCAACGAGAGCGAATGGCTGACGTCTGTTTCGTCGGACCTTTCGCTTCATGGGCAAGGAGGTCGTGCGCGAGTTTCTTGTCAGTACCGGCTATCTGGCGGGCGCGCACGAAGACGATTGTCCGGTGCAGGCCCGCATTCTTGCGGCCGGACCGCCATGGTCCACCCGCGCAGCAGACGGCTGAAAACGGTGGAGAGCGCTTGAACCCAAGCAAAAACGGCCACCGATGGTGGCCGCCGGAGCCGCTCGTCAGGCTCGAGTTGATCGCGTTACGACCCGTACGCGGGTTTTGAAATGCGCTGGAGATCCCGACCGCGCCTTCCCTCTACCCTTTTTATGCTCTTTGTCGATCGATCCCGACGTTATTCTCGCACGTTTCCCAAAACCCGGGCTTGTCAAGCGCTTTTTTAATGTTCCACAGCACCTGTCGGAAACTACTATAAGTATTCGCTCCCGTCATCATTTTTTTGCAACAGTTGCGAGTTTGCGTTGCCTTCGGGCGCGTCTTCCGCCCCGGCGAGTCGCGGCTGAGGAGACGCGTCAGCCCGGGGCGGATGGGCCGCTGCGCCCCATACGCACCCGTGGATAAGAAAAAACTCCTTTTCGGTTATAAATGTTCATGATATGTTCCGGGCCTCTCCTGATGGGAGGCGGCGATGAACGCGATCGAGTCGCAATCCGGCCTTTGCTCCGATTCGTCTGATCCTCTGGAAACCCTCGGACGCCTGCTGCGTGGCCACACCTGGCGTGACAGTCGCGACTGGGCGCACGCTCTCGACCAGCTCTCGCGACTATCGGAAGACGACCTCAGGCGCCTGATCACCGCATCAACGGAGGTTCCACCGATCCTTCCGCCAGGGACGGCCGTCGGCGGCGGCTAAGCGAGGACATCCCCGACGGCCGTGTGCTGCATTGCAATACACATTCGCCAAAAAGCATGCTATTATGCCGCGATGCAGCAGCAAGAGTCGGCACCGTCGGTGCCGGCGGCGCGGCGGGAGGTCGGTCTAATGGCGCAACTCAGCAGGCTCGGGCAGGTCCTTCACGAAGAGCACTTTCACATCGTGATGCTGTTTTGCGACCTGGAAAATCGGGTAAGCGGTCCCGCAGCGCAGCAACCGTTGGATCCCACACGCGTTGAAGACCGGCAGCAGCTCGAGCAGCTCATCGCCGCCCTCGACGGCGTCATCCGTCACAATGCCTTCGAGGAGAAGGAGCTGTTCCCGCTTTTGTGCCGAAGGGGCGCCGTTGATGTGGTCGAGATGCTGGCCGACGAGCATCTGGTCATGGTGCCGCTGGTCCAGCGGCTGCGGCGTTTCGCCGCCGACATCCTCGATGGTGGCGTCGATGCACCGAAATGGCGGTCGTTCTGCGCGGCGGCCCAGGAGTTCACCCAGCAGATCCTCCTCCACCTGCAGAAGGAAGAACTGAGCATCGTCCAGGTTCTCGACACCTTTCTCGATCGCAACGAGGAGCTGCAGCTCGTCCACCGCTACGCACCCGCGGCCGGCGCCCATCGCGGTGGCCCGGTGATGGCGGCCGCGTTCGCCGACTGATCCGCGAGCGTGCCGTCGCTGCTGCCGGAGCGCCGGCATTCCCAGGCGTCCAACCTCATGCGCAGCATCAAAGTGTCGCTTGAAAGGCACCGAGATCCGGGGCTTAATCGGGATCGGGGAACGCACGTGCCGGCAACGGCCGGCCGTCGGAGAGCATCCGGCGATCAAACGACCCTCGCGATCGGCGCAGCGATCGGCGCCGTCGAAAGCGTGGACGATGCGAACGGACGGCCCATTCGCTCCTGAAGTCGGTCTGCCTCCGACGGGTGAGAAGCGGGACCGGGGGGTCGCGGTCGACACGAGAGAGGTGTAATGGAATTCGACCCGGTAATCCTGTCGCGGATCCAGTTCGCATTCGTCATTAGCTTCCACATCATCTTTCCCGCCTTCACCATCGGGACCGCCGCCTGGCTGGCGACGATGGAGGGCATGCATCTCCTCACCCGCGATGAGCTGTACCGGCGGGTGTTCGACTTCTGGCTGAAGGTGTTCGCCGTCTCCTTCGGCATGGGCGTCGTGTCGGGCATCGTCATGGCGTTCCAGTTCGGTACCAACTGGAGCGTTCTGGCCGAGCGGACCGGATCGATCCAGGGCCCGCTCCTCGGCTACGAGGCGTTCACCGCGTTCATCCTCGAGGCGAGCTTCTTCGGCGTGATGCTCCTCGGCCGCGACCGCGTCTCGCCGGCGTTCTACTTTTTCTCCTGTTGCATGGTATCGCTGGGAACGATGGTGTCGTCGTTCTGGATCCTCGCCAATAACAGCTGGATGCAGGTACCGGTCGGCCATTCGATCGTCAACGGCAGGATCATTCCCGGCGATTGGTGGCAGATCATCTTCGGCCAAGTCATGCTGATCCGCTGGATCCACATGCTGCTCGCGGCGTTTCTCACCACCGGCATGTGCGTCGTCGCCACCGGCGCCTGGTACGTACTGCGGCGGGTGCATCCGGCCGAGGCGAGGGTGATGCTGCATTGGGGGCTCGCTTTCGTCGCCCTCGTCGTGCCGGTGCAGATCGTCTTCGGGCATTTTGCCGGCGATTATGTTCACCAGCATCAGCCGGCAAAATTCGCGGCGATCGAGGCGCGATGGAAGACCGAACAGCCGGCGGCGGAGGTGCTTATCGGCCTGCCGGATCCGGATCGGGAAACGAACCTTTACGCCATCGTCGTCCCCAGGCTCGGCAGCTTCATCGCCTCGGGCACGTGGGATTCGAAGGAGGTCGGCCTTGAGGAGTTTGCGCCCGAAGACCGGCCGCCGGTGCTGATCCCGTTCTTCGGCTTCCGCATCATGGTCGGCATGGCGCTGATCATGCTGGCGATCACCTGGTTCGGAAATTATTTGCGCTGGCGCGGTCGTCTGGAAACCACCCGCTGGTTCCAATGGGCGGCGTTCTTGTCCTTTCCGACCGGCTTCATCGCTGTCCTGACCGGCTGGTTCACCGCCGAGGTCGGCCGCCAGCCATGGGTCGTCTACGGCCTTCTGCGGACGCGGGATGCGGTCACGCCGACGATCACCAGCTTCGACGTTCTGGCGTCGCTTACTGCCTACGTCGTCGTCTACGCGATCATTTTCCTCTTCGGCATGCTCTACATCTATCGGCTGCTGAAAATGGGCCCCATCGGCGAGACGCCGCATCCGCCGACGGGAACGGCCAGTCGCCCGATGGCGTTTGCCGGCCGAACGGAGACGGCGACCGGCCAGCGTCCTCCCTCCGGCTCGGGAAGGTGACGGCGATGGACCACGCATCGCTGACGGCGGCGCTGCCGACGATCTGGGCCGGGCTGATCGCCTTTGCCATCCTCGTCTACGTCATCCTCGACGGTTACGATCTCGGCGTCGGCGTGCTCTTCGCCACGACCCGGGACGAGCAGTTCCGCGCCGAGATGATGAACGCGATCGCGCCGTTCTGGGACGGCAACGAGACCTGGCTGATCCTCGTCGGCGCGTCCTTGTTCGGCGCCTTTCCCATGGTCTATGCGATCTTCCTGCCGGCCTTCTACCTGCCGGTGGCGCTGCTCCTGATCGGCCTGATCTTCCGCGGCGTCGCCTTCGAATTCCGCTACCGGACGGAGGGCATGCGCTGGCTTTGGGATTTGGGCTTCGGCGTTGGTTCGGCGGTCGTTGCCTTCGTCCAGGGTGCCGCCATCGGCACGATGGTCCAGGAGCTGCCGGTCGTGGGCGGCGCCTATGCCGGCAGCGGCTACGAGTGGATTTCGCCGTTTTCGATTCTCTGCGGCGTCGGCCTGATCATCGGCTATGCGCTCCTCGGCGCCGCCTGGCTGGTCCTCAAGGCGGAGGGCCGGCTGCAGCAGTGGGCCTATCGGCGGGTGGCCATACTTCTCGCCGGCACCGTCCTCTTTGTCGCCATCGCCTTCATCTTTGCGCTGCTCACCCAGCTTCACGTCCTCCACCGCTGGCTGGACGTGCCGTGGATGCTGGTGCTGCCGGTGATCGGCGGCTTCGCCTGTCTCGGTATCCTTGCGGGCGTGCGCAAGCGGCAGGAGGGGCGGCTGTTCCCGCTCACCGTCATCGTCTTCCTCACCGCCTATGCGACGATGGCGATCAGCTTCTGGCCGTACATGATCCCGTTTTCCGTCACCGTCGCCGATGCGGCGGCGCCGCCGTCGTCACTCGAATTCATGTTCTGGGGTGCCGGTGCTCGTCGTTTTTCCGGTGGTGCTGATCTATACCATCTACGTCTACTGGATTTTCCGCGGCAAGCTGCGCAAGGGCTATCACTAGCCGCGCAAACGAGGGGAGGGGAGGGCGATGGCAATCGAAGTCGACAAGACCTATCCGCCGGTGGTGATGCCGCAATACGAGGACTTCAAGGTTCTCGAAAGGCAGACGGCGCTCGTCACCGGCGCCAATTCCGGCATCGGCGAGGCGGTGGCGATCGCCCTTGGCGGCGCCGGCGCCAATGTCGTCGTCAATTTCGTCGTCGGTGAGGACACGGCGGGCGAGGTGGTCAAGAAGATCGAAGCGAAGGGCGCAAAGGCGATCGCGCTGCACGCCGACGTCTCGAACGAGGCGGAAGTCCAGGCGATGTTCAAGACCGCGATCGCAACGTTCGGTACCGTCGACATCCTCGTCGCCAACGCCGGCCTGCAGCGGGACGCCCCGTTCCACGAGATGACGCTTCAGCAGTGGAACACCGTCATCGGCGTCAATCTGACCGGACAGTTCCTCTGCTGCCGCGAGGCGATCCGCGAGTATCTCCGGCGCGGCATCCGCCCGGAGATTTCATGCGCCGCCGGCAAGATCATCAACATGAGCTCCGTGCACGACATGATCCCGTGGGCCGGCCACGCCAACTACGCCTCGTCAAAGGGCGGCATCCGGCTGTTGTCGAAGACACTGGCGCAGGAGTACGCGCCACATCGCATCCGGGTGAACGCCATCTGCCCCGGCGCCATCCGCACCCCCATCAACCACGATGCGTGGGCGACGCAGGCGGCGATGAACGATCTTCTGACGCTGATCCCGTACAGGCGCATCGGCGAGCCCGAGGACATCGGACGCACCGCGGTCTGGCTGTGCGCGGACGAATCCGACTACCTCAGCGGCGTCAGCCTTTACGTCGACGGCGGCATGACCCTGTTTCCCGGCTTCGCGACGGGAGGGTGAGATGCCGGAGACCGCGTATGATGCGATCGTCATCGGCTCCGGCGCCGGCGGCGCCGCCGTCGCCTACAAGCTGGTCAAGGCCGGCCGGCGCGTGCTGCTGGTCGAGAAAGGCGGCTATTTGCCGCGCGACGGCTCGACCCTCGACATCAAGAAGGTGTTCAAGGACGGCGTCTTCAAAAACAAGGAGCCCTGGGTCGATGGCCAGAACCAGGTGTTCTATCCGGGCGAGTTCTACAACGTCGGCGGCAAGACGAAATGGTACGGGGCGGCGCTGCTGCGCTTCTCGACCCACGAGTTCGAGGCCGACGACGCGTATCAGTGCCTCGCCTGGCCGTTCGGCTACGAGACCCTGAAGCCTTATTACGACGAGGCGGAGGCACTGCTGCATGTCAACGTCTTCGCCAACGAGCCCGGGCTGCAGGCGCTGATCGACCGGATTACAAGTGAGGACGCGGCGTGGCGGCCGCAATCGCTGCCGCTCGGCCTGAAGCAGGCGATTCTCGATGATCCGGAGGAGGCGAAGCACTTCGATGGCTTTGCCTCGGCGTGCGGCTACAAGTCGGATGCCGAGTGGAATTTGATCGATCTGATCAAGGATGAAGCGGGGCTGACGCTGCGGACCGAACATCCGGTCGCAGGCTTCCTAGGCCTGGACGGGCATCCGGAGCGGGTTACCGGCGTCCGCTACGCCGATGGCGGCGCCGACAGCGCGCGCGTCGTGGTGCTGGCGGCGGGTGCGATGTCATCGCCCCGGCTGCTCGAAGATTATCTGAAGGAGACCGGCCTCGGCGTGCGCCTGCCGGCCGCCGCCCACGTCGGCGCCAACTTCAAGTTTCACATCAACAGCGCGCTTCTCGGGTTTTCTATCTTCAAGGACGAAGACGTCTTGCGAAAGACGGCGATTTTCTTCAACGACGCCTTTCCGCACAGTACCATCCAGTGCCTCGGCTGGATCGACGGCGACATTCTCGGCGCACAACTGCCGGCCGCCGTACCGAAGTTCGTCGCCAATGCCTTCGGCACCCGCGCCGTCGGCTTCTTCGCCACCACCGAGGACGGCTCAAGCCCCGACAACCGCATTCGATCGGGCGGCAAGGAAAGCTTTCCGGTGATGGACTACCGGCTCGACCGCATCCGACCGTCGCTCGATGAGCATCACGCCTGCGTCCACGACTTTCAAAAGGTGCTTGCGAAGGCGGGGCTGCCCGGCGTCGATCGCTACATGGGGATGGCCGGCACCGCCCATGCCCTCGGCAGCCTGGTCACCGGCAGTGTTGCGGCAACGAGCGTCTGCGATCCGGACGGCAAGGTGCACGGCATGGAGGGGCTTTATGTCGGCGACGGCAGCGTCCTGCCGCGGGCGAGCCGGGTCAATCCGGCGCTGAGCATCTATGCCTGGGGGTTGCGTCTCGGCGATCACCTCGCGCGGCTCGACTGACGCGGCGGCCGTCTTGGGTCGCAACGGCGGGATACACGTCCTTGTCCTCGGCGGCGGCTTTGCCGGCCTCGGTACGGCCAAGCGCCTGGAGAAGTCGCTTGCCCGCCGCAACGACGTCGAGGTGACGCTCGTCAACGAGCACAATTACTTCCTTTACACGCCGATGCTGCATGACATCGCCGGCAGCGAGATCGACCTCACCCACGCGGTGGTGGCGATGCGCCGGCTGCTGCGCCGGGTGCGGTTTGTCGAAGGGCGGGTGGATGCGATCGACCTTGCCGGTCGGACGGTGAGCGTGACCCGCGGTATCGACTGCGAGCGGACGCTGTCGCTGCCGTTCGACCATCTGGTGCTCGCCCTCGGCTCGGTCACCCGGTTTGCCGACGGCCCCGGCATCGCCGAGCGGGCGTTGACGATGAAAACGCTCGGTGACGCCATCCGACTGCGCAACCGGATGATCGAGTGCCTTGAAGAGGCCGACATCGAGGAGGACGCGGCCCGGCGTCGGGCACTTCTCAGCTTCGTCGTCGCCGGCGGCGGCTTTTCCGGCACCGAAACGTCAGCGTCGATGAACGACTTCCTCGAAAGTGCCGCCCGCCTCTATCCGCGGATCGACACCCGCGCTATTCGCATCGTTCTGGTGCACCACGGCCGGGAGATTTTGCCCGAGCTCAATCCGTCGCTAGGCCGCTATGCCGCCGACACGCTGTCGCGGCGCCGGATCGAAATCCGTTGCGGCGCGACGGTGACGACGGCGGCGGACGGCGCGGTCGGCTTTTCCGACGGATCGCACATGGAGGCGGCAACGCTTCTGTGGACCGCGGGCTCGACGGTCAATCCGGCGCTCGATGCGTTGCCGTGCGCGAAGGAACACGGCCGCATCCTCACCGATGCAACGCTGGCCGTTCCCGACCGGCCCGGGCTTTGGGCCGCCGGCGACTGCGCCGCCGTTCCCGATGCCGAGACCGGCGGCTTCTTTCCGCCGACGGCGCAGCACGCGCATCGGCAGGCGCGGGTGCTCGCTCGCAATATTGCCGCCGCCGTCGATGGCCGGCCGCTCGATCCCTTCATCTACACCTCGCTCGGCACGATGGCGACGCTCGGCCGCCGCACCGGCGTCGCGCGCATCGGCGGCGTCCGCCTCGCCGGTTTTACCGCCTGGGTATTGTGGCGGACCTACAATCTTGCCCAGGTGCCATCGATGGAGAGGCGGGTGCGCATCGGCATCGACTGGTTGCTCGATCTCGTCTTCCGTCGCGACCTCGTCGGGGTCGGCACCGACTTCGCATCGACATTCGGACCGCCGGTTTCGGAGGAGGCGCCATGAGTTCCGCAAAAAATCCCGAACGCATCCGCCTCGCCGACGCCAAGGCCGGCAAGACAGCGTGGTACCGCTGGGGTCCGTATCTCAGCGAACGGCAGTGGGGGACGGTGCGCGAGGATTACAGCGCCGGTGGCGATGCCTGGAATGCCGTCACCCACGACATGGCGCGGAGCAAGGCCTATCGCTGGGGCGAGGACGGCATCGGCGGTCTGTCTGACATCGAGCAGCGGCTTTGTCTCGCCGTCGCCTTGTGGAACGGCCGCGACCGCATTCTGAAGGAGCGGCTGTTCGGGCTGACCAACCAGCAGGGCAACCACGGCGAGGACGTGAAGGAGCTATACTACTTCCTCGATGCGACGCCGACGCATTCCTTTCTCCGTATGCTCTACAAGTATCCTCAGGACGCCTTTCCCTACGAGCGGCTGATCGAGGAGAACGCCCGGCGCGGGCTCGATGCGCCCGAGTTCGAGCTGCTCGACACCGGCGTGTTCGACGACGACCACTATTTCGACGTCGAGATCGCCTACGCCAAAGCCGACGTGGACGACATCTTGATGCAGGTGACGGTCACCAATCGCGGGGCGGCCGACGCGACGCTGCACGTTCTGCCGCACGTCTGGTTCCGCAATACCTGGACGTGGGAAAAGGACGCGGTGAAACCGGCGCTGACGGCGGTCGGCGCCGACCGCATCAGTGTCGCCGATCCGGTGCTCGGCCGCTTCGCCGTCTTCTGCGAGGGCCCGGACGAACTGTTGTTTTGCGACAACGAGACCAACGCCCGCCGCCTCTATGGCATTGAGACCGCCGGCCATTTCAAGGATGCGTTCCACGACGCGATCGTCGACGGCGACCGCAGCACCCTCAACCGGGTACGCACCGGCACCAAGGCATGCGCCGTCTACCGCTGTCGCCTCGCCGCCGGATTCCTCTCGGGTCCTCCGGCTGCGGCTGCGCCCGGACGGGCGGACCGCCGACGCGTTTTCCGACTTCGACAAGGTCTTTGCCGCCCGCCTCGCCGAGGCCGATGCCTTTTACGCCGATCTGCAATCGAAGATCGCTTACGCCGAGGAACGGCGGGTACACCGGCAGGCCCTCGCCGGGATGATCTGGTCGAAGCAGTTTTACGCCTACGATGTCTCGCGCTGGCTCGACGGCGATCCGACCGAGCCGACACCGCCGGCGCAGCGGTTGAGCGGGCGCAACAGCGACTGGCGCCACCTCAACGCCGACGATGTCATCTCGATGCCGGACACCTGGGAATATCCCTGGTTTGCCGCCTGGGACCAGGCCTTCCACGCCGTTGCCTTGGCCCGTATCGATCCCGAATTCGCCAAGCGGCAGATGGTGCTGCTCGGTCATGAATGGTACATGCACCCGAACGGCCAGCTGCCGGCCTACGAGTGGAACTTCAGCGACGTCAACCCGCCGGTCCGCGCCTGGGCGGCCTGGCAGGTCTACCAGATCGACCGGCACCAAAACGGCGGCACCGGCGATCTCTTCTTCCTGGAACGGGTCTTTCACAAGTTCCTCTTGAATTTCACCTGGTGGGTGAACCGGAAGGACCACGGCGGACGCAACATTTTCGAAGGCGGGTTCCTCGGCCTCGATAACATTGGTTGCTTCGACCGCTCGGCGCCGCTGCCCACCGGCGGGACGATCAAGCAATCGGACGGCACCGCCTGGATGGCGATGTTCGCCCTCAACCTGATGCGGATCGCCCTCGAGCTCGGCCGCCACAATCACGTCTACGAGGACCTGGCGACCAAGTTCTTCGAGCACTTCCTCGCCATCGCGCTCGCCATGAAGGACATTGCCGGCGGCGGCATCGGCCTCTGGGACGACGACGATAAGTTCTATTACGACGTGCTCGATCTTCCCGGACAGGGCTCGCACCCGCTGAAGGTCCGCTCGATGGTCGGTCTCATTCCGCTGTTCGCAGTCGAGATCCTCGATGCGGCGCATCTGGCGAGCACCCCCGCTTTTGCCCAGCGCCTGACCTGGTATCTGCATCATCGGCCGGACCTCGCCCGGCTGGTCTCGCGCTGGGACGATCCGGGGCGCGAGGATCGCCGGCTGCTCTCGCTCGTTCGCGCCTATCGGATGAAATGCACGCTGACCCGTATGCTCGACCCGGACGAGTTCCTGTCGCCCTTCGGCATCCGCGCCCTCTCCCGGGCGCATTTCGATCAGCCATATGTTTTCGACTGCCAAGGCCACAGCTACGGCGTCCAGTACGTGCCGGGAGAGTCCGACAGCCGCCTGTTCGGTGGCAACTCCAACTGGCGGGGACCCATCTGGATTCCCGTCAATTACCTTATCATCCGGAGCCTGCACCGCTTTCACGCCTATTACGGCGACGACTTCAAGGTGGAATGTCCGACCGGCTCAGGCACGCTGATGTCCCTCGCCCAAGTCGCCAACGAGATCGCCCGCCGTGTCGCCCGCATCTTCCTCCGCGATGATCAGGGCCGCCGGCCGGTGTTCGGCGAGGCCGAGAAGCTGCAGACCGATTCGCATTTCCGCGATCATCTCCTCTTTCACGAATACTTCGACGGGGACAGCGGCCGCGGCTGCGGCGCATCGCACCAGACCGGCTGGACCGGCCTCATCGCCAAGCTGATCTCCGACCTGCATGAGCCGGTCGAGCGATGAGCGAAAAGACGGGCCGGCCGTGGCGCGGACGACCATTGGCAGGCGGCGAGGCGTTTGCGCATATCGCTGCGCCGCCGCTGCAGCGATGAGCCTCGCCTCGGCGATCGCAGCGGCCGGCGAGCCCGCCGCCACTCCGCCGGGGCCGGAGTCTGTGCGGCTCAGCAGACCCCTATAACCTTCTCTTCGAATGTCTCACCGAACCGTTCGATGCGACCATCGCCACTGCAACCGGCGACTGGAACGGCGCTCGTGATCGTCTCGTCCAACTCGGGATCACGCCGCGAGGCGTCTACATCGCCAACATCCAGACCAACCCGATCGGGGGGCGAAAACAAAGCTGGGCCTATGCGCAGTACGCTGCCGCCTCGCTCACCTTCGACTTTGGCCGGATCGCCGGGGCCGACGGCCTGATGCTGTATGCCGAAGGCAACTGGTCGGCGGGAACGAACCTGTCCGACGACATCGGCAACGTCTTCCAGGTGGGGCACGCCTTCAGCGGCGATCAGGTGGCCCTCGCGCGGCTCTATCTGCAGCAGGACCTGCTCGACCGCCGCCTCAGCCTGGCGATCGGCCGCCTCAATGTCGTGCAGACGTTCGCCCATCTCGACCTGTTCTCGAATTACCTCTCCTCGGCGATCAACAACCATCCGGGCGGGTTGCCGGTCAACGACGAGCTGTTCGGCGGGCTGCCGAACGTCCAGTGGGGCATCCAGGCGATCGGGCGACCGACCGACGGTCTCAGGATCGCCGCCGGCGCCTTCAATGCCGATGCCGGAGCGGCGGCGGCCGACAACAACGGCCTCGACTTTTCATTTTCGCCGGCGGACGGGCTGCTCGCCGTGGGCGAGGTCGGATATTCCTTTGCCCTCGCGGGCGGAAGCGACGGTCTGCCGGGCGAAGCGAAGGTCGGCGGCTTCTACGACACGACCGCCTTTCCGGATCTCGCCCGCGACGGGACGATCGAGCGGCGGCCTTTACGGCGTTTATGCGATCTTTCGCCAGATGGCGTGGCGGCCGGCCGATGCGACCGGCGACGAGGGGCTGACGCCGTGGGCCACGGTCAGCTACGTGCCGAAGGAGCGAACGGCCCGGGTGCCGCTGTTCCTCGCCGCCGGCGTTGTTCATCAGGGGCTGCTGCCGGCGCGCCCCGACGATCGCGCCGCTTTTGCCGTTTATTTTGGCCGCTTCAGCCGCGACATCGAGGGGGCGACGTCGCAAACCTCGCTTGAAGTCAACTACGCGGTGCAGATCACACCGTGGCTTTATGTTACGCCCGACGTGCAGTACGTGTTCAACCCGGGCGGCCGCAACGACATCGACAACGCGGCGGTGTTTGGCGGCGAGATCGGGCTCGTCTTCTAGCCTTGAAAGGCAGGCCATGTCATCGAGGGGCCATGTCATCGAGGAGGGGCCATGTCATCGAGGGGATTGCGATGCCTGAGGTAACGTCGGGCGCGGCGCGAGCGCCGAACGTCCTTCTCGGAACGCTGCTTATCGTCCTTGCCTTCTTTTCGGTCGCGGTGATGAGCGCGTTCGGCAAGGCGGCGGCGGACGTGCCGACGGGCATGATCGTCCTTTTCCAGAACGGCATCAGCCTGGTGCTGCTCCTGCCCTGGGCGCTGCGGCAGGGGACGACCGACATCAGGACGACGCGCCTGCCGATGCACATGGTCCGCGCCATTTCGGGGCTGCTCTCGCAGGCGCTGTTCTTCATCGCGGTCAAGGAGATCAAGCTTGTTGATGCGGTGCTCCTGGTAAACGCCGCGCCCTTGTTCATCCCGCTCGTCGTCCTTGTCTGGCTGAAGACGAGAATCACGCCGATGGTGATCATGAGCCTCGTCATCGGCTTTGTCGGCGTGCTCCTGATCCTGAAGCCGAGCGCGGCGCTGCTCGCCAATCCGGCGGCGCTGCTGGCGACGGCGGCGGCGTTGTTCTCGGCGATCGCTCTCGTCACCGTCAACCGGCTGTCGGCGACTGACCGGCCGGATACCATCCTCTTCTATTACTTCCTCATCTCGACGCTCGCCGCGGCGCCGTTCGCCATCGCCGGCTGGCGGACGCCGGTCGGCATCGAGTGGGCTTATCTCGCCGGCATCGGCGTCTTCATGGCGTTGTCGCAGCTGTTCATCATCCTCGCCTATCAGCAGTCGACGGCGGAGCGCCTGGCGCCGTTCAACTACTCCGTCGTCGTCTTTTCCGGGCTCATCGGCTGGCTGATCTGGCACAACGTGCCCGATCTTGTTGCCTTACTCGGCATCGTCCTCGTCTGCGTCGGCGGCATCCTGTCGATCGTCTTAGGCGGCGGACCGGTGAAGGCTCACGCGATGGGACACCCCATCGGCCAGGGCCACTGGTGGAACAGGCGGGCCCGACCGCGAGCGGCCGCATGAACCGCACCGGCCGGCCCTTCGAGATCCGCGCCACCCCCGCCGACATCCGCGTCGTCGTTCCCTCGCGCAACATCATCGGCGAATCGCCCATCTGGGACCCGAAGTCCGGGCGCCTGTTCCTCGTCGACATCAAGGGACAGGCCATCCATATCCTCGATCCGGCCGGGGACGCCTACCGGTCGTTCGACCTGCCGGACATGGTCACCTCCTTATCGACGCGGGCGGCAGGCGGGCTGATCCTCACTCTGCGCAAGACGTTCGCTTTTTTCGATCCAGAGACGGGCGCGCTGGAAATTCTCGCCGACCCGGAGCCGGACCGCCCCGACAACCGCTTCAATGACGGCAAGTGCGACCGACAGGGCCGGCTGTGGGCGGGAACGATGGGGGCCAAGGACTGGCTGGCGGAGACCGGCGCCCTGTACCGCTTCAATGCGGATCAGCGGATCACCTGCATGCAGGACCGGGTGAAATGTTCGAACGGCACCGGCTGGAGTCCCGACGGCCGGACCATGTATCATACCGAGAGCTTCCGCTATACGATCTTCGCCTATGATTTTGATCCGCCGTCCGGCGAGATCGCCAACCGCCGGCCCTTCGCGCCGATCGACGCCGCCGCCGGCGGCTTCCCGGACGGGCTCACCGTCGATGCCGAGGGCTTCGTCTGGAGCGCGCAGCCGGTGTGGGGCCGGCTCGTTCGCTACGATCCGGATGGCCGCATCGAGCGCATCATCGAACTGCCGGTCTCGCGCGGGACGAGCTGCATCTTCGGCGGTCCCGACTACCGGACGCTGTTCGTGACCACGGCGACGGAAACGCTGACCCCGGAGCAGCTTCGTGAGGAACCGCTCGCCGGCAGTCTTCTCGCTCTGGAGCCCGGCATGCAGGGCCTGCCGGAAACACCGTTCGCCGGCTGATTTTTGCGTTGCCCGCCATAAAAAGGCGGCATCCTTGGGCGGCAGTCTTAACTCAAAAGGAGTGTCGCCCGCCTCTTTTCGGCACCACCATTGGAGTGCGCGCCATGGAATGGAGCCGAACTGGGTATCCCCTTCACTGACCTATCTGGCCTTGTCCGCCCGGGCAGCGCCGATGATCTTGTGATATGGCGCCGGTCCGACAGCGACCGCTTGTTGGGCGAGCCTGTGGAAAAGCAGTCCGCGGGCTTGTGAGCGGCGGCGGTTGAAACGGAAGGTGAATTCGTCGAGGTAGTAGTCGAGTTGCTGGTGCTGGATGCCGCCCTGGTGCGTGCCGATCAGCCATCGCTTGAGGAGCGAGGCGACGGTGTGGACGCGCGGCATGACCTCGTGAGCCGGATCGCGACCGTCGCTGATGACGGTGACCTGGTGCTGGTAGCCGGCCGCCGCCAGCCCGGAATAGCCGCTCCATCCATCGGTGTGGACCACCGACCCAGGCACCACGGCGCCCTGGACGAAGGGGAGCAGGCTGTCCGCGGACACGTCCTCGATGCGCCGAAGGCGGATGCGGCCGATGCCGCGACCGCTCTTCTCGGCCGCCACCGCAACAATAGCCTTGGTTTCGGTTTGCCGGCCCCTTTTGCCCTCTTCCGGGCCACCGACGTAGGTTTCATCGACCTCGATGGCGCCGGTGAGGCAATCGCGGCCAGGCCGGACCATCGCCCGGCGCAGCTTGTGGAGCCAGGTCCAGGCCGTCTCGTAGCTGCCCAGCCCGAGCACCCGCTGCAGGCCCAGGGCGCTGACGCCGTTCTTCTGGCTGGTGACGAGCCACATCGCCAGGAACCACATCCGCAACGGCTTGCGTGTGTCCTGAAACACCGTGCCGGCCGTCAACGATGTGCGCCCACGACAACTCCGGCACCGCAGCAGCCCATCCGACATCGTCCACGGCTCCCCGGCCACGCCGCAGTGCGGGCAGGCGAAACCATCCGGCCAACGCAGGCGCTGGATATACTCCCAGCATCCCGCGGCGCTGCGGAACCACTCCTCCATCTCCTGGAACGTCCGTGGGTAATCGACCCCACGGCCAGGATGCTGTGTGCCGTCCATCCCCTCACGCTACCATCTCCCCGAAGGTCAGTGAAGGGGATACCCAATTAATTCTCCGATGATCAGCACCGCCGAGGCGGGCACCGCCGTCGTCGTCGAAGGAGACAGAGGCTGGGAGGCGTTTCCCTTCGGACTCGACGGCGGCAGTGCCGGTGTCTATGCGAGCCGCGGCGAGGCGATCGAGATGGTCGAAGGTCTGCTCGGCGACATGGTATGCTGCGTCGGCCACCTCGCTGCCGATTCCGACGCTTGAGGGCGCGGCCGCGGGGAGGCCACTCCCTGGTACAGCGGCGGCGCCCGCACCCATGGCCGGTTCCATAGACTACCAGGTCTTGTGTGAAGTCCCGGAACAGCGCTACACGAAGCTGTGCCGGAAGATCGGCGACCTCGCCGACCGGCATCACAGCTCCCTAGAAGAGCTCGGGTTATTATGAGTGACTACGGGAGAAGGCCGGGGGTGCGCCCGCTGGGCGGGAGGAGCGAAATCGGATGAGGAGGGACTACACGCGCTGCGCAACTGCGCTGCCGAGGCCAACGCCCTAGGAACAGCGGGCGGCCTCATTTTGCACCTTCACATCTCCGATCCGGAACTCTGCGCGGAACTGGAGGAGTATGAAGAGGGACGCCCACGTCATGAATTTGCCGTCAGCGCTCTGAAGATCGGGACGCTGGCGCTCCGCCATGCCAACGGACGCATCGATGCCGAACGAATTAGAAGGGAAGGGGACCGACTGCTTGAGCAGCTCGGCACGGCCTTGGCCGAACATCAACGCGGCCTCGGTCAGGAGCTGACCTCAAATCTCAAAGAATACTTTGATCCGCAGAGCGGCCGCTTCAACGAGCGGATTGAGCGCCTGATCAGACAGGATGGCGACCTGGAAAAAATTCTGCGCCGCCATATCGGTGCCGATAACTCCGAACTGGCCTGCACGCTGACAACCCACATCGGCGAACGCAGCCCGCTGATGCAGCTGTTGGATCCGGAAGCCTCCAACGGGCTGCTGGCAACGATGAGCGCTGCCATCGGCTTGACCCTTACCGAGCAGCGCATCGCATCTTGGAAGAATTTTCTCTCGACAACAAAGCGGGGGCTTTGTCGCGTCTGATTGCCGAGCTGAACGAGCAGCATGCTCAGGCCAGCGGCTCACTTACGGAACGTGTCCAGCAAGTCGTCTCCGAGTTTTCCCTCGACCGCGAAGATTTGGCATTATCCCGGCTCGTGCGCCGCGTTGAGCAGGCGCAGAAACAAATCAGCAGCGAGTTCTCCCTTAATGAGCAGAACTCGGCTCTGGCACGGATGCGAAGAGAACTGCTGGAAGTCATTGCATCGCTTCAAAGGGCCAATGCTCAGTTCCAGGAACAGGTCCTCCAGAAGTTGACCGAGGCAAGCGCCCGCAAAGAGGAGTTGAGACGTTCAACCCGACACGGCGATGACTTTGAGGATGCGGTTTTCGAGAATGTCGAAGCGACAAGTCAGGCTGCCGGCGATATTACGACCCGTACCGCCAGAACTACGGGCAGAATCAGGAACTGCAAGAAGGGAGATATTGTCGTCGAGCTCGGGCGCGAGCACGCGGCGGCCGGGGCGCGCATCGTTGTCGAGGCGAAAGAGCAGGTCTCTTTCACTTTAAGGGATGCCCTTTGCGAGATCGAATTGGCTCGTAAGAACCGCGATGCGGCTGTCGGGTTCGTGGTGCTTTCCGCTCGGACCGCGCCGCACGGGATCGGTTCCATGACTCGCCACGGGAACGATGTCGTCGTCGTTTGGGACCCGGAAGACCGAGCATCGGACGTCGTCATGGCGGCGGGGTTTTCCGTCGCGAAGGCAATCAGCATGCGCGCCGTCGCCCAGCGTCAAAGCGCAGCGGCCGATTTCGTAGCAATCGAGAGCGCTATTCGGAACATCGAGCAGCGCGCCCAGGATCTCGACCAGATTTCAAGTTGGGCGACAACAATCAAGAACAACGGCGAGCAAATTGTAAAGAAGGCGGGTTCGCTGAAGACTGAACTCGCTCGACAGATCGAGATGTTGGACGAAAAAATCCGCGATGTCAGGGTGGCCGTCTCCGCAGTATGCGGACCGCAACCGGAAGCCTTGGCCGGCATGCAAGAGGCTGGCGCCGAACTCGTGTAGGGCCAAGCTCTACGACCGTCGTCGCGACTTCATCCCTGTGCCCGCCATCCCTGTGCCCGCCGCTTCCACCGGCCTAGCCGGCGCAATCCCTGTCGATCGTCGCCAGGGCGCGGGTGAAGCCGGAGAGAGAGTAGGTGTCGGTGGTCACGGTGCCACGCGCCGAGGTCCCCTTCAGAACCAGCGATTGTCCTTGTTTCATGGCACTGACGAAGGCTTTGTCGGCCGCGGCATTGTTAGGCCAGGCGTTACCGCCCTTGGTGAAGAGTTTGAACGTGTTCTTGCCGTCGATTGCGGCCGTCACGACGCTGTCCGGCTTATAGTCATATCCGGCCTCGACGCTCACTTCACCGAAAACGCGCTCCGCCGGTCTGTGCGCGACGACCAGATAGGTCAAGTCGCGGCGCGTATACTTCCCTTGTTTCTTTCTTGGAAACGAGACGATGTAACAGGTCTTGGTTTTCCCCTGTCCCTTGCGCACGGCTTTCCACGCGCCGGAAGAGGCCGTGCTCGTCTTGGCGGCGGGCGACCGGGATGCAGCCGGCGGGTTCCCCTTTTTTGCCGAACCGCCTGGCTTCTTTGAGCGCGAGGACGACGTGGCGCTGCGCTTCTTCTGGTCGGCGATCAGGATCAAGCCCGTGCCGCTCTCGCTCGGCGCCGGACGCGGCGTGCGGTCCGGCGGCGTTTCGAGGCCGCCCCCCGACCCTTGCCCAGGAGTGGCCGTCCGCGCTGAATTGGCGGTTGCATCAGCCGCGACTGGTCGAACCGCCGTCGACAATGAGGCAACACACGCGCGGCTAAGTGGACCCACCGTCGCAAAAATTAAGGCGACGGCGAAGACAATTACGGATCGAAGTTTCATGGTCGGGGAGGGTAGACCGCAACGTCCTGCCGTCAACCCCCCAATGTTGCGACCGGGACATCCACCCCCATTTCGCAACCGTGACAAATTCGTGAACCGGCGCGCCCACACAGTCCGCCCGTTCGATCACCTCCCGAGGAGCGCCCGGCGATACGCTTACGATCCGTCTTGCATGGGCGGCAGCTCGTTGATCAGGCGACCCGGTGCGCCAAAAGCGAATCGCCCGAACCCGGTTGGCCATGCGCGGAAGCAGAGCCCTCGGCGGCACTTCAACCGAAAGCGGACAGGATGCTGCAAAACCGCAACACTTGCCGAAAATTGCAGGAAAAGTTCTCGAATGGGGGGATCCCGGGAACCGGGCAGCCCATGTTAACATTTAGACAGCAGGTTCCGCTCGCTAAGCGAGAGGCGTTGCCAAAGGAGGTTCAAGGGGAATGCGAACGTTGCTCGTTGCGGGGTCAATCCTCGTCCTGACCGCTCCCACTGCGCTTCGCGCAGATGGCGCCGAAGCCGATGGCTTCACCGTCGATGGCACCGTCCAGCCAGTCGGCGCAGATGTCCAAGTTCCTCGTCTTTTTTGACTGGGACCGCTACAACCTGACGGCGGAGGGCAAGCGCGTCGTCGGTCAGGCCGCGGAAGAATTCAAGAAGTCGGGCCAGGCCCGGATCGTCGCCACCGGCTATACGGATACATCCGGTTCAGCCGCGTACAACCAGAAGCTCTCCGAACGCCGGGCCGACACGGTGAAGCAGGAGCTCATTCGCCTCGGCGTACCGGCATCGGCGATCGTTGCTATCGGCCGCGGCCAGAACGACTTGCTGGTGCCGACCAAGGACGGCGTCCGCGAGCCGCAGAACCGCCGGGTGGAGATCGAAATTCCGAAACCGCCGGCGCCGCCGCCGCGCGCCGCCGCCGCCTGTCCAGGCCAAGGCGTCCGCCGCCACCGCCGCCGCCTGCGCCGAAGGGCTCGGTGTCGCTCGGTCCCTGGTACGGCTACAATCTGAAGGAGCGGGACAACACGCCCTCCGGTGATCAGAAGTCGAGCAGCCTCTTCGGTCCGGAAGTCCGGCTCGACTATGAAGCCGTGCCGGGCCTGCTGCTGATGGGTGAGGGTGCCGCCTTCAACACCCTCGGCACCAGCCAGAACGACGGCTGGGGCGCCCGCTTCGCCGGCGGTCCCGCCTATCAGGCCGACCTCGGCGACGTGCATCCCTATGTCGGCGTCGTCGGCGGCTACATCTTCGGCAAGGGCGTCGAAAACGCGGCAATCGTCGGGCCGGAGATCGGCGTCAAGTTCGATCTCTCCCGCCAGTGGAACGTCTACGCCCGCGCCGGCTACGACTACAACGTCCGCAACGAGTTCGGGCAGGGCATCATCAACGGCGGGGTGGGCGCCGCCTACCGCTTCTAACCTCTGCGATCGTCCGATCGGATCAAGAACACGTGCGGCCGGCGGATAAATACGCTCCGCCGGCCGTTTTTGTGCCCGCGCGGTGGCTCAGGCGAGGTCAAAGACGAGCAGCTCCGCGGCCTCGGTGCCGGTGATCGTCACTTCGGCCTCGTCTTCGATGGCAAGACCGTCGCCCGCGGCGACCTCCTGTCCGTTGACCCTGGCGCGACCGGCCACCACCTGCACCCACGCCGCCCGACCGGCGGCGAGCGGGCGCTGCAGCGTCTCTCCCGGCTGCACGTAGGCCCGCCACAGCGCCACGTCCCGGTGGATCGTTACCGCGTTCGGGCCGCCCGTTTGGCCTCCGATCAGGTCGAGGCGGGAGGTTCCGTCGATGGCGGGAAGCGTGACCTGCTCGTAGCCCGGCGGCAGGCCGGACCGTTCCGGCGTGATCCAGATTTGCAAAAAGTGCACCGGCTCGTCGGCCGACGCATTGTACTCGCTGTGGCGGATCCCGGTCCCTGCCGACATCCGCTGCACCTCCCCCGGCCGGATCACCGACCCCGTACCAAGGCTGTCGCGATGGGCAAGTTGGCCGGCGACGACATAGCTGACGATCTCCATGTCGCGGTGCGGATGCGTCGGAAAGCCGGCTCCCGGGACGACCTTATCCTCGTTGATCACCAACAGGTCGCGGAACCCGGTGAAGCGCGAATCGCGATAACCGCCGAACGAAAACGTGTGGCGGCTGTCGAGCCAGTCGAGGCGGGTGCCGCCCCGTTCTTGGGCCCTGCGCAGCGAGATCATTCGTCCTCTCCTCTTCCATTATTGCCTTAGGAGAGGTAGCCATTCGTGGAGCCGCAAACAACACGGCATCCTGGCACGACATTATTCGCGATCTGGAACGAAACCCATGGACCGCCTTGCCACCATGCAAGCCTTCGTTGCCGTCGCCGAAGCCGGCGGGTTCGCGCCGGCCGCGCGTAGACTGGGCATCGCCGCTTCGGTCATGACCAAGCGCATCGCCCAGCTCGAGGCGCACCTCGGCGTCCGCCTTCTCGCCCGCACGACGCGCAGCGTCCGCCTCACCGAGGAGGGGGCCGCCTATCTTGCGCCGTGTACGCGCATCCTGGCCGAAGTCATGGAAGCGGATGCGGCGGTGGCAGGCGCACGGGCGGAGGCGACGGGCACCCTCCGCGTCAGTGCGCCGACGTCGCTCGGCATCGCCCGGGTGGCACCGGTGCTGAGCGCGTTGCAGGCGCGCCACCCCCGGCTTGCCGTCGAACTCGTCCTGCTCGACCGCGCCGTCGATGCGGTTGCGGAGGGCTTCGATGCGGTGCTCCGCGATCAGCCGGGAGCGCCCGACGAGAATCTGCGCGTGCTTCGTCTCGCACGCCTCTCCCGCCTCGTCTGCGCGTCTCCGGCCTACATCGAGCGCCGCGGCGAGCCGGCCGATCCGCAGGCCCTCGCCGGCCACGACTGCATCCACTACAGCTTTCTCGTCACCGGCCGGCGCTGGACCTTCGCCGCCGATGCGGCCGGTAAGGGGAGCGGCGAGATCGGCGTCACCGTCCGGCCGTACTTCGCCAGCAACAACGGCCGGGTGATGCTGGAAGCGGCCCTGGCCGGCCGCGGCATTGCCCTGTTGCCGAGGTTCCTCGTCGCCGAATCACTCGCCGCCGGCAGCCTCGTCCGGCTGCTCGCCGATTTTCCCGTGCCGTCGGAGTGGATCACCCTCGTGTACGCGCCGGCGGCGGCGCTGACCGCCCGGGTGCGGCTGCTGGTGGCGGCCCTTCGTCGCCATTTCGCCGATGCCGACGGCATGTCCGGCTAACTAGCGTGCGCGGCCGACCTGCCACACGGACTGGTGGCGCCGGGGCGTGCTGCGCTAGGCTTGCCGATCTGTCGCCAAGGCTTCCTGATGACCGATCCCCTCATTGCCGCGAAAGCGCTGCTCGCCCGCGTGTTCGGTTTCGCCGATTTCCGCCCCGGTCAGGCGGAGGTCGTGGGCGCGGTGCTGGCGGGACAAGACGTGCTGGCGGTGATGCCGACCGGCAGCGGCAAGTCGCTCTGCTATCAGCTGCCGGCACTGCTGCGTCCGGGACCGACCCTCGTCGTCTCGCCATTGATTGCGCTGATGCGCGATCAGGTGACGCAATTGCAGGCGCTGGGCGTCGCCGCCGCCAGCCTGAGCTCGGCGAACGATCCGGCCGAGAACGCCGCGATCATGACCGCGCTCGCCGATGGCCGCCTCAGCATCGTCTACGCCGCCCCGGAACGCTTGCGACGTTCGGAGACGATCCGGTGTCTGCGCGCCGCCGGCGTCGGCCTCCTCGTCATCGACGAGGCCCACTGCGTGTCCCAGTGGGGTCACGACTTCCGCCCCGAATATCTCGCCCTCGGGCAGGTGCGCGAACGCCTCGGCGGCATACAGACGCTGGCCCTGACCGCAACCGCCGACCGCTCGACCCGCGCCGACATCGTCGCCAGGCTGTTCGCGACGCCGCCGTCAACCTTCGTCCGCTCCTTCGATCGTCCCAATCTGACGCTGGCGATGCAGCCGAAGGCCGACACCCGCCGGCAGATCGGACGGTTCCTCGCCCGTCATGCCGGCGAGAGCGGTCTCGTCTACTGCGCGTCACGCAAGCGAACGGAAGCTCTGGCGGCGCGGCTTGCCGCCGAGGGTCACCGGACGCTTCCCTATCACGCCGGCCTCGACCAGGCGGTGCGCGATGCCAACCAGGATGCCTTTCTTGCCGGGGACGGCATCGTCGTCGTCGCCACCGTCGCCTTCGGTATGGGCATCGACAAGCCCGACGTGCGCTTCGTCTGCCACGCCGACATGCCGAAGACGATCGAGAGCTACTACCAGGAGATCGGCCGCGCCGGCCGCGACGGACTGGCGGCGGACACGCTCACCCTCTACGGCCTCGACGACATCCGGCTCCGCCGCCGGCAGATCGACGACGGCGAGGCACCGGAGGAACGCAAGCGCATCGAGCGGCAGCGGCTGCAGGCACTGATCGCGCTGTGCGAGGCGCCGCGCTGTCGCCGCCAGACGCTGCTCGCCTACTTCGGCGAGACGGCGGGGGCCTGCGGCAACTGCGATCTGTGCGCGAACGGCACCGTCGGCTTCGATGCGACGATCGAGGCACAGAAGCTGATGTCGGCGATCGTCCGCACCGGCGAGCGCTTCGGTGCCGAGCATCTTATCCATGTTCTCACCGGCGCGCCGACCGACGCCGTCCGCAGCCACGGCCACGACGCGCTGAAGACATTCGGCGTCGGCCGCGATCGGACCGCCGCAGGTTGGCGCTCAATCATCCGACAGCTCTACGCCCACGGACTGATCGCCCTCGACGTCGGCCGTCGCGGCGCCTGGTCGCTCACCGAAGCGGGCCGACGGGTGCTGCGGGGCGCCGACCGCATCGAGCTGCGCGATGATGTATGGTCCGACACGGCCGTCGCCAAGGGGCGGAAGGCGCGGCGGGGGGCCGCCGATCGGCCGATGCCGGCGTTGTCATCGACGGACGCCGGGCTCCTCGCCGCCCTGAAAGCGCTCAGGCTGACGCTTGCCCGTGAAGACGCGGTGCCCGCCTACGTCGTCTTCGCCGATCGCTCGCTGATCGAGATGGCGAGCCGCAGGCCCTTACACTCTGGAAGCGCTGATGACGATCCACGGCGTCGGCGAAGCCAAGCTCGCCCGCTACGGCGAGGTGTTTTTGCAAGCGATCCGGAACCATGCGGCTTATTAAGGTTTGCAAGCCGGTAAGCGTATAGAAGTTGACGGCGGCGGAACTGCTGCCGTCTGCGAAAGAGGCCGGGATGACGACGCCACCGCTGACAAATCCGGCCTCGCTACCGACGGACGATCCGCTCGCCCCGACATCGGCCGCGACCGTCGAGCCCGCCCCGGAGGCCGACGACGAGCACAGTGCCGGTCGCATCGCGCTCGTGCTCGGCGCCCTCGGCGTCGTCTTCGGCGACATCGGCACCAGCCCGCTCTACGCCATCCGCGAAGCGTTCGGCCCGGCCGGCCGTCTGTCACTCGACCCGGAATCGATCCTCGGCCTGCTATCCGTCGTCTTCTGGTCGCTGGTTCTCACGGTGACCGTCAAGTACGTCGTCCTCATCATGCGCGCCGACAACAAGGGCGAGGGTGGGGTGCTTGCTCTGGCGGCGCTGGCGATGCACGGACTGGCGCCGAGCTCGCGGCTCCGGGCGTTCCTTCTGGTGCTGTCGATGGCCGGCCTCGCCCTGTTTTTCGGCGATGCGCTAATCACGCCGGCGATTTCGGTGATGAGCGCCGTCGAAGGCCTGAACGCGGCGACCGACGTCTTCGCCCCCTACGTCCTGCCGACCTCCGGGCTGATCCTCGTTGCCCTCTTTCTGATCCAGACGCGCGGCACCGCCCTCGTCGGCAGCCTGTTCGGGCCGGTGATGCTGCTCTGGTTCGCCGTCCTCGCGATCCTGGGGGCGCTTCAGATCTTCGCTGTCCCGGCCGTTCTCCGCGCCCTGGATCCGCGCTATGCCGCGGGATTCTTCGTCATCGATCCGCTCGCCGCCTTCATCAGCCTCGGCGCGGTGGTGCTCGCGATCACAGGGTCCGAAGCGCTCTATGCCGACATGGGGCACTTCGGCCGGCCGCCCATCCGCATCGCCTGGTTCGCCCTGGTCTTTCCTGCGCTCGTCCTCAACTACTTCGGCCAGGGCGCGCTCCTCTTGCAGGACCCGGCCGTCGTCGATCACATCTTCTTCCTGCTCGGCCCGGGGTGGGCCATCTATCCGCTGGTGCTGCTGGCGACGCTGGCGACGATTATCGCCTCGCAGGCGGTCATCTCCGGCGTGTTCTCTCTGGCCCGCCAGGCGATCCAGCTCGGCTACCTGCCGCGGATGGAGATGCGTCACACCTCGGAGACGGAAGAGGGGCAGATCTTCGTCCCGCCGATGAACTGGATCCTGCTCGCCGGCGTCATCTTCCTCGCCAGCGAGTTCCGATCGTCGGACAACCTCGCCGCCGCCTACGGGCTTGCCGTCACCGGGGTGATGGGGATCAGCACCGTCCTTGCCGCGGTGGTCGCGGTGCGCGTGTGGGGATGGCAGAAATGGCTGAGCCTGGCCGCCTTCGGTGTCCTCTTGATGATCGATCTTGCCTTCTTTGCGGCCAACTGCCTGAAGATCCCGAGCGGGGGGTGGCTTCCGATCCTCGTCGGCCTGCTCACCTATGTCGTCGTCAGTACCTGGCGGCGGGGCCTGTCACGCCTCCGCCAGAAGCTCTACGCCGACGCACTGCCGCTGGCGCTGTTCCTCGATCGTCTCGGCAACACCCCGGCCCGCGTGCCGGGTACCGCCATCTACATGACCGGCAATTTCAACCTTGTGCCGATGGCGCTCCTGCATAATCTCAAGCACAACAAGGTTCTGCATCAGCGGGTCATCCTGATGACGACGACGATCGAAGACGTCCCGCGGGTTCCCGCGAGCGAGCGCGTCGAGGTCGAACAGCTGGGCAAGGGCTTCTTTACCATCGCCGCTTCCTTGGGATTCATGGATCAGACGAATGTTCTGCGTATCCTCGAGGCGTGCCGGGGCTACGGCCTCACCTTCGACATGGCGGAAACCTCGTTCTTTATCGGGCGCGAAACCGTGGTGCGGATGCCGCCCGCACGGGCGGTGAAGGACCCGGACGCCCTCGGCCCTTGGCGGGGGCCGCTGTTCATCGCGTTGTGGAGCTTCTCGCTCAACGCCACGACCTTCTTCCGTATTCCTCCCGGCCGGGCGGTCGAACTCGGCACCCAGATCGAAATCTGACGGCGTCCGCGTTTATCGCGGACGAGCCGCCCGCGAGGCACCGGCCGGCACGATCGGAACGGCAAATCCCACGTACGCTCAATCGGATAGAGGATCGCATGACAGTCGGGGTTGACTTCGCGACTCCCTCAGGCGATGTTCCCCCCAACAGGGGCAAGCACGCCACCGCGGGATCGTCGTCGTCATCCGGGAGTCGATTTGCCATGCGGTCGCAGAAACGTGTCGTGACGGAACGGGCCTTGCGTCGAGATGCCGGGGGCGTGGTCGTTCTCGCGGCCATCCTCCTTGCCGCCACCATTTTCGCTCTCGGCGATCAGGCCGTGGTGAAGGGTGCGCCGCATCTCGGGACGACGGTGCCGGCGCCGCATGGAGCGGCGCCTCAGTAACCGCGAACGGCTGTCCGGACGATCGGGCCGATACGCCTCGCGTCTCGTCTCGTCTCGTGCCTCAGCCCGGCGGAACGGCGATATCCTCCTGAATGCTGACGACGAGCCGATGCCGCAAGAGGCGGCCGAGAGCGTCGGCATCAACGGTGAGCGCGATGAACGGGATCGCCTCGTAAAGCTTGATGTTGGTGATCCCGGGGCCGGCGAGGCCGCCGTCGGCGGTGGTGACGACGCCGAGATCGGCGAGGAGCTGCCGCTGCGTCCGGGCGATCGCCGCCGCGTCGTCGCCACCCGCACCCGCACCCGCACCCACGATGGCGAGGCCGACGATCACCGGCAATCGGCCGCGCCGGTGGGCGAGGTCCAGCAGGCGTTGCGGCGAGGACCCGGGCGTCGAAGGTGCGGTGGTGTCAACCATTCGTCCCTCCGCCGCCCGGGCATCGCCCCACCCGCCCATTGCCGCCAGTCCGACAACAGTGAGGAAGGACCGCCGGCCGATGCCGCCCGGCTCTCCCCCCTCAACCGCCATGCCGGCCGGCCTTCACTTGCAACCCGTCGCCGGTGAGCGGACGACGTTCAACGCCGCGAGAACGTCGATCCGCCGCTTGCTGATGCCGGCGCGGGCGATCGGCTTGCCGGTGCAGGTGAGCGCCGTCTGCAGTTCGGCCACGCTTGCCGCCGGCTTGCCCTGCCTGAGGATGGCGAACGCGCCGGCGACGTGCGGCGCCGCCATCGACGTGCCGCTCTTGATGCCGAGCCCGCCGCCCGGGACCGCCGCCAGGATGCTCTCGCCGGGGCGCCAGAAGATCGACCAGCTTCGCTTGGTTCGAGAACGAGGACAGCGTGTCCGACTTGGTGGTGCTGCCGACGGTCACGGCGGCCGCGATGCAGCCGGGAGCGCCGACGAAGCCGTTATACCCGCTGTTGCCCGACGCGATGACGCTGGCGATCTTCGCGGTGCGCAGCTTTTTGATGATCGCGGTCGTTGCCGGCAGTTGCTTGTCGCACGCGGTGGAATAGGCGCCGCCGCCGATACTCATGTTGGCGGACGCGATCTTGAACGCCTTGCGCAAGGTATAGACGCGCTCAAGACCCTTGGTGATGTCGGAGTAGTACGCAAGGATGCACGGGGCCGGCAGCGATCCGCAACTCGACGGACTATCGAACCGGCTGAACACCTTGATCGCGATGAGCTTGGCGTCGCGGGCCACGCCCTTGATGTTCGAGGCGTTGCCGACGGCGATCGAGGCGACGTGGGTTCCGTGATCGCAGCCGTAGACGTTCGTCGGGCAGTTCACGCCGGAGTTGGCCGCGGTCGATGCGGCGGCGCCGCCCGGACACAGCGAAGTTGACTGGCCGGCGACCGTGCTCGAGTAGCAGGCCTCGGAAACGACTTTGCCGGTGAGCATCGGATGCGTCTTCGAAACGCCGCTGTCGAGAACGGCGACGACCTGGCCGGTGCCGGAAAAGCCGAGCGCCCACGCCTGATCGGCTTTGATCAGGGGCACGCTCTGCAGCAGCGTCGGCGGCACCGGAACGTCCTCCTGGACGCTCGTCACGCCGGGGGCGGCGAGCAGGCGGCGCACCGCCGCCGCGTCGGCATTGAGGGCGAGAAACGGGATGGTGTCGAACAAGGTGACCCCGTCCACGCCATGGCCGCCAGCACCCGGACCCGTCCGGCGCTGCTCGGGCACCGCCGCGGCGCCGAGATCGGCGAGGAGGGCGGACTGGGCGGCGCGCAGGCGGGTTCGCTGCGTTTGCACCTCTGCCGGGGCGAGCGTTTCCTCGTCGGCGAGCGCCTCATCCAGGCCGATGATCACCCGTACCTGGCCTTGCGCGGCGGCACGGGCGACCAGCGCCTCGGCGCCCGCCGCCTGGCCGGTCTCGGCCGGGACGACCAGAATCGGCGCCGCCGGCTCCTCGGCCTGCGCGACGCCGGCTGCGCCAATTGCCGCACCGAGAAGGCAGGCCGCGAACACCCGATGCGCGAGCCGGCTGAAACGGAGCATGCTGTCCCCCCTTTTTGCAAAACGCGATTAAAATCTGATCCGGGATACGATAGGTGCCTGCGGCCGATGGCGTCAATGGCATTTACAAGTATAACGCGAATAACGAATCGGCAATTCGACCCATTTGCGGCAGACGTGGATGGAATCCCCCTTCGTGCCGCCCGCGGTTGCCGCTTCGGCACATGCCGCTACCCTCGCCACCTCACGTTTGATCCGAGCGAGGAGGCTCAGCCTTCCGGCAGCGGGATGAACTCGGTCTCCCCCGGCACCGGCGGGAAGCGGCCGGCGCGCCAGTCGGCCTTCGCCCGCTCGATCCGTTCGGCATCGGCGGCGACGAAGTTCCACCAGACGCGACGCTCGCCGAGGGAGTCGCCGCCGAGGAGCATCAGCCGTGCCGGACCGATCGCTTCGATCGCCCCGGGATCGCCGTCGCCGCATACGGCCATCGTGCCGGCTTCGACTGCAACCTGATCCAGCCGCACCCAGCCCTCGACGACATAAATGGCGCGCTCGGGGTGATCCTCCGGCAGGGCCAGGCGCGCACCTTCGTCGAGCCGCACATCGAGGTAAAACATCTCGGAGAGCGTTTCGACCGGAGCCTCCGTGCCATAGGCGCGGCCGGCGATCAGCCGCAGTGATACGCCGTCGCGCTCGATCAGCGGCAGGGTTGCGGCCGGATGGTGGTTGAACGAGGGTTGCGTCTCGGCATCGGCGTCGGGCAGCGCCACCCACGACTGGATGCCGTGCAGCCGTCCCGGCCGCGCCCGCTCCTCCGGCCCCGTCCGCTCGGAATGGGCGATTCCGCGGCCGGCGGTCATCCAGTTGACCGCACCCGGCCGGATCGCCTGGACGGAGCCGAGGCTGTCGCGGTGGATGATCTCGCCCTCGAACAGATAGGTGACGGTGGCGAGGCCGATGTGCGGGTGCGGGCGGACGTCGATGCCCTTGCCGGCGGGCAGATCGGCCGGACCCATGTGGTCGAAGAAGACGAACGGCCCGACCATCCGTCGCACCGCCGCCGGCAGGATGCCGCCGGACGACGAAGCCGCCGAGATCGCGCTCCCGACCGGAGATGCGCAAAAGCCCGAGGTTCCCGCCTTCGCCCGCTCTGCTCCCGGCAGGCCCGCTGTCCGGGTGCTGCCCCGCTTCGACCGACATGGCCCGATCCTCCCATCCGCGCATTGCCTGCAATAAACCTCGGTCGCCGGCTTCCTCGGCGCAAGAGCGGCAAAGCTGGACGATCCTTCTGCTCATGCCCGTGCGTTACCGAGCGAACGCGTTCGGCGGGAGCCACGCGCAGCGGACATCGTCCACCGCACCCTCCTCGAAGCGGCGCAGAGGGCGGGTGACCGGCCGCTGGCGACGGCGCTTGCCGCCGAGCGGACGGCGCTGAAGCCGCACTGTCCGTTCGGCTGGCGGGGCGCCGGCGGGCGGAAGCGCTGCCGACGGCAGCGTGACGCTGGTGCCGGCGACCTCTGCGGGTAAGGGTCGCCCCGGCGCTCCGGGCCGAGCTTACCGGATCACGTGCCGTCGAGGCCTTCGTCGGAGTCTATGTCGGCCTCAGTCCGCACTTCGGCAGTCCCGGCGGCGATGCGGGCGCGCCGGCGCACGTGCCGTTCGCTCAAGAGCGTCTCGCAGGCTTCGCACAGGTGCCAATCGCCATAGGCACCGATGCTGATCCGGGCACCGCAGCAGCGATGGGGTTCACGACCGAAGCTGGATCGGAATGAACGCGCAGTCATGGCGTTCTCCTCTTTGCAATCTCGTCGGCTCGCACCAACCGGCTCGTCGTCTTCGGCTCGCATCGAGCGGAGCCGATACCGGTTCCGCAGTCAGGGTGCTTCTATCTGTGCTCGCGTCTGTGCTCGCGCCTGCCCTCGCCATCGGTATTCGACGGAGTGCGACAATCTGGCCACAGGACGGTCCCATGCAAGAACTGGGGTCAGACGCTCGACCGCCCTATACTCTTCATCTTCGCTTGAACACAAGGTGCAGTCCATGTCCGTCGCCTTCGTCTATGTCACCGCCGGCAGCCCGGAAGAGGCGTATACGATCGCCCGCACCGTCGTCGGCGAGCGGCTGGCGGCGTGCGCCAATGTGCTCGGCGGCGTCACCTCGATCTACTGGTGGGAGGGCAGGCTTGAGGAGGCGGGCGAGGCGGCGCTGATCCTGAAGACCAGGGTCGCGTTGATCGAGGCGCTGACCGCCCGGATCAAGGCCCTTCACTCTTACGAGTGTCCATGCGTCGTGGCATTGCCGGTGGCCGGCGGCAATGCCGCCTTCCTCGACTGGATTTGCGCCGAGACGGCGGCCTGATAACGGGCTGCCTCACACGGCGGGATCGGCCGCGAACGGGCAGGAGAGGGTGGCGACGGCGTGGGCGGCGATGCCTTCGCGGCGGCCGGTGAATCCTAAGCCTTCGGTCGTCGTCGCCTTGACGCTGATCCGGGAGACCGCGATGCCGAGGATAGCGGCGATCGAGGCGCGCATCGCGTCGCGGTAAGGCCCGATCTTCGGCCGCTCGCAGATGACGGTCACATCGACGTGGCGGACGATGCCGCCCCTTTCGCCGACGAGCGCCGCCGCGTGGGAGAGGAAGCGCGCCGAGGCGGCGCCGCGCCATTTTGGATCCGACGGCGGGAAGTGACTACCGATGTCGCCTGCGGCAATGCCGCCGAGAAGCGCGTCGGTGATCGCGTGCAGGACCACGTCGGCATCGGAATGCCCGGCAAGACCGGCCGTATACGGAACGGCGATGCCGCCGAGCATGACGTGATCGCCGGCGGTAAACCGGTGAACGTCGTAGCCTGAGCCCGTTCGCGTCTCGTGATCGGCCCTCAGCATGCGCGCCACCCGGGTAAGATCGTCCTCGCTGGTGATCTTGATATTGTCTTCATCGCCGGCGACGAGGGCGACCGGGAGACCCGCCGCCTCGGCGATCGCGGCATCGTCGGTGAGCTCGCGGCCGGCCGCGTCGGCGTGAGCGGCAAGGATCGCCCGGTAGTGGAAGCCTTGCGGGGTCTGCGCCCGCCACAGTCCTGCGCGATCGACGGTGCCGGCGATGGTTGCGGCGAGATGGCCGGCTCCTACTCCATTCACGGTCGCGCGTTTCAGCGTATCGACGACGGGCAGCGCCGGCAGCACCGCGGGTGCGTCCCGCAGCCCGTCGAGCACACGGGAAATCAGCCGGGTGTCCGCCATCGGTCGCGCCGCATCGTGAATGAGGACCAGGTCCGGTGCATCGTCGGCGAGGCTGGCGAGCCCGCGATAGGCCGATTCCTGCCGGCTGGCCCCGCCCGCGACGGGGTCGAGGAGATGAAGCTCGGATGTGGCGCGGCGGTAGTGCTCGGCATCGTCCGGATGGATGATCGCCCGCACGCCTGAGATGCGCGGATGGGCGAGGAACGCGCGAAGAGTGCGCCTGAGCACCGCCTCGCCTGCGAGCGGCCGATACTGCTTCGGCAGTTCGCCGCCAAAGCGGCTGCCGCGGCCGGCGGCGACGATCAGGGCGACGACGGTCGGCTCGGCGCCGGCCTCGGCGGAGGCAAACGGAGGGGACATTGATCTTTGTGTTTCTCGGGGTTGTTTCTCGGGCCTTTCTCGCGGCGGCAAACTAACATCGCCTTGCGCCGGCGCTAAGGCCGAATCATCCTTAAGCGAGCCGTCCCGATCCGGTCCGCCGGCGACGGAGGGACCCGGCAGGAAGCACTGAGGGTCAAGATGTGGCAGAGTTCGCTGGCGGTGCTGTCGCTGGTGCCGACCGCCTTGCAGATCGTCCGCCGAACCGCCGCCCGCGATCACTGGTTCTGGCTGTCGCTGGTAATCGGGCTCGCCGGGCCGGGTGCTTGGGCCCTCGCCCATTCCTCCGGCACCTGGCAGCTCGGTTTTTCGCAGACCCTGTGGGCGACCGCGGCGGTCACCATGCTCACCTTCGGCGTCGTCGCGGCGACACTGACGCAGGCCTGGCGCCTCGCCGGCCTGCTCGGCATCTACATGATCGTCGTCACCCTCCTCGCACTTCTCTGGCAGACGCACGCGCCGTCGACGGTATACGACGCCGTCGTCCCCGGCGGCTGGATCAAAGCGCACGTGGTCGCCGCCATTATCACCTATGCCTTGGTGACGCTTGCCGCCGTCGCCGCGTTCGCCGCGGTTGTGCAGGGAACGGCCTTGAAGCGGCGCTGGCGGACCGGCTTTACCGGACCGCTGCCGTCGCTCGCCGACTGCGATCTGATTCAGCTCCGCTTGCTGCAGTGGGGGGAGGCGGTGTTGGCGGCGGGACTGCTCACCGGGATGGCGGTCGAATACATGGAGGCCGGCCGGCTGTTCGAGATCTCGCACAAAACCGTGTTCACGCTGGCCGCCTTTCTCGTCATCGGCGGCCTCCTCGTCGCCCATTACCGGCGCGGCGTCCGCGGGCGCGCGGCCGCCCGCTACGTGCTCCTCGGCTATCTGCTGCTCACCCTCGGTTATCCGGGCGTCAAGTTCGTGACCGACGTGCTGATCGGGGGCGCCCCCTGATCGGCGCTGCCGGCGGCCGCTCAGGGGCGGTCTCGCGGCCGATCGCCGTGGCTAATCCGCAGGCACTAGGCTCAGGTATTCTTTGGTGGCCTAACTTATAGGCAAGAGAGTAAGCTCACCACCTCATGTCGCACCGACGGCGGATCCCGTCGTGGGCAGTGTATTTGCCGATGGCGGGATCCGCGGGCGTGCCCGCCGTAGACGAAAGCCAGAACCGCATGGACAATCGGATAGGGTCGGGGCGCCTGATGATGCCGCTGGGGGTGGAGGCGATCGATCTTGACCTGGTTTTCAACGTGCTGCCGTCGGTGGTCTTCGTCGTCAACGGCCGCCACGAGATCCTGTATGCCAACGCGTCGGCGGAAAATCTCTTTCAGAGCAGTGCCAGCAATCTGCGCCGGCAGCGCCTCGATCACCTGGTGCCCCCCGACAGTCCGCTGTTTTCGCTGATTCGGCAGGCGAGCAGCGACGACCATTCCGTCTCCGAATACCACGTGACCCTGAGCAGTCCCAGGATCGGCCGGCACACAATGAACATCCAGGCCGCTCCCCTCGGCGATCCGCCGGGAGCCGTTGTCGTCACCATGCAGGAGCGCACCCTTGCCGCCAAGATCGACCGTCAGTTGACGCAGCGTGGCGCCGCCCGCTCCGTCAGTGCCATGGCGGCAATGCTGGCGCACGAGGTAAAGAACCCGCTGGCCGGCATCCGCGGCGCGGCACAGCTTCTCGAAGAAAGCGTCCGCGCCGAGGACCGGCCGCTGACCCGTCTGATCCGCGATGAGACGGATCGCGTCTGCAGCCTCGTCGACCGCATGGAGGTGTTCTCGGCGAGCGGGCCGTTGAGCCGCGAGGCGGTCAACATCCACGAGGTGTTGAGCCGTGTCCGCACGCTTACCGAGAACAGCTTCGGCCGCCACCTGCGATTCGTCGAAAATTACGATCCGTCGCTGCCTTCGGTTTTCGGCAACCGCGATCAGCTCGTCCAGGTCTTTCTCAACCTCGTCAAGAACGCGGCCGAGGCGGCGCCGCGCGACGGCGGCGAGGTGACGATCACGACCGCCTACGCTCACAGCGTCAGCTTCGCCGTCTCCGGCCGCCATGCGCGGATGAAACTGCCGCTCGTCGTCAGCGTTCAGGATAACGGCCCCGGCATTCCGGACGATATCAAGCCGCACCTGTTCGAACCGTTCGTCACATCGAAGCCGAAGGGCACCGGGCTTGGTCTTGCCCTCGTCGGCAAGATCATCGGCGACCACGGCGGCGTCATCGAATGGGGCTCGGAGCCACGGCGGACGGTGTTTCGGGTCATGCTGCCGATGGCTCCGGTGACGGAGGACATCGGGTGAGCAGCCACACCGTTCTCGTCGCCGATGACGACAGCGGCATCCGCACGGTCATCGGCCAGGCTCTGGAGCGCGCCGGCTACCAGGTGCGGGTCACCGGCACTGCGGCGACCCTGTGGCGCTGGATCTCGGACGGGCAGGGCGACGTCGTCGTCACCGACGTCGTCATGCCCGACGAGAATGGCCTGGATCTGATCCCCCGCATCCGCAAGATCCGTCCGGAGCTGCGGGTCATCGTCATGAGTGCGCAGAACACGCTTCTAACGGCGGTCAAGGCGACCGAGCGCGGCGCGTTCGAGTATCTGCCGAAGCCGTTCGACCTCAACGAGCTGATCGTCGTCGTCCGCCGCGCGCTGGAAGCGCCCCGCCAGGACCTGGCGATGCGGCGTGAAGAGGGCGAGGCGCCGGAAGAGCAGCTGCCGCTGATCGGCCGCTCGCCCGCCATGCAGGAGATCTACCGGACGCTGGCGCGGCTGATGGCGACGGATCTCACCGTCCTGATCACCGGCGAATCCGGCACCGGCAAGGAGTTGGTGGCGCGCGCCCTGCACGACTACGGCAAGCGGCGCTCCGGTCCGTTCGTCGCCATCAACATGGCGGCGATCCCCCGCGAACTGATCGAGAGCGAGCTGTTCGGCCACGAGAAGGGCGCCTTCACCGGGGCCAGCCACCGTTCCGCCGGACGCTTCGAGCAGGCCGAGGGCGGCACGCTGTTCCTCGACGAGATCGGCGATATGCCGCCCGAGGCGCAGACGCGGCTGTTGCGCGTGCTGCAGGAGGGGGAGTACACGACGGTCGGCGGTCGCACCCCCATTCGCGCCAACGTCCGCATCGTCGCCGCGACGCACCACGACCTGCGCAGCCTGATCAGCCAGGGTCTTTTCCGTGAGGATCTCTATTTCCGCCTCAACGTCGTGCCGATGCGCCTGCCTCCTTTGCGCGAGCGCAGCGTCGATATCCCGGAGCTGGTCCGGCATTTCATGGGCAAGGCGGTGAACGAGGGCCTGGTGCCGAAGATCATCGACAGCCAGGCGATGGAGCGGCTGAAGGCCTGCCGCTGGCCCGGCAACGTGCGCGAGCTGGAAAACCTGGTGAGGCGGCTGGCGGCCCTCTATTCGGAAGAGGTGATCGGCCTCGACGTGATCGAAGCGGAACTGGCCGACGCCTCGCCATCGGCGCTCGAGCCGGAATCGGACGGACTCGAGCGGCTCGGTCGAGCGCCACCTGCGCAGCTACTTTTCGATCCATGGCGAGGCGCTGCCCGCGCCCGGCCTGTTCGACCGGATCCTCCGCGAGGTCGAACGACCGCTGATCGCGCTGACGCTGGAGGCGACCCGCGGCAATCAGATTCCGCGCCGCCGAAGTCCTCGGCCTCAACCGCAACACGCTGCGCAAGAAGATTCGCGAGCTCAGTATCCCGATCGTCCGCGGAGGCGGCCGTTGAAATCGCCGCCGAGCGGGCGCCTTTACCGCAGCGTGACCCTCGGCTGGACGCTTCTCGACCGGCGCTACGGGCTCGAGCGGAAGCTCGTCTTTCTGGTGGCCGTGGCGGCGATTCTGTCCGGCATCATCACCGTCGCTATGTGGACGGGCGCCACCGGCTTCGGCCCCAATCCGCAGACCGTCGTCGTCCTCCTCTATCTCGATTCGGTGCTGCTCCTCGTTCTTGGTGCGGTCATCGCCATCAAGCTTGTCCGCGTCTGGGCGGAAAGGCGGCGGGGTCTCGCCGGTTCCGGGCTGCACGTCCGCATCGTCGTCCTGTTCAGCCTGGTTGCGGTGACCCCGGCCATTTTGGTCGCCGCCTTTTCCGCGCTCTTTCTCAACTTCGGCATCCAGGCGTGGTTCTCGGAGCGGGTCAGGACGGCGATCGAGGCGTCCGACCGGGTGGCGCGCGCCTATCTCCAGGAGCACCGGCAGAGCATCTCGGCCGATGCGTTTGCCATCGCCAACGAGCTCAATAAGTCGGCGAGCGATCTGATGCAGGACCAGCGGCTGTTCGAGGAGCGGCTGTCGATGATGGCGGCGCTGCGCTCGCTGTCCGAGGTGCTGGTCGTCGATTTCGAGCGGTCGCATCGTCGCCCAGGCGCCGTTGAGCCTGACCCTCGGCCTGGAAGCCATCCCCTATCAGGCGATCGAGGAGGCGGAGCGCGGTCAGATCGTCGTCCTGACGACACCGCCCGACGACCTCGTCCGCGCCGCGATCAAGCTCAACCGCTTCGTCGACGCCTATCTCGTCGTCGGCCGTTTCATCGATCCCGCCGTCCGCGAGCCGATCGAGCAGACCGAGCGCGCCGTCACCCAGTACCGCCGGCTGGAGCAGAGCCGCGAAGGCATTCTGATCACCTTTGTGATGATCTTCGGGCTGGTGGCCCTTCTACTGCTGCTCGCCGCGGTTTGGATCGGGCTGACCTTCGCGACGCAGATCACCCGACCGATCTCCACCTTGATTGCCGCCGCCGAGCGCGTCCGTGACGGCGATCTTTCGATCCGGGTCAAGTCGGACGCCTCGGTCGGCGAAATCGGCACGCTGAACCGCGCCTTCAACCGGATGACCACCCAGCTCGAACAGCAGCAGGTGACCCTGATCGAGGCTAACCGCTCGCTCGACGACCGCCGTCGGTTCACCGAGGCGGTGCTGAGCGGTGTCTCCGCCGGTGTCATCGGCCTCGATGCGCATGGCTTGATCAATCTGCCCAACCGATCGGCGTCGGACCTCCTCGGCGTCAATCTCGAGGAAGCGAACGGCGACCCGCTCGCAGAAGTGGCACCGGAGATGGCCGGGCTGTTGACGACGGCGATGGAGCGCCCGGACCGCCAGTGGCAGGCGGAGCTGCGCCTGGTCCGCGACGGCCAGTCGCGGGCCCTGGTCGCCCGGATCGCCGCCGAGAAGGAGGATGGCGCCGTCGTCGGTTACGTCGTCACCTTCGATGACGTCACCGCACTGGTCTCGGCCGAGCGCAAGGCGGCCTGGGCCGACGTTGCCCGCAGAATTGCCCACGAGATCAAGAACCCGCTGACGCCGATCCAGCTAGCGTCCGAACGTCTCCGCCGCCGCTACCTCAAGGAGATCAAGTCCGACCCCGCGACGTTCGCGACCTTGACCGAGACGATCGTCCGCCACGTCGCGGACATCGGCCGGATGGTCGACGAGTTCTCGTCGTTCGCCCGGATGCCGCGACCGGATCTGAAACTGGAAGACCTCAACGAACTCGTCGAGCAGGCGGTGTTTCTCGAGCGCAACCGCTATCCGGACATCGAGATCGTTGCCGATCTGCCGGCGGAGCCGACGCCTCTCATCTGCGACGCGCGGCAGATCTCGCAAGCTCTCGTCAACGTAATGAAGAACGCGGCAGAGGCGGTTATCGGGCGGGAGCACGAGAAAGGCGTGCCGCTGCCGCCCGGCCGCATCGAGGTCACGGTTGCGCACCGGACGGAGGCGGGCGTCGATCAGGTGCTGGTGGTGGTCGACGACAACGGCAGGGGCCTCCCGAAGGAAAACCGCGACCGTTTGACCGAGCCTTATGTTACAACGCGCACGCGCGGCACCGGGCTCGGACTCGCCATTGTTAAGAAGATCATGGAAGATCATCAGGCGGAACTGGTTCTCACCGATCGCGACGGCGGCGGCGCGCGGGTGATGATGATCTTTCGCGAGACGGCTCCTTCTGAGTGGTTGAGCTATATCGATGCGGTCAATAAACGCACGGCCAACGCGGCGCCCTGACGGCATCGGCTGGTAGTCGCATTAATGGCATCAGGCAATCCCATAACGGTGGCCGAAGACATCCTCATCGTCGACGACGAGGCGGACATTCGGGTGCTCGTCTCGGGCATCCTCGGCGACGAAGGTTTTGAGGCAAGAGAAGCCGCCGACAGCGACGCGACACTGGCGGCGATCGCGCAGCGGCGGCCGGGTCTGGTGCTTCTCGATATCTGGCTGCAGGGCAGCCGGCTCGACGGCATGGAGATCCTGGAACTGCTCAAGCGCGAACACCCCGATCTGCCGGTCGTGATCATGAGCGGCCACGGCACCATCGAGACCGCAGTCGAGGCGATCAAGCTCGGCGCCTACGACTTCATCGAGAAGCCGTTCAAGGCCGACCGCATGATCCTCGTCCTCAACCGGGCGCTGGAGGCGGCGCGGCTGAAGCGCGAGAACGAGGAACTGCGCGTGCGCGGCGGCGGTTACTGGGAGCTGATCGGACACTCGGCGATGATCAGCCAGCTCCGCCAGTCGATCGACCGGGTGGCGCCGACCAACAGTCGCGTCCTGATTTCGGGACCGGCCGGCGCCGGCAAGGAACTGGTCGCCCGCCTCATCCACCGCCAGTCGCGACGGGCGACGGGACCGTTCGTCGTCCTCAACTGCGCCTCGATGGTTCCGGAGCGGATGGAGATCGAGTTGTTCGGTGTCGAGAGCGGCGGCGACGGCAACGTCCCGTCGCGAAAAACCGGCACCTTCGAAGCGGCGCACAACGGCACGTTGTTTCTGGACGAAGTCGCCGACATGCCGGCGGAGACGCAAGGCAAGATCGTCCGCGTCTTACAGGAGCAGGTCTTTTTCCGCGTCGGCGGTCGCACCCGGGTCGAGGTCAACGTCCGCGTCATCGCCGGGACGACCCGCGACCTCGCCGAGGAGATCCGCGCCGGTCATTTCCGCGAAGACCTGTTCTATCGCCTCAGCGTCGTGCCGGTGCGGGTGCCGGCTTTGAAGGAGCGGCGTGACGATATTCCGCTCTTGGCGCGGCACTTCATGGCGCGCGCGGCGGAAAGCAGCGGTCAGCGTCCGCGGGAGATTCAGGAAGACGCGATGGCGGCCCTGCAAACCTACGACTGGCCGGGGAACGTCCGCGAACTGCGCAATATCGTCGAGCGGCTTCTGATCATGGCGCCCGGAAGCGCCGGAGATCCCATCCGCGCCGATATGCTGCCGGGTGAGTTCGATGCCAATCTGGTGTCGACACGGCGCTCCGACAGGGGCACTGAGATCATGGGCCTGCCGCTGAAAAATGCGCGCGAAATCTTCGAGCGCGAGTATCTTCTGGCGCAGGTCAATCAATTCGGCGGCAACATCTCGCGCACCGCGGCGTTCGTCGGAATGGAACGGTCGGCCCTGCATCGCAAGCTGAAGTCGCTCGGCATCCAGGGCGACGAAAAGGCCCGGCAAACCCCGGAATAGAAGAGCCAGGATAGAATAGGGCAGACATGCCGGTGCCACGCGGCGCAACCAGGCGGCAACAAAGGGTGTTCGCGCGATGAAGGTTGTCATCTGTGGCGCCGGTCAGGTCGGCTTCAACATTGCCCGCCATCTGGCGCAGGAGGGCAATGACGTCACCGTAGTCGACAAGTCGCCGGAGAACATCCGCCGGATCAATGACAGTTTGGATGCCCAGGGAATCATTGGCCACGCCTCGCGGCCGGACGTGCTCGAACGGGCGGGCGCCGCCGACGCCGACATGATCATTGCGGTCACGTACACCGACGAGGTCAACATGGTGGCCTGGAAGTCGCGCACTCGGTATTTGAGGTGCCGCTGAAAATCGCCCGCATCCGCGATCAGAGTTACCTCGATCCGGCGTGGGCCAACCTGTTCTCGCGCGAGCATCTGCCGATCGACGTCATCATCTCGCCGGAGACGGAGGTGGCGAAGGCGATCGCCCGCCGCCTCAGCGTTCCCGGCTCGTTCGAGATGATTTCCTTCGCCGACGATAAGGTCAGGCTGCTCGGCGTCCGCTGTGATGTCGGTTGCCCGCTGGTCAACACCCCCATCAAGCAGCTCACCCAGCTCTTTCCCAGCCTCAACATCATCATCGTCGGCCTGTTGCGGCAGGACCAGGCAGTGCGG
>CAWAGY010000030.1:0-45562 GCA_963781645.1 uncultured Alphaproteobacteria bacterium | reverse complement strand
TGCCTTCTAAGCAGTAGGTCGCAGGTTCGATCCCTGCCGGGCGCGCCACTTTGCAAGGGGTTGATGCGGAAGGAAAGGTGGGTCAGTCGGTCACCGCCGGCACGTCTCGATGCGGTTTGCGCTTAAGTCCGCACTTCGACTACGGCTCGGGTCCGGATCGAGCGCGAGGCGATCCATCCCGCCAGGGTTGCGTGTGGCATCGCTGATGGCCGGGGGAGGCCGCCGGGATGTCGAGCGCATCCTTCCCCACCACTTCGTTCTTGGTCTCCTCGATGAAGGCGCCGGTCGCCTTTGGCGCGTAGGTATTGCCGAGACCGGTCTCGTCGCCCGCGTCGACTTTGACGAGCACCATCCGTCAGCGACTATAAAATCCCGACGGATGCGCCGGAATGGGACGGAACGCTGGAATGGGACTGGACGACGGAGATGCGGTCGATCGGCGCTGCGGGCCGGGAGGCCATCACTGCTTCCTCAGGTCAGCCGCTTGAAGGTCTGCCAGAGGATGCCGCCGGCATCGGGATCACCCTGAAGGAGCGCTTGCGAGTAACTCTTTGCTTGCTTCAAAGTAATGTGCGGCGGCAACGTCGGGACGTCGGGATCGACGACGGCATCGATCACCACCGGCCGGTCGGCAGCGAACGCGCGGTCCCATGCCGGCCCCACCTCGTCCGGCCGTTCGACGCGGATGCCGACAAGACCGAGCATGTCGGCGTAGGCGGCATAGGTGAAGGGCGGTACGTCCTGGGTCTCAGGAACCCGCGGGCTGGCCGCCATCGCCCGCAGTTCCCACGTGACCTGATTAAGGTCTTCGTTGTTGAGGACGGCGACGATGAGGCGTGGATCGCTCCATTGCCGCCAGTATTTGGCGATTGTTATCAGCCCGTTGATCCCGAGCATCTGCATCGCTCCGTCACCGACGAAGGCGACAGCCACACGGTCGGGATAGGCGAACTTGGCGGCCGTAGCATAGGGAACGCCTGGGCACATCGTGGCCAGACCACCGGACAAGGAGGCCTTCATACCGCGGCGGATCTTGATCGCGCGCGCATACCAGTTCGCCGATGAGCCGGAATCCGCCGCGATGATCGCATTATCGGGCAAGCGCGGCGACGCCTCCCGAAAGACGAGTTCGGGGTTGATCGGATCCGCCTCGATCAGCGAGCGCTTTTCTACGCCCTTCCACCAGTCTGCCACGCGGCCTTCGATGTCCTCGCGCCAGGAGCGCTTCTCCTTGCGGGTAAGGTGAGGAATCAGCGCGCGCAATGTCGCCGCCGCATCCCCGGTGAGGTTCACCTCCATCGGAAAGCGCATAGAGAGCATCTTCGCGTCGAGGTCGATTTGAACGCCGCGCGCCGCACCCTCCTTCGGCAGGAACTCGGAATAGGGAAAGCGCGAGCCGACCATCAAAAGCGTGTCGCAATGGCGCATCATCCAGTCGGATGGCTCGGTGCCGAGGAGGCCGATGGACCCGGTCACGTACGGAAGATCGTCAGGTAACGCAGCCTTGCCGAGCAACGCCTTGGCGACGCCGGCGCCGAGGAGATCGGCCACGGTCATCAGCTCGTCCGCCGCCTCGAGGGCACCGGCTCCAGCGAGAATGGCGACCTTTCCGCCGGCGTTCAGCACATCTGCGGCGCGACGCAGATCCTCGCTTTTCGGTACCACCCGCGGCGCGGAGTAGCCGAGCCCGGAATGGACCGTCCCGTGCTCGCGCGGTGGTTTTTCGACCGCCGGTAATTCTTGCACGTCGTTGGGCACGATGATCGTCGTCACCGTTTTCAGCGCGGTCGAGATCCGCATGGCCCGGTCGATGAGATGGCGGGTCTGTGCCGGCACCATCATCGTATGCACATACTCGCCCGCCACGTCCTTGAAGAGCGAGTCGAGGTCGACTTCCTGCTGGTAATGGCCGCCAAGCGCGGCGCGGGCTTGCTGACCGACGATCGCCAGCACCGGCTGATGATCCATCTTGGCGTCATAGAGGCCGTTGAGAAGATGGATCGCCCCCGGCCCGGACGTCGCCATGCAGACGCCGACTTCACCCGTCCATTTTGCGTGCCCGCAGGCCATGAAGGCGGCTTCCTCCTCGTGACGGGTCTGTATGAATTCGATCGACTTGTCGCGCCCTAGCGCTGCGACCAGTCCGCCGATCCCGTCGCCGGGAAACCCGAAGATGCGCCTGATCCCCCACGAGTGCAGACGTTTCAACATGAAATCGGCTACGGTGTCGGCCATCAGTTGGCTCCTTGTGTGCGCCGCTGCCCCGCAGTTCGGCCCGAGCATCGTCTAGGACTGCTAAGTCGGCGTGGCGTCGAAGGGACCGCCTCGGGATCCCGTTGCGCTGGCCCGGGCGCGGATGTTGAACGTCCTTCACTAACCCTCCTTTGATCGCGCCGTTCCACCTTCCGACATGAACATTTTTTCATGAGACCTGCCCGAACCGAGCCACGTCGGCGGGCGTTTCGTCTTCACGAACTGGACGACGCATATCGGGGCATGTTGCCCACCACGTGCTGGCATTCCGGCTTGGGGCAGACAGATAGTGGATGAGGCCCGCATCGACCGTACTGGGAAACAGAAGAAGGGTGGTCGAGCGCCGGCCAGGCCCCAGGCTCGGAGGGGGCGTTACGGGAGCCGCCCGCGGTCGGGGCTCGGCACCGTCCTGGCGAGCATCGGTTTGGGTCTTGCCGCAGCGGTTGTCGTCGGGCGTCTAGCAAGGTCGGGGCGAGGGCATGAGGGCGATGGGTCGCGTTCCTCCTTCGTTACGCGCAAGATGCGGGACGGCGCAGCAGTTTTAGGGGCGAGCGTCCTTGCCGACAGCGCCATGCAACATTTCCAGGGGTCTTTCTTCAATCCGGCGATGTTTGCCGCTCCGGCGGCGGCGACGTTGACGATAACGGCCTCCCTCGCTGATCCCGGACCACCTCGCCGGGAAGGCCGGGCGCCACGCCTTGCGCAGCCAGCGGCCGTAGGGCATCTGACCGCAACTGGCGTCGGCCTGGCGGGCCTCGGCTTCCACGCCTATAACATTCTGAAGCGCCCGGGCGGAATAAGCTGGAACAATCTGTTCTATGCGGCCCCTTTCGGGGCCCCCGGTGCGCTCGTGCTATCCGGCCTTTTGGGGCTCGCTTCAGAGCGTCTGGCCGCCCTTCCGCGGAACCGTAACAGCATGCGGAACCGGGGCCGCGCGCTTGCCGCCTTCGCGGGTCTGTCCCTCCTCGCTACGACCTCGGAGGTCGCCTCCTGCATTTCCGGGGGGCCTTCCACAATCCCGCCATGTACGTGCCGGTCACGGTTCCTCCGCTGACCGGATTTGTCCTTCTGGGGGAAGCGGCCTGGCCGAGCGACCGCTTAACCTGGCTGGCGCGCCGCCTTCTCTGGACAACCGCCGCCCTTGGCCTTATCGGCACCGGCTTTCATGCTTATGGCGTCGGCCGCAATATGGGCGGCTGGGGCAACTGGCGCCAGAACCTTCTCGCCGGTCCCCCGATGCCGGCGCCGATCAGCTTCTCCGGCATGGCCTTGGCGGGGATGGCCGGCCTCGATCTTATCGACGCAGATGGAGACCGGCGGTGAGCGACGAATTCCGGACCCCTTATCCCGGCTACGACGTCCTCGCGAAATGGGACACGCCGTCATGGAACGACCAGACCCGCCGTGTGATTGCGGACCGTCTCGACAACGTGCCGCCGCGGCGCTTCTTCACCGAGCGTGAATGGGAGATCCTGAAGGCCCTTTGCGACTGCGTGCTCCCGCAGCCGGAACGCGGCCAACCGGTGCCGATCGCACCCTTCATCGATGCGGCTCTCTTCGATGGCCGCGGGACGGGCACGCGATACGCCGACATGCCGGAGGGTGGCGCTGCCTGGCGCCAGGGCCTCGCCGCCCTCCAAGGTGAAGCAAAGCGAAGACACGGGAAAAGCTTCGCCTCGATCGGCTTCGATGAGCGGTCCGCGATCGTGAAGGCGGCTGCGGATGGTGATCTCTCCGGTCGCGCCTGGGACGGTCTGCCGCCAAAGCGCTTCATGCGCGACCTCGCGTTTAAGGCGATATGCTCGATCTACTACGTGCATCCGGCCGCCCAGAGCGAGATTGGCTTCGGCGGACCCGCCGCCCCCCGCGGGTACGTGCGGCTCGGCGCTGATCGTCAAGACACGTGGGAGGCCGCGCCGGGAATATGGGAGAAGGAAGGCGACCGATGAGCCGGCCGGTCGGGGTCGTATCCGCGCAGGCGGAAGTGACGCCGCGCGCCCTCCGCGGCCGGGCTCCCGACATCTTCAGCCGCGACGGCTTTGTTCCCATGCGCGAGCATCGTGACGACGAGACGGTCGACTTCGCCATCGTCGGTACCGGCTGTGGCGGCGGGATCCTGGCCGCGAAGCTGGCCGAGGCCGGCTCTTCCGTGGTTGCCTTCGACGCGGGCCCCTTCTGGCGGCCACTCGCCGACTTCGCCTCCGACGAGCGCGAGCAGGACAAGCTCTATTGGCTGAAGGAGCGGATCTCAGGCGGGGCGGATCCAATCGAACTCGGCTCGAACAATTCCGGCCGCTGCGTCGGCGGAACCACGGTGCATTTCCAGATGGTCGCGTTACGCTTCCGCCCCGAGTGGTTTGCGGCGCGCTCCAAGCTCGGCTACGCCGTCGACTGGCCCGTCGACTGGCGGGTGATGTGGCGCTACTACGCCGAGGTCGAACGCGCTTGTAGTATCTCCGGACCGGTTGCCTATCCTTGGGGACCGCCACGCGGCCGCTACCCCTATCGGGCGCATGAAGTAAACGCTGCCGGCCTTATCCTCGCCAGAGGCGCGGAGGCGCTCGGCATAAAATGGGCGCCGACGCCACTCGCCACGGTCTCGGCGCCCCGCGGCAAGAGCCCGCCTTGCGTTTATCGCGGGATGTGCAAGATCGGCTGCGCCACCAATGCGAAGCAGAGTGTGCTCGTCGTCTTCATTCCGCGGGCCCTGGCCGCCGGCGCCGAAATTCGCGATTTGGCCACGGTCGGACGAGTCGAAACGGATTCTGCCGGTCGTGCGACAGGCGTTCATTACCATAGGCTTGGACGCTGGCGATTCCAGCGCGCCCGCAACGTCATTGTCTCCGGCTACTCGATCGAGACGCCGCGTCTTCTCCTTAATTCGGCTTCACCGCAGCATCCCCACGGGCTCGCGAATTCCTCAGGCGCCGTTGGGCGCTATCTGATGGTGCACAGCAACCACGCCGTCTGGGCGACCTTTGATGAGGAGATCCGCTGGTACAAGGGGCCGCCGTCGATGGCGGTGTGCGAGCACTGGAATTACGTCGACGACGATGCGAGCAAGGATTTCGATGGCGGTTATGCCTTCATGAGTCAGGGTCCCCTGCCGACCGACCTTGCAACCTCCCTCGTTTCTAACCTCGGCATCTTTGGAAGCGAGTTGCGCCATCGGATGGCGCTCTACAACCGCATGGGCGGACTGAAGATCGTGGGCGAGACGATGCCTCAGGCCGATAACCGCGTCACCCTCGCCGACGAAAAGGACGATCTCGGCATTCCGCAAGCCCGGGTCACGTTTTCCTATTGCGACAACGATAAACGGCTTTTCCGCCATTCGATCGCTTTCATGAGGGATATGCTTGATGCGGCGGGCGGGACGGATCTTTTTGATACCGCGAGCACCGCGCATTTGATGGGTGGCTGCCGCATGGGCCATTCGCCTGCGGACAGCGTCACCGATGCCGACGGCCGTACATGGGATGTTCCCAATCTCTTCGTCTGCGACGGCTCGCTGATGCCGACCGCAGGTGGCGTTAATCCGTCGATGACAATCATGGCGAACTCGGCCAGGATCGCCGATCGGTTGATTAGTCTCGGTAGTCGCGGCGAACTCTAGCCGGGCCTCGACCTTGCGACCTGTACCGCTGGGTGCAGCTCTATCGTTTGAATTTGTGAGCGGGCAGGCTGAGGTCGAAGAGGATGCCGGCGCCCCGGGACGCCAGCGCCACGCCGAACCCGACAACAATTGCAACCATCGACGGCAGTCCAAGCAACGCCTGCAGCGCAACATACGACATGGCCCCGGCTGCCGCTGCTGACGCGTAGATCTCCCGACGCAAGATAAGGGGTACCTCTGCGCACAACACATCGCGAATGATACCGCCAAAGCAGGCGGTCATCACGCCCATCAACACGGCGACCGCCATCGTGGCATCAGCGGCGAGAGCCGCCCTTGCACCAAGGACACTGAAGGTGGCGAGTCCGACAGCGTCTGCCCAAAGCAGCCAACGCTGACGTCGGGCGAGACGGGGCGCCAGGAAGAAGATGATTACGGCGATCGTCATGCACACGGCGATGTATTCGTTGTGGGTGACCCAAAAGACGGGTTTCAGCCCGAGCAGAAGATCGCGCAGCGTCCCGCCGCCGATGCCGGTGACGGCAGCCGTCAACATAAAGCCGAAAATGTCCATTTCCTTCTGCGACGCTTTCAGCGCGCCGCTGGCGGCAAACACGGCGACGCCGAGGAGATCGAGTCCGTAAGCCAGCTTGTCCATCGATCTAAAATAACTCGTTATTGTCGGTTTCGGGAAAAAAGGTTGTCTTGGCCAACTTTACGGACAAGGAAAGTAGAACGGCTCTGCTACAATCCCGAAGAAAGGTGCCGGAGCCTGGTAAGTGCGTTCATAATCATCGTATTTGTGGCGACTGGAGCAGATATTCGCAACCTCCACCAGCATTCTATAATCTCTGCTGCCGTATGAAAAGACTGGCGACACTCTTCACTCCGTCTGTTTGAGATGACCTCGCGGATATGTTGATCGTCCGCCCGATCGCAATATGGGCAAGCAGAGTTCAACAGGAAATAACCAAGCGGCTTTCCCTCAGTCCACCTTAGCCCTTTTGAGGCTTTTCTATTGTCAGTGATAAATACATTCCGCGAGGTGATCGTTCGTTGTCCGCCTGCCTCTCTGCACCGGGAGCGATTTTTATGGGCTGTCACCTCCCCTTCAGTCATACGCAGCCTCATCACTTGTTCTCTTGTGACGTGCGATGTCGTTCAAAACCGTCCTATTTCGCCGTACACTTTTGCGATGCCATGGCGTCCCATTTTTTTCGGGCTATAATTGCTCGCTGAATCAATCCAATGCGGGAGGAATTGATGCTCATCGGCGTGCCCAAGGAAATTAAGGTTCACGAATATCGCGTCGGACTTACCCCCGACAGCGTTCGCGAATTCATCACGCACGGCCACAAGGTTGTTGTCGAAACTCAGGCGGGAGCCGGCATCGGAGCCTTGGACGACGATTATCGGGCATCCGGCGCCGAAATCGCCGGCAGCGCGAAGGAGGTGTTCGATCGGGCGGAAATGATCGTCAAGGTGAAAGAACCCCAGGTCTCCGAGCGCCGAATGCTGCGCGACGGGCAGATCCTTTTCACCTACCTGCACCTGGCTCCCGACCCCGAACAATGCCGCGAACCTGGTCGATAGCGGCGTCGGTCTGCGTTGCGTACGAGACGGTGACCGACGGTGAGGGCGGCTTGCCGCTGTTGGCGCCGATGTCTCAGGTCGCCGGTCGCCTCTCCATACAGGCCGGCGCGCACTGTCTGGAGCGCGCCCACGGCGGCGAGGGCATTCTCCTCGGCGGAGTGCCCGGGGTGGCGCCTGCCAAGGTTGTCGTCATCGGCGGCGGTGTTGTAGGAGAGAACGCGATCATGATGGCCCTCGGCATGGGTGCCGACGTTGCCGTGCTCGATCGCGACGGTCGACGTGCTGGGGCGGCTGGCCCGCCAGTTCGGGCCGGCGCTGAAGACGGTCTATTCGACGCGGGCGGCGCTGGAGCAGTACGTGCTCGAGGCCGATCTGGTGATCGGCGCCGTGCTGGTCGTCGGCGCCGAGGCGCCGAAGCTCGTCACCGCAGACATGGTCAAGAGGATGCGACCGGGAACCGTTCTCGTCGACGTCGCGATCGACCAGGGCGGCTGCTTCGAAACATCCCGACCGACCACCCATGCGGAGCCGACCTACGTGGTTGACGGGGTCGTTCACTATTGCGTCGCCAACATGCCGGGAGCGGTGCCGCGCACCTCGACCTACGCTCTCAACAACGTGACGCTTCCGTACGCGCTGGCGCTCGCCGACCGCGGCTACCGGAAGGCGCTGCTCGACAACCCGAACTTCCGGGAGGGACTGAACGTCTGCCAGGGCAAGGTTACGTATCGGGCGGTCGCCAGCGACCTCGGCTACGACTACGTCGATCCGGTGGAGGCGCTTGCCGCCTAAAGAGAAACAAACGCGGAACAGCGTTTATCGACATAGGGAGGAAGGTCATGAGCGTTTCTCGTTACACCGCGCGGAAATCAATCCAGGAACTGCAGGCGGAGGCGGCGGGCCAGACCCTCCGCCGCGCTCTCGGCGTGTGGGACCTGATCGCACTCGGGATCGGAGCGATCATCGGCGCCGGCATCTTCGTGATCACCGGAACGGCCTCGGCGCAATACGCCGGCCCGGGCATCATGCTGTCGTTTGTTCTCGGCGCGATCGCGTGCGGCTTCGTCGGGCTCTGCTATGCCGAGTTCGCGACGCTTGATCCCGGTATCCGGCAGCGCCTATACCTACGCCTACGCCACCCTTGGCGAGCTCGTCGCCTGGATGATCGGCTGGGACCTTATTCTTGAGTACGCGATGGTCGGGGCCACCGTATCGGTCGGCTGGTCCGGCTACATCGTCAGTTTGCTTCGCGACTTCGGACTGCACATCCCGGCCCAGCTCACGGCGTCTCCCGGGACCGTGGTCCAGCTCGCCGATGGTGCGCAAGCGACCGCCTGGTTCAATCTGCCGGCGTTTGCTGGTGGTCGCCGCGCTGACCCTGCTCCTCATCATCGGCGTGCGCGAGTTGGCGCGCTTCAATACCGCGATCGTGGCCATAAAAGTGACGGTCGTCCTGGTGTTCATTGCCGCCGGCGTGGGCTTCGTCGTCACCGCCAACTGGCACCCCTTCATCCCCGAAAACACCGGGCAGTTCGGCCACTTCGGGTGGAGCGGCATCCTCCGCGGGGCAGCGGTGGTCTTCTTCGCCTACATCGGCTTCGATGCGGTCTCGACCGCGGCGCAGGAGGCGAAGAACCCGCAGCGTGACATGCCGATCGGCATCATGGGTTCGCTGATCATCTGCACGACCGCTTTACATGGCGGTGGCGGCGGTCCTGACCGGGCTGGTTCCGTATCCGCAACTGAACGTGCCGGACCCGATCGCCGTCGGCATCGATGTCATCGGCGTGCCCTGGCTTGCCATCCTGGTCAAGATCGGCGCGCTGATGGGTCTGACCTCGGTCATCCTGGTGTTCCTCTATGGCCAGAGCCGCATCTTCTTTACGATGTCGAACGACGGCCTGCTGCCGCCGGTTTTCCGCACGCTGCATCCGCGCTTCCGCACGCCGTATCGTCGGCCATCTGCTGCTCGGCCTCGCGGTCGGCATCGTCGGTGGGCTGGTGCCGATCAGCATCCTCGGCGAACTGGTCAGCATCGGTACGCTATTCGCCTTCGTCGTCGTCTGCGCCGCGGTGCTCTACCTGCGCAAGGCGCAGCCCGAACACAAACGGCCGTTCCGCTGCCCGTGGGTCCCGGTCGTGCCGATCGCCGGCATTCTCTGCTGCCTGTTCCTGATGATCGGGCTGCCATGGGATACCTGGCTGCGGTTGATCGTGTGGCTGGCAATCGGCCTCGCGATTTATTTCGCCTACGGGCGATGGCACAGCGTCCTCGAAGGAAGGCGGGTTGCGGCCGCAGCGTAGGAACAACAGCGGGCGTCAATCCTTGTGATCGGCGCCCCCTTTGCCGATCGTCGTCCGGCGGGCGGAGTCCGGGTTCGCACGGGAAATCTTCTTGTTGGCGTATCCGGCGTTTCGCTGGCGGCGGGATCATGACAAAAAGTTAATGTCGCTACCACGTACCATTCTTGGGAAGGGTGCTATGAAGGCCGGCAGGTAAGCGGCCCGCGGCGCCAACGGGACGATGGCGCATGGCCGGCCTTTGTCCCCGAAAGGACGTGAGCATGACTTTCGAGTCGCCGCCACCTGTTGAAGAGCGGCGCCTGGGCTCGCCAAGGGCCTCTTTCGGCGATGCCGGGTCCCGCGGCGGGTTTTTCGGCTCACTGCGTGACCGCGTCGGCGCCGGGCTGGCATCGATGACGCGGTCGCGGCGGTGGTTGATCGCGGGTCTGCTGGTCCTGATTGCGCGTGGGCGCGGTCGCTCATTTCATGGCCGGAAGCAAGGGTCCGACGATCAGCTACCTCACGGCCGAGGTCACGAAAGGGCCGATCGCGAACGTCGTCAGTGCCTCCGGTACGCTGCGACCGGAAAATCAGGTGCCGGTCGTGGCGCAGGCGCCGGGACAGATCGCCGAGGTCCTGGCGGACTACGACACCCAGGTTAAAGCCGGGGACGTGCTCGCCCGGCTGAACCCGGATGTGGCCGAGGCGCACGTGCAGATGGCGACCGCCGATCTCGACGCCGCCCGCAGCGCGACCGAGATCGCGCGCGCCCAGACGCAGCGAGCCTTGCGGGACATGGACACGACCCGCGCCAACCTCGCCAGCGCCAAGGCCGACGTGGACCGCGCCGCCCTCAGCCTCGGCGACGCCCACACCGATCTGCAGCGCAAGCAGGAACTGATGCGCACCGGAGACGCGGCGAAGATCGAGACGGACCGGGCGAAGTCGGCCTACAGCCAGGCCGGCGACGGCCTCACCGCGGCGAAGGCGCGCGAGACGGCCGCGTCGGCCGCGCTTGCGTCGGCGGAGGCGGCCGCGACCGTCGCCCAGGCGCAAGAGAAGAATGCCCAGGCGGCACTTGCGTCGCGCGAGGCCGCGTTGCGACAGTGGCAGATCGACCTCGATCAGACGTTCATCCGCTCGCCGATCGATGGCATCGTCATCGACCGCAACGCGGTTGTCGGCCAGACGGTTGCCGCCGGAGCCGGTGCTCCTCCGATGTTCTCGATAGCCAACGATCTGCGTCGCCTGGAGGTGCACGCCAGCATCGACGAGGCGGACATCGGCCGGGTCAAGGTGGGGCAGAAGGCGAGATTTGCCTTCGATGCCTTCCCGGGACAGCAGTTCGACGGCAAAGTCGTCGAAGTTCGCAAGACGCCGCAGGTGGTGCAGAACGTCGTCAGCTATGACGTCGTACTGTCCGTCGCCAACGACGATCTGAAGCTCCTGCCCGGCATGACCGCGGACGTGCGCATCGTCGCCGGCGAACGGGACAACGTCCTCAGGGTGCCGAATGCGGCACTGCGGTACCGCCCCGCCGAAGCATCCGCAGAACCTGCACCGGCGGATGCGAACGGAGCGCCGGGCGAACCGGCAATCGTCTGGCGGCTCGGTCATGACGACCAGCCGCAAGCCGTGCGCATTCACACCGGCCTGTCCGACGAAACAGAGACGGAGATCACCGCCGGTGATCTCGTCGCCGGAGAAAAAATCATAGTCGGCAGCGTCAAGGCGTCGGGCGACCGTCCCAGTGTCGGCCCGCTGAAGTTCTGATCGATGGTGTGCCCCCTGATCGAGACCGACCGGCTCGCGAAGAGCTATCGCATCGGCCCGCACGAGGTGCACGCGTTGATCGATCTCACCATCCGCATCGACCGCGGCGAGTTCGTCGCCGTCATGGGCCGCTCGGGCTCGGGCAAATCGACCTTGATGAACCAGTTCGGCTGCCTCGATACCCCGACCTCGGGCTTCTACCGGTTCGACGGCATCGACGTCTCCGAAATTACCTCCCGATCAGCTCGCGAACATTCGCAACCGCAAAATCGGCTTCTGCTTTCAGTCGTTCAATCTGCTGCCGCGCGTGACGGCGGTGGAAAACGTCGAGCTGCCGCTGGTTTACCGCGGTGTCGAGCCGTCGATCCGCCGACGGCATGCCGCCAGAGGCCATCGCGGCGGTCGGCCTCGCCGACCGGGGACATCATCTGCCGACCCAGTTGTCGGGCGGGCAGCAGCAGCGGGTGTCGATCGCCCGCGCCCTGGTCAACCGGCCGGTGTTGATCCTCGCCGACGAGCCGACCGGAACGCTGGACGAGCGCACCGGCCTCGAGATCATGGCGCTGTTCCAGCAACTCAACCGTACCGGCATTTCGATCGTTCTGGTCACCCACGAACCGGATGTGGCCCGATTTGCCCAGCGGGTGGTGTCTCTGCGCGACGGCCAGCTGATCGAGGACCGGCGGCAGGTGCAACCCGCGAATGCGGCGGCATTCATCGATCGGCCCGGCCGCGAGGCAGCCGCGTGACCTATATCGACGCATTGCGCAGTGCCCTCGGTGCGCTCCGCGCCAACGTCATGCGCAGCGCGCTGACCATGCTCGGCATCGTCATCGGCGTCGCCGCGGTGATCCTCGTCGTCGCCATCGGCTCGGGCGCCCGCGAGGTCGTCGTCCGGCAGATCCGCAGCCTCGGTTCCAACCTGCTGGTGATCGACTTGCTGGCTGTCGCCGTTGGCGGGCACTCGGGTCCGCGCTTCCTCCGCGAGGGGGACGCAACGGCGATCGGGCATGAGGTTCCGTCGGTGGTTGCGGCGGTGCCGGTGCTCCGCGGCAACGTCCTCGCCGTGCGTGGCGATGCCAACCAGCTGACGACGCTTTGGGGTTCGTCACCCGACTTCGTCCTCGCCCGCGACTGGGATTTGGCGGAGGGCCGCAATTTCACCAGCGAGGAGGCTGCGGCCGGCAGCAAAGTCGTGCTGCTGGGGGACACCGTAGCCCGCACGCTGTTCGGCGACACCGATCCGATCGGCGAGGTCGTGCGCATACAGCGACTGCCGTTCACGGTGATCGGTCTGTTAGCAGCGAAGGGCCAGACGACGTCGGGCAGGGACCAGGACGATCTCATCGTCGCGCCGCTGAAGACCGTTCGGGCGAGGGTGCTCGGTATCAATCCCGCAATCCCCGATCGGATCGACTCGATCCTGGTGAAGGCCGCGGATGAGACGGCCGACATGAATGCCACCGAGCAAGAAGTCCGCTCCGTGCTGCGGGAGCAGCACCGACTGCTATCCGCCCAAGAGGACGACTTCACGATCAAGAATTTGGCGGAAATCCTGCAGATCAAACAGGCGTCGGCGGGGGCACTGGCTTCGCTGGTGGCGGCCGTCGCTTCGGTGTCGCTCCTGGTCGGCGGCATCGGCATCATGAATATCATGCTCGTTTCCGTCGTCGAGCGGACACGCGAGATCGGGATCCGTATGGCGGTCGGTGCACGCCGCCGCGATATCCTGGCGCAGTTCCTGGTCGAGGCGGTGACGCTGTCGTCGATCGGCGGCGGGATCGGCGTCGTCCTTGGGATCGTCGGTGCCGGTGTCACCGCGTCGCTCGCGAAGTGGCCCTGGATCGTCAACCCGGTTGCCGTCCTCCTCGCCGTCGGTTTCAGCGTTACCGTCGGCGTCGTCTTCGGTTTCTATCCGGCACGGCGGGCGGCATGGCTCGACCCGATCGAAGCGCTGCGACATGAATAGGCGCACCTTCATTCGGCCCGATGCTCGCGGCGAGGCGCGATCGACGACCATGCCGTCGCGATGTCTCCTGGCGGTGTTGCTACCGGCGGCCATGGTCCTCGGATCAATATCCACGGCGGCGGCGCAAACCCTCGAAGAGGCGCTGGCCGCTGCCTATACGACCAATCCGACCCTGGCGGCGGCAAGGGCGGATCTGCGTCGGACCGACGAGGCGGTGCCCGAGGCCCTCGCCGGCTGGCGACCGTCGGCAGACTTCACCGCCGGTGGCGGCTATGCCGCCACACTCGGCAGCACCACCGCGAGCCAGCAGAGCACCTTGTCCAGTTCGGAAGGCCCGACAGTCGCTCTCGATCTGCGGGTGAGGCAGCCGATCTACAACTTCGCCACCGCGGCGGGGGTGTCGCAGGCAAAGGCAACCGTCAAGTCGCAGCGGCAGCAGCTTTGTCGACGGAGCAGACCGTGCTGCTGCGTGCCGCCACCGCCTATCTGGACGTGCTGCGCAATCAGGCGGTCCTCGAGGAGATATCCAAGCAGCAGCAACAACTCGAGCGTGATCTGGAGACGGCACGCCATCGCTTTGAGCTGGGAGAACTCAAGAACGGCGACGTGGCCCAGTCGGAAGCCAGTGTCGCCCGCGTCCGGGCGCAGCGCGCCCAGGTCGAGGGCAATCTGGCATCGTCGCGGGCAGTGTACCTGGAGGTGATCGGCAGAGCGCCGGAGACGCTGACGTTGCCGCCGGTTCCGCAGGATCTCCCGGCTTCGGAGGAGGAAGCCATCGCGCGCTCCGCGAACGCTCCTGGGGTCATCGCCGCCAACTTCGCCGAGCGCGCAGCCAGTGACGGCGTGGACGCAAGCTTCGGACAGCAATTACCGCAATTTCAATTTGCAGGGAGATGCGGGGGCGGCCAGCCAGTCCATGCTCGCCCTGATGACGGTTCCGCTCTCTCGCGGCGGCGCATTGGACGCGCAAGTCCGGGCGTCGAAACAGTTGCTGGCACAGCGGCAGCAGGAACGGGAAGCGCAGGTGCGATCGGCACAGCAACAAGCGGCCACCGCCTGGCAAGCGTATCAGAGTGCCAAGTCGATGATCGCATCCGACGAAGCGCAGGTCAAAGCCGCGCAGATCGCCGCCGCCGGGATCCGCCACGAGGCCTCGCTCGGCCTGCGCACGGTGACCGACGTGCTGATCGCTCAGCAGCAGGTCCTCGACGCCGAGGTAAACCTGATCAGCGCGAAACGGGACACCCTCGTCGGTGCCTACCAGCTTCTCGCCGCGGTAGGCGACCTGACCGCCCGCGGCCTCGGCCTGGATGTTGCCTACTACGACCCCGAAGCAACACTATGACGAAGTCCGGGACAAGTGGTGGGGCCGCGACATCGGCAAGCAGCCGTAAACCCGCGAGCGCAACCCGCAAGGAGCGCAGCGACCGCAAGAGGTGCCTGCACGACGCCATGGTCGCCAATCGAAACGAGGCCGTCAGGAAACGGCGTCAGGCGACGTGTGCCGCCGGCTTGTTGTCGCGGCGCCAGGCGACGACGAACCGGCGGAAAGCATCGGCCGGCAAGGGTTGGCTGAAGTAGAAGCCCTGCGCCGCGTCGCAGCCGCGGATTTTAAGAAATGCGGCCTGTCCCGGCTCCTCGACACCTTCGGCGACGACACGCAGCGACAGCCGGTGCGCCATCAGGATCATCGCTTCGACCAGCGCCGCTTGTGCCGGATCGACGCAGACCCCGGCGGTGAACGAGCGACCGATCTTCAGGGTATCGAGCGGGAAGCGGCTGAGACAGGTGAGGGACGATCGGCCGGTGGCGAAGTCGTCGACGCTGAGGCGGACGCCCCAGCCTTCCAGCCGGTGCAGTGTCTGCCCGAGTTCGACCGCGTCCTCCATCAACAGGCTTTCGGTTATTTCGAGCTCAAGGGTGTCGGCGGCCAGCCGGTTCTCGTCCAGCGCCGTCCGCACAGCCTGCGCGAGGGTAGCCCCGCGGAACTGCCGGCTGGAAACGTTGACGGCGAAGCGCAGGTCGGGCATGCCGTCGTCGAGCCAGCGACGCGCCTCCCGGCAGACCGTATCGAGGACCCACCCGCCGATCGGAACAATCAGGCCCGTATCCTCGGCGATATGGATGAACCCGTCAGCGGCGACCTCGCCGAGAGTATCACTGCGCCAGCGCAACAGCGCCTCGGCGCCGATGATCCGGTCACTCGCCAGATCGACGATCGGCTGGTAGACGAGGCTGAATTCGTCGCGGGAGAGGGCATGACGAAGAGCCGCCTCCACGCGCATGCGATGGTAGCGCTGGGCGCTCAGCTCCGGCGTGAAGAAGCCGAGCGTGCCGCGGCCCTTTCCCTTGGCGAGGTACATGGCGGCATCGGCGTGGCGGAGCAGAACGTCGGCGTCGTCCGCGTTGTCGGGATAAAGACAGATGCCGACGCTGACACTGACAAACAGTTCCTGACCGTCAATCTCGAATCGCAAGGCACCCGCTTCGATAATCTTCCTCGCGACGCGCTCGGCATCGCCGCGATCGACGATCTCCGGCAGAATGACGAAGAACTCGTCGCCGCCGATTCTGGCGACGGTGTCCTCCTCGCGCACCTGCGCGCTCAGTCGCTCGGACAACAATCTCAGGAAGCGGTCGCCTGCGTCGTGGCCAAGGGTATCGTTGATCTTTTTGAAGTGGTCGACGTCGACGAACAGCGCCGCCACCTTTCGACCGCGGCGCCGTGCCTGGGCTATCGCGGCCCGCAGCCGGTCGATCGCGACGGCCCGGTTCGGCAGACCGGTCAGGGGATCGCAGTTGGCCTGGCGGCACAGCCTTTCTTCGTAAAGTTTGCGAAGGGTGATATCAACGATGATCACCTGATTGGCGGCGCCATCGCCGGTCCAGCGGGTTGGCTGGATCTGCGTCAGCACCCAGAACAGGCTGCCGTCCCTGCGGACGCAGCGAAACTCGCTGTGCGCGAGGGCATCCTCGCCCGGATGGCTGCCTCGCCGCAGCCGCGCCAGCCGCAGCCGCTCGCCATCGGGGAAGAGGCTGTCGAGGGAAGCGAGGGCTTCGATGTCGGCCGGATCGTCATAGCCGAACAGAGAGGCGAAGGTCTGATTGGCGAAAACCGGCTTGCCGTCGCGCTCAATGGCAAGGCCAAGCAGCGATGATTCCACGAGCGAGCGAAACCGGGCCTCGCTTGCGCGAAGCTGCTGTTCCGCCTCCTTCTGCTCGGTGATGTCGATCTGGACGCCGATGTAATGGGAGATCCGGTCGTCGTCGTCCTTTACCGGCGATATCAGCGCATTCGCCCAATATACCGCACCATTGCGGCGGCAATTGCAGATCTCACCCTCCCAGGCGTCGCCGTTGGCGATGGTTGCCCACAGCTTCGCGTGCGTCTCGGGCAGAGTCCGGTCCGACTTGAGGATGCGCGGTGTCCGGCCGATGGCGTCTTCGCGCGAGAACCCGGTGATCTGAACGAAGGCCTGATTGACATAGGTAATCCGGCCTTCGGCATCGGTGACGATCACCGCTGCCCGGCTCTGTTCCACCGCCTGTGACAGCGTCCTGAGTTCGGCCGTCGTCCGTTGCCCGTGGGCGTCGGCTGCAGGCAGCCGGCCCATGATCGGTTTGAAAGCGATGCGCCCGCTTTCCGGCCGATCGACCGGGTCGTCCTCGGAGGAAATCGTCATGCGGATGTCGCCGCGCCCTGATCATGCTACCGGTGTGCCCCAGCCTCTGGGGCTCAACGGCAAGCTAAGGCCGCAGGCGTTAACGTCCGGTTGCCGGTGACCCACGAGCGGCAGCAAGCCTCGAAAATCCCGCTTCCAGATCGGCAATCAGATCATCGGCCGCTTCGAGGCCGGCGTGCAGGCGCAGGCACGGCCCCGAATCCGGCCAGCGCGTGGCGGTGCGGGTCGGGTGCGGATCGAACGGGATGATCAGGCTCTCATAACCGCCCCAGCTGTAGCCGAGGGCGAACAGCCGCATTCCGTCGAGCATCGCCGCCAGCGCCGGTCGGTCCACCGGGTGCAGGACAACCGAAAGAAGCCCGTTGCTGCCGCTGAAGTCGCGGGCGAAGAACGGCATGTCCGGGGCAGGACGGCAGCGCCGGATGCAGAACGCGCGCCACCTCGGGCCGGCCGGCGAGCCATCCGGCGAGGGCGAGGGCGGTTTCGGCGTGACGGGAGAGGCGGACGGCGAGGGTCCGCATCCCGCGCAGTCCGAGATAGCAGTCGTCCGGGCCGACACCGACGCCGAGCAGCGCCGCCGCCCGGCGAACGCGCAGGAAGGACTCTTCGTTGGTGGTGATCACGCCGAGCATCGCATCGGCGTGACCGACGAGATACTTGGTTGCCGCTTGGATCGACACATCAATGCCGTGGCGGAACGGCCGGAAGAGCAGTCCCGCAGCCCACGTGTTGTCCAGCACCGAGACGGCGCCGTGGGCGCGCGCCGCGGCGGCGATGCGGCCCACGTCCTGCACCTCGAAGGTGAGCGAGCCGGGACTCTCCAGATAGACGACGCGGGTTTGCGGGCGGAGGAGGGGGGTGATTTCGGCGAGCGGATCGTAGTACGTCGTCTCGATGCCGAGCCCCTTCAGGACCGTGTCACAGAAGCGTCGGACCGGGCCGTAAGTGGTATCGACCATCAACAGATGATCGCCGGTCCTGAGGAAGGCGAGCAGGGTGGTGGTGATGGCGACCAGCCCGGAAGAGACGGCGATGCCGCGATAGCCGCCTTCGAGAGCCGCGACCGCCTCTTCGAGGGCAAACGTCGTCGGTGTGCCGCGCCGCCCGTAGCGGGTGCCCTCGTACGGCGTGCGATCCGCCTCTTCCAGCGCCGCAAGGGTCGGATAGACGATGGTCGAGGCGTGATAGACCGGCGGATTGACGACGCCGTGGTTGGCGTGCGGCTCGCGGCCAATGTGGGCGAGAAGCGTTGCCGGATCGTTGCCCTCGCGGTGCCGGTCGCTGCCGCCGGACATGATCAGCGTTCGACGGGCGTATCGTCGCGGTTTCCCCACTCGGCCCACGATCCGTCGTAGACCCGGGCATAATCGTAGCCGAGCAGGAAGGCCGCGAACACCGGGACGCAGGCGGTAACGCCCGAGCCGCAGTAAGCGATGAAGGGCCGGGCCGGATCGACGCCGGCGGCGGCGAAACGGGCTGGCGAGCTCGCCCGGCGACCGCCAGACGCCGTCGCGATCGGCATCAAGAAGTCGAAGAACGGCAGATTGACCGCGCCGGGGATGTGGCCCGCCGCTTCGCCGGCCGCGGTTCCGGCTCGTCGCCCCGAAAGCGGCCGGGCCCGCGTGCATCGACGATCGCTTCATCGCCGCCGCGAGCCGGGCCGAGAGCTCGCGCCGGTCCACCACCCGGTCCGCGGCTGAAGCCGCGCCCGGAAGCGCAGCGGGCGCGGCGCCGGCCGGCCGCTTTCGATCGGTCTGCCCTCGGCCAGCCAGCGGGCGAGGCCGCCGTCGAGGAGGACCACCCGATCGTGACCGAAGACGCGAAACGTCCACCAGACGCGTGCCGCCGCCGCCGATCCGGGTGCGTCGTAGACGACGACGGTATCGGCACTGCCGATGCCGAGGGCGCCGACGCGCTCTGCGAAAACCACGGGCGAAGGCAGCATGTGCGGCAGACCGGACGAGTGGCTCAGCAATTGCATCGATGTCGAAGAAGACCGCGCCGGAAATGTGCTGACGGACGAATTCCTCGCGCGGGTTCGCGGCCGGCCGCCGGCAGATGGAAGCTGCCGTCGACGATGCGGACGTCGGCATCGCCAAGATGGCGGGCAAGCCATGCGGATCGACCGCAGCGGACCCGTCTCTCCGGTCATGACGGCCGCATCCAGCCAGCCGGGCACCGGCAGATCCTTGGATCGCAGGAAGGCGGGGTCGAAGAGTTTGCTCTGATAGCGCGTGCCGTAGTCGCAGAGGACGGTGACGATGACGTGACCGGGGCCGAGTTCGCGGGCGAGCCGGATGGCGCCCGCGACGTTGATCCCGGACGACCCGCCGAGACACAGCCCCTCGTGCTCGAGCAGATCGAAAACGATCGGCAGTGCTTCCGCGTCGGTGATCTGCCAGGCGCGATCGACCGGCGCGCCCTCCAGATTGGCGGTGATCCGCCCCTGGCCGATGCCTTCGGTGATCGACTCGCCTTCCGCCTTCAGCTCGCCATGCGTGTAGTAATTGTAGAGCGCCGCTCCCATCGGATCGGCGAGGCCGATCGACGACGCCCGGCTTTTGCTCCTTCAGGTAGAGGCCGACGCCGGCCAGCGTGCCGCCGGTGCCGACGGCGCAGACGAAGCCGTCGACCCGGCCGTCGGTCTGCCGCCAGATTTCGGGGCCGGTCGTCGCGAAATGGCCCTGGCGATTGGCGACGTTGTCGAACTGGTTTGCCCAGATCGCGCCGTTCGGTTCGGTCCGCGCCAGCTCCGCGGCGAGCCGGCCGGACACCTTCACGTAGTTCTCGGGATCGCGATAGGGGACGGCGGGCACCTCGCGCACCTCGGCGCCGCACAGCCGCAGCATGTCCTTCTTTTCCTGGCTCTGCGTTTCCGGGAATGACGATGACGGTGCGATAGCCGCGCGCATTGCCGACCAGCGCCAGCCCGATGCCGGTGTTGCCGGCGGTGCCCTCGACGATGACGCCGCCCGGGCGGATCTGCTTCTTTCGCTCGGCGTCCTCGACGATGGCGAGCGCCGCCCGATCCTTCACCGAGCTGCCGGGATTGAGGAACTCCGCCTTGCCGAGGATCTCGCAGCCGGTCTCCGCCGAGGCGCGCGCGAGCCGGATCAAGCGGCGTGTTGCCGATGGCGCCGATGAAGCCGTTGCGCACGTCCATCGCTGCCGCCGCTCTGCCTCCGGTTCCGAAATGCCCCCGAGCCTAGGGGGAACGCGGCGGTCGATCAAGGCGGTGCCGGCGCCTTAGCGGCGGCGGCGGGGCGGAACGCGGCCGCCGTTGATCTGAAACCACTGCAGGCCGACGATGGACGGGCCGTTGACGATCCGCCCCTCGGCGATCCAGGTAAGGCGTCCTCGGGGCGGACGAGCAGCACGCGGATGTCCTCGTGCTCGTCGTCGAGACCGTGCAGGGCGCCTGCGGCCGGTGCCGTGCATGTGGCGAAAAAAGATCGCCACCGTTTCGCTCGACGCCCCGGGGCTGGCGAAAATACGGCAGACCGGCTGGAGTTCCCGGATCCTGCAACCCGCTTCTTCCATCGCCTCGCGCCGCACCACCTCTTCCGGAGCTTCACCGTCACCGATGATGCCGGCGACGATCTCGATCAGCCACGGACTGGCCACCCCATCGACCTCGCCGCCGCTGACCGGCGGCAAAAACCCCTGCCCGAAACTGCTCGATCAGGACGAGCACGTCACGGTCGGGATCGTAGAGGATGACGGCGGCCGCCTGACCGCGCTCGAAAACCTCGCGGCCCATCGGCTCCGACCATCCGCCGGCGAACAGGCGATGACGGAGCCGATAGCGATCGACGCGAAAATAGCCGGTAGTAGGCGGTTTGCTGGTCTCTCGACGGTGATGTCGTCGAAGCCGAATCCGTCGCCCGACGACCCGCTTACTCATTTCGCCTGCGCTTTGATCGCGTCGCGGATTTCCTCGAGCAGGACCTGCTCGCGCGGCGGCGGCGGCGCCGGCGTCGGCGTCTCGGCAAAGTCTTCGGCTCCCGCCATCTCCTTCAGTCGGTTGATCCAGCGGATCAGCATGAACACGGCGAAGGCGACGATGGTGAAATGGATGACGGTGTTGATAAAGGCGCCATAACCGATAACGGGCGCGCCGGCTTCCTTGGCGGCGGCGAGCGAAGGGTAGGGCTCGTTGGTGAGGTTGATGAAGAGGTCGGAGAAATCGACCCTTCCCATCACCCAGCCGATCGGGGGCATGATGACGTCGTCGACGAGCGACGAGACGATCTTGCCGAACGCGGCACCGATGATGATGCCGACGGCCATGTCGACGACGTTGCCGCGCACCGCGAACGCGCGAAACTCCTTCATCAAGGACATGGCAACTCTCCCCCTTTCCGGCTGTGGTTTCGGGAAATCTTGCTGCGACTGGCAATAGTCGGTCGATGGAGCGGGGTCAATCCATCGCCCTTTTCACCCGGCGGATTCGGCTTGAGTAGCGTTGAGGCGCGGCGACGCGCACAAAGTGTGATATAACCCAACCGGGGATGATCCGAGAACGATCGGGCGAGGGTTCCATGCAGGGGGAGGCAGCGATGCCGCAATCGCAGGCATGGCGGTGGCCACTGGCAGGGGTGGTCTCGGCAGCGGCGGTTCCGATTTTGTTGTTCGCCGCGCTTGCGGCCGATCCTTTTCGTTCAGCATAGCCGCGACAACATCGAGCAGCGCTTCGTAGGAACGGCACGGGCGCTGGTAGCTGCCGTCGATGCCTACATGCTGGGCCAGCTTTCGTCCGCGCGCGTCTTGGCCGACATCGCCGGGGGCGAAGCGGGGGACGGCGAAACACTGAGGTCGGACGTCCGGCGGTTCGCCGCCGAGCAAAGCGGCGCCTGGCTCGCGATCGTCATCTCCAGCGGCGACGGCGCGACGCATTCGGTGGTCTTCGAAGCTCAGGCGGGGACGGCGCTGCCGCTCGTCGATGCCGAGACGATCCGCGGCGTCGCGACGCAGGGTGCGCAGTCGATCGGACCGATGGTGCAGGCCGGAGATAAGGTTCCCGTTTCCTATCTGGCTCTGCGGACACCGATCGTAATGGACGGCCGCGTCACCGCCATTCTTTCGATTGCCCTCGCGCCAACCGAGATTTCCGCGATTGCGCAACGTCAACAGGTCTCGGCCGATGCATTGGTTACCGTCTTTGACCGCAGCCTCCACATCGTCGGCCGCTCCACGCGTACGGCGTTTGTCGGCCACAAGGCATCGCTCTCCGTCGAGCATGATCTCGCCGGCGGAAGGCACGGACTGTTCCTCAACACCACGCTCGAGGGCGAGCGTTACCTGCGGGCGTTTGAGACGTCTCCCATTACCGGCTGGCATGTTGCCGTCGGCGCGAGCGACGCCTCAATAAATCGCAAAATGCAACAAACCATTTTCGAAGTCGCCATTGCCGGCATCCTTGCGCTCTTTCTCTCCGTCATCGGTGCCCTTGCGACCGGTGCCCGCTTCGGCCGCCGCATCATCACGCGCGAGCGCCAGTTGTCGGCGGCGGTACGGGTGAGCGAGGCTCGCTACCGCGCCGTCGTCGAAGCGTCGCAGCAACTGGTATGGACGTGTCGGGCCGACGGCAGCGCCGTCGAGGATTCGCCCACGTGGCGGGCCTACACCGGACAATCTTTCGCGGACTTGCGCGGATTGGGCTGGCTCGATGCCATTCATCCGGACGACCGGGAGGCAACACTGGACCGGTGGCGGAGGAGCCAGGTTGCGGCCGCCGATGCTTACGAGGCCGAGTATCGCTTGTTTCACCGAGCGAGCGGCCGATATCGCTGGGTCTTGGCGCGTGCCCGACCGCTGCGAGGCGGATGACGGCCGTGTCATCAGCTGGATCGGGATGAACATCGATATTGATGAGCGGAAGGCGATCGAAGAACATCAGCGACTTCTGATGCGTGAGGTGGACCACAGGGCAAAGAATGCGCTCACCGTTGCTCAGGCCGTTGTTCAAATGACCAGGGCAGACGATATCGAAAGCTTCGTTGCCGCCGTCGTCGGCCGCATGAATGCGCTGGTGCGTGCGCATTCCTTGCTTGCCTCCAATCGCTGGGAGGGCACGCCTCTCCGTCGCCTGGTCGAGGCCGCATTGCTGCCGTTCGCCGGGGAAAAAACCGGCGAGACCGATCGGATCAAAATTGCCGGCCCTGACGTCTCCGTCGCTCCCGAAGGCGTGCAGCCGCTCGCCATGCTGCTGCACGAGTTCGCGACCAACGCGCCGAAATATGGCAGCTTGTCGCGGCGCTCGGGATCCGTCGCCGTTCATGGAGCATCTTCGAGGCGACGGGCGGGCTCCGCCTCTCCTGGCGCGAAACGGGCGGTCCGCCGGTCGCGCCGCCGGTGCAGGCTGGGGTTCGGGTCCACGCTCGTGCGAAATCTCGCGCATCGGCAGCTCGAGGGCGAACATCCGCTTCGAGTGGCACCCGCGCGGGCTCCGCTGCATCCTCGATCTGCCGGCTAGCTGCATCTCCCCTTCGGCATCGCAGGGCCGGCGGAGCCGATTGCGCAGCTGCCGACGCCGCCCCGTCGCCCCGCAGGCTCGCGTCAGGGTGCTGATCGTCGAGGACGAGGTGCTGGTCGCGCTATCGCTGAAACGCACGCTCTGCGACTGGGCTATGCCGTCGTCGGCCCTGCCGTGAACCTGGAGGAAGCTTGGGCGCTGGCGCGAGACGGCACCCGTCGACATCGCATTGCTGGACGTCAACATTCAAGGCGAGACGGTCCTGCCGCTGGCCGAAAGCCTCGCTTCCGCCGGCCACGCCATCGTCTTCTGCTCGGGATACGGCAGTCCGCCGAGGCTGGAAGGCGCGCTCGCCGCCGTTCAAACGGTCGGGAAACCCCCGGCACCGCAGGAACTCGCCCGGGCGCTTGACGAGGCGGTCGAACGCGGCGGCGCCGGTCTCGATCGGAGCCGCGGACCCTATCGACACGCATGCCGCTGCAGCGACCGGCACGAATGGGTGAACGAACGGGTGAACTTGACACTGCCCATGGAAGGATGCGATAGTAGTGCGTCTGTAACGGATAATGGAGGCTGCAGCGGCTGCATGACTCCACCGGACAAGCAAGCGGTTGCCGGCCCCTTGGCACCGGTGACCAGCCTTAAAGCCCAAGTTGATGCTCGATGTGTTCGGGCGCGGGGACAAGTACATCCCGCATAGAAGGCCTTCGGCGCAGCCCTGTAAAGGGCGCCTGTCCGAAGGCCTTCGCATATTTAACTCTCTGAACGTGATCTCCTTTGCGGTGTGCGTCGGCCGCGATGGTGGGCGGATCGCCCTACATCTAACCGATCCCCTCGGGCTGACGGCGAGGCCGCCGATAAATAAATATTGCAACAAGCGCGGCGTGACCGGGCGCCGCAGGTACCCGCCGAAGGAACAGCGAGGGCTCGAAACCGTTCGCTTAATGAATGGCGGCGCACTACTTGTCCGAAAGGCCGAAAAACCGCAAAGGACAGGCCGAAAGTGCGTCGCATGACGCTCGGTGGGAAGGGGCAATCGCATGCTGCAATCCTCGGCATCGCCTTTAGCGTGCGCGCCGACACAGGCTGCTGTTCGGCGCGAGCGGGCCCTGCACGAGGCGTTCGGCGCCACCCGGTTGAGGACGCAAACCATCGCCGCGCGACTCGATCCGGAGGATCAGGCGCTGCAGTCGATGCCGGACGCGAGCCCGACGAAGTGGCATCTTGCCCACACCACCTGGTTCTTTGAAACCTTTCTGCTCGTTCCGTTCCTCTCCGGGTATCGGGTCTATGATGAGCGGTGGGGCTTCCTCTTCAACTCTTACTATGAAGCTGTTGGCGCCCGCCATCCGAGGGCGGAGCGCGGGCTGCTGTCGCGGCCGCGCCTGACCGAGGTTCTTGCCTACCGAGCCCTTGTCGATGCGGCGATGGGCGATCTGCTCGCTGCTTCCGAGCGCGCGGCTGATGGGCCGGTTGGGGCGCTGATTGAACTCGGCATCAACCATGAGCAACAGCATCAGGAACTGATCCTGACCGATATCCTGCATCTCTTTGCTCAGAACCCGCTTGCACCTGCGTATCGGCCGCCGCCGCTGCACGTGACGGCGGAAGCCAGCGCAGTCCCTCTCCTGGATTCCTTACGAGGAAGGGCTTTACGAGATCGGCCGTGCCGGAGAGGGTTTCGCCTTCGACAACGAGCGTCCGCGGCACAGCGTGTGCTTGCGGCCGTTTCGCCTGGCGTCGCGCCTCGTCAGCAATGGCGAGTGGTGCGCCTTCATCGACGACGGCGGCTACCGGCGGGCCAACCTTTGGCTTGCCGACGGCTGGGCGATGGTCTGCGACAACAATTGGCAGGCGCCTCTGTATTGGCGGCAGGATGCGGACGGCCGGTTTCACTCGATGACGCTGCACGGCGTGCGACCGGTCGAGGATGCGGCACCGGTTTGCCACATCAGCTTCTACGAGGCAGACGCGTTCGCCCGGTGGGCTGGCCGGCGGTTGCCGACGGAGGCCGAATGGGAGGTCGCGGCGACGGCTCTTGATCCCGTCGGGAACACCCTTGGCACCGGGGCGTTGATGCCAATGCCGGCGTCGACCGGCGGCAGCGCGCAGCCGGCGCAGATGTATGGTGATGTCTGGGAATGGACCGCGAGCGCCTATCAACCGTATCCCCGATATCGGGCCCCGGCCGGCGCTGTCGGGGAATACAACGGCAAGTTCATGTGCAATCAGATGGTTCTGCGCGGCGGCTCCTGCGTTACGCCGGATGGCCACATAAGGGCGAGCTACCGGAACTTCTTCTACCCCCATCAGCGATGGCAGTTCGCCGGCGTTCGCCTCGCCGAGGACGGATAGGCCGGTGAATCCGCCTCTTCAAGCGATCCTGACGCGCTCGGAGCCGGCGGCGGCCGACGCCGGGAGCTTTGCTGCTGCCCTTGTCGTCCGGCCTCTCGCGGCGGCCGAAATCGCTTCCGTGCAAGTTCCTCTACGACGAGCGGGGCGCCCGGCTGTTCACTCTGATCTGCCGGCTGCCGGAGTACTATCCGACGCGCACCGAGGTCGCGATTCTCAGGCGCGAGAGCGGGAACATCGCCGGGCGTCTGCCGCCGCGCGCCACCCTCGTCGAATTCGGCAGCGGCACGAGCCGCAAGGCCGATTTTCTCTTAGCTCGGATGATCGAGCCGGCTGCCTACGTGCCTATCGACGTGTCGCCGACCTGCCTCGCCGCTGCCGCCTCCCGCCTGAGCGGACGATTCCCCGGCCTGCGGATCGCCCCCGTGGTTGCCGATTTTGGTCGGCCGTTCGTGCTGCCGGTGGGCCTGCCGCGAGGGCCGCGAATCGGCTTTTTCCCCGGCTCGACGATCGGCAATTTTGATCCTCCCGAAGCGGCTGAACTTCTCGGCCGGTTCGCGGCCGTCCTCGGGCGCGGTTGCCGGATCATCGTCGGTGTCGATCTGCGAAAGGACGCACGTGTCCTGCACGCGGCTTACAACGACAGCGCAGGAGTGACCGCCGCCTTCAACCTCAATCTTCTGGTCCGGGCGAACCGCGAGCTCGCCGCCGATTTCGATCTCGACGCCTTCGCCCATCGCGCCGTCTACAACCGGCGGCTCGGCCGAATCGAGATGCATCTGGTGAGCCTTTGCAGGCAAAGCGTCGAGGTCGCCGGCCATTTTTTCGAGTTTGCCTCGGGCGAGTCGATCCACACGGAAAATTCCTACAAGTACAGTACGGCCGGCTTCAAGCGGCTCGCTCGCATCGCCGGTTTCGCGGTCGAAGCGAGCTGGACCGACCATCGCCGCCTGTTCAGCGTTCACCTGCTCACCGCGGACGGCGATCGCGTCGGCGTGGTTGCGACCCGCGAACCGTGCTAACGAAACGAGGCCGCATGTCACTCACACCGCGACAGGATACCGCAGATGAGCTGTCGCCCCGCCACGGAGGGAAGAGATGAATACGCGTGAAGAACTGGTGCCGCAGAAGGACGTGGAGGCCCTGCGTACCGAGGTGGGAAAACTTCGCAATGAACTGTCGGCCATGGCTGACAAGGTCAAGGGCAAGGCCGCTGATCTTGGGCAGGAAACCTATTCGAAAGTGCGGGCGACCGCCGCCGCGGCGCGTCAGAGGGCCGAGCTCGCTTCCGACAAAACATCGAGAGCGATTGAGGATCGGCCGCTAGCGAGCGTGGGTGTCGCTTTTCTTATCGGTGTCATCGTCGGGGTCGCCATTTGGGCGGCAACTCCCACACGCGATGAGGACTGCTGACCCTCTTTGCGAGCGGTGCACCGGCGCTGCAGGAGGGCGGTTACGCGCCCTCCCACCGCGGCGCCGCCTCGTCTTCGATGCCGATCAGATCGAGGGCGCGGGCGACCGTCTGCCGGATGATATCGAGGATGCTCGCCGGCCGCGTATAGAAGGCCGGCATCGGCGGCAGTAGGATAGCTCCGGCTTCCGTCGCCTGCATCATCAGCCGGAGATGGCCAAGATGAAGCGGCGTCTCACGGAACATCAGCACCAGCGGCCGCCGCTCCTTCAGCGTTACGTCGGCGGCGCGCAGGAGGAGATTTTGCGAAAACCCGTTGGCGATGCCGGACAGCGTCTTCACCGAGCACGGTGCGACGACCATCCCTTGCGTTCGAAACGAGCCGCTGGCCGGCGCCGCCGCCAGATCCTTGACGCTGTGCACGACATCGGCGAGCGCCGCGGACCTCGTCCAGCCCGAGATCGGTTTCCAGCGCCAGCGTTCGACCCGCCATCTCGGTCATCACCAGCTGTGACGGCCGGCCGAGGCGGCGCAATGCCCGCAACAACTCGACGCCGTAGACGAACACCGGTCGCACCGCTGATGCCGACGACGACGGGAGGAACGGACAACGCGGACTCGCCTTCTTCAATTGCGCGCCATCCTGCCGGCTCGTGGACGGCCCGACAAGTGCGCGTTGCCTCGGGGCCCAATCCCGGGCAACTTTGGCCGCAAGCCGCAGGGACGGCGCCGGATGCCGATCGACTGGACCGACCGCACCGCCATCCGCCGCCTTGCCCTCGCCCCGGAAGACGTTGCCTCGCACAGCTGATAGCCGAGGCCGATCCGCGCGGGTCGCCGCCGCCGGCGGATCGCTTCGACCGCCACCCGGCTGGTCGAGGGCGTCCGCCGCCGCGTCCGCCGATGCCGGCGGCCTCGACGGCTTCCTCGCCGCCTACGACCTCGGAAGCCGCGAGGGATGATCCTGCTGTGCCTGGCCGAGGCGCTGTTGCGTATTCCCGATGCCGCCACCGCCGACCGGCTGATCGCCGAAAAGATCGGCGGCGCCGATTGGGAGGCGCATCTGGGACGAAGCGACTCGCTGTTCGTCAATGCTTCGACCTGGGCGCTGATGTTGACCGGCCGCTTCGTTCGCCTGAGAACCGAGGATACCGACCGACCGCATTCGTTCCTCCGACGCCTCGTCGCCGAAAGCGGCGACGGGGTGGTCCGCCAAGCCATGGCCCACGGGATGCGGATCATCGGCCGTCAGTTCGTGTTCGGCCGGACGATCGCCGATGCGCTCGAGCGGGCGCGGGCGGGGGAGGAAGATGGCGAGCTGCACTCCTTCGACATGCTAGGCGAACAGGCGCTGACCCGCGCCGCCGCCGACCACTACCGCGACGCCTACGCCACCGCTATCGCCGCCGTCGGCGCCGCTGCGGCGGGACGCGGGCCGTTCGCGGGCCCCGGCATCTCGATCAAGCTCTCGGCGCTTCACCCACGCTTCGTGTTCTCGCAACAAGAGCGGGTTCTGAAGGAGCTGGTGCCGGTCCTTCTCGAACTCCTGCGCCTCGCCAAGGCCAACGATATCGGGGTCTGCATCGATTCCGAGGAGGCCGACCAATTCGAGCTCACCCTTGATGTATTCGCCGCCGTTGCCGCCGATCCCTCGCTCGCCGGCTGGGACGGGCTGGGTCTGGCGCTGCAGGCCTACCAGAAGCGGGCGCGCCCGACGATCGACTGGCTTGCCGATCTCGCCCGCCGCCGCCATCGCCGCTCTTGCGCTTCGCCTCGTCAAGGACGCCTATTGGGATGCCGAAATCAAGCGGGCGCAGGAACTGGGACTGTCGGGCTATCCGATCTTTACCCGCAAGACCAACACGGACGTCGCTTATATGGCCGCGGCGCGCGCCGTCCTCGCCGCCGGCGACGCCTTCCGTCCGGCGTTCGCCACCCACAACGCGCATACCGTCGCCGCCGTGCTCGAACTCGCGCGGCGACCGGCACGATTTCGAGTTCCAACGGCTGCACGGGATGGGCGAGCCCTCTACGCCGAACTGCGGGCGGTTCGTCCGGAAGTTCGCTGCCGGGTTTACGCGCCCGTCGGCGGACATCGCGAACTGCTTGCCTATCTCGTCCGCCGTCTCCTCGAAAACGGCTCGAACACCTCGTTCGTCAACCGCTCGCCGATGCCGGCCAGCCGTCGCCAGATCGTCGCCGATCCGGTGGCGCGGGCCCGGGCACTCACGCCGCAAGGCGCATCCGGCAATCCCGCTGCCGACTGGACATCTTTGCGGGCGAACGTCTGGCGGCGCGCGGCTTGATCTCGCCGATCCGGATGTGTTCGCGGGACTCGCCGCCGAGATGGCCGCCGCTGGCCCTTCGTGGCATGCGGCGCCGCTGCTTGCCGGCAGTGAATTCCGGCTCGTCCGGCCGCGTTCGTCGCGCCGTCGTCAGTCCGACCGACCGGCGCCGGACCGTCGGCCATGTCGAGGATGCCGGTCAGGCCGATATCGCCCGCGCGCTTGCCGCTGCCCGGCGCTTTCGCTGGCCGCCTGGGACGCAACCCCGGTCGCCGAACGTGCCGCCTGTCTCGATCGCGCGGCGTCCCTTTTCGAGCAGCGGATGCCGGCACTCGCCGCTCTTGTCGTCGCCGAAGCGGGAAAGACGATCCCGGACGCACTTGCCGACGTGCGCGAGGCGGTTGATTTCTGCCGCTATTACGCCGCCCGCGGCCGCGCCGACTTCGCCGGGCCGGTCGTCCTTCCGGGCCCGACCGGGGAGATCCGGCTCGTCCGCCATGGCCGCGGCGTCTTCGTCTGCATCAGCCCCTGGAACTTCCCGGTCGCGATCTTCATCGGCCAGATCGCGGCGGCGCTGGTCGCCGGCAATGTCGTCGTCGCCAAGTCGGCGGAGCAGACCTGTCTTGTCGCCCATGCCTGCGGCGAAGTTCTGCGGATGCCGGCATTCCCGCCGCCGCGCTGCAGGTGCTGCCGGGCGACGGCAGCGTCGGCGAGGCTCTGTTTCCGATCCGAGCATTCCGGCGTTGCCTTTACCGGCGGAACCACAACCGCGAACGTCATTTCTCGCCGGCTCGCCGAGCGCCCCGGTCCGATCGTCCCGCTCATTGCCGAAACCGGCGGCCAGAACGCAATGCTGGTCGATTTCTCGGCGCTGCCGGAGCAGGTGGTCGCCGACGTCCTCGTCTCCGCTTTCCAGAGCGCCGGGCAGCGCTGCTCGGCGCTTCGTGTGCTCTGCCTGCAGCGGGAGGTCGCACCGCAGATCAAGGAGATGCTGACAGGCGCCATGGCCGAACTCGCGATCGGCGATCCGGCTCTCCTTGCCACCGACGTCGGCCCGGTCATCGATGCGGCGGCGGTCGATCGCCTCACCGCACACGCCGGTCGGATGAATGGCTCGGCGCGGCTTCTGTTCCGCTGCCGGCTGCCGGCAGCGTCCGCAGAGGGAACCTTTTTTGCCCCGGCCGTCTACGAGATCGACCGGCTGGATGTGCTGACCGAAGAAGTCTTTGGTCCGATCCTTCACGTCATCGAGTACGATGCGGAAAACCTCGACGCGCTTCTCGGCGCGATCGACGCCACCGGTTACGGCCTTACACTCGGCATTCACAGCCGGATCGAGAGCTTCATTCGCCGCATCGACGCGCGTATGCGTGTCGGCAACATCTACGTCAACCGGACGATGATCGGCGCGCGCGTCGGATCCCAGCCGTTCGGCGGTGAACGCCTGTCCGGCACCGGGCCGAAGGCGGGAGGGCCCTGGTATCTGCCGCGATTTGCAACCGAACGTGTCATCGCCGTCGACACCACTGCCAGCGGCGGCAATGCGACGCTGCTGGCACTCGATGACAGCGCCGATGGGTGACGTGAGGAAATGTGCTAGTAGCGGACATCTGGGGAAATATTGGGAGCGCTGCATGCGAGCACCGAGGACAGGGCAAGCCGGCCGGGTGAAGGGGGCGGTCATGCCTCTGCTCGCCGCCGGTGCCGCCTTGCTGGCGTTCGCCGCTGCCGGCTGCGGGCTGACGGACCCCTATGTGTTTAAGGCGGACGAGTTCAACCGGGAATCGCCCACCTTTAACAAGCCGTTGCAGGACGGCCAGCCGGTAAGCATCTGCTACAACGGCTTCGGCACCACCGATCTCGAACTGCAGCGGCTCGCCGACAGGGAATGCACCCGATTCGGCAAGCGCGCGCAACAGGTCGACAACAACTGTCAATCGCTGCCCCCTTCTGGTTCCGCGGGAGGCGGTCTTCGCCTGTGTTCCCGCCGGCTAGGCGATAAAGCCACCGTTCCGCTCGGCGGTCCGGGCGGCCGCCATCGCGATTGCTACCGCCTGCAGCAGACGGCCGCTCAGCCCGCAGAACACGGGCGCATCATGCATGGTGCCGCCGGAGCGTCGGGGTCGGGCAGGTAGCGCTGTTCAACCGTGTCCATCGCCGCAGGCTTGCTGATCGTCGCCATCGGCCAGGAGCGGCAGACGAGGACGGTGCCGATCGCCGCCGCCTCGGCAACGTCGGTGCCGGCACGCGCTAGCGCCTCAACCAAGGTTGCTTCGTCGCCGCCGGCCCGACGCAAGCCCGCATACATCCGCACTGCCGCCGGTGCCTTTGCCGGCTGCTCGGCAGCGGCGAGCGCGATCAGCATCACCGCGACATCGCGTCCGTCGAGAGCACGGGCGCCGCGACCGCGCCGGCTCGCCGGCAACAGTCCGGCCGCGCGTAGGGCGCGGGTCGTCTGGTCGAGATGCGCCGCACCGAACCCGGTCCGCACGGCGAGAAGCCGCTCCAGTTCCTTGGCGGTCATAAAAGCTATTATGTAACTTTTTCGCTACAGACCACAAGGCATTCCCCCATTTGGGGAAACAAGTGGTGAAAGACCGCCCGCCCGGCCCGCTCAGACCTTCTTGCCGAGCTTGGGTTCGCGGAGGAGAAACGCCGGCACGTGGTCCCCCATGCCCAACACTGTCGTTTCGTTATCGCGCGCCGACCGGCCGGGGTGCGGCCGGCGGATCGCCGCGTGCGATTCACTGCGCGGCGGCCGAGCCGCCTCCCGAGCGCCGTTTTTCCCGGCGGCCTTCTCCGTTACTGCACTGGGCGACGTCCTGGCCTCGGCGATTTGAACGACCCGATCCGGCGATCTCGGTTTCTCCGGTCGCCGGCTCCGGTCGCCGCGCTCGGAGCGAGCACCGTTGCGCCGCCGACGGCGGCGGTCGTCGCGCAAACTAAGATCGGCCGTTGAAATGCCGTTGAATTCGAGGCGCGGAATCGGTCCGCCGATTAGGGTTTCGATCGCGACGATGTTTTTGCCGTCGTCGGGAACAGCGACGGTGAGCGCGCGGCCGGAGCGGCCGGCGCGCCCGGTGCGGCCGATACGATGAACGTAATCCTCCGCGTGCGATGGCACGTCAAAATTGAAGACATGACTGACGGCCTCGATGTCGAGACCGCGCGCAGCGACGTCGGAACAGACGAGGAGCCGCGTCTCGCCGCGCCTGAACCGGTCCAGCACCTCGGTTCGGGTCGCCTGTGCGAGATCGCCGTGCAGCATGCCGGCGTCGTAGCCGTGACGGAGGAGCGATCGGTGAACGACGCCGACGTCGCGCTTGCGATTGCAGAAGATCAGCGCGCTCGTTACCTCTTCGCCATCGATGAGGGTGCGCAGGGCAGCGCGCTTTTCCTTCAGGCCGCCGGCATCGTCGTGGGCGACGATGATCAAGGATTGCGCGACCGTCGCCGCCGGAGTCGCCGGCGGGGCGATGATGATCTCTTTCGGGTTGGTCAGGAAAGCATCCGCGAGCCGGCGGATCGCCGGCGGCATCGTCGCCGAGAAGAAGAGCGTTTGCCGGTTGCGCGAGACGAGAGACACGATCCGTTCGACATCCGGAATGAAGCCCATATCGAGCATTCGGTCGGCCTCGTCGATGACCAGGATGCGCACGTCGTTGAGCAGGAGCTTGCCGCGATCGAAGACGTCGAGGAGCCGGCCGGGTGTTGCGATCAGCACATCCGTGCCGCGCTCGAGCACACGGAGCTGGTCGGCCATCGATTCACCGCCGATCAGCAGCGCCTTCGTCAGTCGGTGATACTTGCCATAAAGATCGAATGCTTCGGCGACCTGGGCGGCGAGCTCGCGCGTCGGCTCGATAATCAGCGAACGCGGCATCCGTGCTTTGGCCCGGCCTGCGGCAAGAATATCGATCATCGGCAGGGTGAACGACGCGGTCTTGCCGGTGCCGGTCTGAGCGCAGCCTAACAGATCGCGCCCCATCAGGATGTAAGGGATGGCCTGTTCCTGGATCGGCGTCGGCTGGGTGTAGCCTGCGTCGGTGACTGCACGCAGGACATCGTCGCTGAGTTGCAGGTCGGAAAAGAGCATGAAGCCGCGCTACGAAAGGGAAAAGCAAACGGCCCGTTCGAGCGAAGCGCCCGCGGGTCGATCGGATCATAGGTAGCCGCGTGCGCGAGCGCAATGCCGCTCGCAACTGCAAAGCGGGAAAGAGGGCGCCGGGTCGTGCTTGGCGACGCCCCCGCCTGCATTTATCCTGGTTCGTGCCGCGGATGTGCGCGCCTGAAACCGCCTTGAAAGGGAGCTTGAACATGCTGCTTGCGGCAGATCGATCGGCTCTCCTCGTCGTCGACATCCAGGAGCGGCTGGCGCCGGCGACCAAGGATCACGAAGCGGTCATCGCCCGCACGGCGACGCTGATCGCCGCCGCCCGGTCGTTGATGATACCGCTACTTGCCTCGCAGCAATATCCGAAGGGGCTCGGACCGCTGGTGCCGGCGCTGGCTGCACGGTTGAACGGCGAGGAGATCGCCGACAAGACTCACTTCTCATGTATGAAGGACGGCGTGCTGGCCGGCCGCATCCGCCGGCTCGGACGGGCGCAAATGGTCGTCGCCGGCATGGAGGCGCACGTCTGCGTCCTGCAAACCGTGCTTGACCTCATCGTCAACCGCTTCGAGGTCTTTGTTGTTGCGGACGCGATCGCTGCGCGCGTCGCCGGCGGACCACGCGCTGGCGCTGAGCCGGATGGCCGCCGCCGGCGCCCGCATCGTCTCGACCGAGATGGTGGTTTTCGAGTGGCTGGAGCGCGCCGACCGACCGGAGTTCCGCCCGCTCAGCCGGCTCATCCGCTGACTGCGGCTCTTCCCCGCGGCGCGCCTGTTCCTATGGGCCTCAGGCCACGTCTCCGCCATATTCCCTTGTCTCGCCGGTCGGCACCGACTAACCCTGGCCGAGGCTAGGTGGCAGCCGCCCATCGCGGCCCGGAAGAATGGCGATAGCCGGAAGAATGGCAATGGCGACATCCAAAACCTCGGAACTATCCCCTAACCTTATGTCATATAAAGGCAAGTTTCCCAAGGTGGGGGATCGGGTGTTTATTGCGCCGACCGCCGATCATTATCGGCGACGTCGTCATCGATGACGACGCCAGCGTCTGGTTCGGCTGCATCCTGCGCGGCGACGTGAACGCGATCCGCATCGGCGCGCGGACCAACATCCAAGACGGCAGCGTTGTTCACGTAGCCAAGGATACCGTCGGTACGTACATCGGCTGCGACATCACCATCGGTCACATGGCGCTTCTGCACGCGTGTACCCTGGAAGACGGCGCCTTCATCGGGATGCGGGCAACGGTGATGGACGAGTGCGTCGTCGAGACGGGCGGTATGCTTGCCGCGGGGGCGCTGCTCACCCCGGGCAAACGCGTCGCTCGAGGACAGCTCTGGGCGGGACAGCCGGCCAAGTATGTCCGGGATCTGGGCGAGGCGGATCGGGCGCTGATGCGCAAGCTGACGCCGCGCTATGTCGACCTTGCGGCCGATTACCTCGGCGAGCATTAACGCGCGCGGCCGGCGACGATGCCTGAACCGTCGGCGCGCGGCGACGGCAAGGCGCACGCCCAGCTCGTCGAGGATGTTCTGGCCGGCCGGCGTAAGGCGATTGCCCGCGCCATGTCCATTGCCGAAGGCGCTTCCTCGTCGCAGCAGCCGGGCCCTGCTCGCGCAGATTCACCGGGCGGCCGGGCGAGCCCACATCGTCGGCCTCACCGGCGTGCCCGGCTCCGGTAAATCGACGATGGTGCGGGCATTGGCACAGCGGCTGCGCTCGCCGGGACACACCGTCGGCATCGTCGCCGTCGATCCCTCCTAGCCCGTTCTCCGGCGGTGCCATCCTCGGCGACCGCATCCGCATGCTGGACTTGACCGGTGATCCCGGTATCTTCATCCGCAGCCTGGCGACGCGAGGGGCGTCTCGGGGGCCTTGCCCGCGCCACCCATGAGGTCGTCGATGTCCTCGACGCCGGCGGCTTCGATACGATCCTCATCGAGACCGTCGGCGTCGGCCAGGACGAGGTCGACATCGTTCAGGCGTCCCACACCGTGATCGTCGTCTCGGCGCCGGGCCTCGGCGATCAGATCCAGGCTATCAAAGCCGGCGTCCTTGAAATCGCCGATATCCATGCCGTCTCCAAGTGCGATCGCGCCGACGCGCCGGAGACCGTCGCCAATCTGAAGACGATGGTGCGGCTGGGCGCGCTCGGTCGCGAGCCTACGTCTTGGGTGGTGCCGGTCGTAGCCACGAGCGCGCAAAATCGCGAAGGGATCGACGATCTCGTCCAGGCCATAGACGCGCACGGCCGTCACCTGACCTAATTCAGGCGAGCGAGCAGAGAGGCAGCGGCGGATCCTAGAAATGCGCATTTTGAAAGCAGCCGAAGATTTGATCCGCGATCGCTTGCTGCGGCGGAGCCGCGGGCTGTTCGACGATCTTGTCGATCGGGTGGTCGGCCGCGACCTTGATCCGGTTACCGCGGCGGAGACCCTGCTCGGCCGCGTCGGCGAACTCGCCTGATCCCGTGCAATGGCGGATCGTCACTAAAGTGCGGAATGCACATTACGTTTAGCAATGTGCCGCGGAAAATCAGGCGCGCAGTCTCACGTACTCGACCCGGCGCGTCGTCGATCGAAGGCATCCGAGCCGCGCCCGGCGGAGCGCCGGTACCCGGGCTCGGCGCTCGTGCTGCTCAGCCACGCGTGCCAGTCCGGCCACCAGGAGCCTTCCGTCTGCGCCGCCGTCGCCAGCCATTCGTCGGGATTGGCCGGGGCGCGTTGATTGGTCCAGTAGCAGTACTTGCGGGCGCTCGGCGGGTTGACGATGCCGGCGACGTGGCCGGACGCGGTTAGGGTGAAACGGTCGGTCCGCCCAGAATCTGTGTCGCCTTATAGATCGATTTCCACGGCGCGATGTGGTCCTCGCGGGCGGCAAGGAAATAGCTGGGGATGCGGATACGCCTGAGGTCGATCGCCTCGCCGCCGATGCTGATTCCACCGGGCTCGACCAGTTTGTTCTTCTGATAGAAGTTGCGGAGGTAATAGCTGTGCATCGCCATCGGCATCCGCGTCGCGTCGGCGTTCCAATGCAGAAGATCGGAAGGAAACGAATTGCGGCCGAGCAGGTAGTTGTTGACGACGAACGACCAGATCAGGTCCTGCTCGCGCAAAATATTATACAATGGCGCGATTCGGCGGCATCATCAGCGGCTGCACCGCTCGTGCTCCTGCTCCAGAAAGGCGAGTGTCGCCTCGTCGACGAACATACCAAGGTCGCCCGGCTGCGAAAAATCCAGCATCGTCGTCATAAAGGTTGCGGTCTTGACGCGCGCGTCGCCTTTATTGGCAAGGTAGGCGAGGGTCGCGGCGAGGAGGGTCCCACCGATGCAATAGCCCACTGCATTGATCTCCGACTCGCCCGTCGTCCGCTCGACGACGTCGATCGCCTGCAACGTGCCGTCCAGGACGTAGTCCTCGAAGCCTCGCCGTCGCGTGGTCCTCGTCGGGATTAACCCACGAGATCATGAACACCGTATGGCCCTCGCCGATCGCCCAGGCAACCAGCGAGTTCCGGGTATCGAGATCAAACAGGTAATACTTGTTAATCCACGCGGGGACGAAGAGGATGCGGACGCTTCCAAACCGTCCTCGTCGTCGGCGCGTAGCGGATCACCTCCATCAACGCATTGCGGAAGACGACTTGCCGGGCGTCGTCGCGATTGTCTTTGCGATTTCGAATCGGCCGGTCCGAGTGCCGCTCCCCCAGATCACTTCTTGCATCGATTCAAGGTCGTGCAGCAAGTTGCTCAAGCCGTTTAGCAGGTTCTCGCCGCGCGTCTCGATCGTCGCGCGGATCACTTCCGGGTTGGTCAAGCGCGAAATTCGTCGGTGACAGCGCGCTGATGAATTGCCGGGTGTAAAACTGCACGGTTTCGCGAGTGCGCGGGTCCATCCCGTTGACGTCGCGCACCATCCACTCCAGCCACCGCGCCGTCAACAGATACGACTGCTTGATGTAGTTGAAGATATTGTTTTCTTCCCAGATCTCGTCGCGAAAGCGGGGATCGGTGCCGCTCATCACCGGCGCGGCGCGGGCGCTATCTGCCGACCGAGCATCCGGCTGGTGGTGTTCTGCCACAGCTCCAGATAGTCCTGCCACAGCGACATCTGGGCTTTCATCAGCTTCGCCGGATCGGTCATCATTCTCGACGTCAGGTCGAGGAAACTGGAGGCGATATCGAGCGGGTCGGCGGTCGGCCGCCTGGGTGACGGCTGAAATTGTTGCGGGTAAGCCAGTCAATAAGCAGCCGGCGGCTGCGGTCGGCGATGCCGGCGAAGGACAAAGGCAGATTCAGCAGGTCGAAAGGGCTTCGACTCCGCGCCTGACGGATCGTCCATTGCGCTTCCCTCGAGTGTCTGCGCGGCCCTTTTTGGGTCCCGGTCGCACCGATGTCCGGCCGGTTGCGACCGCCGCCATGAGAATAACCCATTGGGCGGTTCTCTGTTGAGGTTCTTTTAACCGCATCGGCTGGCAATCTTTGCGCACGAGGCCCGGCTTCTTGCGAGGACCCATCGGCCGCAGGTCCGCGCCGGCACGACAGCGAGGGAGCCGAGAGAGGCGAGTGATGCATGTGCGCGGTCCCGATCGATCCCGATTCGCTGCCGATCCTGATCGCGTTTGCCGGCCTCTTTGCCGCCGCCGGCTGCGCCGCACCCGCCCAGATGCCTCGAAGCCATGCCGCTTTTAGCGCCGCCGGCCGATATTCATGCCGACAGCATCATCGCAGGCGCCCCCGATAGGCTATCGCCGATCGGGTCTCGCCCGCAGGCGATGTCGGCCGCACCCTCGCTTCCGCCCCGAACAGATCAAAGCCTCCCGAGACGCTTGTCGGCGTCGAGGACAGGGCCCGGCTCCCTCAATATTCCCCACGTCGGCCAATTCCTCGCATTTACCCGTTTCTCCGGTCCGCGCACGGATCGGGGCGGGGCGCCTCGACCGCGATTGGGGGCAAGCATCGGCGGCATACGCCGGCATGTCGCAACCTGCAATTTGCCCGAGGTTCGGCATCGCTGGCACGGGAAGATTACATTATACTCCGTGCCATCGCCGCTCTTGCGCGCACGTCAGGGTGGCAGGATCGAAGTCGTCGGTCACGCCGACCGCGGCGCGCGCAAAGGCGCGGCGGCGCGGCGGGTCAATTGGCTGATCGCCGAGCGGCGGGCAACCGCCGTCGCCGATGCGCTCGTCGCTCTTGGCCTGCCGCGGACCGCCATTACCGCCGAAGGTCGTGGCGACGCGAACCGCTTTACGCCGAAATCGACGCCGTCGGCGCCGCCGGCAACCGCCGCGCCGAGATTTATCTGCTGCCGTCCGGGGCGGCCCGTCGCGATGGAAACGGTGTCCGGTCGCAAGGCCCGGCCGTCGACGCGCCGGCAGAAGGGGACGCGGTTCCCGCCGGCGGATCCGTCCACCGAACAGGCCTCGGCAGAACCGTCGGCCGACGGAGCGCGAAGAAGATGCCGTCGGCGCCGAGCGGCGGCGCGTGCCGCAGACGCGCCGCCGGCGAGGCAACGGTGGCCGGTGCGTCGAGCCCCGCCGCGTTCACGTTGCCACCTTGTATTTTCCGCACGCCTCCAGCCGGATCGGTGGGCGTGAGCGCGCGATCATCGAGGCCGCGCCGTTTTCCAACGCCGTTTCAGGGCACGATCGTCGTCGTCGGTCACGCCAGCGCCGCCGGCGCGTCGGAGGACGACCCGCAGCGTCTTGACGCGGGCGAATCGATCGGTTGCGCTCGCTCGCGCAGATGCGGTGGCGAAAAAGCTCGCCGCCTTCGGGGTTTCCGGAGAAAATCATGAGCGTGTCGGCAAGGGCGCCGACGAGCCGGCATTTGTCGAGGGCGACGCCGTCGGCGAGGCGGGCAACCGTCGGGTCGAGATTTACGTTGACTTGCCGACCGACGTTAGATTAGCGGATCGTGAACAGAGCCTGCCTCGCTGAAGGATTCTTGTCTTGCCGGCCGGGCGTGGTCGCATGCGGCGCAGGCGATCCGTGTTGGAGTTCCCCATGGACAGCGAGTTCTTCAAGATCCGGCGGCTGCCGCCATACGTGTTCGCCGAAGTCAACGCCATGAAGGCGCGCGCCCGTGCCTGTGGCGACGACATCATCGACTTCGGCATGGGCAACCCGGACTTCCCGACGCCGCCGCACATCGTCGCCAAGCTGACCGAGACGGTTCAGGACCCGCGCACCCACCGCTATTCGGAATCGCGCGGCATCAAGGGCTTGCGGCGCGCGCTTGCGGCGTATTACGAACGCCGGTTCAACGTCGCCATCGATCCGGAGACGGAGGCGGTGGTTACGCTCGGCTCGAAGGAGGGGCTCGCCAACCTGGCCTCGGCGATCTCCAGTCCGGGCGACGTCATCCTCGTTCCCAATCCCGAGCTATCCGATCCACCAATTCGGCTTCATCATCGCCGGTGCCGCCGTCCGCAACGTGCCGGTCACGCCCGGCGCCGACTTTCTCGCCGCCCTTGCCCGCGCCGTTCAGCACAGCGTGCCGAAGCCGGTGGCGGTGGTCCTCAACTACCCCAACAACCCGACGGCAGAGATCGCCAGCTTCGATTTTTACGGCCAGGTGGTCGACTTCTGCCGGCACCACGGCATCTACATCCTCTCCGACGTGGCCTACGCCGAGATTTATTTCGACAACAATCCGCCGCCGTCGATCCTGCAGATCCCCGGCGCCAAGGACCTCGCCGTCGAGTTCACCTCGATGAGCAAAACCTACTCGATGCCCGGCTGGCGGATCGGCTTCGCCTGCGGCAACGCCAAGCTGATCGCGGCGCTGGCGCGGGTGAAGTCCTATCTTGACTACGGCGCCTTCACGCCGGTTCAGGTCGCCGCCGCCGCCGGCCTCAACGGCCCGCAGGACTGCGTCGTCGAGATGCGCGAGCGCTATCAGGCAGCGCCGCGACGTTCTGATCTCGGGCCTCGCCGCGGCCGGCTGGGAGGTGCCGGCGCCGCCGGCGACGATGTTCGCCTGGGCGCCGATCCCGCCCGCCTTTCGCCATCTCGGCTCGCTCGAGTTCGCCAAGCTGGTCATGCGCGAGGCGAAGGTCGCGGTGTCGCCGGGCCTCGGGTTCGGCGAGCACGGCGACGGGTTTGTCCGCTTCGCCCTGGTCGAGAACCGCCATCGCATCCGCCAGGCGGTGCGCAACCTGAAGACCTTCCTCAGCCGCTACCACAACGTCGTCGAACTGACCGAAAAGCGTCTCTCGGTCGCAGAATAGCGCGCGGGAGAGCGAAGGTGGCAGATGCGCTTGAAGGTGGCGATCGCCGGCCTCGGCACCGTCGGCGGCGGCACCGTCAAGTTGCTTGCAGGCGAACGGCGATCTGCTCGCCCGACGCCTCGGCCGTCCGATCGTGATCACCGCCGTCGCCGACCGCGATCACCGCGACCGCGACTTTCCCGTCGACGGCTATCGCTGGTTCGACGATCCGCTGGCGATGGCGCGCGAAGCCGATGCCGACGTCATCGTCGAACTGATCGGCGGCCATGAGGGATCGCTCGCTCGCTGTGCGAGGCGGCCATCGCCCGACGGCCGCCACGTCGTCACCGCCAACAAGGCGCTGATCGCCCATCACGGCATGGACCTCGCCCGGGCGGCCGAAGCGAAGGGCGTGGCGCTCGGCCTGCGAAGCGGCGGTCGCCGGCGGCATCCCGATCCTGAAGAGCCTGCGCGAAGGGCTTATCGGCAATCGGCGCCGGCCGCGTCTACGGCATCCTCAACGGCACCTGCAACTACATCCTGACGCAGATGCGCGAGACCGGCCGGGAATTCGCGGCCGTCCTCGCCGAGGCGCAGGCGCTGGGATACGCCGAGGCCGATCCGTCCCTCGACGTCGACGGCATCGATACCGCCCATAAGCTCGCCATCCTCGCCACGGTCGCCTTCGGCTGCACCCTCGATCTCGCCGCCGTGCACGTCGAGGGCATTCGCCACGTCTCCGCCGTCGACATCGGCTTCGCCGAGGAACTGGGTTACCGGATCAAGCTTCTCGGCATCGCCAAGCTGACCGGCGACGGCGTCGAACGTCGGGTGCATCCCTGCATGGTTCCGCTCGGCGCGCCGATCGCCCATGTCGATGGCGTGTTCAACGCGGTGGTTATCGACGGCGATTTCGTCGATACCGTCGTCCAGGAAGGGCGCGGCGCCGGCGATCGGCCGACCGCATCCGCCGTCGTCGCCGATCTCGCCGATATCGCCTGCGGCCGGATCGGCGCGACGTTCGGCTTCCCGCCGAGCGCCTGGAGTGCCTTCCCGCCGCATCCGATGGCACGGCATCGCGGCGCCTGCTATGTCCGGCTGATGGTCCTCGACCGGCCGGGCGTGTTCGCCGATATCGCTTCGATCCTCCGCGACCACGCGGTCTCCATGGAATCGGTGCTGCAGCGGGTGCGGGCGCCGGGCGAGCCGGTGCCGGTGGTGATGACCCTGCACGATACCGAGGAGGCGGCGCTGGTCGCCTCGCTCGACCGCATTGCGGCGCTGCCGAGTTCGGTCGAACCGCCGCGGATGATCCGGATTGAGCCGTTCTGAGCCGGCGTTCCTCGGCGTCGAGCGGTCGCTGACCGGCCGCCGATGGCTCGCCGTCGCCGCCGACGAAGCGCTGATCGGCCGGCTCCACGCGGCGCACGCGCTGCCGGAGATGGTCTGTCGCGTGCTCGCCGAGCGTGGCATCGGCCATGCGGAGGTGCCCGACTATCTGGCACCGACGTTGCGTGCGCTGCTTCCCGACCCGTCGTCGCTCGTCGACATGGACCGCGCCGCCCGAGCGCCTCTGCGACGCCGTCGTTGAAGGCGAGCGGATCACCGTGTTCGCCGATTACGACGTCGACGGTGCGACCTCGGCGGCGCTGCTCCGCCGTTTTCTCGCCGCCGTCGGCTGCCATGCCGGCCGTCTATGTTCCCGATCGCCGGCGCGAGGGCTACGGACCGAGCGCCTCGGCGTTCCTGCGGTTGCGGCAGGATGGCGTGGCGCTCGTCGTCACCGTCGACTGCGGCACCGCGGCGCACGAGCCCGATCGCCGCCGCCGCCGCCGCCGGGCTCGACGTTATCGTCGTCGATCACCACCAGGCTCCGGCGGTCCCGCCGCCGGCGATCGCCGTCGTCAACCCGAACCGCCCGGATGATCGACTCCGGGCTCGGCCACCTCGCCGCCGTCGGTGTCGCCTTCCTCGTCGCCGTCGCCGTCAATAGGGCGTTGCGCCGCCGCGGCTGGTATGCGGCGCGGCCGGAGCCGGACCTGCGCCGCTGGCTCGACCTGGTGGCGCTCGGCACCGTCTGCGACATGGTGCCGCTCACCGGCCTCAATCGGGCGTTCGTCATCCAGGGACTGAAGATCGCCGCCGCCGGAAATAATGCCGGACTCGCGGCGGTCGCCGCCGTCGCCGGCGTGCGCGGCCCTCCCCTGGTCCATGATCTCGGCTTCGCCATCGGTCCGCGCATCAATGCCGGCGGCCGGGTGGGGGAGGCCGATCTCGGGGCGCGCCTCCTCGCCTGCGACGATCCGGCCGAGGCCGCCGGGCTCGCGGCCCGCCTGGATGCGCTCAACCGGCAGCGGCAGCACATCGAGGCGGGCGTGCTGGAACGCGCACTGCAGCAGACGCCGGCGGCCGACGGCGACGGAGCGCATCTCGTTTGGGTGGCCGGCGGCGACTGGCATCCGGGCGTCGTCGGCATCGTTGCCAGCCGCCTCGTCGAGCGGTTTCACAAGCCGGCGGTCGTCGTCGCCGTCGCCGACGGCGAGGCCGTCGCCTCATGCCGCTCGGTCGCCGGGCTGGACCTGGGCCGGGCGATCCGCGACGCGCTCAGGCGGCAGGACTGTTGCTGAAGGGCGGCGGCCATGCCATGGCCGGCGGTTTTACGGTCGAGACCCGGCGGCTCGCCGAGGTCGAGCGGTTCCTCCGACTTGCCGTGGCGGCGCAGCGGGCGGCCGGTGCGGGGGCGTCGCCCACTCTGCGTATCGCCGCCAGCCTCGGTCTCGCCGGCCTCGGCATCGCGGTCTTGGCGGCGAGCCTCGACCGGCTGGCGCCATTCGGCGCCGGCAATCCGGAGCCGCTGTTCGCCGTCGAGGCGTCGCGACTGGAATGGGCGGGAAGCGCTCGCCGGCCAGCACCTCAACTGCCGGATCGTCGATCAGCGGGGCGCGCGGCTGAGCGGCATGCTGTTCCGCGCCGTCGGCACCCCCTTGGGCAAGGCGCTCACCACCCTCGACGGCGCGGCGGTGCATCTTGCCGGCCGCATCCGCCGCCGCCGCGACGGTGCCACCTTCCTCGCCATCGACGATGCGGCGATGCCTGTCGTGAAGGCGGCGGACGATGGATCAGCGACCGTGGATCAGCGAGGGTCGATCAGCCCTTGAGAATCTTCGGCACCTTGTTCAGGCGGAGCCGCGAAACCTCCGGCATGCCTGATCCGAGCAGCGGCCGCAGATAGAAAAGGAAATGCTCGGTGACGTCGTGGTTGTTGTCGGCGATGAACTCGTCCGGCATCACCTTGGTCTTGGCGGCGATGTCCTCCAGCGGGGTTAGGTGATAATCGACCGAATAGAAACCGGTGCGATGGATGGTCACCGAGCCCGAGTGGTTGCCGTCGTGGTCGCCGTAGTGGGCGTACTGGACCGCCTTCTCGCCGACCTCGCGGGCCTCCCGCTGATCGACGTCGGAGACGCAACCGAGGAATGAGCGTTGCAGATAGCCGAACGTATCGCCGCGGACGCGGGTAATGTTGGTGTTGGACTTGATGTAGTCGGTCAAGAGATCGGCCAGCGCGCCGCTGCCGGAAAGCTGGACGTTGCCGTGGGCGTCGCGTTCCACCTGCTTCGCCAGTTTCGCCGCGATCGGCTCGCCGGATTCGTCGTGAATGCCCTCCGATGCGGCGACGATGCAGCGGCCGTACTTGGCGTAGACCTCACGGACGTCCGTGGCGAACTGTTCGAGGCTGAACGGCCGCTCCGGCACGTAGATCAGGTGCGGACCATCATCCTCGTACTTGCGCCCCAGGGCGGAAGCGGCGGTCAGAAAGCCCGCATGGCGGCCCATGACGACGGCGACGTAAACGCCCGGGCAGCGCCCGGTTATCGAGATTGGCGCCGGCGAAGGCCAGCGCCACGAACCGCGCCGCCGAGGGAAAGCCCGGGCGTGTGGTCGTTGATCACCAGGTCGTTGTCGATCGTCTTCGGCACGTGGACGCACGTCAACGGATAGTCGGCAGCGCGTGCCTGGTCGCGGAGGATGCGCGCGGTATCCGAGGAGTTGTTGCCGCCGATGTAGAAGAACGTCTCGATCCCGTGTGCCCGCAGCACCTTGAAGATCTCGGTACAGTATTTCTCGTCCGGCTTGTCGCGGGTCGAGCCGAGCGCCGAGGTCGGTGTGTTGCCGACCATTTCCAGGTTGTGCGTCGTCTCGCGGGTCAGATCGAGGAATTCCTCGTTGATGATGCCGCGGACGCCGTGATAGGCGCCGTAGACGCGATCGACCGCTGGAATTTTCCGGGACTCGATGACGGTGCCGACCATCGACTCGTTGATTACCGCGGTCGGCCCGCCGCCTTGGGCGACCAGGACTTTCCCGTGCAACATGATCCGCTGCCTCCACTAACCGATAAGGGCAATTACCCGGGGGTTTTCGTTCTTATGCGGTCCGCCGCCCGGCCTCCGGCGCCGCGTTTGCCTGGACGGCCGGGCACGGTAACATAGACGCAACCGCCGGCGAAAGCCGAAATGCCGGGCTCGCCGGGCCGCCTA
>CAWAGY010000029.1:0-34537 GCA_963781645.1 uncultured Alphaproteobacteria bacterium | reverse complement strand
GCCTCGCTCAGCCGGACGCTCTCCCCCATCAACAGACCGGCGCCGGCGATGGCCACGCACATGCCGACGAGGAACAGCGGGCGCACCCGCTCGCCGCCAGAGAAGCCAGCCGAGGAGGGTGACGAACACCGGTGCCAGGTTCGGGAACAAGGTGGCGTTGGCGACCGAGGTAAACCGCAGGCTCCAGTGCCAGAGCGCGAGGTCGCCGGCGAAACAAAGGCCGGCAATGATCAGCCCGCGGGTCGCGGCGGTGGCGGCCACCGGGTCAGCCTGCCTAACGGCCTCACGGCGGCGGCGTTCGGTCGCCTGCTGCCACAGCCAGAGCACCGGCAGCGCCAGCGCCAGCCGGTAGAAACCGGTGGCGATGGGCCCGACCTCGCTCAGCCGGACAAAGATCGGTGCAAAAGCGATGGCTGTAGCACCGGTGAACAGGGCGGACATCGCCAACCGTTCCGCCCGCCGGCCAGATGCCTGCCCGGCGCCGGCGACGGCCGGAGGCGGTATCGACGGTGCGGCGACGCTTCGCAAGCGGGACATGCCGGGCTAATATCGGGGATTGGACGCGACCGCCAGAGGCACCTTGCTTGACTGCCGTCCCGACACCCACTGCTGCCCCGGTCCGGCGCCCGGCTTCCGTCCCGCCGACGCCGCTGCCTGCAAGGTGACCGCTCCTGGCCCCGCCGGAACGAGGCGCTCCCGTCGCTTCCGGCCGACCCGCCGGCGCACCAATTACGATCAGACCCCCCAACGGCCGCCGATCCTGATCCCGCCGCGGTAATAGCGATACAGGGGTACGCCCCGGCGAAGCCACGCCGCTTCTCGGGGCCGAGAATCCGCCGCCCTTCCGCCTCGTCAACGAAGATGCAACGACGCCGCTGCTGCTCGTCTGCGACCACGCCAGCCGCGCCATTCCCCCCTGCTCGGCCGCCTCGGGCTCCGCCCGCGGATTCGGTCGGCACATCGGCTCCGATATCGGCGCCGCGGACCTCACCCGGGGGCTCGCCCGCCGGCTTGGCTGCACGGCCGTCTTCGCCGACTATTCGCGCCTCGTCATCGACTCAATCGGCCGCCGGGTGATCCGCAGTCAATTCTTGCGGTCAGCGACGGCACCGTCATTTCCGGCGACCGCGCTCAGCGCCGGGGCGCGAGGCGCCAAGGGCGGAGGCCTTTCTCTGGCCGTACCACACGCGGTCGAGCCGGCTTCGCCCGCCTTAGGCGCCTCGGGCCGGAGCCGCTGCTATTTTCGGTCCATACGTTCACGCCGTCGCTGGGCGGCGAGGACCGGTTCTGGGACGCGGGCGTCCTGTGGAACCGTGACCCGCGGCTGGCGGTACCGCTGATCAATTTGCTGCGCCGGCACCCGGGATTGCTGATCGGCGACAACGAACCTTATTCGGGGCCGATATCGCCTACACCTTGGATCTCCACGCCGGCGCCGCCGGGCTCGCCAACGCCGCCGTTGAGGTCCGCCAGGACCATTGCGAGGACGGCCGGCAACTTCGCCCCCTGGGCGAGACCTTCTGCCGATGCCCTGGGTCCGCGATTCTGGGCATGGGCAACCTGCACCAGATCGGGGATGGCGGATGTGGAGCCGGCCGACTTCACCATCGGCATCGAAGAGGAATATATCCTTGTCGACCCGGACACCCGCGAAGTCGTCAGCGATCCGCCGCACGGCCTGCTCGCCGCCTGCGAAGAACGGCTAGCGGACCTGGTCGCCCCGAATTCCTCGTCTCGCAGATCGAGGTCGGCACCCCTGTTTGCCGCATCGCCCAGGAGGCGGGCCGAGCGCTCGCCTGGCTGCGGAGCGCGGTCGCCGAAGTCGCCGGCCATTCGGACTCGCCCCGATCGCCGCATCCACCCATCCGTTTTCCGAATGGCGGGCGCAGCAGCATACCGACAAGGCCCGCTACCATACGCTCGCCCGGGCCATGCAGGCGGTGGCGCGGCGGTTGCTCATCTGCGGCATGCACGTGCACATCGGCATCGACGATGACGAGCTGCGCATCGACCTGATGAACCAGGCAGCTACTTCCTGCCGCACCTGCTTGCGCTGTCGACCTCGTCGCCTTTCTGGCTGGGCGAGGATTCGGCCTGAAGAGCTACCGGCTCAGCGTCTTTGACGAACTGCCGCGCACCGGTTTGCCCTCCCAGCTTCAAGTCGTGGGGCGAGTACCACCGCCATGTCGATGTTCTGGTCCCCGCCGGCGTGTTCGAGGATGCGACCATGCTGTGGTGGGACATCCGGCCGAGCTACCGGTTTCCGACGCTGGAAATGCGGATCACCGAATCTGTACGCCGCTCGCCGACGCCGTCGCCATCGCCGCGCTCTACCAGTGCATCCTCCACATGCTCTACCGGCTGCGGCGGAGAACCAGCGCTGGCGCGCGTAGACCGGATGCTGTCGAGGAGAACCGCTGGCGGGCGAAGCGGTACGGGATCGACGGCGGCCTCATCGACTTCGGCAAGGGTTCGGTCGTATCCTTCGCCGATTGATCGACGAGTTGCTCGCGCTCGTCGGCGAAGACGCGGATGCACTCGATTGTGCGCCGCAAATCCTGCATTGCCGGCCGATCGTGGAGCGCGGAACGAGTGCCCACCGGCAGCGCGCCGCCATCGGGAGGCGGGGGACGCCGGCGCATCCGAGAGCGCGGCGTTGCACGCCGTGGTTGATGGGCTGATCGAAGAGACACGTATCGGTCTTTAAGGCGGCAAGACGGGGAGGAAGAAAATGTACGTATCCGATATCCTGCGACAAAGGGAACGCGATCATCTCCATCAAAGCGGACGAGCCGGTCGCCGACGCGGTGGGCCTGATGTGCGCCAATCGCATCGGCGCCGTTCTCGTCGTCGACGCCGACGGCGGGATCGCCGGCATCCTCTCCGAGCGCGACCTCGTTCGGGGGCTGCCGCGCCACGGCAAGATGATCCTGGAAAAGACCGTCGGCGAGCTGATGACGTCACCGGTGATCACGTGCTCGTCGAAGGATCCGGTGGCGGCGATCGAGGGGCTGATGACGTCGAACCGCTTCCGCCACGTGCCCGTGGTCGACGACGGCCGGCTCGTCGGCATGATCTCGATCGGCGACGTGGTGAAGAACCGCATCGAGGAGGCGCAGGCGGAGGTGGACGCGCTGCGCCGCTACATCGCGCTGTAGCTGGAGCAACAGGGGTCACGGAAAGCTTTAGAAGGCTGGCGTCGTAGCCGATGGCAGCCTGCAGGAGTTCAGATGCAGAAGCGCAAACTTGGAAGCAGCAATCTGGAAGTCTCGGCCATCGGGCTCGGCTGCATGGGAATGAGCTTTTCCTACGGCCCGCCTGCCGACAAGCAGGAGATGATCTCTCTTCTCCGCTCAGCCGTGGAACGCGGCGTCACCTTCTTCGACACCGCCGAAGTGTACGGCCCGTTCACCAACGAAGAACTCGTGGGCGAAGCCCTTGCTCCTTTCCGTGGGCAAGTGGTCATCGCCACCAAGTTCGGGTTCAACCTCGATCCCCAGCTTGATCCGGGGAATGCGGGGTTCGCCGGGCCTGAATAGTCGGCCGGAGCACATCAAGCAGGTCGCCGAGGGCTCGCTCAAGCGGCTCAGGGTCGATGTCCATCGATCTGTTCTATCAACACCGCGTTGACCCGGAGGTGCCGATCGAAGACGTGGCGGGAGCGGTGAAGGACCTGATCCAGGCAAGGCAAGGTCAAGCACTTCGGCCTTTCTGAAGCAGGCGTGCAGACGATCCGTCGCGCCCACGCCGTCCAGCCGGTCACTGCAGTCCAGAGCGAATACTCGCTGTGGTCGAGACGCCCTGAAGCGGAAGTGCTGCCGACTCTCGAGGAACTCGGAATCGGCTTCGTTCCCTATAGTCCGCTGGGCAGGGGCTTCCTTACCGGAAAGATCGACGAGAACGACGACCTTCGACAGCTCCGACTTCCGCAACATCGCTCCCTCGTTTTACGCCGGAGGCTCGGAAAGCAAACCAGGCCCTGGTCGACCTTCTTGGCAAGATCGCGGAACGCAAGAAGGCGACACCTGCTCAGATCGCGCTCGCTTGGCTGCTCGCCCAGAAGCCGTGGATCGTTCCCATCCCGGGCACGACGAAGCTGCATCGTCTGGAGGAGAACATCGGCGCGGCAGCCATCGACCTTACGGCCGACGATCTCCGCGAGATCGATAGCGCCGCCTCGAAGATCACGGTGCAGGGGGCTCGCTACCCCGAAAGCCTGGAGCAAATGACCGGTCGCTGATCGGCCGTCATCGCAGCATGATGGCGGCACTACCGCAGGAGACCCTCGGCTCCGGCCCATAAGGCGCGGACCAGGTCCGCTGCCGGCTCGGCGCGCGCCAGAGCGGCCGATTGCCCGGCCCAGGCCTGCATCCGATGAACATCGCCCTCCTTTTGCGCGGCGGCCCGCATTGCCGCCGTCAACCCTCGCTGTACAGGGTAGGGGGCGGGCTCGGGGGCATCGGCGGCGAGGGCGGCGCGAACGTAGTTGGTGGCGATGCTTCGTCCGGCGCGGCCACTGAAAACGCGGATGACGAGGGTGTCCTCGGGACGGGTGGCTGCCAGCGCGTCCGCCCAGGCTGGGTGGATCTTCGCCTCCGGACAGCGCAAAAAACCCGTTCCGATCTGCACGGCACAGGCGCCAAGAATGAGGGCGGCGGCGATCATACGCGCATCGGCGATCCCGCCGGCGGCGATCACGGGTACGCTCACCGCATCGACCACCGCCGGCAAGAGCGAGAACAGGCCGACCTGCCGGCGAAGGGCTTCGTCGGCATCGAACGCACCTCTGTGGCCGCCCGCTTCCGCCCCTTGCGCAATGATGGCGTCCGCACCCGCCGCTTCCGCGGTGCGTGCCTCCGCAACCGTGGTGGCGGTGGCGAACCAAGCGATGCCGTGGGCCTTCAGCCGCGCCACGAACTCCGGCGGATAGAGGCCCATGATCGACGAGACGATCGGAGGGCGTGCGGCCAGCATCGCCTCGCATTGGGCGGCGAAGTCGGGCGGCGTCGCATCGCCGGCTTCAGGCGGCACCGGCGGGCCCCAGTGCGCGAGAAACGACCGGACGCGCGCTTCCTGATCCGGATCACGATGAGGTGCAGGATCGGGCGTCCAAAGATTGAGCTGAAAGGCGCCGTTGCTGTTCGCCCGGACCTCCGCGGCCCAGGCGAGGATCTCGTCCGGCCGCATGAGGGTGGCGCCGCAGCCCCGAGACCGCCGCCGTCCGCAACAGCGATCGACAGGGAAGGCGGACAGGCACCCGCCATCGGCGCCAGCAGGATGGGAATGCGAATGCCGATCCGGCTGGCGAAAGCTTCGGCACGGTCGATCATGGCGTTCACGATAAACCTCCTGGAACTCGTTTCGGCACGCGGGCGTGGGCTGCCGCCGCTCGCGTTTCCGCTCCATGATCGCGGCCGCTCTCCATCCGATCAAACGAAGGTTCCAGATCGGAGCTATCAGGCGCGCAAGGCTGCGAATTCAAAGATGTCGCTGCGCCTGACGAAGATGGTCTCGACATGCGCGTCCCGGCCGGGCAGCGGGTGGAGACGGATCCGGCCCTGCCGCTCGCCTCCTGCGAGGATGCTGCGGGGCAGCATCGTGAAGCCCGGGCCGGCTTCCACGCAGCCGATGATGGCGTCAAGGGTTGCCGAACTCCAGCCGCTCCGCGTCCGAGACGCCCGCTTTCTCAGCCATTGTTCGAGGCGCAGGCGGTAGGCGCACCCATTTCCCTTCACCAGGATCCTGCATCCGCCGGACACGATGGTGTCGAGCGTGCCGACCGCTGTCGGCGTGCGACGACGGCGCCTCGGCGGCGGCCGGCTCAGGTCGCGGGCGGCTCCGTGGTGGATGCCAGGCGAAGGTGGCGGACGCCGGCGATCCGGATCGTCGAGACGAGGATGTCGGGGCCGGCGAGACCTGCAGGATCGGCGGACACGAGGCTGTAGTCGGGCCCGAGGTCGATGCGGACCAGGTCGTCCGGCGCGCGCACGATCACCAGCACATCCGAGCGCTCGCTGCCGAGGCGGCGCGCCGTCGCTGCATCAAGGTGAGGGAACGCTCTGCGCGCATCTTCCATGGCGCCGACGACGTGGACCCGTTGCCAGGCAAAGGACAGCACCGATGACAGCCGGAAGGCGGTTCCGGCGGAGACGAGGGCGGCGAGCCGGCTGCGCAGCGCGCGGCGCATTGCCGCCTTCTCGGAGCCGCCGACGCGGCCGCTGATCCGCGGCATGCCCCCCTTCAGCGCATAAAGGAGAGCCGAGCCGGCGACGACAAGCGGCAGCAGCAGCGCCGACGTTGCCGTTCCTGCCGCCGCCTTCAGTCCGGCGTCGACGGCGGCCGCTGCTTCGTTTCGCACGGCCCACGAGGAGACCGCGACCGACTCGCGACGCCGTTCGTCCAATTCCATCCCAGCCTTGCCCTCGCCTGTTGAGCGGCCCGACGTTGTGGTCGGGCCTGAATTTCCGACGATGATAACATCCTCTCGCAGGGGCTGCACCCTCACATGCGCCCTTCGTGGCCCCCAATCCGGGCCCTGCCGGCCATTGCCGTCAGTGGCGGAAGTGGCGGAGGCCGGTGAAGACCATGGCGATGCCGTGCGCATCGGCGGCGGCGATGACGTCCGCGTCCCTGACCGATCCGCCCGGCTGGATGACGGCGGTCGCCCCCGCCTCGGCGCAGACGATCAGACCGTCGGCGAAGGGGAAGAAGGCGTCGGAGGCGACGACCGCGCCTTCTGTGCGCGGCGTCGGCTCCCCGGCGGCTCGGCCCGCGTCTTCCGCCTTGAGAACGGCGATACGGGCGGCATCGACGCGGCTCATCTGGCCGGCGCCGACGCCGACGGTCGCGCCGCCCTTGCAAAAGACGATGGCGTTCGACTTGACGTGCTTGACGACGCGGCCGGCGAAGGCGAGATCGGCCATCTCGGCATTGGATGGCGCCCGCCTCGTGACCACCTCCGGCGAGGAGCCGACGGTCGCGGTGTCGCGGCCTTGCGCAAGGAAGCCGCCGGCCAGAGTTTTCAGGGTGACGCCGCGGGCGGCCGGATCCGGCATCCCGTTCGCGACCAGCACCCGCAGGTTTTTCTTCTGCCGCAGAACGGCGCGGGCTTCCGGCTCGATCGCGGGCGCAATGATCACTTCTAAGAACAGCTTCGCCATCTCCCGGGCAGCGGCGGCGTCGAGCGGCCGGTTGACGGCGACGATCCCGCCAAAGGCGGCGACGGGGTCGCAGGCCAGCGCCTTTTCCCAGGCGGCGGCGAGATCATCGGCCTCGGCGACGCCGCAGGGATTGGCGTGCTTGAGGACGGCGACGGCCGGCCGGTCGAACTCGGCGATCAGCTCGAAGGCGGCATCTGTATCGTTGAGGTTGTTGTAGGACAGCTCCTTGCCCTGGATTTGCTCGGCGGTGGCGACGCCCGGGCGGGCCTCGCCGGCGACATAAAAAGCCGCCGGCTGATGCGGATTTTCGCCGTAGCGCATGAGCTGACGGCGGGTGCCGGCGAGGATCAGCCGCTCGGGGAAGCTGTCGTCGCCTCGCGGGCGAACCAGCCGGCGATCGCCGCATCGTAGGCGGCGGTCCGGGCGAACGCCTTCGCCGCCAGCTCCCGGCGGAGTTCGGCCGAAACGCCGCCGCCCTGCAGCCGCATCTGCTGCATCACCAAGGCATAGTCGGCGGGATCGACGACGACGGCGACAAAGGCGTGGTTCTTGGCGGCGGCGCGGATCATCGCCGGACCGCCCACGTCGATAGTCTCGATCACCTCCTCGACGGCGGCGCCGCGGGAGGCGGTTGCCTCGAACGGATAGAGATTGACCACGAGCAGATCGATCGGGGCGATGCCGTGGGCGCGCATCGCGTCTTCATGGGCGGGGTTGCCACGGACGGCGAGGAGGCCGCCGTGGATGCGCGGCTGCAGCGTCTTCACCCGGCCGTCCATGATTTCGGGGAAGCCGGTGACCTGCGCAACTTCGACGACGGGAACGCCGGCGGCGGCGAGCGCTTTCGCCGAGCCGCCGGTCGACAGGATCTCGACGCCGTTGGCGGCGAGAAAGAGGCCGAGATCCTCGATGCCGGTCTTGTCGGAGACGGAGACGAGGGCGCGGCGGATCGGCATCGGCATCGGTGGTCCCTTCCTTCCTGCTGGGGCGGCCGGCACCGTCGCCGCCGCACCCGCGAAGGCGCCGTATAGCAGAGCCTCTGCTGCGACGCACCCGCCGACGCACGTCGCCTCTGCCGCGCCCTTGCTTCTAGCGGCTGGCGCTGACCCGGACGAGAAGGGATAATCGGCGACCGTCCCGAATTGGCAGCGGCAGCGGAGGGGACTCGATGCAAAGGATCGTCGTCGTCGGCGCCGGCTTCGCCGGCTTGTGGGCGGCGATCGGCGCGGCGCGGCTGCGCGCCGAAGCGGGTTGCGACGGCGGCATCGAGATCTCGGTGCTGACGCGGACGGCCGATCACGGCATCCGGGTCCGCTTCTACGAGAGCGACCTCTCGCAGGTGACGGTGCCGCTTGCAAAGGTGCTGCCGCCGATCGGTGTCGGCTTCCGGGTCGGCGAGGTGGCGGCGATCGACCCCGTCGGCCGCCGCATCGTCTTCGCACCGGCGAATGGCGGGGCGACGGAGACCGGGGCGGCGGAAACCATCGCCTTCGACCGCTTGGTGCTGGCGGCGGGCAGCGCGCTCGTCCGGCCGGCGCTGATCGGCGCCCATCCGATCTTCGACGTCGACACCTTCGCCGCCGCCCAGGATTTCGATCGCCACCTCGCCGGGCTTGCCGCGCGCTGCCGCCTGATCCCGGCCGCTTTACCGCCGTCGTCATGGGCGGCGGCTTCACCGGCATCGAGGTGGCGGCGGAGTTGATCGGCCGGCTCACCCGGCTGGCGCGGAAGGCCGGCGCGGAGGAGCCGGCGCGGGTGATCCTTGTCGACCGCGGCGTTATTGCCTCCTCCCTGGGTGCGGCGCCGCGACCGACGATCCTCAAGGCGCTGGCAGCCCTCGGCGTCGAATGCCGCGATGCGGTCGAGATCGATCGAATCGAGGAAGACGCGGTGGTGCTGGCCGTCCCGCCGCGCGGCAGCGAGCGCATCCCCTGCCGCACCGTCGTCGCCGCCACCGGCATGCGGGCGAGCCGCCTGACCTTGGATCTCAGCCGCGACCTCGACCGCCTCGGCCGGCTGCCGGTCGATCGCCACCTGCGCATCGCCGGTCACCCCGCCTGCTTCGCCGCGGGCGATGTCGCCCGAGCGCTGGTCGATCCGGCGCACACGTCGGTGATGTCGTGTCAGCACGCGAGGCCGCAGGGACGCATCGCCGGCCACAATGTCGTGGCCGATCTGCTCGGCCGGCCGCTGATCGACTATCGCCAGGAGGCCTACGTCACGGTGCTTGATCTCGGTGCCTGGGGCGCCCTCTACATGCAGGGCTGGGACCGCCGCATCGTCGTCGAGGGCGACGCGGCGAAGCGGACCAAGCACGAGATCAACCACCGCCGGATCTACCCGCCCGCGAACGGCGATGCCAGCCTCCTCCTCGCCGCCGCCGCCCCGATCATCCAGCCGGTACCGAGGCCGGGCGGGGTCGGCGCAGACGGCGTCGAGGCCTGAGGATGGAACGCGGCGTGGCGCGCCGCCCGTACCGCCCGCACGCCTCCGTCCTCTGCCTTTTCGCACTCCTCAGCCTGCTCGCACAGATGCCGGCCCTCGGCGCGGACGCGCCGCCGCCGCCGCTGGTCGTCGGCGTCTCCGATGCGCCGCCGTTCTCGTTCAAGTCGGAGGATGGGGTATGGCACGGCATCGCCATCGACTTGCTACAGCACCTCCAGCACGATCTCGGCGTACCCGTCGAGCTGCACGAGATGGCGCTGACCGAGGTGGCGGCGGCACTGGCCGGCGGCGAGATCGACGCCGCCCTCGTCCTTTCGCCGACACCGGAAGGCGAGCGGCTGATGGATTTCAGCCAGCCATACTACTCGACCCGGCTGGGCATAGCGGTCCCGACGACATCGTCCACGACCGACTGGAGCGCCGTCTTCGAGGCGTTTTTTTCCTGGGCGTTCCTCAAGGTCATCCTCGCGCTGCTCGCCTTGCTCGCGGTCGCCGCCGTCGCCGTCTGGGTGTGCGAGCGTCGGGGTAACGAGCACTTCAGGACGGATGCGCGGCGCGGCATCGCCGATGGCCTGTGGTGGGCGGCGGTGACGATGACCACCGTCGGCTACGGCGACAAGACGACAAAAACGCAGCTTGGCCGGGTGATTGCCGGCATCTGGATGTTCACCGCCATTGTCGCCATCTCGCTGTTCACCGCGCAGGTCGCCTCGCTGTTGACGTTGCGCAGCCTCGCCGGCCGGGTGCACGGCCCCGCCGATCTGCCGAACGTCCAAGTGGGCACGCTTGCCGGCTCGGCGCCCGAAACGGATATGCGGCGATGGCTGGGGGTCTCGGGCCGCGGCTACGACCGCTACGCCGACGGTCTGCGGGCGCTGCTGCACGATGAGATCGACGCCTTCGTCGCCGCCGACCCGATCCTCCGGTACGAGGCGATGAACCGCTTTCCCGGCCGCATCACCGTGCTGCACACCGCCTTCGGCCACGAGGACTTCGCCCTCGGCCTGCCGCTCGGCTCGCCCTACCGCAAGAGGATCAACGAATCCGTGCTTCGCCTTATCGATTCCCAGGAGTGGCCGGCGCTGCTGCGTCAGTATCTCGGCGACGACCGCTGACTGCGGAAGGCGACCCACCGGAGCCCCCGACAATCGCCGAACCGCCCGACAATCGCCCAGCTATTAAGGCTTGCTTAGGCGGATTTTGCTATCCAGCGGAGCATGGGATCGAAGCGGCACGCGAACTCCGTCGACACGGCACCCTTCTTTCGGGTCGTCGGCCTGCCGGTCGTTCTCGTCATCGTCTGCATCGCCGTTCTCTTCGGGTCCTTCATCTGGCCGTCCGAGATCAGCAACAGGATTCAGATCGAGGCCCAGCAGAGCCTCCTAACCAATCTCCTCCGCAAGCAGGTCAGTACGATCGGCGACCAGGTCACCTCGTGCGCGATCTGGGAGGAGGCTTACTTCCGCATCGCAAAAAACCGCGACGTTGACTGGACGGTCGAGAACTTCGGCAAATTCTACTGGGACCACTTCGGCACCGACGAAACACACATCGTCTTCGCTGACGGCCGGCACTTCGCCTCGATGTTGCGCGGCGAGCGGCAAGGACCGCAGGCCTTCGCCCGGGTAGAGCCGCTGGTCGCCGATCTGATCAAAGCGGTCGTCGAGGTGGCGCCGATCGAGGACAACCAGCCGTCCGACGTGGCGAAGCGGCTGACATACCAATCGGGGGAAAGCGCCACCTATCGTCTCGCCGCGCGCATCGTCATGCTGCCGGAAGGACCGGCGATCGCCATCGCCGCCAACATCCTGCCCGACTACACGCGGCGGCGGATGCTGAAGATGCCGCCGCCGGTCATCGTCGCCCTGTACAAGCTGTCGGCCGAGCGGCTCGCCGAGCTCGGACGGCAATTCGAGTTGCCGCGGCTGCGCTGGAGTGCAGGCGAGGAAACGGACACGGCGGATGCCCGCCTCGTTCTCAAGAACGAGGCCGGTGCTTCCATCGGCGAGATGGCGTGGCAGCCGGTGCTGGCGAGCCACACCTTCTTCAAGGATGGCTGGCTGCCGGGATTGCTCGTCATGCTTCTGGTGGCGACGGTCGCTTTCCTCATCTCACAATCGAACCGGAAGCTCCTGCAACGGATCGCCGTCTCCGAGGCCGAGGCGCGGGCGAAGGCGCTGCATGATCCGCTGACCGGGCTTGCCAACCGGCGCCGCTTCCTCGAAATCACCGAGACCGACTTCCGGGTGGCGCTCGCCGCCGGTCGTCCGGCCGTCCTGCTCGCCGTCGATCTCGACCGCTTCAAGGAACTGAACGACACCCAAGGCCACGTCGCCGGCGACCGGGCGCTGGTCGAGATCGCCGCCCGCATCGCCGCGGCCGCCGCGGCCGCCCACATCGTCAGCCGGGTCGGCGGCGACGAGTTCATGATCCTTCTCATCGGCTCAGACGCGTGCGACGAAGCCGATCGCATCGCCGACGCCATCGTTTGCGCGGTCCGGGCGCCGGTCATCCTCGAACACGGGCTGGCCGCCGAACTCGGGGCGTCGGTCGGCATCGCCCGCACGCCCGAGGACGCGACCGACGCGGTCGAGCTCGCGCGGCGCGCCGACATCGCGCTGTATCATTCCAAGTCCATCGGCCGCAACCGCGTGAGCCGCTTCCAGCCTTATATGGAAGACAGCCTGATGTGGGCGCACACGATCGAGACGGCACTGCGGGCGGCCATTGCCGAGGAGGCGTTCGGCCTCGTCTACCAGCCGCAGGTGGCGGCGGACGGGGTGACCGTCGTCGGCGCCGAGGCGCTGTTGCGCTGGGTGCATCCGAGCCTGGGGCCGATTCCGCCCTCGAAGTTCATCCCCGTCGCCGAGGAGCGGCGGCTGATGTGGGAACTCGGCGCCATCGTCCTCGACCGCGCCATCGCCGATGCCTGCGGCTGGGGCGATCTGCGGGTCGCGGTCAATGTCTCGGCGCAGCAGTTCGCCCGCGGCGATCTGGTCGACCTCGTCGCCTGCACCCTCGATCGTTACGGATTCCCGCCCAGCCGTCTCGAACTGGAGATTACCGAGTTCGCCCTGGTCAACGACGAGGACCAGGCCGACGAGCAGATCCGCCGGCTGAAAGCCCTCGGCATCACCATCGCCCTCGACGATTTCGGCATGGGCTATTCCAGCCTCAGATACCTGCGCCGCTTCGACTTCGACAAGCTGAAGATCGACCGCGTGTTCATTAAAGATCTGGCCCCATGCGCCAACGTGAAGACGATCGTCGATTCGATCATCAAGATGAGCCACGCGCTGGGCTTGGCGGTGGTCGCCGAGGGCATCGAGACGTACGATCAGTACATGCTGTTGCGTCTCGCCGGCTGCGACGAACTGCAGGGCTTCCTCTTCTCGCGGCCGCTCATCCAGGCCGACCTCCTCGCCCTCCTCGCCGACGACGCCAACCGCTGCCTGCCGTCGCTCTCCAGCCGCGCCGGCTGACCCGGCGCCGCCCGATCGGCGGCCGATCCGAACGTAACAGCCTGGCGCCCGCATTCCCTCTCGTCGTCCTCGGCTTGACTCCACGAATAGCGATTTCGGCTCCCGTCACCAAGACGTGGATGGCCGTGTCGACCCCCGGAACAAGTCCGGGGGCGGCCATGATGGTGCGGGCGGCGAAAGCGCCGGCTGCGCAACCGAGCGCGATTACACCTCGCGGAGCGCCGGCAGCGGGATGAGGAAGCGGCCGCCTTCGGCACGGAAGCGCGGGTGGCGGGCGATGATGGCGTCGGCGTGGTTCCAGGCGAGGATGAGCACGACGTCCGGACGCGGGTCCGCGTAGAGGACATTGCCGGGGCGGATTAGGACGCCCGAGCCGGGGAGACGCAGCCCTTCCTTCTCGGGCGTGTCGTCGCAGACGAAGTCGAGCAGGTCGTCGTCGAGGCCGAGGTGGGCGAGCAACGTCGTTGCGCACGCCGTCGCCCCGTAGCCGGCGATGCGGCTGCCGGCCGCCTTCAGCGCCAACAGCCGGCCGGCGAGCACCGCCGTCTTCTTGGCGATCCGCTCGCCGAGCGTGACGTACGTCGCCGGGTCGTCCAATCCCTTCGCCCGCTCCGCCGCCAGCAGTTCGTCCACCGCCGGATCGCGCGGGTACGGTCCGCCGAGGCGTTGGGCGATGCCGCGCAGGCTGCCCCGATGCGGCGGCGTCCGGTCGACGGCGATGATTTCAAAATCGTTGGCGGCGAAAAAGCGGACGAGCGGCGCCAGCGCGTGATAGTCGAGAACGCGATGGATAATGCTGTCGAAGGCGCACTGTTCGATCAGCGCGCCGAGATAGGCGACCTCGAAGGCGAAGACACCGTCGCGGGCGAGGATCAGGCCGACCGCCTCCAGGAGTTCGTCCGGTTTCTCGGCTTCGGCGAAGGCCATTTGCGCGGTGACGTAGGCGGCGCGGCCGCGCTCCTCTTCCAGGCGATCGGCGACGGCGGGAAGGAAGAATCCCGCGTGCGTACGGATACCCTTGGCCACAGCCCGGCCGGCGAGATTGGCGGCGGGCTCGATCCCCTGGACGCGGCGGCCGGCGTTCTCGAAGGCCTTGAGGAAGGTGCCGTCGTTGGCGCCGATATCGACGACGAGGGCGTTGCTCGCGCTTGGAAACCGCTCCATAAGATAGCGGGCGAAGGCGGTGAGGTGGGCGGTCATCGCCGGCGAGGCCTCGTGCGCGTCGTACGAGCGGGCGAAGACGCGAAAGCGATCGGCGATCTGCAGGAGCTGGACGTGGCCGCAGGCGCGGCAGCGGACGAGATCGAGCGGCAGCCGCGGCTGCCGCGTGCTCGCCGCGCTCGCGGAAACGAACGCAGTCGCGAGCGGCGACGGCGTCAGTGCCAGGACCGGATCGAGGGCGGGATGGCGGCAGAGGCCGCAGGCGGCGCGCAGCCGATAACCTTCCTGCTCCCGCACGACGTCATCTTCGAGCGGCGGCGCGTCCGTCGGCGATGTCGTTCCTTTCGGTGCCGGCCTTTTCGGCGCCGATCCGTGGGGTGGCCGGCCGCCGCTCACGGGGCCGCCCCCTGCCGGCGGAAGGCCCACTTCAACTGCGCGGCCGTGTCGCTGCCGCTACCTCCCCCGCCGCCGGAACCGCCTGCCGTGCCGGCGACGACGATCTGCTGCGCCTTCTCGGGCTTGTCGGAGCGGCCGAGATAGGCGGACTCATCGAGGGAGATGGCGCCGCCGACGCAGAGAAAACGCCAGCCGCCGCCCTGCGTCTTCAACAGCACCGAGCGGCCGTCCTCGGCGAGCGCCGCCGTCACGTCCGGATGCAGGTGGAAGCGGAGCCGGAATGGGGCGCCATGTCCGCGGCCCTCCAGGCTGTCCTCGCCGCGCAGGTCGCAGCCGGTGGCGTCGAGATAGAGCCGGCGGCGATGGATCAGCCCGTAGCGCCGGCGATAGCCGTCGTGGCTCGCCTCAAGCCAGATGGCGCCGTCGGTCTCGCGCCGTTCCGCCTCGATCTTCGGCTTGGCACGCTGTCCCCAGAAGCCGCGCGAAACCTCGGCGGCGTTGCTCTCACCCAGGGCCAGCGTCGAATGCGCCGCCGTCGAGCGCAGCGCCGTCCGCCACCGGTGGCTGTCGCCGGCAAAGCCGCCGCAGTTGACGACCAGGCGGTCGCGGCCGTCGCTCATCTCGAAGGCGAGCAGGCCGGCGTGGCCGTCGCCGGTCGCGGGCGGCGCGCCGACATCGGCGATGATGAGGCTGCGGCCGGCGGCGAGCCGGGTGTAGCGGCTGTCGGGCATGCCGATCGGCGCCCGCTCCTTGACGTTGCTGGCGACGAGGACGGTGTCGATGACGCCGCGGTTCAGTTCCTTCGCCCCGTGGAACAGGGCAAGCCCGCCGTCGGCGTGGCGGAAGGCGCGCAAAATCGGCGCCATCCGCTCGATGGCGGACGCTGCCGCCGGCGGCGGCGCCTTGGCGACGATGGCGAGGCCGGCGCGGATGTCGACCAGATCGCGCAGCACCGCAAGCTGCGTCGCCGGATTGCGGCCGATGTGGCCGCCATCGGGCAGGATTTGCAGGTCGATCTCGCGGTTGAGCTGATCGAGCGCGCGCCCCACATCGCCGACACCGAGGGCGACGGCGGCGGCGATGCGGCCGAGGACGATGGCGAACGCCGATGCCTCGCCCGTGCAGCCTCCGGCCACCCTTAGCAGGTGCCGGGCCTGGGCGCCGGCGGCCTGAAGGAAGCCGAGACGGAAGCCGGGCTCGGCCGCGCTTAGAAGAAAATCCGAGGCGGCGAGCCAGTTGGCGAGGCGGCGGGCAAGCACCGGCGGCTGCCAGGCGGGCGTTGTCCAGCGCCGATGCGAGGCGAGCCAGCCCGCGGTCAGCGCCCTCGCCCGCTGTCGCGCCGGCTCGCTGCCGAGGCCGCGGAGATCGACGAGCCAGCCGAACTCGTGCATCCGCTCGGCCAGCACCGCCCCCGGCGGCAGCGCCGACCACGGCATCGACCCGAACGGGAAGCGGCGGCCACCCAGGAGAAAGCCGCCTTCGAGCACCGCTTCCGCCTGTGCCGGATCCGCGGCGGCGAGCGACGGGAACAGCGCCGCCGGCTCGTGCGGCGGGGTGCCGCGCAGGCTCATCCGGTATGGCTGAGAGCGATAGAACACGCCGGCGAGCGTGCTGGTCATCGGCCGTCCTTTTTGATCCGCGCGCCTGGTCCCGGATTCCAGCCCGGAAAACCCTGCTAACAGCTTGTCGGGATGTCCGCAAGCACGGCCGACGCGTCTTCAGGCGCGCCGCACCAACCGGGCCGCGTAAAAGCCGTCGAGACCGCCCTCGGCCGCAAGATGGCAGGGCAGCGTCCTCAGGTCGCCCGCGCTATCGACGAGCTCGCTCCGGCCGCCGACCTCGGCGGCGGCGATCGGCCGCCGTTCGAGCGGCACCCCCGACCGCAACAGCGCGGCGACGATGCCGGGCCCCTCCTGCGGCTGCAAGGAACATGCGCAGTAAATAAGGGTGCCACCCGGCCGCACCAGGCTTGCCGCGTGTGCCGCCAGCTCGCCCTGCAGGCGGGTGAGCGCCGCCACATCGTCCGGTCGTTTCAGCCGGGCGACATCGGGATGGCGGCGGATCGTCCCCGTCGCCGAGCAGGGCACGTCGAGGAGGACCGCGTCGGCCGGCCCGTCCGGCCGCCAGCTGCGGGCATCGGCGGCGACGAGCGTCGCTGCTAGCCGCAGGCGGCGGAGATTGTCGGCGAGACGGGCGAGGCGCGCGGGCGACACATCGACGGCGGTGACGTGCGCCCCCGCCGCCGCCAGCTGCGCCGTCTTGCCGCCCGGTGCGGCGCACAGATCGAGCACGTTTTTTCCGGCAATCCGGCCGAAGAGACGGGCAGGCAGCGCCGCCGCCGCATCCTGCACCCACCAGGCGCCTTCGGCGAAGCCCGGCAGCTCAGGGATCGCCGCGTGGCCGTCAATCCGTACGGTGCCGGTGACCAGCCGCCGGACCGCATGCGCGGCGGCGAGGCGGGCCATCACATCCTTTTCGCCGGCAGGACCGAACGTCGAATTGAGCGTCAGATCGAGCGGCGCCTCGCCGAGATGGCTTGCGGCGATGGCGCGGGCGACGTCGGCGCCGTAGCCGTCGACCCAGCTTTCCCACAGCCAGCCGGGCGTGTTCAGGCGGGCGGCATCATCACCGGCGAGGCAGGTCGGGGCATCTTTGGCGAGGCGGCGGAGAACGGCGTTGATCAGGCCCGCGTGCGCCGCGCAGCGCCGCTGTCGGGCGAGCGCGACGCTGGAATCGACGGCGGCGTGCGCGGGCGTCGCGAGGAAGGCGAGCTGGCAGAGGCCAAGGCGGAGGATTTGCCGGACGCGGGCCGCGTCCTTCGGCAACGGCCGGGCGAGGCAGCCGTCGATCAGCCGGTCGAGCTGGCCGAGCCGCCGCAGCGTCGTGGCCGAGAGATGGCGGGCGAAGGCACGGTCGCGGGCGGACAGCAGCGGCAGTGTACGGTGTCCGTCGAACGCATCGTCGAGGGGCTGGCGGCGCAAGAGAACGGCGTCGAGCAGATCGAGGGCGACGGCGCGGGCCGACACCCCCCGCTGGCGGCCGGGCGCGGTCGCTGTGCGCGCCGCATCGTCGCTCACGCGCCCATACTCACGCCGAGAGGCGATCGCAGCCGGGAGTGCGGCAACCGGAAGGCGCGTTCAGCCCCAGGGTCCGCCCTGACCGTTGCGCGCGGCCATGTCGCGGAGGGCGCGGATGCGGTTCTCGGTCGACGGATGAGTCGAGAACAGGCTGTCCATCGCCCGGCCCTGCAAGGGATTGACGATGAACAGATGCGCCGTCGCCGGATTGTGTGCGGCGCCCGCATTGGGAATACGCTTCGTCGCCGACTCCAGCTTGCCCAGCGCGGAGGCCAGCCACAGCGGATGGCCGGAGACCTCGGCACCGATCCGATCGGCGGAATATTCGCGCGTCCGCGAGATCGCGAACTGGACGAACATCGCCGCCAGCGGTGCCATGATCATGACGAGAAGGCTCGAGATCGGGTTGCCGTTGCCCTCGCGGCTGCCGAACAGGGCCGAGAATCCGGCGAAATTGGCGAGGGTGCCGACGGCGCCGGCGATCGTCGCGGTGATCGTCATGATCAGCGTGTCGCGGTTCTTGATGTGGGCGAGCTCATGGGCGAGGACGCCCGCCAGCTCCTGATGGCTGAGGATGCGCAGGAGCCCGCTGGTGACGGCGACGGCGCCATGCTCGGGATTGCGGCCGGTGGCAAAGGCGTTCGGCTGCGGCTCGTCGATGACGTAGACCGTCGGCATCGGCAGCCCGGCCCGGTGCGCCAGCTGCTCGACGAGGCCGACGAGCTCCGGCGCCGAACGGGCGTCCACAGGGGTTGCATTGTACATCCTGAGGACGAAGGAATTGGCGTTCCAATAGGCGAAAAAATTGGTTGCGCAGGCGAGAACGAAGGCGATGAGCATGCCCTGCTGACCGCCGAGAAGGAAACCGATGACGAGGAACAAAGCGGTCAGTGCGGCGAGGAGGAGGCCCGTACGCACGAGGCCCATGCGGTGATCGTCCCTGTCCAGAGAAATCCGTAGCGGCTCGTTGCCGCCATATTGTAGTAGTAGCGGGTGCAGTCTGCCACAAGGATAGGATATGGAAAATCGGCCGACGTCACGCCAGCCGGGCGCCGCCGTGGCGCCATCGGCGCCGCCGGCCGCCAACCGGCCACGGTCCGACATGGCGGCCGCTCCGGCTGAAGCAAATCAGGCCGAGGCAAGCCGGGCCGAAACACAACGGGCCGGAGGGGCCGAGGCGGAGCCGGGCGAGGCGGACGCCGACCGGCCGGATGCCGGAGCAGGGCGGACCCGAGGGACCGGAGCCGACCCGCTACGGCGACTGGGAACGCAAGGGACGCTGCATCGACTTCTAGCATCTTCTGAGGTATCGAAGCATTTTGCGGAGTTTGCGGAAGGGAGAGGCGCTCGCCACGCCGCCGTCGCCGGTCGCTCGGTCCTCGGGTTCCCGGTCGTTAAGTCCGGCCGGACCCGACGGCGGAGCATCCGTCAGGCGACGGTCATCGGCGAAGCCGCTTCCGCCTGCATCCACCCCCGGCCGCGATTGCGCCACCGGGCATCAGCGATTGTCATAAGCTCCTCGTCCCCGGGGCCGCGATGCGGCCGGGCGGCGGCCGGGGAACCGAACGGGCCGGGATCGCCAACGATGAAAACATTTCTGTTCGTGACGGGTAGCGGGTCAATGGTCGTGTTGACGACCTATCAATCGGTGACCGACCGCGGCCTGTTGAAGAAACTCGAAAACAAGGGCCTTTCCAAGTTCATCGCCTTCGAGATCCCGGCCGAGTTGGCGCGCGAGCGGTACGGTCAGCTCTACCAGACGGCGGCCGAGGATCTGCGTCTGAGCGACGATCTGCACGTCCTCGACTTCTCCGGCGAGCGCGCATTTAAAATGTTCCGCTTCGACGAGCTTGCCGCGCCCGTCGTCTACGACGCGCACGCCGGCACGCACGCGCTGTTGCCGCCGCTGCCGGCCGCGGTCGCGGCATCGGCGCCGGCGGCGGCAGCGAAGTCGTGGCCGCACCTGGTCGCCCGGCCGGCGGGCGCCTCGCGCTTTCACCTAATGCTCACCGATCTCGCCGGCGACGATCCCGAGCGGAGTGAACTGAAGCGTCTGGCGGCGATGCTGACGCGGCTTCCCGGCCTCGCCGTCCAGCGTGCCGACCGGCTGCTCGCCATCGACGACCGCGGTGATGCGCTCGAGGGCGTCGCCGCCGCTCTCCGCACCGGGCGCGCCTGGCTGCGCGACACCTACGCCGACGTTGCCATCTGGGGCAGCATCGCCGCCGACGGCTCGCTCCGGCTGAAGTTTCTGTCGGCGGCGGTCACCCCGTTCGGCACCGTGCGCACCTATCGGCCGCCGGTCGATACGCTCGAACTGCCGGCCGGCGACGACGGTGACTTCGCCCCGATCATCTATGCCGCGGCGCTCGCCTTCGTCGATCCGTCGAGCGAGGAGCAGGCGCGCGACCTCGTGGCGCTGCTGGCGCCGGCGGTCGAAGAGGGCGAACGGGTGCTGCCGCGGCTGGCCGGCCGGCTGTCCGCCAGGGCGCTCGGCCGCGCCCGTAGCGCCCTCGGCATGGCCTGGGTGGCGGCGGGACGCTCGGCCCACGACGCCGATCTGCTTGAAAAGGCCATTTCGCATCTGCGCGAGGTGCTGGTGGCAACCCCCCGCGAGCGGGATCCCGAACTGTGGGCGGCGTCCGAGAATATCCTCGGCAACGCGTTGCGCCTGCAAGGAGAGATGCGCCAGCGGCCGTCGCTCCTCGAAGAGGCGCTTACCGCCTATGGCGCGGCGCAGGAAGTCTTTCAGCGGGCGTCGATGCCGCTTTACTGGGCGATGGTCGAAAACAACCGCGGCGCCGCGCTGGCCGCGCTCGGCCGCATCGGTGCCGACGCGGCACCCTTGAAGGCGAGCGTCGCCGCCTACCGCGCGGCCCTCGACGTGATTACCCGCGTCCGCATGCCGGTGTCCTGGGCGATGACCCAGAACAACCTCGGCATCGCCCTGCGCTCGCAGGGCGAGAAGGAACCGAACCTCAGCATCCTCTACCAGGCGGTCGAGGCCCACAGCGCCGCCGCCGAGGTGCTGACGCGGGTCCGCCTGCCGCTGCACTGGGCGAAGACGCAGATGCATCTGGGCGCCGCCTATCAGTCCTTGGGCGAACGCGGCAGCGGCATGGAGCGGCTCGAACAGGCGATCGCCGCCTACAACGCCGCGCTCGAGGTCTATTCCCGCGAACGCTTCCCGGCGGAGTGGGCGCAGGCGCAAAACGGCCTCGGCACCGCCCTGACCGCGCTCGGCACCCGCCCGGGCCGGGCGTCCTCGATCGAACAGGCGGTGGCGGCGCTGCGGGCGGCGCTCGGCGTTTTCAACCGCGAGCACTTCCCGCTCGACTGGGCGCGGACCCGGATCAACCTCGGCGACGCCCTGCAGATCATGGCCGAGCGCGCGGAGGGCACCGCGCCCCTGGAAGAGGCGGTCGGCGCCTACCGGTCGGCGCTGGAGGTGATTTCCCGCAGCCGCCGCCCGCTCGACTGGGCGAAAACGAACAATAGCCTGGGCGCGGCGCTGTCCACCCTCGGCGGCCGCGAGGAGGGTACGCGCCGGCTGGAGGAGGCGGTTGCCGCCTACCGCGCCGCGCTCGAGGTCTACACCCGCGCGGACATGCCGTTCAGCTGGGCGATGAGCCAGAACAATCTCGGCAACGCGCTGTTGACGCTGTCGAAGCGCGAGGAAGGCACGATCCGGGTGAAGCAGGCGATCGCCGCCCACCGCGCGGCCTTGCAGGTGTTTACCCGGGACCGCCTGCCGCTGGAATGGGCGGCGACGCAAAATGGTCTCGGCATCGCGCTCAGGACGCTCGGCGAGCGCGAGGCGGGCACGGGGAGTTTGCAGGAGGCGGTGACGGCGCTGCGCTCCGCCCTCGAGGTGCGGACCCGGCAGCGCCTGCCGCTCGCCTGGGCGATGACCCAGTACAATCTGGGCCTGGCGCTGCAGGCATGGGGCGAGAAGGAAGGCGGGGTCGAACGCCTCAACGATGCGGCCGCGGCCTACCGCTCCGCCCTCGACACCCGCTTCCGCGAGCGCCTGCCCGTCGCCTGGGGCCTGACCCAGATCAGCCTCGGCTCAACGCTGTCCGCGCTGGCCGACCGGCTGAAGGACCCGGGCAAACAGAAGGACGCGCTGTTCGCGTTCCGCAGCGCGCTCGACACCTTCCAGCGGGGCGGCGCCGAATACTACGCCGGAATTACGCGGCGGCGGATCAAGACGCTTGAGGGGCAGATCGAGGCCCAGCGCGCCGGCTGAGCCAGGGCGGCCCCCGCATCGCGGGGCTCCCCGGCCCGGCTCACGTCGGCGCGCGGGCAGCCCGTTTTCGCGGCCCCTTGGGTGGGGCAGCCTCGATGACCTGCTCGCCGCAAGGGGTTACCTGCACCGCAACGAAAGCCGCGGTGGCCGCCCCTCCTGCGCCGATAGGCCGCCTGCATTGCGACAAAGTAGCGCAATCGGCTAGAATTTCCGGTATAAGCTGCACGGTTCGGGCCGACTGGCACATTTGTGGCATTCGGCGGATCTCAGAGTGAAGGATCGATGCCGGTTTCCTCGATCGCGCTGATCGCGACCATTGTCTGCAGCGGCGCCGGCAATGCGCTGGCCAACTGGTCTCACCAGTTTTCCGGACGGCAGCACCTGATCGTCCTCGGTGCGGCGATCGGCGTACACGGCACCGGGCTCCTGTTCTTCTCGGTGGCGCTAACGGGCATTCCGCTGAGCATCGCCTATCCCGTCCTCATCGGCGGCAGCATGATTTTCGTCACCTTGCTCGCCGCCATCTGGTTCAAGGAGCGGCTGACCAGCCGGCATCTGGCGGGGATGGCGCTGATTCTCATCGGCATGGTTCTCTTGAAGGGCGGCGGAATGGAGACGGCGACGGCGGCCGCCTGTCGGCCGGGGGATGCCGGCGCCGTCGCATGCGAGGCGGAAGGATGACGGGAGACGCGGCGACATCGGTGCCGTCCGGGCTGCCGACGGGGATCGCGCGAGTGCGGCCCTGGGTGTTCTTGGCGATCGCCATCGTCCTCCTCAATGTCGGCAACCTGATCCTCGACGTGACCTTCAAGCAGCAGGCGGTCTCCTTCGAGATGTTCTTTGCCCCCGGCTTGATCGTCGCCATTCCCTGCCTCGGCGCCTCTTTCTTCTCCTATGTCAAGGCCCTCGCCAGCCTGCCGCTGGCGGTGGCATACCCGGTGATGGTCGGCGTCTCGCTGCTGATCGTCGCCGTCGTCGGCTGGCTCTGGCTCGGCATCGATCTCGAGGCGAGGCACGTCATCGGCATCGTATCCGTCTTCGCCGGCGTCACCCTGATCTCGCGCCGCGCGCACACCGCCGCGGAAGGGGTAATCGAGTGAGACGGCCGTTCCAGTTTCTGGTGGTTTTGCCTCGGCGGCGCCGGCGGCGCCTTGCGGATGCGGCGCTGATCAGCCTCGCCATGCTGCTGCCTGCCTGCGCCCTGCAGGCGGAATCCGGCCCGGGCGCCATGGCGCCGGCGGCCACCCATTCATCCGCCTCTGCCGTCACCGGGGCGATCGATGCGATGTTCGCATCGCCCGAGACAAGCGTCGTCGTCGGCAGCCGCGCCTACTCCATCGAGCCGCTCCGCCTCTTCTACCAGTCGCGCGGCGATGCGCCGGTCTGGGTCGACGGACACGGCCTGAACGCGCGCGGCACCGCGTTTACGGCGGCCCTCGCCGACGCCAAACGTGACGGCCTCGACGCCACCTTGTACCGCACCGGGACCGACGCCGGCCCGGCCGGAATGGAAGGCGGCATACAAGGCGGCGCCGCGCAGTTGGCCGCCCTCGATCTCGGCCTCAGCACCGCCCTCGTCCGCTACGCCCACGACCTCTCGATCGGCCGCGCGGCGCTCCGCCCGCCCGATCCCGACCTGCGGATCACCGAGAAGACGATCGATCCGACGGCGCTGCTGATGTCCGCCGCCGACGCCGCGGACGAGGCCGCCTTCCTCGCCGAATTGGCGCCGAAGGACACGCTCTATCGCGGTCTGCGCGCCGCCCTCGACCGCTACCGGCGGCTCGACCAGTCCGGCGTCTGGACGCCGCATGCCGGCGGGTGAAACGCTGCAGCCGGGCAGCACGTCACCCTCCGTCCGCACCTTGAAGCACGTTCTCGCCGCGACCGGCGATCTGCAGGTCCCGGTCTTCGATACACCCGTCTACGACGATGCGGTCGCCGACGCGGTGAAGCGGTTCCAGCGCCGCCACGGTCTCGCCGTGACCGGCACGATGACCGCGCCGACGCCGGACGGCCTTCAATATTCCGCCGGCCATGCGCGTCCGTCAGATCCTGGTCAACATGGAACGTCGGCGCTGGATGCCGAACGACCTGGGCGACCCCTACATTTTCGTCAATCTCCCGGACTACACGCTCGACGTGGTCGAGAACGACACCAGCGTCATGCGCATGAACGTCGTCATCGGCAAGGCGACGTGGCCGACGCCGGTGTTCAGCGACCTGATCGAATACCTCGAATTCAATCCCCACTGGAACGTCCCGCCGACCATCCTGAAGAAGGAGGTGCTGCCGAAGATGCGCGGCAATGCCGGCTACGCCACCGCGTCGGGACTGCGCGTCTTCTACAACGGCAAGCCGATCGACCCGCTCGGCGTCAACTGGGGCGCGACAAGCGGCGCCGGCTACAGCTTCCGCCAGGATCCGGGCGAACGGAACGCCCTCGGCCGGGTGAAGTTCATGCTTCCGAACGAATTCGCCGTGTATCTGCACGATACGCCGTCGAAGTCGCTGTTCCAGCGTCCGGTGCGGGCGTTCAGCCACGGCTGCGTCCGCGTCGCCAACCTCTCGATCTGGCCGAGTTCTTGCTTGCCCGCAATGAGGACGGCTGGACCCGGGGGCGAATCGAGCGCGCAATCAAGGCCGGTACCAACCGGGCGGTGAGGCTGAAAACGCCGGTTCCGGTCCACCTGACCTACTTTACGGTGTTGCCGGATAGTGACGGTAACGTGCAATTCCGCAACGACATCTACGGAAAAGACACAACCCTGGAGCGTACCCTGTTTGCCTCTGCCGATTGATGGTTGTTGGAGATTGGTCGCGATCTTCATGCAGAACTTCAGTCTTGACCTATAGAAGCCGACTAAGGCACAAATCGGGCTGACTGATGTCAAAAGCTGGTCGCACTTACTGGGAAGGGAGAACGCGATCGTGGCAAATGACGCAGGGGGGCGTCGCGTTTCCCGACGCCGCTTCTTTGCCCTCGGCGCTGCAGGATCCGCGGCACTCGTCACCGCTCCGGCCTGGGCGCGAGACCCGGCGGAGTGGAACCAATACGACTTCAACTGGGGACGCGCCAAACTCGCGGTCGGCCGGTCGCTCTCGTTCCGGCACACCCATACCGACGAGTCCCTGAACGTCACCTATTACGAAAACGGCCGCTATCTGCCGCAGGCGCTGGACGAGGTCAATTATCTCTTCCGCGATTTCCGCAGCGAAGAGATCAAGGAGATCGACCCGAGGCTGCTCGACACGCTCTATGCCATCCGCCTGAGGATGGAAACGAGCGAGCCGTTCGATATCCTGTCCGCCTACCGGTCACCGGAGACCAACGAGATGCTGCGCCGCACCAGTTGGGGTGTCGCCCGCAACAGCCTGCACATACAGGGGATGGCGATCGATATCCGCCTGCCCGATCGGGACGCCCGCGACATCGCCCGGGCGGCGCGGGACATGGAGCGCGGCGGCGTCGGCTACTATCCGCGGGCCAACTTCACGCACGTCGATAGCGGCAGCGTCCGCACCTGGATCGGCTAGAACTGCGTTCCGGTCGAACCGGACCCCTTCTTTTCCTCACCCCCGGGCTTGCCCCGGGGGTCCATGGTTTGCCGTTTGCCGCATCAGTCCCGGCGGTAACGAAAGAAGAAGCGGTTTCAAGGGATTGGTGATCGTTCTCGGGTGCCCGTTTCGTTCTCTGCCGTGGTGAGGTAAGGATAACGGCGTTCCGCCGAGCCGTGCCGCTCGCACCGTTTCCGGAGATCGAGAGGGATCACGGCCTCGGCATGAACGTCGACGATTTCGATTTCGCGCTGCCGGCAACGGCGATCGCGCAGCGGCCGGTGGCGCCGCGCGATGCCGCCCGGCTGCTCGTCACCACAGGCGGCCTCTCCCACCATCTCGTGCGCGACCTGCCGGGGCTGCTGCGTCCCGGGGACCGGCTCGTCCTCAACGATACCCGCGTTCTGCCGGTCCGTCTGTTCGGCCGCCGTGATGCGGTCGCCATCGAGGCGACGCTGATCGAGGATCGGGGCGGCGGCCGCTGGCGGGCCCTCGTCCGCCCCGGACGGCGGCTGCGGGTCGGCCAGACGGTTCGCTTTGCGCCCGGTATGGCGGCAACGGTCGCCGGCAAGCGTGCCGACGGCAGCGTCGATCTCGTCTTTCCGCTCGCGGGCGACGCCTTTCTTGCGGAGCTGGAGCGGCTCGGCGCGGCGCCGCTGCCGCCCTACATCCGCCGCAGCGGCCGCGATGACCGTGACCTTGCCGACTATCAGACGGTGTTCGCCAGCCGGCCGGGGGCGGTCGCCGCGCCGACCGCCGGCCTGCACTTCACCGACGAGCTGTTCGCCCGCCTCGCCGCCGCCGGCATCGGGTGCACCCGGCTGACCCTGCACGTCGGTCCCGGCAGCTTCGTACCGGTGAAGGCGGCGCGCATCGAAGATCACGTCATGCCGGCCGAGCACGGCGAGATCGGCGCCGTCGCCGCCGCTGAGATCGCAGCGACGCGGGCCGGCGGCGGCCGCATCGTCGCCGTCGGCACCACAGCCTGCCGGCTGCTCGAGACCGCCGCCGATGAGCGACGGGACGGTGCGGCCGTTCACAGGCCAGACCTCGCTCTTTATCATGCCCGGCTATCGCTTCCGCGCCACCGATCTCCTGATGACCAACTTCCACCTGCCGCGCTCCACCTTGTTCATGCTGGTCGCCGCCTTCGCCGGACTGAACCGGATGCGGACGGCCTACGAGGTGGCGCTGGCCGCGGGCTACCGCTTCCACTCCTATGGCGACGCCTGCCTGCTTGACCCCGACGGAGCACGATGAGCGGGCCGGGGAGCGGGCCGGAAACCGCGGCCGGCAAGCGGGCCCGGCGCCGAAGAGGATCACCGCGACGCATGCGGCGCCGGCATCGGCTTCCGGGTGCTGGCGACCGACGGCGAGGCCCGGTGCGGCCGGCTCGTCACCGCGCACGGGACCCTCGAGACGCCAGCGTTCATGCCCGTCGGCACCGCCGCCACGGTGAAGGCGCTGACGCCCGAGATGCTGCAAGCGGCCGGGACGACGATGCTCCTCGCCAACACCTACCACCTGATGCTGCGGCCGGGGGCGGAGCGCGTCGCCCGGCTGGGCGGATTGCACCGGATGATGCGCTGGCCGGGGCCGATCCTCACCGATTCCGGCGGCTATCAGGTGATGTCGCTGGCGGCGCTGCGGCGGATCGACGAGGGCGGCGTCGCCTTCCAGAGCCACGTGGACGGCAGCCGCCACCACCTCGCTCCTGAAGGCGCCGTCGACCTGCAGCGGCTGCTCGATGCCGACATCAGCATGGTCCTCGACGAATGCATCGCGCTGCCGGCACCGCCGGAGCGGGTGGACGAGGCGATGCAGCGGTCGCTGCGCTGGGCGGAGCGGAGCAAGAGGGCGTTCCGGCCGCACCCCGGCTACGGCCTGTTCGGCATCGTCCAGGGCGGCGTCGACGCCGATCTCAGGCGCCGATGCGCGGCCGGCCTCGTCGCCCTCGGTTTCGACGGCTACGCCATCGGCGGGCTTGCGGTCGGCGAGGACCGGGCCTCGATGTTGGCGACGATCGAAGCGACGGTGCCGGGGCTGCCGATCGACCGGCCGCGCTACCTGATGGGGGTCGGCAAGCCCGCCGATCTGGTCGGCGCGGTCGTCCGTGGCATCGATCTGTTCGACTGCGTGCTACCGACCCGCTCGGGACGGACCGGCCAGGCATTCACCAGCCAAGGCGCCATCAATCTGCGCAACGCCCGCCACGCCGACGACCCCCGGCCGCTCGATCCGCGCATCCCATGTTCGGCCTCCCGCGACTACGCGCGCGGCTACCTGCATCACCTCGTCCGCTGCAACGAAATCTTGGGAGCGATGCTGCTGAGCTGGTCGAACGTCGCCTACTACCAGTCACTGATGGCGGCCATGCGGGCGGCGATCGAAGCCCGCCGCCTCGCCCGCTTTATCGGTGACTTCGAGGCGGAGCAGGCGAAGGGCGACATCGATCCGCTGTGACGCCGCCGCCTCCGCTCGCCCCGCCTCGGCCTCGCCCGGCTCTTTCCGCGCCCGCGCTCAGGTTGCGGCCGCGAGCGGCAGTCGCGCGAGGACATTCCGGGCGATGATCTCGGCTGCCGTCCGCGTGCGGGCATCGATGCCGCGGCTGCCGAAGTCGTCGAGTCCCAGTTGAACTGCATGCTGCCGGTGGCGAAGACGACGGCGCCCGACGGCCACGTGTAGACCGACATGTCGGAATAGCCGAACGCATCCGGTGAATGGGCGATGACTTTCGTGCCGGCCGGGGCGTTGCCGAAGCTGGCGTCGGCTTCGTAGCCGAGCAGATCCTTCAACGCATCGCCGTTCTGCAGTCCCGTACCCTGATAGACCCAGTGCGTCGCGTCGGAGACGACGATGTCGCCCGCGACCGGATCGCCGTGGTACATCACCCCGATCAGCGCTTCCTCCGGCCGGCTTACGGGCCAAGAGCGCCATTGCGTCGTGATCAGGCGGTCGTTCCCGCGCTTCTTGTCGAGTGCGTAGGGATCGGCCTCGAGCGCGGTGTATTTGTAACAGACGATGGTCCGCCGCGCTTGACCATCGGCCGGGCTCGGCTCGAAGCGGATCTGCCAGTAGCAGGTGTTCGAGCTGAAAAAGGCGAGGCCGACGCCGCGCTCCCGCGCCGCCTCGACGTTGTCCCGCATCTTCACTGACCAGTATTCGTCGTGGCCGACGGAGAGGAAGCTGCGGACGGGGGCGAGCAGCCCGGCTTGCGCATCGAGGTCGACGCTGGTTGCGTACTTGACGTCGTAGCCCTCCCGTTCGAGAAACCGGACCATGTTGATTTCCCACAAGAAGAGCTCGCCGGCGCCGTAACCGTCGGTGTACGGGCGGTTCAAGGACACCTTCACCGCCGGCTGGCTGTCCGTCGAGTTGAAGCCGTAGAGGGACTTGCCGCCCCATTCGTTGTAAGCTTGATAGGTGGTGACACAGGCCGGCATCAGATAGGTCGCCGGCCGGGCATCATCGCGGACGACGAAGACGACGTAGCGCTGGTAACCGGACGGCCGTCCCTCCAGCTTTGCGAGGTAGACACCGGAGACCCAGGTCGCGGGGATCTTGTACTGCCAGGACCAGGTCCAGCCGGCATCAACGAGGCCGGTCACCGGGATCCGGCGGCGGCACCGGCTGCTGGCGGCCGACGACGCTGATCGGATCGGTCATCCGCCTGGCACCGGCGCCGCCGTACCAGCCGACCCGGTAAATGGTAACGGTGAAGGTCGGATCGATCGTGGAAACGCAGAGCCTGAGCTTTTCGCCGACGTTGTAGCTTGGCTTGACCGGGTACCCTTCAATCTCGCCGTGATCGGCGATCGCGGCCGTTGAGCCACCAGCCGGTATCACCGGTGCGCGCATTTTCCGCCTGGATCGCGTTGCCTGTCGCCGCGGCGGCAGGGAGCGGCAGCCAGGGCGTCGCAAGTGTGATGCCGACCGCGCCCGTCGTTTTCAGAAACACCCGCCGGCTGTGCCGGCCGGGATTGCCCTGATTGTGGCCGTCGTTGCTGCCGTGCGTATCGTCGTGGTTGTCGTTGTCGTCGTCGTCCGTCATCAGACCGTCCCCGCTAATCCGTGATCCGTCGCCCGGTTCCGCGTGCCGGCCCGTGGCAATTGATGAAAATTCTATCTAAGATTGTTTATGATTGGCTGTGACCCGCATTACATGTCATCAACTTGTTCCTGAGCCGACCGGGGACCATCGCCCCGCAGGCGACCGGAGCCTTGACCGGCGGTCCGCCCCTCGTCACCTTGGCGACGGCCGACGCCCGTGCATGGCGTCCGGTGGCTGACGGGTGAGCGGCAAGTGGGCGACGGGCGATGACGAACGGTGGCGGCGGTGAACAGGCGGCGGCCGGCGGGCTTACTCAGCTCGGCCGGCCGACGGCGGTTCCGGCGTCACCGGCAGACGCGGTCGTCGAGACGGTCGTCAACCCGCAGCCCGAGAAGACCTATCTGGTCCGGCTGGTGGCGCCCGAATTCACCACCTTGTGCCCGGTCACCGGCCAGCCGGACTTTGCGCACCTGGTCGTCGATTACGTTCCGACGGCGCGGCTGATCGAATCGAAGTCGTTCAAGCTGTATCTCGCGAGCTTCCGCAACCATGCCGACTTCCACGAGGCCTGTACGCTTGCCGTCGCCGACCGGCTGATCGCCGCCGCCCGGCCGCGCTGGCTGCGCATCGGCGCCTACTGGTATCCCCGCGGGGGCATCCCGATCGACGTCTTCTGGCAAACAGACACCCCGCCCGCCGGCCTATGGCTGCCCGATCAGGGTGTTGTCGCCTATCGCGGCCGGGGGTAAGCCGAGGGGACGGCCCGGCAGATGGCCGGGGATAGCCGGGAAGGCCGCGGGCCGCGTCGGGCAGAATCAGACCGGCAGTCGCACCCGCACCCTGAGGCCGCCCTCCGGCGACTGATCGAGGAGGATATCCCCGCCGTGGCCGCGAACGACGTCGCGGGCGATGGTGAGCCCGAGGCCGACGCCGCCGGTCGCCGGATTGCGCGAACCCTCCATCCGGTTAAACGGCTTAAACACGTCCTCGCGCTGCTCCGCCGGGATGCCGGGCCCGTCGTCATCGACGATCACCTCGATCATCCGCCCGCAGCGTTTGCCTTGCACTGTCACGTGACGGGCGTAGCGGATCGCATTGTCGAGGAGGTTGCTCAGGCAGCGGCGGAAGGCGTGCGGGCGGAGCGGCAGCGTCAGATCGCCCTCGCAGGCGAAATCCACCTCACCGCCCTGACGCCGCGCCTGGCGCACGGCATCGGCGAGGAGGCGGCCGAGATCGCAAGGCTCCGGCGCCTCCCGTCCATCGCCGCGGGCGAACGCGAGGTAGCCGTCGAGCATCCGCTCCATCTCGTGGACGTCTTCCTTCAATTCGTTTACCGCCGCCGACGGCCGCATCATCTCCAGCTCCAGCTTCATCCGGGTCAAGGGCGTCCGCAGATCGTGGGAGACGCCGGCAAGCATCGCCGTCCGCTGATTGATCTGGCGCTGGATGCGGTTGCGCATGGCGATGAAGGCAATTCCCGCCTGTCGGACCTCGCGGGCCCCTCCTGGCCTGAAGTCGGGAACGTCGCGGCCCTTGCCGAATTCGTCGGCGACGCGCGCCAGCCGCCTGACGGGACGCACCTGATTGCGCATGAACAAGGTGGCGACGCCCAGCAGAATGAGCGCCATGCCGGCGTTCCACAGGACGAAGGCGATGGTCGTCCAGCTCGACAGCCGGCTGCTCGGCGCCACCGCGGTGAGGACGCCGCGCGGAAGCTGCACCGAGACGACGATGCTGCCCGGCTGTGAGCGCTCGTCGACGCGCACGGGCTTGCCGATCTGCTTCGACAACAGCGCCCGGCGCAGTTCGCCCTCGATCGCCGTCTGCGTCGGCGGCGCGTTCGGCAGGATGCCGTCCGGCTCGATCGAGACCTGCAGGTCGAGGCGGCGCTCGGCGTCGGCAATCAGCCAGGCCCGGCTCGCCGCGTCGGGGATGGCGCTGAGCGAATCGACGAGTAGGACGATCTCGCCGGCGAGCCCCAGCGACAGCCGCTTGCTGATCTGGTCCCAGTGGCTCTGATAGAACACCCAGGCCGAGAGAAGCTGCATCAGCAACAGCGGCGTGACGACGATGAGGAGCGCGCGGCTGAGAAGTGTGTGCGGCAAGAGACGGCGCAGCATGCCGGCGTGAACCTTCCTCCATTTTGGCGCGAATGCTACCGTGTTTGTAGTGGGCGGCTCTCCGGGCCATACGCAACTGCGGTCGAAGCTGTTCGGACGCTGCAGTTAGATGGGACACCCGCAGATTGGGCAGGTTGGCCGACCGTTTGTCTGGGCCCAGCGGAAGTGTGGCACCATGGCGTGGGCACCGGATGAAGGAGGCTCCATTTGCGGAGAAGCTAAGACTGAGGCCACCACCTGTCTATAACAGCTTCCTTATTGACGTGGAGAGACGTATAAGCGTTACCAGAAGAGCTTCTTGCGAATAGATGTTGTTCTTCGTCTCTATCAAAGGTTCCGTGTTTCCAGTACTCTTTTGGTATCTCTTCGAGCGCGCTACGGCCTGCTCTTCTTGGTATCCCCCATATCGTAATCTCCCCATCGTATGCGGCATGGTAGAGTTCCGCAAGGCCTCCGTGTCCCCCGCGTTCTGTGTGCCTCTCTATGTGAGCGACGGCGTCCGCTAGGTGCATATTCGGAGGCCGCACAATCCTACCAAGTGGGTATCCCTTTCATTCCCCCAATTCGGCGAGATTGGCGGAAATGCTGGGTTTGATGATGGAGTGGTAGGGGGCCGGTCCGACGGCCGCCGCCTGCTGGACGAGGCGGTGGAACAGGAGTCCACGGGCCTGTGATCGACGTCGATTGAAGCGAAAAGTGAATTCGTCGAGGTAGTAGTCGAGATGTTGGTGCTGGATGCCGCCCTGGAGAGTCCCCAACAACCACCGTTTGAGCAAGGCGGCGACTTTGTGGACGCGTGGCATGACCTCGTGAGCCGGTTCCGAGCCGTCGCTTATCACCGTGACCTGGTGGCGGTAGCCGGCGGCCGGCAGCCCGGCATAGCCTCTCCAGCCGTCGGTGTGAATTGTCGCCCCCGGCTCCACGGCTTCTTGCAGGAAGGCCAACAGGCTCTCGGCGGAGACGTCCTTAACGCGCCGAAGACGGATGCGCCCGATACCGCGCCCGCGCTTTTCAGCCGCCACCGCGACGATGGCTTTCCTCTCGACCTCGCGGCCCCGCTTGCCTTCTTCCGGGCCGCCCACATAGGTTTCGTCGGCCTCGATCTCGCCGACAAGGCGGTCGCGACCGGGCCGCACCATGGCCCGCCGCAGCTTGTGCAGCCAGGTCCAGGAGGTCTCGTAGCTGCCGAGGCCGAGGGCACGCTGCAGCCCCAGGGCGCTCACCCCGTTCTTCTGGCTGGTCACGAACCACATCGCCAGGAACCATGTCCGCAGCGGCTTGCGGGTCCCTTCGAAAATCGTGCCGGCGGTCACCGAGGTCTCCCTGCGACATGCCCGGCACCGCAGCCAGCCACCGGCCATTTCCCACGGCTCGCCGACAACTCCACAGTGTGGGCAGCAAAAGCCCCCCGGCCAGCGGAGCCGGCGGATATAGGCGCGGCAGGCAACCTCACCCCGAAACCACTCGTCCAGCTCCTGGAAGGTGCTTGGGTAGTCAGCGCCCGCCACCGGATGCTTTCCGACCTCCATCCGTCCACAGTATCAGCCGAATCTGGGGGAGCGAAGGGGATACCCACTTTCTACCAAAATGCAGCGAAAGTGGGTATCCCTTTCATTCCCCCAATTCGGCGAGATTGGCGGAAATGCTGGGTTTGATGATGGAGTGGTAGGGGGCCGGTCCGACGGCCGCCGCCTGCTGGACGAGGCGGTGGAACAGGAGTCCACGGGCCTGTGATCGACGTCGATTGAAGCGAAAAGTGAATTCGTCGAGGTAGTAGTCGAGATGTTGGTGCTGGATGCCGCCCTGGAGAGTCCCCAACAACCACCGTTTGAGCAAGGCGGCGACTTTGTGGACGCGTGGCATGACCTCGTGAGCCGGTTCCGAGCCGTCGCTTATCACCGTGACCTGGTGGCGGTAGCCGGCGGCCGGCAGCCCGGCATAGCCTCTCCAGCCGTCGGTGTGAATTGTCGCCCCCGGCTCCACGGCTTCTTGCAGGAAGGCCAACAGGCTCTCGGCGGAGACGTCCTTAACGCGCCGAAGACGGATGCGCCCGATACCGCGCCCGCGCTTTTCAGCCGCCACCGCGACGATGGCTTTCCTCTCGACCTCGCGGCCCCGCTTGCCTTCTTCCGGGCCGCCCACATAGGTTTCGTCGGCCTCGATCTCGCCGACAAGGCGGTCGCGACCGGGCCGCACCATGGCCCGCCGCAGCTTGTGCAGCCAGGTCCAGGAGGTCTCGTAGCTGCCGAGGCCGAGGGCACGCTGCAGCCCCAGGGCGCTCACCCCGTTCTTCTGGCTGGTCACGAACCACATCGCCAGGAACCATGTCCGCAGCGGCTTGCGGGTCCCTTCGAAAATCGTGCCGGCGGTCACCGAGGTCTCCCTGCGACATGCCCGGCACCGCAGCCAGCCACCGGCCATTTCCCACGGCTCGCCGACAACTCCACAGTGTGGGCAGCAAAAGCCCCCCGGCCAGCGGAGCCGGCGGATATAGGCGCGGCAGGCAACCTCACCCCGAAACCACTCGTCCAGCTCCTGGAAGGTGCTTGGGTAGTCAGCGCCCGCCACCGGATGCTTTCCGACCTCCATCCGTCCACAGTATCAGCCGAATCTGGGGGAGCGAAGGGGATACCCACTTCAGCGAATTGTTCCGGCCACGTCCTGTATTTTTGGGGACGATTACATACGGTATCTCATTCTTGCCGGCATTGTTGGCGACCTGCGGTGCGGCGTCCATCAAATGACTGGGCGGTGTCGCCACCCGGCCTCTTCCAGGGCTTGCCGGCCTGGAACTTGCCGTCGTGGCAGTACGGCGTGCTCTTATAGTGTTTACGTACC
>CAWAGY010000028.1:0-22093 GCA_963781645.1 uncultured Alphaproteobacteria bacterium | reverse complement strand
TCGATCTGCGGATCGAGCGGGGACCGCCCGGGCGGGCGAGCGTTTCCGTCAGGCCGCGAACTGTTCGCTGTCGGCGGCCTTGAGCTCCAGTCCCAAACCCGGACGGCCGGGGTCCGGGGCGAGCCGGCCGTCGACCGGCACCAGTGCCCCATCGAACAGCATCGGCTCGATGCGCGCGTGATCGTGGAAATATTCGACGTTGCGCACGCACTTGCAGGCGCAGCCGAGATGCGCATGTAGGGTCGGCGAGGTATGGGCGGAGAGCGGCGTCATGAACGCTTCGGCGAGCGCCTCTGCGCGCAGGAACCCGCTGATCCCGCCGCACCGCGTGGCGTCCGCCTGCAGCACGTCGACCGCTCCGGCCGCCAGCATCCGGCGGAAATACCAGGCATCGTACCCGTACTCGCCGGCGGCGATCTCCATGTTCGCCGGCGCGCGCTCGACCATCAGGCGCAGCCCTTCCAGGTCGTCCGACGACACCGGTTCCTCGAACCAGGATACACGCGCTTGCGCAAAGTCCTTCGACAATCGTAACGCCTGCTTGACGCTGTAAGCCCCATTCGCATCGACAAAGAGGCCGACGTGCGGACCGATGGCGTTCCTCGCGAGTTCGACGCGCTTCGCATCCTGCTCCGGCTCCCGGCCCACCTTCATCTTGACGTCGCGCAGCCCGGCCTCCGCCCAGCCGGAAAGCTGGCGCGCGAGACGTTCGTCCGAGTACGACGTGAAGCCGCCGCTGCCATAGGCGGCTACCGCCGGCCGGACCTCCCCAAGGAGGCTCAGAAGAGACATGTCAAGCAGGCGCGCCTTCGAGATCCCAAAGGGCGACATCGACGGCGGAAATGGCGGTTGAGGCAATTCCGGGTCGGCCCATGTTACGGACGGCCCGCAGCATGGCATGCCAAGCGGCGCCGACCGCCATCGCATCCCGTCCCTGCAGCAGCGGCGCGAGGATGTCGCGGACGACCCCTGCCGCGCTCTTATCGGCGTAGGAATAACCGATGCCGCTGCGGCCGCCGCCCGTCGCCGTCACCAGGACGAGGGTTGTGCGATCCCATTCGATGGTACCGTCGGATTCTGGCGCGTCGGTGGGAATCGTATAAGCTGCGACCCGCACCTCATCCAGTCTTGGTGAAGATCCGCTCGCTCGCATGCTATGGGCGCCTCGCTTTCCGGGCCAACGAAACAACAGGCTCCGATCAGATCAGTTCGCGTACCCGGTCCGCGGCGATGGTGAGCGCGATCTTGCCGCCCGCGGGCGTACCGCGCGCCAAAGCTTCGGCCAGCTTCATCGCCTGCGCCGGTTCGATCTTCGGCGGCATCGGCGGCTCGTGGGTATCGACGTAGCAATCGACGACGACCGGGCCTGACATGTTGAGGGCGTCTTCGATGATGCGGCCGCACTCCGCCGGCTCGCGGATCGTCATCCCGGTGCCGCCGCACGCGCGCGCCACCATCGCGAAGTCGATCGGCGCCAGATCGCACACATATTCGGGATGGCCGAGGAAGACCATCTGCTCCCACTTGATTTGGCCGAGGGACTGGTTGTTAATTATGAATATCTTCACGGGCAGATTGTATTTGACGCAAGTGACGAAGTCGGCCATCAGCATCGAGAAGCCGCCGTCGCCGACGAAGGCGACCACCTGCCGGTCGGGATGCGCCACCTGTGCCGCGATCGAATAGGGCAGCCCCGGCGCCATCGTCGCCAGATTGCCCGACAAGGAGTGCATCTGCCCGCGCTTGACCGGGATCTGCCGTGCCCACCAGGTGGCGATGGTGCCGCTGTCGCAGGAGACGATGGCATCGTCGCGCAGCCTCTTGCCCAGCTCCCAGGCGACGACCTGCGGCTTCATCGGCGTGTCCTGGCGGGTGCCGCGCTCCTCCATCAGTTTGTCCCAGTCGCGCTTGTCGGACTGCATCTTTTCGAGGAAGCCGCGATCGTCGTGGCGGCTGACGAGCGGCAGCAACTCCTTCAGCGTCATCCGGCAATCGCCGACCAGTCCCGACCTCGATCGGGTAGCGAAGGCCCACGCGCATCGGGTCGAGCTCGATCTGCACGGCGCGTGCCTGGCCGGGCTTCGGGTAAAATTCGATGTAGGGAAAGGTCGAGCCGGCAATCAGCAGCGTGTCGCAGTTTTCCAGGGCATCCTGCGAAGGTCGGGTGCCGAGCAATCCGACCTGGCCGGAGGTGAACGGGCTGTCGTCGGGCACGGCGGCCTTGCCGAGGAGGGCCTTGCAGATGACGGCGCCCAGCTTGTCGGCGAGCATTTCGAGTTCGTCCGTAGCGCCGAGGGCGCCGCGGCCGGCGAGGATGACGATCTTGCTCCCGGCGTTCAAGATGTCAGCGGCGGCGCGCAGATCGCTCTCGCCCGGCACGCGCGAGCCGGAAGCCTTGGCGAAGAAGCCGATGTTGTGACCGGCGATGTTGCGCTTCGAGCGCTCATCATCGTCGACCGCCTGCTCCTGAATATCGACCGGGATGGTGATGTGCGACACGCAGCGGTAGGCAAGCGCCGTCTTGCAGGCGAGCGTGGCAACGTTGCGCATGTGCGCCGCGCCCATCACCCGCGCGTTGTACTGGGCAACGTCGATGAACAGCTTGTCGGTCTCCACGTCCTGCTGCGTCCATGTGCAGATCAGATCGTGGAACTGCATGCCGGTGATGGCGAGAACCGGCTGCCCGTCGAGCTTGGCGTCGTAGAGGCCGTTGAGCAGGTGAATTGCGCCGGGGCCGGAGGTGGCGACGCACACGCCGAGACCGCCCGTGTACTTGGCGTAACCGCAGGCGGCGAACGCCGCCAATTCCTCGTGGCGCACCTGGATGAATTCGATCTCGTCCTGACGTTTGCGGAAGGCCTCGATGACCCCGTTGACACCGTCGCCGGGGATGCCGAAGACGTGCTTGACCTGCCAATCGATGAGAGTCTGCACCAGGATGTCGGACGTATTCGCTGTCATGCTTCATCTCCCGCTCGAGCCGCTCCCGACCCGCTCCTATGCAAACGACCGCGGTCGCGGAGGGTTCCGAACCGAGCGGATCGGTCGCGGGTGACGAGGAAAAGAACCGGACGCAACTTTTCGCGGCGTTTTTCGTTGCTCTGGGGCGTTCCTCCCGCGGCGCGCGAAGTGCGTACAATGATTCCCGACGCGCGGGCCCCCGACACGTCCGCCGCAGTTTAAGGACAGCATGTTAGCCGTGCGCAGCCACCTTGCCGATCTCTGGGACCGGGTCAAAAACTCTTACTGGTTCGTGCCGTCGATCATGTTTGTCGGCGCGATCGCGCTCGCCCTCGGCATGGTCCGGCTCGATCTCTACCTTTCGCGCAGCCAGGCGTTAGCCGACAGCCCGCTGTTTCCGGGCTTCGACGGCGCCGGCGCGCGATCCGTCCTCTCGACAATCGCATCCGGGATGGTGACCGTCACCGGCCTCGTGTTCTCGCTGACGATCGTCAGCCTGCAGCTTGCCTCGTCGCAGTTCGGACCGCGACTCCTGCGCACATTCATGAGCAGTCTCGGCAACCAGATCGTGCTCGGCACCTTCACGTCGACCTTCATTTACTGTCTGATCGTCATCGGCACCATCCGCGATCAGGGATTTGTTCCGCAGTTATCGATCGGGACAGGCATCCTCCTCGGCATTATCGACATCGCCGTGCTGATCTTCTTTATTCATCACGTGGCGAGCTCGATCCGCATTGAAAATCTGATTGCGGCGGTCAATGCCGATCTTCGCGAGGTTATCGACGAGAGGTTTCCGAGCGAGATGGGTGAGGGCCCGGTCGAGCGGGCGCGCATCGACTGGGATCGCCTCTCGCTCGGCCAGAACTTTGCGCAGGTGTGCGCCAGCGAAGGCGGCTATATCCGCCGCATCGACAGCGATACACTGATGAAGGCGGCGCGCGAGCACGATGTGGTGGTCGGTGTCGAGCGAAGACCCGGCGATTTCGTCGTCGAAGGTGGCGTGCTCTTCTGCATCTGGCCGGCCGAGAACGTGAACGACGCTATCGCCGACCACATCCGCGAAAGCGTCGTCCTCGGCCGGGACCGCACCCCGACGCAGGACATCGCCTTTGCCATCCGCCAGCTCGTCGAAGTGGCCTTGCGGGCGCTGTCGCCCGGCATCAACGATCCGTTCACCGCGATCGAGTGCGTCAACCGCCTGGGCGAGGGACTGTGCGTCGTCGTCCGCCGTCCGCGACCGTCGGCCTATCGTTTTGACGAAAACCATAGACTTCGCGTCATCGCCGAGCCGCTGAGCCTGCACGAATTGACGCATGCCGCCTTCGATCCGATCGCCCGCGCCGGTGGCGGCAACGGCGACGTTGCCCTAGCGTCTGCTGACGACCCTCGCCACCATTGCTTCGTGTGCGGCGGACCCGGGGGACCGACGCTTCCTGATCGACTTCGCCCTGGACCTTGAGCGGCAGTTTCAAGGACAGCTGTCGCTTGAGCGCGATCGACAGACTGTCTCCGCAGGCTTCGCGGCAGCGCTGGCGGATGTGCCTCCGCGCGAAGAACCGCAACCCCGCGAGCTGTCGGAAGCACCCTGAGGGGACGACCAACCCGCCGGGGGCTCGCCGCACGATGTAGGCTGCGCCCGCGCTCAGTCCCGCCCGCCGGCTTCTTTCCGGCCCTTGCGGACGGTTTCGGCGGCGCGACGGCGGTCGTCGCCGTCGGCGTCAGGATCGGGCTGGCTTTCAGCCGCCTGCGGACGATGGCAAAGAACAATGAAAAACGGGAAGTGATCGGAGCCGATGTGGCCGAGCCGGCGCATGTCGACGAGGGTGAACGCATTTGCCGCAAATACATGATCGACCGGCCAGCGCAGAAGAGGCCAGTTGGCGTTGAACGTGCTGAACAGGCCGCGGCCGATCCGCGGATCGAGAAGGCCGCTGATCTCCTGAAACCGCCTCGTCGTGTCCGACCACGCCACGTCGTTGAGATCGCCGGCGACGATCGCCGAGCGATCTTCGGCGCGGACGCGGCGGCCGACGATCATCAGCTCGGCGTCACGCAGGTCGGTATCGTGGCGCGGCGGCGGCTTCGGATGGACGCCGTGGAACCGGATCAGGTCGCCGGACGAAAGCCGGATGTCGGCTGCAATCGAAGGCACGTAATCGTCGAGCAGGAAGCGTACCTCCGGCTCGATAACCGGCAAGCGGGAAAGCAGCAGAATTCCATAGCCGTCGTCCTGGGGATGGGTGACGACGTTGGGATAGGTGTTCCTCAGCGGCCGGAGCTGGTGGTCCCACCAGGAGTCGATTTCGAGCAACAGAATCAGATCCGGATCGTTCTCGTCGATGAGGCGGCGCAAGGGCGCCGCATTTCGGTTCGACTGGAGGACATTGGCGACCAGCACCCGGATTTGAGCGGCAGGCGGGCATTCCGTGGCGCGACGCATCTGCACGGAATGCAAGGGCGTGTACGGAAAGATGCGAGAGAGCTGGTAGCAAAGCGCGAGCAGGAGGAGGAGGTCCCCGAAAAGCGGCGCCCACCGCGTCACGCCGAAGACCACCAGCGAGATGACCAGCACGAGGGTTAGAAGAACCGCCACCTGGGCGCGTGGAAAATCCCACACCCGGATCAACCGCTCGTCGGACGGGATGAGCGGCAGGACCGTAGCGAGCAGCAACAGGCCGCCCGCCATCAAGAGGGCGATCGACATCGGCATACCTGCGAGCATCGCCGCGGCCCTTCTGAATTGAAAGACGGAACCGGCCGCGGCGGAGGTGGCGGAATCTATGGGGCCTTCCAAAGCGCTTAGCCGTCCGCGTTCGGGTACCGCTTTACCGTCGCCAACGTGCCGAGGTCGCGAGCGGTGTTTGCGCCGCCGGTGTCAGGGATGGTGCTGATGGATCCATCCGTTTCGAGAACGACGGCAGCAACGGCCGCGACGCTGGCGACGCCGCTGGCGCGCATGGCGGCCAGCACCTCCTCGCGGGTGATCCGCTCCGCCCGCAACGCCTGATCGAGAAACTCGCCCCGATGGAGGAGCAACGTCGGTTCCGCCTTGATCAATCGCTGGAAGCGCGGCGAACGTACCGACTGCCAGGTGATGAAAAATTGCAGAGCGATCAAGAGACCGAGAGCCGCAAGACCTTCCGCTAACGACACGTCCTTGCTGAGGAGCACTGTCGCCAGCGTTGATCCAAGCGCGACGGTGACGACGAAATCGAAGGCGTTGAGCTTGGTCAACGTGCGTTTGCCCGAAACGCGCAGCAGAAGAACGAGTGCGGGATAGGCGAGGCCGCCGACGACGGCGACCCGTCCAAGATCCGCCCAACTGTGAAACAGCATGTGGATCTCCTCCACCCCGCGACCCGCTCACAAATCGCCTGTGCTCCCTGCCAGTGCCAGTGTCAACCCGCTTAACGAGATCAAGCCGCTGGTGACTGGCGCCGGCAACGACACGGAGTTGATGGTCGATCGCGACAACTTCACCGGGCAGAAAAGGCTAAAGGACCTCGAGACGGTGCAGAGGTTCGCCCGCGGCAGCGGCCCGATTTCGGTGCGCGTGTCGGATTTTAGTAAACTTTATCGCGCCTACGGCGTTCAGACTTACTGGTAGGACAAGAGTTGACGGGCTAAAGAGGCCACCTGCCGTCGCCAACCCCGAGCGGCTCGCCAGGGCGGCCGTTCGGCGGTGACGCGCCAAGACCAAGACGTTGTCGGAAAACGCCGCTTCATCATCTGCCAGAGGAGACAAAAGTGAACAAACTCGGAGTGTTAAGTTCTGTCTTGGTGCTCGCCCTTGCCGCATTCCCGGCGCTCGCCGATAAATACAGCTCGCCGGCTGAGGCGAAGGCCTTGCTGGAAAAAGTGGTGACGGACATGAAGGCCAACCAGGCCGGCACCGTGGAGAAGATCAACAAGGGCGAATACAAAAAGGACGATCTCTATCCCTTCTGCGGCGGTCCGGACGGCAAGTATACGGCCCAGGGGGCAAATGCGAGCATGGTGGGACAAAGCCTGAAGGATCTGAAGGATAAGGCAGGCAAGGCCGTCGGCGAGGAATTCTACAAGGAAGCGCAGCCCGGCAAGTTCGCAGAAGTCAGCTACATGTGGCCGCGTCCGGGGGAAACCGAACCCGTCCAGAAGGTCAGCTATGTGACCAAGATCGGCGACCAGGTCTGTGGGGTCGGCTACTACAAGCAGTCGTAATCACCGGCAGAGGGGGCGCTCCTCTCGCTCCTCGCCGAGAGGGGCGCGTTCGCCCGCACAGCAAAATTGCCTGACCGCAGTTCCCATGCACGAGATCGCCCGAGAGCCGCCCAGACGGAACGGGTGATGAACAGGACCGATGGAAGATCGGTGCCTCAAAGGCGGTTGGCGGCGGCGTCCCGCCAGCGTCGGAGGCATAAACCTCCTCGGTCGTTCAGGTGGGTTGCGATCCACCCGCTCGGCACCTTATCCCTCTGCCTGATCCTCGTGATCGCCGCCGTCGCCTTGGTGCCGGCAATGCCGGCGGCGGCTGAGGACAGCATCCTTCCCGGCGGCGCGCCCGCCACCGGCCAGACGGCGCCGGCGCCGGCAGCTCCCAGCGTCGAGGCGAAGGTCGACCCCGCCGAAGACAAAGCGATCGAAGAACGCCTGCGCACCACGTTTGCGACCGTCGAGGGTCTGGCGCCGGTGCAGGTGCGGGTGATGGCCGGAGTGGTCGTGCTGACCGGCGAAGTCAGTTCCCAGAGCTTGAAGGAACAGGCGGCACGCCTTGCCCGCAGCATCAAAGGGGTGGCCGAGGTCGAGAACCGGATCGATGTTGCCCAGGATCTGGAGGGGCGGCTGACGCCGGCGCTGAAGCGTCTGGCCGACGCCTGGACCGGCTTTGTCCGGCTTCTGCCGGTGCTCCTCGTCGGCCTCGCCCTCTTCGTCGGCGCGATCGTCCTCGGCCGCTGGCTGTCCAATCGAAGATCGCTCTACCGTCGGATCTCCGACCAACGCAGTTCATGGCTGCCCTGCTTGCGCAGGTGGTTCAAGGCGTGGTGATCATCGCCGGTGCGGCGCTGGCGCTCTTGCTCCTGGACGCGACCGGGATCGTCAACACCCTGCTTGGCGCCGCCGGCGTCGTCGGCCTCGCCCTCGGTTTCGCACTGCGCGACACGGTCGAAAACTACATCGCCAGCATTCTCCTCAGCCTGCGGCGGCCGTTCAACCCGTGCGACCTCGTGAGCATCGAGAACCAGGAAGGGATCGTCGTCCGCCTGACATCACGCGCTACCGTGCTCCTGACCCTCGACGGCAACCAGGTCCGCATCCCCAACGCCATGGTGTTCAAGGGGCTGATCGTCAATTTCACCCAGAATCCTGAGCGCCGGTTCACCTTTCAGCTCGGCATCGCCCCCGACGAGGACCTCGCACGGGCGCAGCGCACCGCCCTCGACGCACTCGCCGGCGTCGACGGCGTACTTGCCGATCCGCCGCCCTCGGCGCTGTACGACAGTGTCGGCGACTCGGCGGTCAATCTGACCGTCGCCGGCTGGATGGATCAGGGGAGCCACGATTTCCTGCGTGTCCGCAGCGAGGCGATCCGCGTCGTGCTGACGCGGATGGGCGCGGCCGGGGTCGACCTTCCGGAACCGACGCTGCGTCTTCGCCGCGCCCCGGCGGCACCCTCGCGCGCAGAAGCGGCCGAGGTGAAGCCCGTAGCCGTCGAACGTCCGGCTCCCGAAATCGCCACGGCCCGCGACCGCTCCCTCAGCCGCGTCGTCGAGGAGGAACGAACAAAACGACCCGACCTCCTCGATGAGGCGGGTCCGTCGGAGTAAGGACAAAGCGGATGCACGCTGCCGGCGGTCACGCCTCGCGGGTTACGCCTCTCTGCCGCGGGGGAGGGGGCCTTGCCGGTCGAGCTCGGCAACCTCCTCGTCGGTGAACACGCGCGAGCGGGTGACAAAGCGGACGCCTTCCGGACTTTCGAGCGAGAAACCACCGCCGCGGCCGGCAACCACGTCGATCATCAACTGACTGTTGGCAAAGAAGACATATTGATCCGACCACATCCAGAACGGGCAACCGCAGATGGTGCCGAGGCGGACGTCGACCGCCCCCACCTTGAACTCGCCGTCGGGATAACACATGGGAGAGCTGCCGTCGCAGCAGCCCCCCGACAGGTGAAACATCAGCGGGCCGTGCGTCTCCTTCAGGCGTTCGATTACTTCCGCCGCCTCGTCTGTCACGGTTACGCGATCAACCACCGGACGATGCACTCCTTGGTCGACGAACGAAGACCGGGCCGGCGGTGGCGGGGGGATCTCGCCCTCGCCGGCCCGGTGCGGCCGGCTCGGAAGCGGGAGGGTGCCTTCCGAGCCGGCCCGTTGCAAACGCTTTAGAAGAAGCCGAGCGCCTTCGGATCGTAGCTGACCAGCATGTTTTTGACCTGCTGGTAATGGTCGAGCATCATCTTGTGGTTTTCGCGGCCGATGCCGGACTGCTTGTAGCCACCGAAGGCCGCATGCGCCGGATAGAGATGATAGCAGTTGACCCACACCCGGCCGGCCTGCAGGCCGTGGGCGACGCGGAAGGAGCGGTTGCGATCGCGCGTCCACATCCCCGACCCGAGGCCGTAGAGCGTGTCGTTGGCGATCTCGAGCGCCTCCTCTTCGGTCTTGAACGTGGTCACCGAAACACACGGCCCGAAGATTTCCTCCTGGAAGACGCGCATCTTGTTGTCGCCCTCGAACACGGTCGGCTGGACGTAGTAGCCGCCCTCGAGTTCACCCTCGAGCTTGACCTGAGCGCCGCCGGTCAGGACCTTTGCCCCCTCCTTCTTGCCGATGTCGATGTAGGAGAGGATTTTTTCGAGCTGATCGTTCGAGGCCTGGGCACCGACCATCGTCGTCGGATCGAGCGGGTTGCCCTGTTTCATCTTCTTCACACGCGCGATCGCCTTTTCCATGAAGCGATCGTAGATGCTCTCCTGGATCAGCGCGCGTGACGGACACGTGCAGACCTCGCCCTGATTGAGGGCGAACATCGCGAACCCTTCCAGCGCCTTGTCCTGGAAGTCATCATCCTCCGACATGACATCGGCGAAGAAGATGTTCGGAGACTTGCCGCCCAGCTCAAGCGTCACGGGGATGATGTTCTCGGCGGCATACTGCATGATCAGCCGGCCGGTCGTCGTCTCGCCGGTGAACGCCACCTTGGCGATGCGCTTGTTAGAGGCGAGCGGCTTGCCCGCCTCGACGCCGAAGCCGTTGACGATGTTGAGGACGCCCGGCGGCAGCAGATCGCCGATGATGTCGGCCCACACCAGGATTCCCATCGGTGTCTGCTCGGCCGGCTTGAGCACGACGCAGTTGCCGGCGGCCAGCGCCGGCGCGACTTTCCACGCCGCCATCAGGAGCGGGAAGTTCCACGGGATGATCTGGGCGACGACGCCCAGCGGCTCGTGGAAATGGTAGGCGATGGTGGTGTGGTCGATCTCGCAGATCGACCCCTCCTGGGCGCGGATGCAACCGGCGAAATAGCGGAAGTGGTCGACAGCCAGCGGCAGGTCGGCTGCCGTCGTCTCACGGATCGGCTTGCCGTTGTCGAGTGTTTCGACCATGGCCAGCACCGGCAGCCGCTCTTCCATGCGGTCGGCGATCTTGTTCAGAACGCGGGAGCGCTCGGCGGGCGACGTCCGCCCCCAGGCGGCTTTAGCCGCGTGCGCCGCATCAAGCGCCTTTTCGATGTCCTCGGCGGTCGAGCGGGCGACCTCGCAGAGCGGCTGGCCGGACACCGGGGTCAGGTTGCTAAAGTATTGCCCGCGCACGGGGGGTACCCATTCGCCGCCGATAAAGTTATCGTAGCGCGGTCGGATGACAACGGATTTATTAAGTTCTTCAATCGCCTGATGGATCATTGGACCACTCCTCCCAGGGCTTTCGACGGCGCCGGCCGAGCGCCTGCAACGAAGCCGCACTTCGTTATGAAGATTCTACATTCGCGCGATCAAGCGGGGGAGTAAATGGGACCTTGGTCGAGTTTGCCGCCCCGTCAGCCGTCCTCGGGCCTGGGCGGAAGAGGCGGCGATGCTGCCTCGCCTACGACATTTCGCCAATATACGGCGGCGGATTGCGTTCTATCCTGCATTCGGGACGGTCCGAACGATAAGAGGCAGATACGAAACTGGTTGGAGTCTCAGCGCAGGAGCCGGTTTGACGATGTTCACGGTGCTGATCGCCGACGATCACCCGCTGTTCCGCTCGGCGCTGTGCCACGTGATCGGAAGCATGTTTGCCGAGCACCGGATCTATGAAGCGAGCACGCTCGATGAGGTGCGCCGGCTGATCGGCACCGGCGCCGGCGAAGGCGGCGATCAGGAGTTGCCGGCCGCGACCGAACTCGATCTCGACATGGTCCTGCTCGATCTGCAGATGCCTGGATCCGTCGGTTTTTCAGGCCTGGTCGAACTCCGTAATCTGGCGCCCGAGGTGCCGATCATCGTCGTCTCCGCCGCCACCGCGCCGGCGATCATCCGTGACTCCATCACTTACGGTGCCGCCGGCTTTATTCCCAAGTCGTTCTCTCCCACCCAGATCGGCTACGCGCTGCGTCAGGTCCTGAACGGCGAGGTTTTTCTGCCGCGTGAACTGGTCGAGCCGGCCGCCGCAGACGGCGGGCCGACGGCGAAGCTGCATGACCGGGTCGCAGCGCTGACGCAAGGAGAGTTGCGGGTGTTCGAATTGCTCGCCAAAGGCAAGTCCAACAAGATCATCGCCTACGAGCTCGGGATCAAGGAATCGACGGTGAAGGCGCACATCACCGCGATCTTGCGAAAGCTTCACGTCTTCAGCCGGACCCAGGCGGTCATCGCCGCGCGCGAGCTGGACGAAGTCGTGACCCCAACAGGGGTGTGTACCGCGCAATCCACGACGTCCGTCTTGGCACCACCAGCCGGATGAAAGTCATCGATGACGATGTCGGCGCCCCCTTCGGCCTCTCCTCGCTAGGCGCCGGCTTCTTCGAAGACCTTCCGCGCGATGGTCAGGGCCGTCATGGCGGTCGGCCAGCCGGCGTAGAAGGCGATGTGGGTGATGGTCTCGATCAATTCCTGCTTGGTAAGGCCATTCTCGATGGCCTTCTTCAGATGGAAGGGCAGTTCGTTCACGCGGTAATTGGCGACGAGGGTCGTCACGGTCACCAGGCTGCGGTCACGCGGGGAGAGGTCAGGCCTCTCCCAGACGTCGCCGAATAGCACCTTGTCGGTCATCTCCGCTAAGGCGGGCGCAATGTCGCCAAAGGAAGCGCGGGCGGCGGTCGGTTCGTTGGACATGGGGGACTCCTGATTTGAATTACTGGGCTTGGCCGGCGTTCCCCGCCTTGGCGGCCAGCATGACGGGCGTGGTCTCCAGCAGGTTGAGAGAGGTCACCATTTTGGCCGTGGCGGACTTGTATTCGATGAAGTGGGGCGAACGCAGGTGCGCCTCGTACGCGCTCTGGTCCGCGTAGACTTCCAGGATCCTGATCCGGTTCGGCTGATCCTTGAGCGCCACCGCACTGAGCTGCAGCACGCCGGGCTCGACCCGGATCGAGGTCTCGATCTCCAACTTGAGAAGCGCCTTGTAAGCTTCGAGCTGTCCAGGATCGATTTCCAAGTCCGCCATGCGGACAAGCTGGTCTTTGTTCCCTTGCGCCATAGCGCCTTCCGCCGCGCAAACCGTGAGGATCACCGCGATCGTGCTCAGAAGCCACTTGATCGCCATGGTGCCCTCATCTGCCCTTGCCCGATCAATGGGCGGTGAACCCGCCGTCGACCGGCAGCGCCACGCCGAGCACGAAACTTGCGCCTGGGCTGCAGAGCCAGAGCACTGCGGCGGCGACCTCGTCCGACTCGCCCAGTCTTCCGATCGGCTGGTCCTTCATGATCTCCGCCATGGCCTCCTTCTGGGTTTGGAGCATATCGGCGACCATGGGCGTGTTGATGGTCCCGGGGCAAACCGCATTGATGCGGACGCCTCGAGGCGCATATTCGAGCGCGGCACTTCGGGTCAGTCCGATCACGCCGTGCTTGGATGCGTGATACGCCGCCCGCCCCGGCAGCCCGACCAGCCCGCCGAGCGAAGAGCAGTTGACGATGGCGCCGCTCCCCTGCGCGCGCATCTGGCGCAGTTCGTGCTTCATGCAAGCCCAGACGCCGCGGAGGTTGACCGCGTTCACCCGGTCAAACTCCTCGGCTGGCTCGTCGGCCGCATCGCTCGGAGGAACCTGGATCCCGGCGTTGTTGAACGCCATGTCCAGCCGGCCGAACACCGACACCGCGCGGTCCACCATCGCGGCGACCTGGCCTTCGTCGGAGACATCGCACCCCACTCCGATCACGCGATGGCCGGCCGACGTCAGCTGATCGGTCGTCGCTCTGAGTGCGTCCTGATTGATGTCCGCCAGCACGACAGCGGCCCCCGCCTCGGCGAACGCCTTGGCCGTGGCCAATCCCATGCCGGAACTGGCGCCAGTGACGAGGGCGACCTGGCCCTTGAAGTCGTAGGAAGGAGTCATCGGCCTGCCTCAGATCCGGTATTGCTCGTCCGTAACCCGCTCCATCCAGGCGACATTCTTGCCGTCGAGCGCTTCCTGGATGGCGATGTGGGTCATGGCCGTGGTCGGCGTGGCGCCATGCCAGTGCTTGTGGCCAGGCGGGCACCAGATCACATCGCCCGCACGGATCTCGACGATCGGCTCGCCTTCGCACTGGGTCCAGCCGCAGCCCGCCGTGATGATCAAGGTCTGGCCAAGCGGGTGGGTGTGCCAGTTGGAGCGCGCGCCCGGCTCGAAAGTGACGCTGGCGCAGGAGACGCGGGCGGGCTCGGGCGGATTGTTCAAGGGATCGATGCGGACGGTCCCGGTGAAATACTCGGCCGGCGCCTTTTGCGAGGGTTGCGACCCAGCTCGCTTGAGTTGCATGGCATGTCCTTTCGCAACTGGACCGGCCGCGGATCAACCCGCAGGGCCGCCGTCGTGTTCGACCAGCAATTTAGGGAATGGGCCGTCAGGCGATTAGGCGCTAAGGTCGGCATGAAGTTATGAGCGGGCCTCATGAATGGCGCGAGAGAACCTCAACGATCTGGCGGCCTTCTCGACGGTCGCCCGTCAGCGTAGCTTTACCCGGGCGGCTGCGCACCTTCGCGTGTCTCAGTCGGCGCTGAGCCATACCATCCGTGGCCTGGAAGAGAGGCTGGGTGTTCGGCTACTGACGCGGACCACACGCAGCGTCACCCCGACCGAGGCCGGCGAACGCCTGCTACGTACCCTGGGCCCGGCCTTGGACGACATCGACGCGGAACTGGCGTCCCTGATCGAACTTCGGGAGAAGCCGGCGGGCACCATCCGCCTGACCGCGATCGACCATTCAGCCGAGACGATCATCCTTCCCGCATTGGCAAGGCTTTTGCCGGACTACCCTGACATCAAGGTGGAGGTGGTGATCGACTATGGTCTGACCGACATCGTCACCGAGCGTTACGACGCCGGCGTGCGGGCCGGCGAGCAGGTGGCGAAGGACATGATCGCTGTTCGCATTGGGCCGGACATGCGCATGGCCGTGGTGGGCGCGCCCGCCTATTTCGCGAGCCATCCGATTCCGCGCACGCCCCATGAGCTGGCCGAGCACGTCTGCATAAACCTTCGCTTGCCGACCCTCGGTGCGCTCTATGCCTGGGAGTTCGAGAAGGACGGTCGTGAGCTCCACGTCCGGGTCGACGGGCAGGTCGTGTTCAACACCAGCCCGATGATGCTACAGGCCGCACTCGCCGGTCTGGGGCTGGCCTATGTGCCCGAACCCCGGGTCGAGGCGCCTATCGCCGACGGCCGCCTCATCCGGGTGCTGGAGGCGTGGTGTCCGCCGTTCTCGGGCTATCACCTCTATTACACGAGCCGGCGCCAGCCGACGCCTGCCTTCAGGGTGCTGCTCGAGGCGCTGCGATATCGAGGGTAACGGTCGCAGAACAGGTGGCGAGAGATCAGGACGGCTGCGCTTCGGCGGCGGCATTGCTCATCGTGCGCTGAGCCAGCAGATGAGAGAGCAGTGCGCGCAGCTTCGCCGGCTTTACCGGTTTGCGCAGCAGATGAAAGCCGTGCCGGCGCACGATCTCGGCAACCCTGGGGCTGCGGTCGGCGGTGATGATCAATCCGGGCACGGTCGAGCCATAAACCTCGCGGAAGGCCTCCACCGCGTCGACACCGGTGGCGCCGCCATCCAGATGGAAGTCGGCGATGACGATATCGGGACCGCGCCCGCTGCGGGCGAGATCGAGCGCGGCCGTCCGCCCATCGACGGCGACGACGGCCTTGCATCCCCATCCCTGCAGCAGCTCCCTCATGCCGGCAAGGATGCTGTCCTGGTCATCAATGACCGCAATCAGAGCCGAAGCCAGCGTATCGAGCGCGATCGGCGGCGCCTCACGTTTCGGCAGCGACTGTGGCAGGGTCCCCAACGGCACGTCGATCCAAAACGCCGAGCCCTTGCCGACCGTCGAGCGCACGCCGATCGGATGGTCGAGCACGCGGGCGATCCGCTTGACGATGGCAAGCCCGAGACCGAAGCTCTTGCCCTGGTCGCGATCGCGATGGAGCTGCCGGAACTCCTCGAAGATTTCCCCGATCGACGCATCGGGGATGCCGCAGCCGGTATCGAGCGTCTCGATCCGGACCACGGTGCCGCGGCGCCGACAGCCCAAGAGCAGCCGGCCCTCCGGCGCATAACGAATGGCGTTGGTCAGGAAATTGCGCAAAACGCGGCCGAGCAGCGTCAGGTCGCTGCGAACCACCTTGGAGCAGGACACGACACGTAAGGTCACCCCTTCCCTTCGGGCGAGCGGCCGGTACTCGTCCGCAAGCTGCTGCAACAGATCGCCGATGACGAAGTCGCTTTTCTCCGCGGCGATGGCGCCGGCGTCCAGCTTGGAGATGTGGAGGAGAGTTTCGAGCAACCCTTCGACGCAGCCGAGGGCGCGGTCGATGTTGGCAACAAGCTCGACCTCTTTGATCGGCAGCGGCCGGTCGGCAAGCGCGGTGGCGAACAGACGTGCCGCATTCAAAGGCTGCAACAGATCGTGGCTCGCCGCGGCGAGAAATCGCGTCTTGCTCAGGTTGGCTTCCTCGGCTTCCCCCTTTGCCTGGCGCAGAGCCTCTTCGATCTTCGCGCGCTCGAGGATTTCCTGCCGCAGTTTGGCGTTGACCGCGGTCAGTTCCGCCGTGCGTTCGCGGACGCGGCGCTCGAGGCTTTCGTTCGCCTCTTTCAGCTGCCGGGCTGCCAGCTTGCGGCCGGTGATGTCGGTGTAGGTCGTAACAAACCCGCCTCCCGGCATGGGATCACAGCGCACTTCGAGGACGGTGCCGTTGTGCAGCATCTGCTCGCTCTTCATCGGCAGCGCGTCGCGTCCCTGATCGGCGCACATGCCAATGTTGCGTCCGCTCTCCTCAGGATCGTCACCGCGGGCCGTGCGATATCGCAAATAGTCGCTGAATGAGGATCCCGGCCGTACCAGCCACTCGGGCAGATCAAGGAGCTCGAGGAATCGGTCATTCCAGGCAACGAGCTGATCATGCTTGTCGAAAACCGAGACGCCTTGCGTGAGATGATCCAGTGTCGACTGCAGCAGGAATCGATTTCTCCGCCAACTCCTGCTCGCGGCGGCGCTGCTCGTCCAGCTTGACTTCCGTGATGTCCGTATAGATGCCGACGATACCGCCATCCTGAGTTAATCGCTCGCGGATCTGCAGCCAGCGCCCGCTCGCCAGGCGAACGATGGTGGGATCGGTGGGATTGCTGTGGCGGTAAAGCCGGTCCTGCAGCCACGCCTCCGGATCGTCTTCGGCGCTGGCGACGATGCCCTTCTCCACCGTCCAGCGCGAGAGGTCGCGAAAGGAGACGCCCGGGGTGACAACCTTGCGGATGTCGTGGCCGTCCGACCAGAACTCGATGAAGCGGCTGTTGCAAAGGACGAGCGCGTCATCCCGATCGAACAGGGCGAAGCCTTCCGAGATGCTCTCGATCGCCTCCATCAGCCGCGTCTGCGCCGTCTCGGTCTGCAGCTTTGCGGCGCTGAGTTCGTGATTGATATGTTCCAGCTCGCGGAGCGCGTTCTCCAGTCGCTTTGTCCGCTCGCGCACCTTGTCTTCGAGCACGATTGCCGTCTGAAACAGCGAATACGCGTTGCCCTGGGAGTCGATGCCGCGCTCCACCTGCTCCATCAGCACCTTGACGATCTTTTGCAGCTTTACCGCATCACGCGGCAGGCTGATGTCAGGCATCCCAAGAGCGTCCCGCTTGCTACGCGCCGCCGGCACCGGAACCGAAGCCGATGGCCACGCCGGTGAAGGTGTGGTTGACGTGCATCGCGTGATATTGTTCGCCGAACGTCCCGAAGCCGATCACATTGTTGCGTGCGAATAAATCGCCGACCGCCTCCTTCAGCCGTTTCTCGTCGAGCTCAAGGCCACGCAGAATACACTCACAGCCGATCACCAGTTGCGGCACACCGATCTCGTCTGCGATCTCATCGAACAGCCTCTGCGTGTTCTCCAGAAGATCCGTGCCGTTGGCGACGGTTAGCACGATCCCCTTGTCGATGGCACAGAAGAAGGTCAAGCTTTCGTCTTCGTTAACTTTTTGAATGGACCGCGTGTAGTAACGGCCGCCGACTTTTACGACAACAGGGTGGGTGGCAAAGATCATCGGCGTCAGATTGTCGACGTTGAGGCCAAGCAGGCGCGCATATTCCTGGCTGGCCGGCTCGGCGTTGATCTCGCTGACGATCCGGCTCACCGGATCGGCATCGGTCACCACCATTTTCATCTCGGAACTGACGAAATGGTCGTTGGTAAACAGCGTGAACGGCAACCGCGTCCGCACCAGCGCCAGCACCGCTGCGTCGCTGCGGAAGCGGCCGCTCTTGGAACACGTAGCTGCGCTGGAAGGTCAAGCCGCCGCCGGCGGAGCCGCCGAACATCGGAATGTCGTCGAGCGCTGCCGCGATCGCGCTCAGCACCATCTCCTCGCATTTCGACAAGCCGTCGATCATCAGGAAGGCGAAGGCCTTGCCCGTCGGAAGGCCTTCCGATGCCTCGTCCAGTTCCGCCCGCAGATCGCGGATGATGTCGCGGCCGTCGGCAATCGAGAAGTTGCGCAGGCTGTGAATGGTCGCGGCGACGGAAACGAAGTCGCGTTTCGCCAAGGAAAACCCGACGATCCCGCCGGTCATGTAGCCGGCAGGAGTAATCTCGCCGGCGCTGGTGCAGCCGATCAGCGTGGTATCGGTGAACCGCTCGTTCAATTCCGTCTCGAGCGCCGACAGATCGTAGTCAGACGAGCAGAAGAAAACGGCCAACGCCGAGTTGGGCTGATAGATCGACTCGTACAATTGTTGCGCGGCTTCGGCGGCTCCGTGCGCGCGTGAGAAGCCGCGCCTAACGCAGCTCTTTGTCTGCACGTCCATGTCTCCTCCCAAACGCCACCCGATCCGAGCGCAAGCGGCGCCGGCGCGAGCAGCCGACAGTTTTTTCGTCCTTTGTGTTCTTCTAATATAGCACCTGGTTCAAGGCTTAGACAAATTTTGTGAGACCGTCACCCAAAGTAGCGTTGACGGTTAATTTAGCATGTTGTCGAGGCCGCGCGAGTAGTTCTCATTCCAATCAAAAGGCTTATCCCTCTGGCTCCGGCGCTGCTCACATGTGGTGGCTTGAAACCGTTTTCAGCCAGCTTCTAACAAGATGCTGATTGCACCGGAAGCAACGGCATAAGCCTTCCAATCAATAAAAAGCCATCTCAAATCACCCAATCGCAGCGTGCCGGTTCCTGGGGCCGATCCGCCAAAAGTCTAACCGCTTACTGGCCGATGATCCGTGTAAGCTGGCGCAACGGTGCCAGCGCCCGGGAGGATGGGCGATCAACACAACGAGGGAGGACATTATGCGCCGGTTCGTTATCGAGCGGCAGATCCCGGAAATCGGCTCCGCCGATGCGGCTGCCTTGCGCGCGGCCGCCGAACGCTCGAACACCGTCCTTTGCCAGCTTGCGCCGCGCATCCAGTGGGTCGAGTCCTATGTGGCGGACGATCGAACGTATTGCATTTATCTCGCAGAGAACGAGGATGTCATCCGCGAGCATGCGGAAATCAGCGGCTTTCCGGCCACCTCCATTCACGAAATCCACAGAATGATCGACCCGACCACCGCAACGTCCTGATCAACTTCAGCCGGGGCGGGTCCACTCAATCGCGGTTCGCACTCTCGTCGGAACGCAAGCGACCAGCGCGGAAATCCCGCGCGGTGCAGCCGAACGCGGCGCGGAAACAACGGCTGAAGTGGGCGGAATCGCTGAACCCCCAGCGAAAGGCGATTTCGGTCATCGGCAGTGGGCGCAGCCGCGGATCGGCGAGATCGTTGCGGCAGCGCTCCAGGCGACGACGGCGGACAAACTCGCTGAACGGCGTGCCCGTCTGCTTGAACAGCCGGTGAAGCTGGCGGGTCGAGATTCCGTGCGCCGCCGCAATCCGCGCCGGGCAGAGGCCGGGATCGGACAAGCGGCTTTCTATGCTCTCCTGCAGCGACGCGAGCAATCCGACCGTAGCCGCTCGCCGCGACGTCCCATCTTCAGTACGCGGGCTATCGACGCCGCAACGCCGACTGCGCCAGATCGAAGAGGGCTGCGCGCAATCCGCGCTGCTCCTGGGGCGTCAGCTTCGGGACGAGGCTGCGGATGGCGAGGACGAGGCCGCGCAAACCCACGCGCGAGTCCTCCTGATCCCCTGATCGCGACGATCGGGGAAGGGTGTGGGTACTGGCCGCGCACGTCTCACGCTGCGAGAGCGGCGGATACTCGAAATATGAAATAAGGAGCTGGCGCGAATGGGCGAAGGCCTTCATCCGGGCTGGGATGCGCGTGTCCAGCAGCAACAGGTCGTCGGCTGCCAGAGGCACCCTCGCACGCGCCTGTTCGACGACGCTCCTGCCTTCGAGTTGTAGGATCAGCAGGTATGGGTGCTTTCCTATGCCTTTCGGCACCGGCCGCTCATGACCTGCTTCGGCGCCATCGTCGATGAGTTCCACGATGCGCAGATGATCGGTCGAGGCGGCTCGACCCGCGGCAGATCGAGAGCCGGATCGGTGTCGCGGCCGGGCAACGCACGAGCGGGCGCACGTACCTGCTGCATCGCCTCCTCCCGCACCTTCTTTTCTTCATCGCTCAAGGCGAGTTGGTCGCTGTGTTTGCGAGCAAATAAGCTAACGGCAACGGTTGCACGCGCTCGCCGCGAAGGCAAGCAGCAGATCAGACCAAAGTGCCATTCTTCGACTAAAGTCTAGAAGATGTTGTCGTTCTCAGGCAATTCGTGGCGCCCACAGACAAGAGCAAAGAGGCAAGCTCCCGCTACTGTGTTTCCCGTTTCGAAGTCACCAACATGGGCAGGGGAGGAAGCGCTTATGATGAAACACAAATTCGTCGTCGACCTTGTGGCAGGTTTGGTGGCGGGAGTTGGCATCCTGACGGCATCGCCGCAAACAGCACGCGCGCTCGATGTGGATCCCGGCGACTATGCCGCGGCTCCGCCTGGAACCAACCTTGCCCTTGGCTATGCGCTGTTCGGCTGGAACAACAGGTTCAGGGACAAGTCGGGCGATAGCGTTAACAACAGCAATGTCAACTCGCAGGTCGGCATCCTCCGTCTCGTCCACTACACCGACTGGCTCCTCGGCATCACCTATGATCCGCAGATCTTCATCCCGTTCGGCGCCCTAAACAACGGTAAGCTCGGCGGGGAGAATCTCGACAGCTCATTCGGGCTGGGCGACATCATTATTGCCAGCACCTTCTGGTTCATTAACCAGCCGGAAGAGAAGCGCTGGCTTGGCTTCACCCCGTTTATTTACTTCCCGACCGGCCAGTATCGCAGCGGTCAGGTGCTCAATGTCGGCGAAAACCGGTTCAAGGAAGTGCTCCAGGTGGGCTTCGTCCAGGGCTTCCTCGATAAGTGGACGGTCGATCTGATCGCCGATACCACCTTCTATCAGAACAACAGCGACTCCGGTGCCGACGGCAACACCACGCTATCGCAGAACAACTCGTACCAGGCTCAGGCGTGGCTGCGCTACGCACTGACCCCCACCTGGCAGATCGGCGGCGGTTGGTCGGGGACTTGGGGCGGCGCCATCGAGCTCGGCGGCGACAGCACCGAGCTTCGGCGCCGCGCACCCAGCAGCTCCGCCTGATCACCCAGTACTTCCCGATCCCCGACCTGCAGCTGCAGGCGTCGGTCACCACCGACGTGTGGGCGGAGGGTGGCTACCAGGAAGTCTTCGGCCTGAATTTCAGAGTGATGAAGGTGTTCTGACGAAGCGTCCGAGGTCATCTCCCGAACTCATCTCTGGCCGATGCTCCCCGGCGCGTCGGCCTTTTCCTTCGGGCGGTGCTGTCGTCCGAGTTTAGTCCGGCAGATCACCAACCGTCCGGACCACGACCGCGAACAGGTCGCGGATGCCGGCGAGCGTCGCCGCCTTGATGACCGATGCCGGTACGACGCCGCCGTCGACGCCGGGCAGGTCGCGGGTCGCCGTCGCATCGCCGACGACGGTCGCGCGATAGCCGAGGTTGAAGGCGGCGCGCGCGGTTGAGTTGACGCAGACGTGGGTCATAAATCCGCAAAGGACGAGGTTCTCGACGCCCAACGTCCGCAGCTGCTCATCGAGATCGGTCTGCCAGAATGAGCTTGGCTTGGTCTTGACGATCACCGGCTCGCCCGGGAGCGGCTTGACTGGGTCGCTGATCTGGCCGATCGGCGCGCGCACGTCGTAGGCGGTCCCCCGGCCCGGCATCATGCATGATGTGAAAGACCGGCGATCCGACGGAGCGGGCGCAGGCGAGGAGGCGGGCGACCTCGGTGATGGCCGGCTCCACGTCCACCAGCTGCATCACGCCCTCCCCCGGTAGGTGTTCTGGCAGTCGATGACCACCAGGGCCGAGCTGCCGAGCGGCGTCGGCTGATGGCCCATGCCTGTCACGTCACGCAGTGTCGTCAGATTGGCCATCCCAGTCCTCCCTGTCGGGTCCGCCCGCAAGGCCGCAACATTCAAGCAGCGTCGCGAACGAGACGCAATCGTCATCCCGCGGCGT
>CAWAGY010000027.1:0-166629 GCA_963781645.1 uncultured Alphaproteobacteria bacterium | reverse complement strand
CGCCGCGCCGGCGAAATCACGCAATCCATGCGGCGAACCATGCAGCGCGACGAAGTGCCCGCGCGCAACCTTGTCAACGTCAACGGCAGGATTTATGGCGTCCTCGAGCTTATAGAGGCGGATCTCTCGTGCTGGAGCGTCACCGTCGACCTCGACCTGGCCGAAACGTTGCCGCGCGTTTTCGCCGAGCCCCTTGCCCTTGAGCTGGTGCTGTTCACCTTGGCCCAAATCAATATCGAGGCAATCGCCGAAGCCGGCGTTGATCCCGGCCGACTTCATATCGTCACCCGACTTTCACGTAAATCAACCGTTGAGGTCGGCTTTACAGGAGGGGGGCTTCGTTCTGTCTTCGCCCCCCGGCTCTCCGGCACATTCGTCCGCAGCGATATCGACAGCATCGGACTGGGCCTGAGCCTCTGCCGGTCCATACTTTGTGATCACGACGGAAGCCTGGATTTGCAGGAAAATGCGACCGATGTCACATTCCTCGTCACCCTGCCCGTGGCCAGCTAAGGAACCTGCCGATGACTAACGTTGCCCCCATCGTCTACCTCGTCGAGGATGATGAGGCGGTTCGCGATGCCATCACGCTTGTCCTGCGGAGCGCTGCGATCGTCGTGCACAGCTATGTCAGTGCCGAGGAGTTCCTGGTGCACTACGACTTATCGCAACCCCACTGCCTGCTGCTCGACATCCGTCTTCCCGGAATGAGCGGTCTGGACCTGCAGCGACGGCTGAGGGTTGAGGCACCCGGCGTGCCGATTGTCCTCATCACCGGGCATGCCGACGTCCCCTTGGCCACCCAGGCCTTCAAAGCAGGTGCCATCGATTTCATCGAAAAGCCGGTGGACGCATCGGTACTGCTGACGGCCGTCGAGACGGCGTTCGGCGTGGCTCGCGGACTGGCGCGGGAGCGCGACCGGCGGTTTGAAATTGCCCGGCGCCTCGGGATGCTGACGCAACGCGAGCGCGAAGTCATGGAACGCGTCGTCGCCGGGGATACCAACAAGGTCGTCGCCGCTACCCTCGGCATCAGTCCGCGCACCGTCGAGATTTACCGGCGCCGCGTGATGGAAAAGCTTCAGGCACGATCGCTGCCCGACCTGGTCCGGCTCGCAGGCCAGGCCGACGTATTTGATGACGCCACCCTGGCTGCGGGCTGAGGCACGGAGCACGCCGATGGCGACGATTTTTGTGGCCGTAAGCAAGTCGTTGCAGGCGTGGGGCAGCGACGTCGGGCTCACTAAGTATCTGTTCAAGGTCGATGTAACCACAGAGAGTGCCGAAGCTGCGGTCGCCCGGATGAACGCCGACCGATTGGGCGGCCGGGACGACTGGGTCCTGCTGAAGGCCGAAACCACCGCGACTTCGCAGGCCGAAGCACTCGCCAAAATCGGGGGCAAAGAAACGGCAATCGATCCTGTGTATTACCCGCAGATCAAGGGCGCTCGCGGCATCTTCAAGGTCAAACCGACCAACGCCGAAAACCACTTCTTTATCGAAAGCGCGCTGGCCGGCCACGAGCGCAAGGCGACTAAGGTGAGCCCCGCGGAAATCGCCACCTATCTGATCCGCAACGCCTGAGGCATTGGTGTCGTGTGCGGTCGCTACACTCAGCTCAGGCCGTGGGCCGAACTGGTCCGGCTCTATCGTTTGGCCGACGGCGCGATCGCCCTCAACCTTGGACCTCGCTACAACATCGCACCTTCGGAGAACGTCCCTATCGTGCGCCTGCGCGCCGACGGCGGCGGAGCCCAGTTGGTGGAGGCGCGTTGGGGGCTGGTGGCGCCGTGGGCCAAGGATACCGGCTCCAGAGCCCGCGCCATTAACGCCCGTGCCGAAACGGTCGAACGACTGCCGTCGTTCCGTGCAGCGTTCTCAAGGCGCCGCTGCCTCGTGGTCGCAGATGGCTTCTATGAATGGCGAAAGCGCGTCGACGGCAGCAAGCAGCCGTACTACCTGACGCTCCCCGACGATCGCCCCTTCGCCTTTGCCGGCCTGTGGGAAGCTTGGCGCAGTCCGGACGGCGAGCGCTTAGAGAGCTTTACGATCATCGTTACCCTTGCCAACGCCTTCCTCAGACCCATCCACGAGCGGATGCCGGTCATCCTTGAGCCGGAACACTTCGACGCCTGGCTCGACGTCCGCCGATCGGCGGCGGAAGCCCGTGCCCTCCTCGCCCCCTACGATAGGGCGATGACGGTCTGTCCAGTGGCCAAGCTCGTCAACAAAGCCGGTACCGACGATGCCGCCTGTATTGCCGCCATCGGACCTTCCGTCACCGGCACCGAGGCAGTGCCGTTACCCGAACCGCGCTCACCTTAGCAAGCGGACGCCGGCATCAGGAGCTTTCGGCGATGCCTTCAATTTCGACAAGCAGATCGGGTCGGCAAATGTCCCCCCTCAGGAAAAGCAGCTGCACATCCTCGCCGAAGCGTCGGCCGATTTTAGACCGAAACGGGGTGAGTTCAGCCGTCTCTCGCAGATAAACACGAAGCAGACGAAACCTGAGCCGCTTGCCCACACGTTCGCCAGCCGAAGCGAGAAGGGCGTCCAGATTTTCGCACGTCTCATCGACTTGGTGGGTTACCTCACCCGGGTGCTTGCTGATGTGGCCGACGATCGCAGCGGTGCCGGACACGTAGAGCCTGTACCGGTCGTCCGCCTCTTTCCGCAGTATCGAGCGGGAGAACGAAGGACTCTTGGGCGCGTATGCCTGCGGATAGTGGAAGGCACTCGTCTGGCGGGGATTTTCGATCTGAACTCCAGGATGACGGCAAGCAAGAAAATAGATAAGCAGACCCGGCGAGTGCGTGCCGATCGCCGACGCCGCCGGCAGACTGGGCTCGAAGTCGGACAGGTGGCGAGCCAATGCACGATGTCTGCCGCGGCAGAACAGTCCATAGCGTTCGATGCCGCCATTTTTTGCGTGGATGCGAGAGAAGAAGTTCCAAATCCTGACCGGTCGCACCGAGCCAAGTGACGCAAGCATTCCGAAGAACTCGATCGTACGCCTGGAACGTGGCCGCTTCGATATCGTCATCCGCGAGCGGCTGAAGAACGCCGAAGATGGTATCGTCGGTGACGTGAAGCAGGAGATCGCCCTCACGCTCCTCCCTGACCGGGCGGTCGCTGGACCAGACTTCAACCAAAGGATTGCCGCCGATCAGCGGCAACGGGAGCGCCAGCTGTTCGAGCCGCTCACAGGCTGCGCGGGTGCCGAAGGCCATGCGGGCAAGCACATGGCGATGATCGGGCGCCTGAGCCAGATCCGGCCGTTCATAACAAACCGACAGCGTCGTCGAACCGTCGCCCTGGCAGGATTCTTCAGAAGACGTACCGCTTGAGTTTGCTCTAACGATCATCCGACCAGCCGGTCCTCCGGAAGCGTACCGCCGTCGAACCTGACCCCGACACTAAGCCGCCGTCTCCTGTGGGAACGCCAAGCGGGCGATAAACGCATGGCAGAGGTGAGGTAGAAGACAGCCTTAAAGACAGCAAGCGGCACCGTTAACGGCGTGGAGCGGAACAGGTCTCCTGCGAGCACCGAGGTGATTGCCTCCTGGATGCGCAGCACATTGCGCGGAGCCATGAACAGGTCCTGCATGGCGGGCGACGTAAACCGGTAGATGAACCACGAGACGGTGCGGATACCCCGGCGCATCTTTCGCTCGAAGCGGCGCAGCAGCGCCGGCGCAGACGCGGAGTTGCGAAGGTAGGCATCAACGGCCTCGGCACCCAACGTGGCGCTGCTCATCGCAAGCAGGACACCGGTCGAAAAAACCGGATCGATAAAGGCAAAGGCATCGCCGATAAGGATGTAGCCATCGCCGTACATGTGTTTCGACGTGTACGAGTAGTTTCCCGTTGCCCGGACCTTATCCACAAGCTGGGCGCGCTTCATTCTAGCCGAGACTCGCGGGCACAGCCGGATTGTCTCCCAAAGAAACTCTTCCGGGCCGCACGACCGCGTTTTAAGATACTCGGGCCAGCACACTGCGCCGATGCTCGTGACGCCGTCGCGCAACGGAATCACCCAAAACCAGCCGTGTTCGAACCAATAAATGCTGATGTTTCCACCGTCGCGGCCGGAGCGGCGCTCGACGTTGCTGAAATGGGCGAAAATGGCAGCACTCTGGTGGCGCGGATTTTTTCTTTCAGACCGAACTTTCGAGACAGGAGCGTGCCCCGGCCGGAAGCGTCTATTATAAAACGCGTTTCCCAGTCGCGGGCGACACCCGCCCGATCGACGGTGTGCACGAGATGTGTTGCTCCGGCACCGGCGCGGAAGCTTACCCCTTTTGCGCATACACTTTCGTGCGCCTCGACACCTTTCGCGATGGCGTTTCGAAACAGCGCCTCGTCGAACTCCGAGCGGCGTACCTGGTACGCAAGCGGGTGCTGTTTGTCGAAGGCCTCGGCAAAGTAGATAATTTCCGGTTCCCGAAAATGGTCACCGGGGCAAAACTCGGCACCGTATTTCGGCACCCCGATCTTCCGTACCTGATCGAGAACACCCAGTTTCTCAAGGATTGGCAGGTTCATCGGCAACAGCGATTCGCCAATGTGGAACCGAGGATGGTGATCCTGCTCAACAAGGGTGACCCGCCAACCTTTTTCTTTTAGGAGGGTGGCGACGGTGGTACCAGCAGGGCCACCGCCGATGACAAGGGCGTCGCTCGTCGATTTGGAAGGAGGTGAAGGGTGCATTATCCGAGGCCTGCGCTTTCCGGTTGTTGGCGAGCCGCCTCCGCTGTCGAACAACAATGAAGCGGCTCGTTTGTTCGATCATCGCAGCATCCTGCGCGGCGAGACGTATGCCGCGAGCGCGAATGCAAGGGAACAGCCAATGATCGTACTTACACCATTTCAACTTGAGGTCGCCCGCCTCCTCGTGCGGACCCTCGAACTGGAAGAGGTCAAACCGGAAGAACTGGATCCCAAGGTTCCCCTGTTTGGGGAGGGTCTGGGGCTTGATTTACTGGACGCGTTAGAACTCGCCCTCGCCATTTCCAAGACCTACGGCTTCCAGCTGCGCTCCGATGATGCCGACAACTCACGCATCTTTGAATTGCTCGCTTCCCTAAGCGACCATATCGAGCAGAACTGCAACAGGCAATGGGCTGAACGGCGGCTGGTGACTAGATCTCGCCGCCGGCCCAAGAATGAGCGACAGAGCAAGTGAGTGCGAGTGCGAACTGGGCAAACTTGTCGGAACGCGGCTCGACCAGCGCGCTCGCCCTGATTTACTGGATCGGCACTTCCATGGGGCGACCGGCGGGACGCCTGCTGCTCTATCCCATCAGCGTCTACTTTCTCTTGACCGCGTCTCCGCAACGGCGCGCTTCAATCCGATTCCTCCGTCGGGTAATCGGCAACCATGTCGGCTGGTGGCACGTTCTGCGGCATATCCACACCTTTGCTGCAACGATTCTTGATCGCGCATTCCTGCTTTGTGGACGCTTCGAAGAGTTCGACATCCGCGTCCACGCCGGTGAGATTGTCCTTGATAAGGTACGTTCGAAAAAGGGATGCATTCTCCTCGGCTCGCACCTTGGCAGTTTCGAGGCGCTGCGCGTGCTGGGCACCAGTCAAATGCGATTTCCGCTGAAGGTATTAATGAATGTCGAGCACAATCCTTCGATTACTCGGTTTTTCAATGTGCTTAACCCCGAAGTCGCCAGCACAGTTATCCCCGTCCGCGGGCCGAATGCTCTGCTTGAGGTCAAAGATAAACTCGATCAGGGGTACGTCATCGGCACCCTCGGCGATCGCGTCGTTAATCGCGAACGGTCCTTGCCCTGCCGGTTTCTCGGCGGCGACGCGCGGTTCCCCGTGGGGCCAATCCTGATCGCGGCAATGACCCGCTGTCCTGTGATCCTCGCTTTTGCCCTCTATGCCGGCGGTAACCGTTATGACGTCTACTTCGAGCTCCTAACAGACGGCATCCAGCCCGCACACCGCCCTCGTTCCGAGGTGGTTCAAGGCTGGCTGCAGCGGTATGCCGATCGACTTGCCCACTACACCTGCCTTTCCCCATACAACTGGTTCAACTTTTTCGACTTTTGGGACGACGAAGCGAGCGGTCGAGCGCCTGTCGCCGTTGCGCACGCCGAGGCTGAGGACTGAACAAACATGCGCCGCGGCATGCATCGTCTGGTCGGAGCAGACGGGTATCTCACCCTTGCTATGTCCAACGGCATTATCATCGCCACGTGCGGGATTTCGTGGCTCTGGCACCTCGCCCTGGTGCATCGAGCCGCCTGTGCCGCGACCGCCACGCCCGCGCCAGCCGACGTGGCAGTCGTGCTCGGTTTTCGACTGAATGGCGCTGGCGTTTGCCCGCAGTTTGCGACGCGTCTGGACCGTGCCCGAGCCCTCTATTGCAGAGGCGGCACCCGGCGCATCCTAATCGTCGGCGGCCGCACCGGACGGTGCCGGATCAGCGAAGCCGAAGCAGGCCGTCTCTATCTCCTCGCTCACGATGTGCCGGACGCGGACATCCTTCGCGAGGAAGTGTCCCGACACACGCTGGAGAACCTCCGCCATGCCCGCGTCACACTCCACGCCCTCAGCCGACCGGTTTCTCCTGATCACCAGCCGCTACCATCTGGCACGCACCGCCGCGCTCGCGGAAGGCCTCGGTCTCCGCCCGATACTCTGCCCCGCGGAGGACAGGCTGGAATACGACCTCCCCACCCTCCTTCGCCTCTGCCGTGAAGCCTGGTTTCTACACTGGTACGTCGTCGGCCGCACCTGGGCCCGTTTAACCGGTCGTCGACGCACCCTCGCCCGGATCAGTTAGGCCTCTCGCTCCCCGAGATCAGTCATCCGATGCCTTGCAGCCAGTCGCAGATGTCGCAAGATCGGTTCATGCGGGTGTACGTAAGCGGGATCGGCTTATTAGCGCCCGGCTTTGCCAGTTGGGCAGAAGGACGCCACATGCTAACCGGCGAAACGCACTACCGGGACCGAGGCCTGCCGCCGCTGGACCGCGTGAATCTTCCATCGAACGAGGCGCGACGGGTTACCCTGTCGGTGAAGCTTGCCCTGCAGCTCGCCGCGGAGGCGGCCGCCACGGCGCTCGAACCTTCCGCCCCCGATCCTCTCGCCGCAGTATTCGCATGCTCCGGCGGCAATAGCGAGGCTCTTGCCAAGATCCTCGATGGTCTGCCCGAAGGCACGGTGTCGCCGAACCAATTTGCCCATGTCGGCCACAACGCCGCCGGCGGCTACTGGTCCATTTTTCAAGGCGCAGGGGTGCCGACAACCAGTCTTAGCGCCTATGACGGCAGCTTTGCCGCCGGCCTCATCGAAGCGGCGAGCCAGGTGGAGGTCGATCGCTGTTCCGTCCTTTTCGTCGCCTGCGACGTGCCGCCGCCGGCGGCGCTCCACGACTGCCGTCGGGTCGGCAGTATCTTCGGAGCGGCGCTTCTGCTGACCCCATCGCCGCCGGCACCAGGCGGCGGCGCGCGCCTCGAAGTCGCGTTGACGACCGGGGAAATCGAGGATCGGCTGGACGATCCGGCACTCGAAAGCCTCCGCCTCGACAACCCGGCGGCTCGCGCGCTGCCGCTCGTCCTGCTGATCGCGGCGAACAGGCCGGGTCGCGTCGTCCTGCCACTCCTTGCCGATCTACAGCTCGTTTTGCAGTATTCGCCATGCTGATCGACAAAGTGGCGATCAGACGACTGATCCCGCACGCGGGGGCCATGTGCTTGATCGACGGCGTCATCGCCTGGGATCTATCGCGCATCGACTGCATGAGCGATGGCCATCGGGATCCGCATCATCCGCTTCGGCGCGACGGTCGCCTCGCGGCCCTGCATGCGTTCGAGTATGGCGCGCAGGCGGCGGCTATTCACGGCGGACTGCTGGCTGCAAATATGGGTCGGCCGGTCCCTCGTGCATGGCTCGGAGCCCTCCGCGACGCCCGGCTCGAGATCGACCGTCTGGACACCGTCTTCGACTCTCTCGACATCTCCGCTGTTCTCTTGCTCAGCGACAACGACAATGCGATCTATCGGTGCCAAATAGCGGCGGCCGGCGTTAGGCTTGCCGAAGCGAGGATAACCATCATGCGGCGGACCTGACGTGCGATCGCGGCGCTCGATCCTGGCGCTGGCGATGGCCACGGTATTTTTGCCCCCTGTGCTGCGAGCGGAAGAAGCGTGGACGCTTCCGCAGTTGATGGAGGCTCTGGCAGGGGTGACCGAGGTCGACGCGACCTTCTTCGAGCGGAAGGAGATGGCTGTTCTGGAAACGCCGCTCGAAACCAGTGGCGTCCTGCGCTACCGCGCGCCGGACGATTTGGAAAAGGAAGTGCTCTACCCGGAGCCGATGCGCTACACGATCACTCGCGACCAGATCGTCATCGACCAGCCAAGCGGAGAGCGGCAGACGTTTTCCCTCAATCAGTACCCTCTGCTGCGGGTTCTGAGCGAATCGATGCGGGCGACGCTGGCCGGCGACCAGGCGACGCTCGAACGGTTCTACCGGGTGACGCTGTCCGGCAATTCCGACGACTGGACGTTGCGCCTGGAGCCGATCGATCCCGACATCGCCCGACGGGTCATCACCATCATCCTCACCGGCAGCGGCAACCGCCTCTTAGGCGTCGAAACGCTGGAGAGCGGCGGTGATCGAACCGTCATGACGATACGACCGACGGCAGGATGAGACGGGGAACGACGAAGGGAGCGATCGTCCTCCTCGTTTGGGCTGCCGTGATGTCGACCTGCGCATGGCTAGCGCTGTTCCGCACGCCGCTAATCACGGAGATCACCCACCTCGTGACCAGCGGCGGCATTGCTGGCGAACGCCTCGAGTTGCTCCGGTCCAGCACTGCGGCACGGTTGATCCTGATCGGCCTTGAGGGCGGCGGCGAGGCCAATCAAGCGGCGATCAGCCACCGGATGGCGGCGGCTCTGCGGGCAACGGGCCTTTTCGTCCGGGTCGCCAACGGCGAGACGGGACCGGCACACGACGCTGTCCAAAGCATATTTGCGCATCGATATCTCCTCAGTCCCAAGGCAGACGCCGAACGGTTCACGGGAGCAGGCTTGCGGAGGGAACTGGAGAGCCGGTTGCAGGAGTTGCGATCGCCCGTCTACCTAATCGGCAAGGACCTGCTGCCGCACGACCCAACGGGAGAAGCCGCCGCAATCTGGGGCGCTTGGCAGCGTACCCTCCTTGGGCCGCCCACCCGCCTTGGCGTCTGGTTTTCGCCGGATGGAACCCGGGCTTTGCTGCTTGCGGAGACACGTGCGTCCGGCTTCGATCCGAAGGCGCAAGCCCCCGTCGTAGCCGCGGTCAACGACGCATTTCAGACGGCCAAAGCGGATTTGCCAAAGGAGGAGCAAGACGTCCGCCTCCTCGTCGGAGGCGCGGGGGCCGTTGCCAGCCAGAGCGAACGCCGCATTCGGGAAGAGGCGGGATTGCTGAGCCTGGCATCCATCGTCCTCGTTATCCTCATATTGGCGTCCGCCTTTCGCTCGCTCCGCATCGTCCTGCTGAGCCCGCTTCCAATTCTTTCGGCAGCACTTGCCGCGACCGCCGCAGTCGGCTTGGTATTCGGCGGGATTCACGGCGTCACCCTCGGCTTCGGGGCAACACTCCTCGGTGTGGCAATCGACTACCCGGTGCACCTGTTCAGCCATCTTCGCGGCGGCGAGACTGTGAGCGCCAGTCTACGCCGCATCTGGCCGACGATGCGGCTCTGCGTCGCAACCACCGCCATCGGCTACGTCGCCATGATCGACCCCGACTTTGGCGGCCTCGCTCAACTCGCGGTGTTTTCGATCACGGGGCTCGTCACGGCTGCCCTCGTCACCCGTTGGGTGCTGCCCGCGCTTCTGCCCGAGACCTGGTTGCCACCGCGACCCCTTGGGGAGGGGCGCTGGCTGGCACGACTTCTCCGGCGTCGTGAAACGCACGGATTGAGTGTCGCCTCGGCCACCGTCGCTGCTCGCCGCGCTTCTCGGCTTCCTCTGGATCGATCCTCCCGCATGGCAGACCGATCTGGCTTCACTCAGTCCCATCCCGCGCGACGTCCTCGCCACCGACGCCCGCCTGCGCACCGATCTCGGGGCACCGGAAGCCGGGCACATGCTGCTCATCGAAGGCCTCGGCCGTGAACAGGTCCTCGAAGGTAGCGAAGCCGCGGTAGCCCGTCTCGCTCCCCTCGTCGAGAAAGGATTGCTCACCGGATATGATGCACCGTCCCTCTACCTGCCGAGCATCCGCACGCAAGAAGCGAGGCAACGATCGCTGCCGTCCGCCGATGAGATGCGCGCGGTTCTCAACCGGGCCGTCGAAGGCCTGCCTTTCCGTCCGACGCTGTTCGAGCCGTTCCTCGCCGATCTTGAGGCGGCCCGGACGGGCCCCTTGGTGAGCTTCGAAGATCTCCTCGCGTCACCCGTCGGCTCCCGCCTATCCGCCCTTCTTCTCCCCAACGCCTCAGGCTGGACCGGAATCGTGCTGTTGAGCGGCCTCGCCGATCCGGCGGCAGTGGCCCGAGCCGTTGGACCGCTTGCTGATCAGGGAGTGACCTTTGTCGACATGCGGGCGGAAGCCAATCGCACGATGAAAATTTTCCGCGATGCCGCCCTCGTGCGTGTAGCCGTCGGTGCGGCGTTGCTTACCGTCGTTCTCCTCGTCGGCGTGCGGTCCGTGGACCGCGCCCTCGTCGTCCTCCTCCCGATGGCATTGGCCCTCGCCGTTGATATTGCCCTCCTTAGTCTTTCGGGCGGACAACTCACGCTGTTCCACTTGGTTTCGCTCTTGCTTGTCGTCGGCATCGGTATCGACTACGGCCTTTTCTTCAGCCGCGAAGACGATCACGAAGAGCGCAAATGCACCTTGCGCGGACTTCTCGTCTGTAGTAGCTCAACCGCTGCGGGCTTCCTTGTGCTTTGTTTCTCGTCCGTGCCGGTGTTGAGTGCTATTGGTCAGACGGTGAGCGTCGGCGTCATCGCCGCCTTAATCTTCGCCATGGTCATCGCCCGGCCGACAGCAACGGCTCCACGGCGACCCTGAGGTGGAACCGATGGTTTCAAGCCCCGGCCCGGCTGCAACCGCGCTTGACAATTCTCGCCGAGTTCCCCGGCAACTTCCCCTCACCATCCGTGCTTTCACCACCGTCAATGCCCTCGGCCGCGGCATCGGCGCTTCCCTCGCAGCGCTGCGCAGCGGACGGAGCGGACTGCGGCGATGCGACTTCGGCGACGCGGATATTTCTACCTGGATCGGCCGCGTCGAAGGAATCGAAGACGAACCGATCGAAGGTGAACTTTCCGCCTTTGACTGCCGCAACAACCGCCTTGCCCGCCTCGGCCTGATTGCCGACGACTTCGATGCGGCGGTAGCTGATGCGGTTGCCCGTTACGGCGCCCACCGCATCGGAGTCTTCATCGGCACCAGCACGTCTGGCATCGAGGCGACCGAGCGCGCCTACCACCGGCTCGATCCGGTAAGCGGGCGGTTGCCTGCCGACTTCGACTATCAACGCACCCATAACGTCTTTTCCGTCGCCGCCTTTACCCGCGCCTGGCTCGGGCTCAGCGGGCCGGCGTCGGCGATATCGACCGCGTGTTCGTCGAGCGCCAAGGTCTTCGCGACGGCGTACCGGCACATTCGCGCGGGGTTTTGCGATGCCGCCGTTGTCGGCGGATGCGACAGCCTTTGCCTGACGACGCTCTACGGGTTCCGCGCCCTAGAGTTGACCTCGCCCGATCCCTGCCGGCCGTGGGATGCGGAGCGCAACGGCCTCAGCCTCGGCGAGGCCGCCGGCTTCGCCCTTGTCGAGCCGGTCAATTCGGAAGGAGGCGCGGGCCTCGCCCTCCTCGGCTACGGCGAGAGCAGCGATGCCTACCACATGACCGCCGCCCACCCGGATGGGCTCGGCGCCGCCCTTGCCATGCAGGACGCGCTGGCGCGGGCGGACCTGAACCCGAACGAGATCGACTACGTGAACCTGCACGGTACAGCCACACCGTCCAATGACGCCGCAGAGGACAAGGCGGTCGTGCGCATCTTCGGCGCGGAAACGTTCTGCAGTTCGACGAAGGGTTGGACCGGCCACACGCTGGGAGCCGCGGGCATCACCGAAGCGGTTTTCTCGCTCCTCGCCCTTCGCCATGGATTGATTCCACAGAGCCTGAACACGCGCCGGCTCGATCCTGCTCTCGCCGCCCGAATTGCTCTCGTCACGGAAATCCGGTCGGTAAAACGAGTTGTCAGCAATTCCTTCGGGTTTGGCGGCACCAACTGCTCCCTGGTCTTCGGATGGCTGCGCTGAGCGCCGTCACCATCACCGGTGTTGGGCTGGTGGCGCCCGGTCTGGTCGGCTGGGCGGCCAGTCTGCCGGTTTTGCGCGGAACATGCGGGCACCGGAACACGCCCTTGCCGCAGCTAAAGCCGGCCCTATTGCCGGCGGGCGAGCGGCGCCGGGCGACGCCGCTGGCGCGACTTGTCCTCGCCGCGGCAGAAGACGCGATGGCCCATCATCCGGGGCACCGTTCGTCCACGGCTTGCGTGTTTGCCTCTTCCGGCGGCGATCTCGACATCGTCGACCGCATTTGCGAGTCGCTGAAGCTGGTGGACCGGCCGGTGTCACCTACCCACTTCCACAACTCCGTCCACAATGCGCCCGCCGGCTACTGGGCGATCGCTGCCGGTTGCCACGATCCTTCCGTCAGCCTTTCCGCCTATGACAACACTTTTTCGGCCGGTCTCATCGAGGCTGTATCGATCGCTCATATCGAAGGCGCGACAGTGCTCTTCGTCGCCTATGATCAGGCCGGACCGCCACCCTTCCAGGACCATCGGGCCATCACCGAGCCGTTCGCGGTGGCCCTTGTCCTCGCGCCGGATCGCGCTCAACGGTGTCTGGCGAGGCTAAGGCTCGTCCATGCACCCGTCCGGGAGTCAACGCCGCCGCTTACCGATCCCGGCCTCGATCGCCTGCGCCATGTCAACCCCGCGGCACAGAGCCTGCCGCTCCTCATCGCCGTTGCCTCCGGCGAAAGCGGCCTTATCCACCTGTCGAGAGACATCGGCATCGATGTGCACGCGGATGCGATCCAAGAGGAAGCGCGTTGAAACGGGCACTGGTGACCGGTGGCAGCGGCGATATCGGCGAGGCCATCTGCCATCGGCTTGCCCTTGATGGCCTGCACGTTATCGTCCACGCCAACCGACGTTTACAGCGCGCCAACGAGGTGGTCGATGCGGTCCGGGCGAGCGGCGGCTCGGCGGAAGCCGTTTCATTCGACGTCACCGACGGCGTTGCCAGCCGACGATGCCTCGAAAGCCTTCTCGATACCGGGTCGATTCAGGTGCTCGTCAATAACGCCGGCGTTTATGCCGATGCGCCGCTTGCCGGCATGGCCTTTCACGACTGGCAGCGGGTAATCGACGTTAATCTCAACGGCTTTTTCCACGTCACCCAGCCGCTGCTGCTGCCGATGTTGCGCACGCGCTGGGGGCGGATCATTAACGTCACCTCGGTCTCGGGCGTCATCGGCAATCGCGGCCAGACCAACTACGCCGCCGCCAAAGCGGGGCTCCACGGAGCGACGAAGTCGCTGGCGCTGGAGGTCGCTTCGCGCGGCATTACCGTTAATGCCGTCGCTCCGGGCCTGATCGCCGGCCGAATTACCGAGACGGTCTTCGACGACGCGACAATCAAGCGACTGGTGCCGATGCAACGGGCCGGCACCCGCGACGAAGTGGCGGCGCTGGCCGGCTTCCTTGCCTCGGAGGCCGCCGGCTACATCTCAGGGCAGATCATCGGCGTCAATGGCTTTATGGCCTGAGGGCCGGACAGAAAGTCGGAAGCGAGTGGGCGTAGATGCGATGGACGTCACCGTGGTCATTCCCGCATTCGACGAGGCCGCGACGATCGTAGCGGTCGTCAACGACGCGCTGCGCTATTGCCCGAATGTCATCGTCGTCGACGACGGCTCGCGCGATGGCACCGCCGATCGCCTCGCTCGACTGCCTGCCACGGTCGTCCGCCATGGCGAGAACCGCGGCAAGGCGACGAGCCTGTGGACCGGCATACAGGCCGCGCTCGCGCGAGGTGCTGCGGCCGTCATCACGATGGACGGCGATGGCCAACACCCGGCCGACGCAATTCCCCGCCTTATCGAGGCCGCCGCCTGCGATCCGCGACGCCTTGTCATCGCCGCCCGTCTGCGCGCGCGCGAGCGCATGCCAAGGGCGCGACGCTTCGGCAACTGGATGGCGGATTTCTGGATCTCGTGGGCAGCCGGCTGCAAGATCGACGATACCCAGTCAGGCTTCCGCCTGTATCCTGCCGTCCTGCTGACGTGTCTCGCCCCCGTTTACGACCACCCCCACGGCTTCGTCTTCGAGAGCGAAGTGCTGATTGATGCCGTACGCGCCGGCTTCCTGCCGGTTTCGGTGCCGATTGAGGCAATCTACGAGAAAGCGTCCCGGCCGAGCCATTACCGGCCCCTCGCCGACACGCTTCTCATAATTCGCATGGTCGCCGGCAAGCTGCTTGTGCGCAGGATGTACCTGCGGGGGCTGATCCGCTCGCTGAAACGGTGAGGAGTTCAAGAAGCCCAGATCATCCGGCCGCGCACAAGAATTGTCGTCTGCCGTCGGCACTCGAAGGCAATGCCGGTGGTATCGCATCGGCGAAGCGCGATCAGGAACCGTTCATCAGGCCGAACGGGCGCCAGAAACTTAACGGCGGGGATGGCCACCAACCGGCACGCACCGAACTCCTTTTCCGCCACGGCAGCGACGCAGTCGAGGACGACGACGCCTGGAACCAGCGGCTCGCCCGGAAAATGCCCGGCGAGGGCGGGGTGATCGTCGGCGACAACGACTTCGACCTCGGCCTCTTGGTTAATTATGTTATTCTTGTTCACGTCGCCGACCCTGCCGTTCGACGAATGACCGCGGCTGAGATCGTCGCACGGCAGCTTGCCCGTATCGTTGCGCGGCAGCCGGTCGACGAGGATGAGCGGCCGCGGCAGAAACAGGGGATCAATCCGCCTCGCCAGCGCCGCGGCAATTTCTGCGCGGTCGAGGCTGGGGGCGACGACGAGCGCCATCAGCCGCGTCGACCGCTCGTCCGCGGTATCCTGGACGACGAAGGCGCCATCGAGGACGCCATCGACGTCGTTCAGAACCGCATTCAGGTACGCGAGCGAGGTCCGCTTCCCCGCGATGTTCACGACATCCTGGTGCCGGCCGAGCAGCGCAAAGCGACCGTCCGCATGCATCTCAATGCGATCGGCAATATCCACCGGATCCGAGAGATGCGCCGTGACCAATCGGCCACCTTTGATGTTCATGCCGTCGTAGAGCGTCCACAGATCGTCGGCCACGGTCCGCCGGCTGGCGATCGATCCGGCCTCGGTGCATCCGTAGATTTCCATCACCGGCGCCGCGAAGACGTGCTCGGCGGCACCGGCAAGCCGGCGCGACAATGGTGCCGTCGCCGACAAGACAAGCCTCAGCTCCGGCCAGTCGAGGCCGGCATCGACGGCGACGCGAAGATGCGCAGGCGTGGTTACGAGCAGGCGCGGCGGCGGAACCAGCGCCAGGGCATCCGCGATATCGGCCGCATAGAAGGGCCGGCCGGCGTCGAGGGTCAAGCCGGCAACGAGCGGCAGCATGATGGTGGTTTCCAACCCGTACATGTGCTGCGGGGGTACCGTTGCCACAACACTCGTTCCCGGTGCGAGCACACACCCGAAGCGGCGCTCGGCCAGCAACGCACCTGCGACGAGTTCGCCCCATCGTTTGGGGTGCGGCTCGGAGCGACCGGTGCTACCGGACGTAAAGGTAGTGGCCATCACGTGATTGGCGGCAATGATCGGGTCTACACACACTCGACCGGCAGGAGCTCCGAGCCGAGGTTCGACGTCCTTGTCGTGCAAGCAGTAACTATCCGGATAGGCGGCAAGTGTCTGGTTAATCATCTGCTCGACCCGGCTTGTCGGTAGCAGGCTGGTCTGGCCGCGGAGACCGACGGCGGCGAAGGCGACGAGAAAGGCGTAGCGGTCCGAGCACAGATTAATGGCGAATGGCCGATCGGGCAGGGCTTCGGCGACGGCGTGAACGTCGGCGAAAAACTGCCTGCGGGAGATCGGTGCCCGCGACGCCTAGCAAGCGGCGGGTTCCATTCGATCGGCTGTAAGAGCGGCAGCGACGCCGGCACCTTGGCCTGATGCCTGGTAGCACGCTCGTGGGTCATCTTGATCTGGCAAACCCGCCCGCAATTTGTCCACCCGCGAGCGCTTTATATTCTTCTCCCTCGGCATCGGTTAGTAGCTGAAAGCGCTGCCGTCAAGATCGATCTATCCTGAAGCCGAGAGACTGGCATGCCTATCGCTCCCGACCTATCGCGCGCACAGCGCGCCGAGAAAGAAGCGAGGTTCGATCTCGCGGATCCGGCCGTGGTCCGGCACAATCTCTATCTCGGCAAAGCCGGCGATTGACAGCGCGCGCTGCCATGCTTCTGGCGTGAGAAAACCGGCTTCCGGGCGTATTTCAGGCAATGTCCGCACGTCGAGGAAGCTGTCGAGCAGCCGAAAGACGAATTCGATGTAGACCGGGTAGCCGGGGAACGGTCTTAAGCATTCACCGGCGACGAGCCAGCCACCTGGCCGTAGATGACGCCGCGCTTCCCGCAGGCTGAAGATCAGATCGCGGGCGACGTGAAGAACGTTGACCGCGAAGACGAGGTCGAAGGAGGCTCCAGCGACACCCTGATCCGCCCACGATCGGTCGATATCGAGGCTCTTGAACGACAAAACCGACCGCTCCGCCCGCATTGCCAGCCGCCGTTTGCCGAGTCGGCGGAAGAAGGCGCTCGGCTCGCTGACGACATAGCGTGTGACCCGTCTCGTCCAGCCGCGGTCCCCAAATTCCGCGAGCAGCGCCTCGGTGCCGCTGCCCGCCCCGGCACCGAGTTCGAGAATCGACAGCTCGTCCAGTTCCGAGAGACGGTCGGCGGCCGCGAAGGCGCTTACCCGGTTATTGGCGGCATAGAGCGGGTTGTTGTTGGCGAAGTAGTCGAGCCAGAGGCCGATTTCGCCGCTGCCGAGCAGTGCGTCTCTGCTGTCCGTCTCGCCGCGCGCCAGCCGCTGCCAGCCGACACCAGGCGGCGTCGAGCAAGGCAGCCGTAGCTGCATTTTTGGGATCGACGGCAAGGCCTGCGGCGCGCAGGGACGCGATGTCCGGCGATTGGCATCGGTTGCGGAGCGCGGTAGCGCGGTGCCCCTCACTCCGGTCGACGACGAGCAGATCGGCTGCGACCAGCCGCTCGAGCAGCCAGATGAGTTGCGGCGCAAAGTCGGATGAAAGCCTCGCCTCGTCGCATAAACAGCCGGCCGAGCGCCACACTTCGAGGCGAACAGGCAGGCCGAGGCGAGCGACGACATCAACGACGAGGTGGTCGACATAGCAATCGGCCCAGGCGATGCTCCGCCAAAGGCGGTCATCGAACAAGGTTGCCGGAAATTCCGCGAGTAGCGGAGCGAGCCGCGGATCGGCATGCATACTATTGAAGTCAGGGGAAAAATTGCTCATCGTGATCGTCGTGTTGTTCCCCCCTTGGCTCCAGCGCCCGGGAAGCTCCAGAATGGATGAGAACGCTTTTGGGAACCATCCGCTACTCAATCACCGTCCGTTGCACGGCGGTTTGCATATGAATTGCGGCGAATGAACCCGATGCGGCACTTGAGCACAAGCGGCAGCGCCTTACCGATCGACGATGACGGGAACTGGATCGAGATCTTTGAACGGCAGCCATCGCCGCGCGGAAGGCGTTCGCCCGCGTTGTTCCTTGACCGCGACGGGGTGATCGTCGAGGACCGTGGCTTCTTGTACCGTGAAGCGGATGTTCGTCTGGTTGACGGTGCGGCGGCGGTGGTTGCCCGCGCCAATCGGCTTGGGGTGCCGGTTATTATTGTCTCCAACCAGTCGGGGATCGGCCGCGGCCACTTCGACTGGCTAGCGTTCGCCCGCGTGCAGGCGCGAATTATTGCTCTTTTCGCCGGCGAGGCGGTAAGCTTCGATGCCGTGTGTGCCTGCCCGCATCATCCTCAAGCCAAACCGCCCTATGCCCATCCGGATGCTCCCTGGCGCAAACCCAACCCGGGGATGCTGCTGAAGGCAGCCGTGCAACTCGACATCAACCTCGCCGCGTCCTGGATCATCGGCGACCGGGCGAACGATCTCCTCGCCGGCCGACGCGCCGGCCTCGCCGGTGGCGCACATCTCAGGACCAAGGGAAGCCAGGAGGGCGAGCGGCAGCAGGCGTTCGCTCTAGGTGGCGGCCACTTTCGCGTGGTCGGGATCAGTGCGATGCTTGAGGCGCTCGACCATATTCCCTTTCTCTCCGATGATCGGATGTAATCCGGCTTTGCGGACGAAGAACGTGATCGTTCGACTCTTAATCCTCAGGCGCGGCCGTAGTGCACGTAGTCCGTCCAGGTGCGCTCTACGTGGCGCAGCGCCTGACAGACGGTTTCGATCTCGGAACGGCCGAATGCCTGCTCGTCCAACTGGCCGGCGATCTTCTGCTCGAGGTTGCGGATGTCCTCGACGACTGCGAGCGCCTTTTCGGTAAGGCGGATGCTGACCGACCGGCGATCGTGTGCCGAACGCTCCTGTTCGAGATATCCCATCTCGCCCAACTTCTTGATGTTATACGACACATTCGAGCCCTGGTAGTAGCCGCGCTCGACAAGGTCGCGAATCGCTATTTCCTCGCTGCCGATGTTGGCCAGCAACAAAGCTTGAACGCTGTTGATGTCACGGATGCCGATGCGAGTCAACTCGGCGCGCAGCATATCGAGGAACCGTCGGTGCAGGCGCTCGATCAGCCGCGTAAACTCCAAATATTCTTTCTTCACGGGACTGTCCTCAATTCACCAGGCCATTGGATACCCGCAAAAAACCACAAAATTGCAAACGTCTCGTTAACGCTGTGCCGTGTCTAATCGGATGAGAACGTCAAGGGGAGGTCGTCACATCGGCTCGACGCACCTGCCCCGATCTCTCTCGCAAGGAGAAATCGTGCATGAACGCCCGCTCTTCCGACGGCCACGCGGTCAGTTTTCGCTCACTGCTCCTCGCATCCCTTTTCCTTGTCACAATGCTGTCGTTGGTTGGATGTGGCGGTCTGCCGAAAACAGAGGAGCAAAACAACGCCGACGATCAACGGAGCAAGTACGCGCAGGCGCTGCGGATGGCGGACAACATCGGCCGCAACGGAGATCCCGCTGCGGCCCGAGTGTTTTACGAACGAGCCGCGGCTCTTCAACCCAACGAACTGGAACCGCAAATCGGTCTCGCTCAGTCGGCGGCGGTGGCAGGCAATTTTGCTCAGTCTGCAGACGCCTATCGCCGGACGATGGCCCTCGCTCCCGAGCGAACGGAGTTTGTTTACGGATACGCCCGCAGCCTTTTGATGTCGGGTGAGACCGACCGCGCTATCCAGCAGTTCACTCGTTACATCGGCAGTAAACCAGAAGATCCCCGTGGCTACATCGGGCTCGGTATCGCTCACGACATCTCCGGAGCGCACGCCGCCGCCCAAACCGCTTATCTCGATGGGCTGCAGGCGGCGCCGGACAACATGGCTTTACGCAACGATTTGGCACTGTCACTGGCGCTCTCCGACCAGAGCGAGGACGCCATCGCGATTTTACGCGAGCTGGCTCAAGAACCCGGTCTCGCCTCGCGCGTCGGGCAGACCCTCTCCCTGGTCTATGCCATATCCGGGCACATGGACGACGCCGTTAATCTCGTTCGCCAGCAGCTGAACGGGGGCGATGCGCGCAACACGATCGCCTTCTTCCGATCGCTGCAAGGGCTGCGGGGGCCGGCCTTGGCAGAGGCGGTGTTGTTCGGTCGTGTCAACCGGGCGTCTTCCGCAAGCTCAGATGCTGGCCGGCTGTTCAGCGCGAGTGACATACGAACCGATTAGGAGCCTCGGGTTCGCAACCGGCTTTTTGATCGGTCCGGGTGCCAAAAGTGGAGGGAAGTCGACGTCTCGAAGGGTTGGTGGAGCCGAGGGGAATCGAACCCCTGACCTCTACAATGCCATTGTAGCGCTCTCCCGACTGAGCTACGGCCCCTGCACGAAAATGTGCGAAATCCAGCTTTGCGGCGGAGACTAATGAAGCCTGTGCGGCGCCGGCAAGGAAAAACATCCCGGCGCACGGCCGCCAGCGCATGAGGGCGTCGGCGATCGGCCGCCTGCCGTCAGGCCTTGTCCTCTAACTCGTCATCTATGTGCTCCATGACTTCGCCGATGTCGTCGTCATCCTCCCCGAGCTCGGATGCATCCTCAATGATCTCGCCCTCCTCGGAGCCGAGATCCTCCATGTCGCTATCGCCGCCCTCATTGGCCGCATCTTCCGGATCGTCGCCATCGCCCTCCGCCGTCTGTTCGTCTTGTGCCTCCTCCTCACGGGTAGCGCGGGACACCGCCGGCACCAGAGCCGGTTCGTCGCGCGTTGCGGCTCCCGATCGCTTCGGGCGAGGCTGCCGGCCCGGATCGTGAACCGCGCTGCAGACAGGACAGACAACCGGCTCCCGACGCAGGTCGTAAAACCGCGCCCCGCAGCTGAAACAGGTGCGCTTCAAACCCCACTCCGGCTTTGCCAAGGCGATCCTCCGCTCTTCGGGTCGTTGCGAGCAATTGCCAGTTTGGCCTTGCGGTGTCAAAGTTAAATGTGCCCCGCACGAGTGCCGAGGAAAGCTGTTCTTGTCCCGAACGGTGGCATCATCCCATGGGGATACCGTGGGGGGCATCGATCTTGCCCGCGTCCCGCCAGGAGCACCTCCCGATGCACCCGATGATCTCGCGGCCGGCCGGACCATTGACCGGGCGCTGCTCGGTTCCCGGCGACAAGTCGATCTCGCATCGGACGTTGATATTAGCCGCCTGCAGCGTCGGCGAAACCGTGGTTGAAGGCCTTCTTGAGGGCGAAGACGTGCTGGCGACGGCGGCAGCCCTTCGGCATCTGGGTGCGGACATCATCCGCGACGAGCGCGTCTGGCGAATCCACGGTCGCGGCATCGGGGGCCTGCATCCACCCGAGACAGTGCTCGATCTGGGCAATTCCGGCACCGGCGCCCGGCTGCTCATGGGTCTTGCCGCCTCGCATCGATTCGCCAGTGTCTTCACCGGTGACGCATCGCTGCGGCGACGGCCAATGCTCCGGGTCATCCAACCGCTCGAACGGATGGGGGCGCAGTTCTTCTCGCGCAGCGGCGGCCGATTGCCCCTCGGGGTTCAAGGCTCCGGCAGCCTTCTGCCGATGGAGTACCCTCTTCCCGTCGCCTCGGCCCAGGTCAAATCGGCGGTTTTGCTCGCGGGCCTGAATACGGCGGGAGAGACCGCCATCGATGAACCAATAGCTTCCCGGGACCACACCGAGCGGCTCATGGGGTACTTCGGTGCCAAGATCGGCGTTGAAATCCGCGCCGACGGCGGCCGCCGCATCATGCTGACCGGCCAACCCGAGCTGACCGGACGAGCGGTCAGTGTTCCTGCCGATATTTCTTCCGCGGCCTTTCCGCTGGTGGCGGCGTGTCTCGTTCCGGGATCGCGACTGAGGATCGACAACGTCGGCGTCAATCCGTTGCGAAGTGGGCTCCTTGACACGCTGATCGAGATGGGCGCCGTGATCAACATAGGAAGCCGCCGTGAGGTCGCGGGCGAGCCGGTCGCCGATCTTATCGTCGAGGCGCGGTCACTCAGCGGGGTCGAGGTGCCGGCTGAGCGGGTTCCATCGATGATCGACGAGTTTCCGATCCTCGCCGCAGCCGCCGCTTGCGCCCATGGAGTGACGCGAATGCGGGGTCTGAGCGAGCTCCGCGTCAAGGAAAGCGACCGGCTGACGGCGATCGCAGACGGCCTCCATGCGTGCGGCGCCGAAGTGGCAATCGGCCGGGACTGGCTCGAAGTGACGGGTTGCGGCGGCCCTCCGGCCGGCGGCGGCATGGTTGCGACTCACTTCGATCATCGCATCGCCATGGCCTTCCTCACGCTCGGCGCCGCCGGCCGACGCCCGGTCATCGTCGACGATGTCAGTCCGATCGCGACAAGCTTCCCTAGCTTCATTCCGCTCATGAACCGCCTCGGCGCCCATATAGAAGACGCGAGCAAGATGATTTGATCGACGGCGCCGCCTGTGATCTTGATCAAAGACACGGCAGGGCGATTCGGGGCAAGTGCTGTCGCTTACTCGTGGGAGAAATCTCCTTGCCGACCAGCGCGATCCGTAGGCTCTCGCCCCCCATCCCGGTTCCTCCTTCGCTCGTCAGCCGTGTCGCCGCCGCGGCGCGCGCCACCTCCCGTGCGTTCGGTTGGGCCGCCGCCGGCGTTCTCTCCGCGATTGCCGTCGTTCATCTTCTTCGCGTGGCTTCCTGGCCGTTCGAGCTCCTTCACCATTTCCTCATGGCATACGCGTTTGCCGCTGCGGGACTGGCTATCTGTGCATTTTCCGGGAGAGCGCTGCGGCTGGCAGTAGCAGCCTGCTTGCTCGCGCTGTTCTTCGCCGGCTCCTATGCGCGATCGGCCGACTTTTTCGTTGGCCACGTTGTTCCGGGAACCCCGATCAGCCTCATCACCAACAACGTCTATTGTCGGAACTGGGATGCAGAGGGACTTCGGGCTTGGCTCGCGACGCGACCTGCGGACATCGTCGCGCTCGAGGAAGTGCCGCCGCATGTCGAGCGTGCCCTCGCGCCACTCGTCTCGCCGAGTCTCTATCCCTATTCCGCAAGAATACCGGCGGCGACGCGTAGTTCGAGTGCCGCCAGTGGATGCGAAGGCATTCTTCTTCTCTCGACCGTCCCCATCGTCGCCAACAAGATTTATCAGTCAGACGAGAAGGCGTGGCCGGCGCTCATCGCCCAACTTGACGTTCCCGGTACCGGCAGTGCGTGGCTCGTGCTGCTCCACGCCCTCGATCCGCTACGGCCCCAGGGCCTTCTGCTGCGGGACGAATTGCTCGCGACGCTCGCACCGGTTATTGCCGCTTTGACCGGCCCGGTGATCGTCGCAGGTGATTTTAACGCGACACCATTTACCCCGGTTTTCCGACAGTTTCTCGCAGACGCGCGGCTCTCGCAGCCACCCGATCTTTCCGGCTCTTATCCGGCAAACGCAGGAGCCTTCGGCCTTCCCATCGATCACATCCTTTTGCGCGATGCCGATTTTTCGGCAATCCGAGCTCTTCCCGCAACAGGATCGGACCATCGTCCGCTCTTCGCGGAAATCGTTTTGCCGCTCGAAGCATCGCCGCCGCTCGTGGCTGCCCATCCCACCGGAAGTTTCAGGTGATGAGGGACGAGCGGTCTTCTCTTTCGCTTAGCTTTGCGTGCCGTGGCTCGGGGCGGTAGGATTGATCCACTGCCATGGATCCAGAAGAAGCGCTGGAAGATCATCAACGCAAGCTTATCGGGAGACCTTCCCGCTAATGGCCGAAACCATTGCTTTAGTCGACGACGACCGCAACATCCTTGCCTCCATTGCCATGGCGCTGGAAGCAGAAGGTTTCCGCGTGCATACTTATGCCGATGGGGTAGAAGCACTTTCCGGAATATCGCGTCATCCCGTCGATCTCGCTGTCCTCGACATTAAGATGCCAAGGATGGACGGCATGGAACTGCTGTCCAGGTTGCGGCAGAAAGCGGACATACCGGTGATTTTCCTGACATCTAAGGATGATGAGTTGGACGAGGTCGTCGGCCTGCGCATGGGCGCCGACGACTACATCACCAAGCCATTTTCGCAACGGTTGTTGATCGAAAGGATCCGTGCCGTCCTGCGGCGTCGAGCGGGTGCCGTCGGAACCGGCGCCGAGATCGAAGTCATCCGGCGGGGGGAACTGACGTTGGATACGACCCGCCATATGTGCGTCTGGAAGGACTGTTCGGTCAATCTCACGGTAACCGAATTTCTCCTCGTCCAAGCACTTGCCCGGCGGCCCGGCCACGTCAAGAGCCGGGACCAGCTGATTGACGCCGCCTACGGGGAGCATATTTACGTCGACGACCGAACAATAGACAGTCACATCAAGCGACTGCGCAAGAAGTTCAAGGATGTCGATCCCGAGTTTGCGCAGATTGAGACTCTTTACGGCGTCGGCTACCGATATCGCGGCACGTGAGCCACAGCCGCAGCTACGACGCCGCCCTCTGGACACGCCGCGTCACGTGATATCGCCGCTGACCCGGCGAATCCTCGCGGTTAATCTTATTGCGCTGTTCTTCCTTGTCGCCGGCATGCTGTACCTGGACGAGCACCGCCGCGGCCTGATTGCTGATGAATTACAGACGCTTCGCGGCCAGGCGAATTTGTTCGCCGCGGCCATCGGCGAAGGTGCGGCCACGGGGAATGCCCCCGGCGAGGAAACGCTCAACCCGCTGCTCGCGCAGCAAATGCTGCGCCGGCTGTTCGAGGCATCTGGCATCCGGGCCCGCCTGTTCGATGAAAAGGGCCGGCCGATCGCCGACAGCCAGATGTTTAAGGGACCCGCAGGATTCGTTGAGGCCGAGGAACTACCGCCACCCCCGAAGAAGGGCGATGCGCTTAAGGATTTTCTCGCCATCTATGACCGCCTCGTGCAGCGGCTGTGGTCGTCGGAGCCCCTTCCGATCTACATCGACAATCCGGCGAATTCGGCCAAGGATTTTGCCGAGGCCGAATCGGCGCTGTCCGGGAAGCCGGCCAGCGAAGTTCGATCGGGCAAGGCGGGAAGCCTTGTGCTCAGCGTCGCGGTTCCCGTGCAGCGCTACACGAACGTCCTTGGCGCGCTCATGTTGAGCAAGGATTCTGGCCCGATCGACGCGGCAATGGTGCGGGTGCGCATCGATATTTTGAAATGGTTCGGCGTCGCTCTCGGCGTCACTGTCTTGCTGTCGCTCTACCTAGCCGGAACGATTGCGCGGCCAATCCGTCGCCTTGCCGTCGCCGCCGAACGCGTGCGTCGCGATCGTCACGGGCGCCACCGCATCCCCGACTTCGCCGGCCGCGACGATGAGATCGGTCAGCTCGCCGCCGCTCTAAAGGAGATGACGGAGGCGCTATGGCTGCGGATGGATGCCATCGAGCGATTTGCCGCCGACGTTGCTCATGAAATCGAAGATCCGCTGACATCCCTTCGCAGCGCCGTCGAAACGGCCGTTCGCATCGACGATGCTGAACGGCGCCAGAGGCTGATGAACATAATTCAGGAAGACGTCGGCCGTCTCGATCGTCTCATTACCGATATCTCCGACGCCTCCCGCCTCGATGCCGAGCTCTCGCGCGCCAAGTCGGAAACGGTCGACTTCGGCCTGATGCTGGCGGCTCTTGCCGAAGTCTCCGAAACGGCCGCGGCCGAACGGAAAACCAGGCTCATCGTCGACGCCCGCGGTCAGCTCAGGGTCAGCGGCATTGAGGGCCGACTGGTTCAGGTTTTCCGTAACCTGATCGCCAATGCGCTGTCGTTTTCGCCGGCCGGCGGAACCATTACGCTCAGCGCGCGTCGAGAAAAGAAAAACATCCTAGTAGAAGTTACCGACGAGGGGCCGGGTATTCCCGAAGGAAAGGAGAAAGAAATTTTCCGCCGGTTTTACTCGCTTCGTCCGGAATCTGAAAAGTTTGGCGTTCATTCCGGACTGGGCCTTAACATCTCAAAGCAGATCGTGGAAGCGCACGCGGGGTCGATCGAGGCGAGCAACCGGCGGCTGGCGGACGGCACCATCGCCGGCGCCTGCTTCACGGTTCGCCTTCCGCTATCCTGATCATCTGAGGCAATGACGACGTCGGCCAGCAGGCTCGATACCTGAAGACCCTTAGGGTGATACACAAAGGAAGAGCCACCCTCATGCCTCGTTTCCGCGGAACCTCTATTGCGCTCGACGGCTATTGCATCTTGCTGCGAGGTGACTCGTCGGCGGGTAAATCGGACTTGGCGTTGCGGCTGATCGATGCCGGCGGTGAACTGATTTCCGACGATTATACGGATCTCGCTGCCGAGGACGGACGGCTGGTAGCAACGGCACCGGCGTCGCTTCGCGGGCTGATAGAAGTGCGGGGTCTCGGCGTCGTTCGAATTCCGGCAGCATCGGCGGCGCCGCTCGTCGCGGTAGTCGACCTCGTTGCCGCCGGTCAGCTGGAGCGCATGCCGCCGCTAAGAACGGAGACGATCCTCGGATTCGCTGTGCCGCATTTTCAGATTGCCCCCTTGGAGGCGTCGGCCGTAGCCAAAGTCCGTCTTATCGTCCGGCTCGCAACGGGCGCTATAATGCTTGTCGAATGAACCGCAACGAACCGAGCGACGGGAAAACCGCACATTCGACAGTCGTCGGAACAGGCCCGGGCACGCGGCAACGCGTATTGCTTGTTACCGGCCTGTCCGGCGCAGGCAAGACGACGGCGCTCAAAGCCCTCGAGGACCTGGGCTACGAAGCCGTCGATCATCTGCCTCTCTACCTCCTGCCGCGCCTGCTTAAGCCGCTGCAGGGCGAAGCCGAGCAATTGTCGCGACCGCTTGCCATCGGCGTCGATGTCCGCACGCGCGATTTCAATGCAGAGCTTTTCAATTCCATAATCCTCCGCCTCGATTTTATTGGGAGTTTCGAAACGAGGTTGGTATTTCTTTATTCCGACGACGAGGAACTGGCGCGGCGTTACACGGCGACGCGGCACCGGCATCCGCTTGCTGATCAGCGGCCGCTGATGGAAGGGATTATTTGCGAACGGCAGATGTTCTCTTCGATTCGCGCCCGCGCCGACGTAACCATCGATACGACCGCTTTGCCGCCTGCTGAACTGAAGGGAATTCTATCCGGCTACTTTGGGCACGCCGATAGTGCCGGGCTCACCATCCAGATAATGTCGTTCTCATTTCGCTCCGGCCTGCCGCGTCAGGCTGACCTGGTGCTCGACGTGCGATTCCTCGACAATCCGTTTTATCGGCCGAAACTCAGGCCGCTTACCGGGCGCGATGCGGAGGTCGCACGGCACATCACGGCGGACCCAGCGTTCGATCCGTTCTTCCACAACTTAACGTGCTTGCTAGACCCGCTGCTTCCACGTTACCACGCCGAAGGAAAGAGCTATCTCACGATTGCGATCGGCTGTACCGGAGGACGCCATCGATCGGTTTTCGTGGCGGAACGGCTCGCAGAGTGGCTCGGCGATCGCGTCACGAGCGTTCAGATCAACCACCGGGACCTGAGCAGATCCGGTCGCGAGAGCAGCGACGCGAACAGGACGGTAACCGGGATACCTTCAACCCATGATCGGCATGGTCATCGTAACGCACGGGCGACTGGCCCTGGAGTTGATCGCAGCTCTCGAGCATGTGGTCGGGCGTCAAGCCAACATCACCGCCGTCTGCATCGGGCCGGACGACGATATGGAACAACGGCGCAGCCACATCCTCGACAGCGTCGGCAAGGCCGAGGAAGGCAACGGCGTGATCCTTCTGACCGACATGTTCGGCGGCACGCCCTCGAATCTCGCGATCTCTATTATGGACAGGGCCAGTGTTGAAGTCATCGCAGGGGTTAACCTACCTATGCTGATCAAGCTTGCCAGTGTTCGTCAAACAGAATCGCTTGAAGAAGCGGCGCAAAGCGCACAGGAAGCCGGCCGAAAGTATATCAATATTGCGTCCAGACTGCTCACTCAGGAGGAAAGCTGAGCAGGAGCATGATCGATTACAATCGCGACGGCAACATTCTCAAGTGCACGGCCGTAATCGCCAACCGCCGCGGCCTGCACGCCCGTGCCGCCGCCAAGTTCGTCAAGCTGGCGGCCGGGTTCGATGCCGAGATCACGGTTTCGAAGCGCGGCCAGACGGTTTCGGGACGTTCGATCCTTGGGCTGATGATGCTGGCAGCAGGTCCCGGTACCGAGATAGAGATTGCCGCTGTCGGCCGTGAAGCCGAGGAAGCCATAGAAACCTTGGGGAGCATCATCGAAGCCAGATTTGAAGAAGACTGATGCCTATTGCGGCTCCGGCCTCGCGGTTGTCGGCCCGTACCGACGGCCCGCGATATAAGAATATGGGCGGCGTTTCGGCTGCTGAGGGAGGAAATGGCCGATACATTCGCAAGAGAAGCGATCGTCGAGGGTCTGGGCGTTTCCCCCGGCGTGGGGATCGGTGTGGCTTATGTCTGTGAGACGGGCACACTGCGCATTCCCGAATACCGTATCCGTACTGCCGATGTGGGCACCGAACAGCACCGGTTGCGCGAGGCGATCCTCAGGGCGCGTCGGCAGATCGGCCGCGTTCGAACGAAAGCACGGCTGCGCGGTGAGACCATGCCCGGACTGGCCACAAAAGAGCTGATCTATATTCTCGATGCATATCAGCAGGTTCTAAAGGATTCGCGGCTGGTACGCGGTGCCCGCGACCGCATCGCCGCCGAACGCATCAACGCCGAAGCGGCCGTCCAAGCGGAAATGGCGATCATCTGCGAGGGCTTCCGGGCAATGCAGGACCCGTACCTTGCCGCCCGTGTCGACGACATTCGGGAAGTTGGCAATCGCATCCTGGCGCAACTCACCAAGAATGCCGGAAAGTTGTTGTTTTCCGTTCCACGAGGCAGCATCGTCGTCGCCGAGGAACTCACACCCGCCGAAGCAGCACAGCTTGATCCGGATCACGTCGCCGGGGTTGCCGCGCAAATGGGCGGCCCCCAGGGTCACACCGCAATCATGGCACGCGCTCTCGGATTGCCGGCGGTGCTCGGCGCGGCCGGGCTGATGGAGCGTGTGAAAACAGGCGATGCGATCCTTATCGACGGCGATCTCGGCCAGATCATTATCCATCCGTCGCAGAGCTCGTTAAGCGCCTATCGCAGAAAGCGGGGCGAACTCCGTCAAGAGGAGCGGGAACTCAAGCGAATCACCAGCCTGCCGGCAGTCACCCGCGACGGCGTCCCGATCAGGCTGCAAGCGAACGTGGAGCTTCCGATCGAAATGGACCACGTTCTCGCCGTCGGTGCCGCCGGAATCGGACTTCTCCGGACCGAGTTCCAATTCATGAACCGGGCGACGGCGCCGAGCGAGGATGAACAGTTCGCCGTTCTCCGCTCGATCATCGAGCGCGCCGGCGGTCAGATGGTCACAATCCGCACGCTCGATCTCGGCGGCGAGAAAGGCGAGGCCGCATTCGTCAGCTATTTCGGCGGCAGTGCCACCTCACCCCTCGGTATTCGCGGCATCCGACTCTCGCTCGCCCGGTCGGAACTGCTCGACACGCAGTTCCGGGCAATCCTGCGAGCCAGCGTGTTCGGCCCGGTGCGCATCCTGCTGCCGATGGTTACCTCCGTTTCGGAAGTGCGAGCGGCGCGCGACATCCTCGCCCGGGCCGCCCGGCGTCTGCATCGGCGGGGGATTGACATCCCCACCGCCCTGCCACTGCTCGGTACGATGATCGAGGTGCCGGGTGCCGCGTTAACTGCCGACGCCCTGGCCCTGGTCAGCGATTTTTTTGCCATCGGCTCGAACGATCTGACGATGTACACGCTCGCCATCGATCGAGCTGACGAGCGTGTGGCCCATCTTTACAATCCCCTCCACCCGTCGGTGCTTCGAATGATCCAGTTTGCGGTGGCGGCGGCGCTGCGCGCCCGCATCCCGATCTGCGCTTGCGGCGAGATAGCGGGAGACGTCCGTTTCACGCCGCTTCTTCTCGGCCTCGGTTTTCGCGATTTGTCGATGACCGCGAGCAACGTGCCGCGAGTTAAGCGGCGGATTCTCTGATCTGGATCTCGCGGCCGCCCAGCGCCGCACTCAAATGATCATGGACGAAACCGACCCTATGCGAATTCAATTGCTGCTTGATGACTTCAACCAGCTCAGCTGCCCCGCATGAATGGAGGCAGCTGCCGGCTGACCTCTCAGGCGAAGGAGGGAATTCCCTTCGTTGTCGAGTACTCGAAGTGCAGTGCTTCACCGGGATGGAGCAGTGGATAGATGGCATGCGCCGCTGCTGCCGCCTCGGCAAAGCCGGTCAGGATCAGCTTCAACTTCCCGGCGTACGTGGCAATATCGCCGATGGCGAATACACCGGTCAGCCCGGACGAACAGGTCGCCGGATCGACATGGATATGATTGCGCAACAGGTTCAGCCCCCAGTCGGCGATGGGTCCCAGATTCTGCGACAGCCCGAAAAACGGCAAGAGGGTATCCGCGGGCAATTCCCGGGCATGACCATCGAGATCGCGCACCACAACTTTGCTCAAGCGACCACCGTCACCTTCGACGGCGGCGAGTTGATACGGTACGACCAATTCGACCCGGCCCGCCTCGACAAGTTCGCGCAGCCGGCGCACGCTCTCGGGAGCGGCTCTGAATTTGTCGCGACGGTGGACGACGGCGACGTGCGCCGCCACGTCCGCCAGCGACAGGGCCCAATCGACCGCCGAGTCGCCGCCGCCGGCAATGACAACACGGCGATCACGAAAATCATCGCGGCGCGGGACGAAATAGCGCACGCCCTCGCCGGGCGGCTGCTTCTCAAAGGCCTCGATGCCGCAGAGGGGCGGACGATTCGGCCCAAATGCGCCTACGCCGGCAGCGATAATGACGGCGCCGGCATTGATGCGCGTGCCGGCGGACGTCTGCAGCAGCCATCGGCCTTCTTCGTGTCGCTGCAATTCAACGACTTGCTGGCCGAGATGATAACCGGCATCAAATGGATCGGCCTGGGTTCGAAGCCGCTCGATGAGATCGGCCGCGAGGATTTTCGGATAGCCAGGAATGTCGTAAATAGGCTTTTCTGGATAGAGGGCGGCACACTGGCCGCCCGCGACTTCAAGAACGTCAATGACGTGGCACCTCATGCCGAGCATACCGCATTCGAATACGGCGAACAGGCCGACGGGGCCGGCTCCGATGATTGCAACGTCCGTTCTCAGCAAGGGTGGCGCCATCAAACAGTCCCCTCTCCCGATTTCCGGCTTCTTCCCGCCCGACGGACGCTACCATGGGAGCAGCGGGCACAACGATCAAGCGCCCCGGTCGCCGGCGTCCGGTCCCCGTGTCGGCGCGCAGCGTTTTGACTTTCGCTGGTGGAGGGCGAGCTCATTGAAGCCGCTCCTCGAATTGGCGTTGGTGGGGGAGGAAGGCACGGTCGCTCTTGCGCGCCGCCTGGCCGCCGTTGCTCGTCGTGGTGATGTGATTTGCCTCTCTGGGGTGCTCGGGATCGGCAAGACGGTCTTTGCCCGCGCCTTCGTCCGCACCCTCGTCGGCCCGCAAGCCGAGGTGCCGAGCCCGACGTTCACCCTGGTGCAGACGTACGGACCCTATGCTCCGATCGGGTGCCCGCTCCATCATTTCGATCTGTTTCGCATTGGCGATCCCGCCGAAATCCTTGAACTTGGATTTGAAGATGCGGTCCTCGATGGCATCGTTATCGTCGAATGGCCGGATCGACTGGGTCCGCTGTTGCCGGCGACCCGCCTCGATATCGGCTTCACCGTCGGTGACCAGCCGGAGACGCGGCGGATCACGATAGCCGGCGATGCCGGCTGGGAGATGCGCTTAAAGGTGGCGTGCCTTGACTGACCGCACGTCGGTCATTGATGCATTCCTCGAACGCTCGGGTTGGTCGCGCCGGCATCTGCAACCGCTCGCCGGCGATGCGTCGTTCCGGCGTTACGGCAAACTCATCGCCAACGGCCGGCGCGCAGTGCTGATGGACGCCCCCCCACTCGGCGAAACCGTACGTCCTTTCATGTCGATGGTCGAGCACCTGATCGGCCTTGGCCTTAGCGCGCCCGCTATTCTTTGTGCCGACGAGGACGCCGGCCTCTTGCTCCTCGAAGATTTCGGCGACGACACCTTCTCCCGTCTTCTTGCCGCACGCGGCGACGAGTACGCTCTGTACGCCCTTGCTATCGATGTCCTTGCCTATGTGCATCGTCTGCCGGCGGACGACGTGGTGCCGCCGGGACTGCCGCGCTACGACCCCAGCCGGCTGCTCGACGAGGCATTATTGTTCGTCGACTGGTACCTGCCGGATTTTCTCGCCACGGCCGTCGCCACAGCGACACGACAAGCCTTCGTTGACGCTTGGACGGCGGTCTTGCCGCCTGTGCTCGCCGCCCCCGTCACCCTCGTGCTTCGTGATTTTCATGTCGACAACCTGATGTATTTGCCCGAGCGGGAAGGTCTCTCCGCCTGCGGATTGCTCGATTTTCAGGACGCCGTCGCCGGCCCGGCGGCGTACGACGTCATGTCGCTCCTGGAAGATGCACGGCGCGATGTGCCGGACCCTCTCGCCGCTTCGATGATCGAGCGCTATGCGGCTGCGGTCGATCTGTCCGATCGGGGCCATTTTCAGAAGATCTTCGCCGTCCTAGCAGCGCAGCGCCACTGCAAAGTCATCGGCATTTTTACGCGGCTCCACAAGCGGGACAGAAAGCCGGCTTACCTGGCCCACATTCCGCGCGTCTGGCGGTTGCTCGAGCGAGCACTGAAGCATCCCGCCCTCGCCCCCGTCGCCGGCTGGTTCGAGACGCACGTACCGGCGGCACTGCGGTCATCCTGCCCTAAGGGGAGTTCGATGACAGCCTACGCCGGCGTCGGGCCTGTTCCTGCGCAATCCATGGTCCTCGCCGCCGGGCTAGGTGTAAGGATGCGACCGATCACGGAGAAAGTGCCGAAGCCGCTGATCGTCGTCGCTGGCCGAACGATGCTCGACCGGGCCCTCGACGAGCTGATTGCCGTAGGCGTCGATGACGTGGTGATCAACACGCATTACCTGGGAGCGATGATTGAGGCGCACGTCCGCGGCAGGCGGGAGCCGCACATACGGCTCTCGCACGAAGACGTACTCCTCGACACCGGCGGCGGAATCGCCCGGGCGGTGCGCCATTTTGGCGAGCGGCCATTCTTCGTTGTCAACGGGGACACCCTTTGGCGCAACGGACCACGGCCGGCGCTTGTCGCGCTCGCGGAGGCATGGAACGAGACCCGCATGGACGCGCTGCTGCTGTTGCAACCCGTATCGACGGCGATCGGCTACCGTGGTCTCGGCGACTTCTTCCGTTCGAGCAGCGGCTCGCTCGAACGGCGCGCCGATTATGCGGCGCCCTTTGTTTTCGCCGGCATCCAGATCCTGCATCCACGTCTGTTCGCCGACGCGCCGGAAGGTGCTTTTTCCATCAATGTCCTGTTCGACCGGGCCATTGCCTGCAACAGGCTGCACGGCGTGGTGCACGACGGCGGCTGGTGCCATGTCGGCACACCAGCCGATATACCGCGCGCAGACGCGTTTTTCGCCCTGGAAACGCCGCCGCAAGGTGGCGCCGATGATGGCGCGGCGGCGGCGTCGACATGACGCGGCGCCCTCGGGTTTTCACCGTACCGGCCGGAGTTGCGTTTGTTGATGCGATAGCGGCGCGGATGTTGGCGGACAGCGGTTCCGACCCGCTCGCGCTGGCGCGCTGCCGCGTCCTCTTGCCGAACCGGCGTGCCTGCCGCTCCCTCGGATTGGCCTTTCTGCGCCTGAGGAGGCAGCGGCCGCTGCTGCTGCCGCGGATGACCCCGATCGGAGATGTCGATGAAGATGAGCTTGGCCTCGAATACGCCGACGCCATCGGCGAGCACGGCGGCTTCGACATCCCGCCGGCTATCGCGCCTCTCCGTCGGCAGCTTCTGCTTAGCCGTTTGATTCTGGCAATGCGCGGAGACGACACGTCTCCCGATCAGGCGGCAAGATTGGCACACGAGTTGGGCCGCTTTATCGACCAAGTCCGGATCGAACGCTGCGACTGGCGGCAGCTCGCAGCCGTCGTCCCGGAGGAGTTCGCCCGGCACTGGCAGATTACGCTCGAGTTCCTGAAGATTGTCACGGAACAATGGCCCGCCGTTCTTGCCGAGGAAGGCTGCATCGATGTAGCGGAACGGCGCAACCGCCTGCTCGCGGCGCAGGCCGAAGCGTGGACGCGGGTGCCGCCGACGAGCCCGGTGATCGCGGCCGGGTCGACCGGCAGTGTACCGGCCAGTGCCCATCTTCTGAAGGTCGTATCCACCCTGCCGCAAGGTGCCGTTGTTCTCCCCGGCCTTGACCTCGATACCGATGCGGCGACCTGGGAGATCATCAAGACGGAACCGTGGCATCCGCAGTTCGGAATGTCGCAGCTTCTCGAACGGCTGGGCATCGAACGAAGCGACGTCTTGCCATGGCCGCATCCGCCGCTGCCGTCAACCTCGCCCGAGCGCGCCGCCCTTCTAGCCCGCGCGCTGCGGCCAGCTGCAAGCCCGCCCTTGCCGGAAAAGCGGGTCTCGCCGCTCGCCGTCCGTGACGTGATCCAGGTCGAGTTGCAGCGGCCCGAAGAAGAAGCGCGGACCATCGCCCTGCTCATGCGACAAACCTTGGAAGAGCCCGATCGGACCGCGGCGCTCGTAACTCCGGATCGGGTTCTGGCCAGACGCGTGGCGGCCGAGTTGCAACGGTGGAATGTCGCCGTCGATGACTCGGCCGGTGTTCCCCTCGGCGATACGCCCTCCGGGGGCTTCCTTCGTCTGGTCGCATCGATGGTCGCAGGGGCGTACGCGCCGGTCGCGCTTCTCGCCGCCCTCAAGCACCCGCTCGCCGCCGGGGGCATGGCGATCGACCGTTTCCGTCGCGCTGTTCGTCGTCTCGAACTCAATGTGCTGCGTGGACCCCGACCGGCAGCCGGGCTCGCAGGCTTGCGCGATGCACTTGCCGGCAGCGGCGGAGAAAGCGCAAAGGTCGTGGAGCGGCTGGCATCCGCCACCACCTTATTCGCCGAAGCGCTCTGCCGCGAAACCGTCGATCTCGACCACCTCCTCCGCTTGCATGTGGCCGCGGCCGAAGCAATGGCCGCAACCGATGCTGAAACGGGCGCAGCGCATCTCTGGCGGGGCGAGGATGGCGAGGCACTGGCAGAGTTCGTTGCCAACTTGTCCGAGGCCGCCGCCGGCTTCGCCTTCATCCACCCCGAAGGGTACCCGGCCTTCTTCGACACGATGCTCTCCGGGCACGTGGTCCGGCCGCGTTGGGGGCGTCATCCACGTCTTGCGATCTGGGGACCACTCGAAGCGCGACTGCAGCACGCCGATGTGATGATCCTTGGCAGCCTCAACGAAGAAAGCTGGCCACCGCGCGTCGAAGCAAGCCCATGGATGAGCCGGCCGATGATGAAGGCATTCGGCCTTCCGCTGCCCGAGCGTCGCCTGGGCCTGTCGGCGCACGACTTTTGTCAGGCGTTTTCCGCACCGCAGGTCTGGTTGACCCGCTCTCTACGCAAGGAAGGCTCGCCGACGGTTCCCTCGCGCTGGTTACTTCGGCTGGAAGCGCTGCTGCGCGGCTCCGCCGCCTCGTCCGGATTCCGGGGTGGAGAGCAGTGGATCGTCTGGCAGGCGATGTTGGACCAGCCGCGCGACAACGAGCGCCGGCGCATCCGGCCGCCGGCGCCGTGCCCGCCGGTTGCCGTTCGACCACGCCAGCTCTCCGTCACCCAGATCGAAACCTGGATGCGTGATCCCTATGCTATCTATGCCAAGCACATTCTGGGCCTGAAAGCACTCGATCCGCTGGATGCCGACCCCACGCTCGCCGACTACGGGAGCTTCGTCCACAAGGCCCTCGAAGTGTTCGTCCGCCGCCATCCTCAGGCACTCCTGCTCGACGACGACCAAGCAACTCAACTGCTTCTGGCTTGCGGTCGCGAAGCCTTCACACCGATGCTGCATCGCCCGGGCATCCGTGCCTTCTGGTGGCCCAGGTTTGAGAGCATCTCCCGCTGGTACCTGGCCGAGGAGCGGGCTCGCCGAGCGGAGGTCAGTGCCCGTTTCGCCGAACTTTCGGGGAGCCTGAACATAGACGCGCCAGCAGGTAAATTTAATCTTACCGCCAAGGCCGACCGCATTGATCGGCTCGCCAACGGCGCGTTTGCCCTGATCGACTACAAGACCGGCGGAGTTCCCAAAGCGAAAGAGCTAGAGCAAGGGTTCGCTCCGCAGCTACCTCTGGAAGCGGCGATCGCCATCCGCGGTGGTTTCCGAGACCTGTCAAGCATCGATAGTGACATTCGCATTCAAAGCCTGGAATTCTGGCAACTGTGTGGCAACGCCATCGGCGGCAAACGCAAAATCATCAATACGGAGCCGGAGGCTGCAGCGGAGACCGCACTTTCCGGCCTGTGTCAACTGGTCACCACCTTCGACTGCGCCGGGACCGGCTACCCTGCAAGACCGCGCCCGTCCGTCGCGCCCCGCTACAGCGACTACGAGCACCTAGCGCGGGTGAAGGAGTGGTCGGCGGGAGCTGCCGAGCCGGAATGATCATCGCCCCTCCGATACCGCCCGCTTCGGTGGCCGATCCCTTCGATCCCCAGCGCCTTGCTGCCGATCCGCGCGTGTCCGCCTGGGTCGGCGCATCCGCCGGAACCGGCAAGACGAAAGTGCTGACGGACCGGGTCCTCAGCCTCATGCTGAGCGGAACCAAACCCCACCGCATCCTCTGCCTGACCTTCACCCGCGCCGCGGCGGCGGAAATGAACAAGCGTATCGCCGATCAGTTAAGCGGCTGGGCGACGATGACCGAGCCCGATCTGTCCCGTGACCTGGAGATCCTGTTCGGACGCCCGGCTGAGGCGGATGAACGGATCCTGGCCCGGCAGCTGTTCGCCCGTGTGCTCGATACGCCGGGAGGGATGAATATCCAGACGATCCACGCCTTCTGCCAGTCCCTGCTCAGTCGGTTTCCTCTGGAAGCGGCAATTGCTCCGCACTTCAAGGTTGCCGATGCGCGCGACGGCAAGGAGTTGCTGGCGCAGGCAACGCTGAGGGTGGTGGAGACCGCGGGCCGCAAGGGTGACGTCGTCGCGGATGCCCTTGCCGACCTCATCTTGATTCTCACCGAGGCCCGATTTCCGCTCCTTGTCGATTTGCTCGTGTGCGAGAAGACCCGCATTGAGGCCCTCATCGACACATTCGGATCGCTCGACGCGGTAATCGATGCAATCCATCGGCACCTCGGCGTCGCCGTCGGCCAGTGCTGGCAGACGATTGTCGCCGCCGCCTGTGCCGATCAGGCATTCGACGGCGCCGGGCTCTCACCTCCGCGTGCGCGCTTATCCAAGGCAGCGAGCGGGACGCCATGCGGGGGAAGGCGATCCGGCAATGGTTGGCAGCGTCTCCGGACGAACGCGCGCGCCTGTTCAAGGACTATTCGTGCATATTCCTTTCAAAAGAAAACAGCCAAAAAACCTGGTGACCAAGACGCTGCGGTCGGCCCTTCCCGCCGCAGCCGACATTCTTCGGCGTGAAGGCGAGCGCCTGGCCGAGGTCGAGGCCCGGTTGCGTGCGGTGTAACGGCGCGGGCAACGGCGGCCGTCCTGCGAATCGGAGGCGCTCTCTACGACTGGTACGATCGGCTCAAATCCGCTCGGGCGGTTCTCGATTTCGACGACCTGATCCGAACGGCGGCGCGGCTGCTCGAGCAGGAAGGCTATGCATCGTGGGTACTGTACAAGCTCGACGGCGGGATCGACCACCTCCTGATCGACGAGGCTCAGGATACGAGCCTGCAGCAGTGGCGCGTAATCCGGGCGCTGACCAGTGAGTTTTTTACCGGCTACACGTCCCACGACGCCGTCCGAACGGTATTCGCGGTCGGCGACATCAAGCAATCGATTTTCAGCTTTCAAGGCGCCGACCCTGCACAATTCCTTGTCAACAAAGATATGTTCGAGCGACGGGCCGCCGCCGTCGGGTCGGGATTTCGGAGCATCGACCTAAACGTCTCCTTTCGCTCGACCGCCGCTGTGCTCGCCGCCGTCGATGCGGTGTTCGCGCAGCCAGAGGCACGGAGTGGCGTCGCCCTCGACGGCCACGACATTCGTCATCGCGCCTCCGATAAGCGCTCGGGTGACGCAGGCCTCGTCGAGGTCTGGCCGGAGATCGCCGGCCGCGAAGAAGACCCGCCTGAGCCCTGGAAGCCGCCGGTCGAACGGGTCGCGATCGATGCGCCTCACGTCCGCTTGGCCAAGCTACTCGCAAGGCGTATCCGCGACATGTGCGATGGGCGTGATCTGCTCGCCTCAAGAGGTCGGCCCGTCGAGCCCGGCGATATCATGGTCCTCGTCCGTCAGCGCACCGTTTTTGTCGAGGAATTCGTCCGCGCCTGCAAAGACCTGAACGTCCCCGTCTCCGGTGTCGATCGGCTTCTCCTTGGTGAGCAGATCGCCGTCATGGACCTCATCGCGCTCGGCCGCTTTGTCTTGCTGCCGGAAGACGATCTGAATCTTGCAATCGTGCTGAAAAGCCCGCTCATCGGACTCTCCGAAGAAGAACTTTTCACCGTTGCGCAGCCGAGGGAAAAAAAATCTCTCTGGGACGCACTGAAACTGCGCATGGAGGAGTTGGGCGCCTTTGCGAATGCCTGCAGTTACCTCGGTAATTTGCTACGTATGGCGGATTTCTCCCCCCCATTTGAGTTCTTCAGCCACGTGCTTGGTCCCCTGCGCGGGCGGCGCCTATTGCTCGCGCGCCTGGGGCCGGAAGCGGATGAGCCGATCGCCGAGTTCCTCGAACTCGCGTTGCAGTACCAGCGGACACATCCGCCAACGCTTGAAGGTTTTCTTCACTGGCTAGAACGCGGCGAGGTCGAGATCAAACGCGATCTTGAGCAGGCTGAGCGGAATGCCGTTCGGGTGATGACGGTGCATGGCGCAAAGGGACTGCAAGCGCCCGTCGTCTTTCTGCCCGATACGGTGCAAACAATCGGCGCAAGCGCATCGGGGCGGCCGCCACCGATCCTGTGGACCTCGGCCGGTTCACCCGGGGAGAGCCTGCCGCTGTGGCCCCCCGCTGTCGCGCACCTGGTTCCGGCGTCGGCCGAAATTCGCGATCGTGCCGCAGAACTGCAGCGCGCCGAGTACCGCCGGCTGCTCTACGTTGCGATGACCCGTGCCGAAGATCGGCTGTACGTCTGCGGCTGGCGTCGCAAGAAAAAATCCGAAGGCTGCTGGTACGACCTTATCCGCGACGGGCTGCTTGCGGCACAGGATGCGATCGGGCTGCAAAAGACGACAGATGCTTTTCTCGCCGGTGCCGCTAACCGCGGCGAGTTTGACGGAGATGCGACGGTTCTCCGCGTCGCCTGCACCCAGACGACGCCCCGGTGGGCCGAAGACGCGATGGCGCAGCCGGCGCTCGCCGCCGCACCGCCCTGGATGTTTGCGCCGCCTCGTCCCGAACCCCCCTGGCCTCGGCCGCTGGCGCCATCGCACGAAGAGATAGGCACCACAGACGCCGCCAAGGGTTCACCAACCACAGGTGCCACCCGCTCCTACCGGCGCGGACGAATTGTCCACAGGTTGTTACAGAGCCTGCCCTCTGCACCGCCTGAACGGCGCGCCACCTTCGCCCGCCAATGGCTGGCGCGGCAAGCCGGCGACATGCTTCCGGACGAACGAGGCGCGGTGCTTGAAGAGGTTCTTGCAGTAACCGACGACCCTCAGTTCTCCGCCATCTTTGGGCCCGACAGCCTTCCAGAGATTGAGTTGACGGGCGCCCTTGGCGACCGTCTGGTCATTGGCCGTGTCGACCGCCTCGTCGTTACCGCCGCCGAAGTGGCGATCGTCGACTACAAAACCGATCCGTCCCCGCCGCAGGTGACCAACGACGTTCCGCGCCGCTACGTCCGGCAGATGGCGATGTATCGCTTGGTGCTGCAGGCGGTATATCCGGACCGCCCGTCCGCTGCCTGATCTTGTGGACGCAAATTCCCTGCTTGATGCGTCTAGAGGACGAAGTTCTTGATCGGTCCGCACCTTGACCGCCACCAGGGGTCCCCATACATTCGCCAGCGCGGCCGGATCGGTCCGCGTCGAAAGCACAAATCCTGTCGGGATGCTGCAATGCCAAAGAACGTCACGGACGATTTCCTTTTCCGCCGATGTCCTCAATCACGAAACGCCGGTGCTGGTCGATTTCTGGGCGGAATGGTGTGGGCCGTGCAAACAAATCGCGCCTGCCCTAGAAGCGCTCGACAACGAGATGGCGGGTCGGGTGGTCGTCGCAAAGCTGAATATCGATGAGAATCCGACGACGCCCTCGAAGTACGGGGTGCGCGGAATTCCGACGTTGATGCTCTTCAAGGACGGTCAGGTGGCGGCCACCCGCATCGGCGCCTTGCCCAAAGGTAAGCTGTTCGAGTGGGTCGAATTGGTGTTGTAATCCGTTTTCACCCAAGCCGCGCGTTTTCGGCGAGGACGTAGCCAGCCAGGTAGAGCGATCCACAGATCAGCACGCGCGCTGGTCCCTCGCGGCGAGCCAGGAGCTGCAGAGCGGCGTGGAGGCTGGATGCAGCGGACGCATCGATCGCGTTTGCCGCGGCGAGACGCGCAAGATGCTCCGGCGGATGCGCTGCCTCCTCTCCCGGAACGGCAACCGTCGCGGCGCCGGAGATTTGCAGTGCCAGTGCCCGCAGAAAATCCTCTGCATCCTTGCTCTGCAGCATGCCGACGACGAGATAGCATGGCCGGTCGCGCCATCCGCCAAGATGTTCGGCGAGCGCTTTGGCTGCGCCCGGATTGTGAGCGCCGTCGACCCAAAGCTCCCAGGTCGATGGCAGCATGGCCGGAAGGACGCCCGTCGCAAGCCGTTGTAGCCTCGCCGGCCAAACGGCGCGTTGCAGCCCGTTCGCCACAGCCTCGAGACGGGCGTGGCCGAGCAACCGTGAGAGGGCGAAGATCGCGACACCGGCGTTGGACACTTGGTGACGACCGGGTAAGGCGGGCGACGGCAGCCGCCAGTCGACGCCCTCGCTGATAAATCGAAGTCCCTCATCCTGCTTTTCGGCTCGCCAGGAAAAATCTTCAACAAATAACGGCGCTCGGAGGGCCTCAGCCCGTGCTCTGATGATGGCCGCCGCCACCGGTTCTTGCCGAGCCGCGACGACCGGCACGGCAGCCTTGAGGATTCCGGTTTTTTCACCGGTGATCTGCTCGATCGTGTCGCCGAGAAAGCCCCGATGATCGATCGAGATCGGCGTTAGCACGGTCAGAACCGGTCGAGCGACGACATTGGTGGCATCGAGGCGACCGCCGAGCCCGGTTTCCAGAAGAAGATAGTCGGCCTGGGTTCGGGCGAAGGCGAGGAAGGCGGCGGCCGTGGTGATTTCGAAAAAGGTGACCGGATCCCTCGCGTTCGCCGCCTCGCATTCATCGAGGATGTCGACCAGATGCGCCTCATCAATTTCGTGATCGCTGATGACAATGCGTTCGCTGAACCGAACCAGATGCGGCGACGTGTAGACGTGGCTGGAATACCCATGCGCGTTCAACAGCGCCTTTAGGAACGCGACGGTCGAGCCTTTGCCGTTGGTTCCAGCGACATGGACGACCGGCGGCAAAGCAGACTCCGGGTTGCCGAGCCGCCGGAGCAGCCGTTCAACACGATCAAGAGACAGATCGATTGTTCGCGGATGCAGGCGCTTCAATCGTTCAAGCGAGGATGCGAGGGAAGCCGAGGCCGCCATGACCTCACGACTGCATCGGATAGTCGGTCGCCGGTGCGTCCTCCTGTCCGATAGCGTCGATGTCAACAGCATGCGTCGCCGGCTGACGACGGACGATCAGGCAGAGGATCCGGCCGAGGGTTTCGCGCAACTGCTGGCGCGGTACGACCATGTCGACAATTCCGTGTTCGAGCAGATATTCGGCCTTCTGAAAGCCTTCGGGGAGGCTCTCCCGGATGGTCTGCTCGATGACCCGGGCCCCTGCAAACCCGACGACAGCGCCGGGCTCGGCGATCGTGATGTCGCCCAGCATCGCGAAGGAGGCCGATACGCCTCCCGTTGTCGGGTCGGTAAGAATCACCAAAAACGGCAATCCTTTCTCGCGCACCTCTGCTATGGCGATGGTCGTTCGGGCCATTTGCATCAGCGAGAGGATCCCCTCTTGCATTCGTGCTCCGCCCGATGCGGCGATGACGACGAACGGAATGGCCTCGTCGAGGGCGGTGCGGGCCCCTGCGATAATCCCGTCGCCGACGCCTATGCCCATCGATCCGCCAAGGAACTCAAAGTTGAGGCAACAGACGACGGAGCTGATCCCGTTGATCGTGCCGATGGCCACTGCCAAAGCTTCAGTCTGGCCGGTTCGCGTGTGCGCCTCCTTTAAACGATCGCTGTACCTGCGAACGTCGCGAAAACGAAGCGGATCGATCGGCGCCTTCGGGATTTCAAGAGCCTGGTAGACGCCTTCGTCGAACAGCATGCGCAAGCGTTCGCCTACGGCCAGCCGCAGATGATGCCCGCAATGAGGGCAGACCTGCAGATTTTTCTCCAAATCCCGATGAAAAACCAGCTGCGCGCAGGCGGGGCATTTTCGCCAAAGATTGTCCGGAATTTCACGCTGGCCGCCGACAAGTTCGCGCAGCTTTGGCCGGACGACCTCAGAAAGCCAGCTCAAGACAAGGCTTCCTCACGTCGCGCATCCTTCCGTACGCCACTGGCGAGGGAGGCAACGAACTGGATTACATGCTCAACCAGACCCGGCCCTGGTCGCCCATCGGCACACATGTGCTCGGCGATTTTGTTGACGAGCGCGGATCCAACCACTGCCGCATCGCCCGTCCGGGCCATCATGCCCGCCTGCGCCGGCGTCCTGATGCCGAAGCCGATGGCGATCGGCAGATCAGTGGCCTGCCGAAGCCGTGCGACGGCAGCCTCCACATCCGAGACGGTTGCCGAGGTCGTGCCGGTGATCCCGGTTATCGACACGTGATATACGAAGCCCCGGGCATGGCGCAGTACGACCGGCAACCGCGCACTGTCGGTCGTCGGCGCTGTCAAGAAGACAAGGTCGAGGCCGACCGCCTCCGCGGGCCTTCGGAGTTCGTCCGCCTCCTCAGGCGGGAGATCGACGATAATCAGTCCGTCGACGCCGACGGAGCTGGCATCTCGAACGAACGCATCGATCCCGTAGACGTAGATCGGATTGTAGTAGCCCATAAGGACGATCGGGGTGTCCTCATCGTCGTGACGGAACTGCGCCACCATAGCGAGGGTCCCTCGCAGCGTCTGCCCGGCCCGGAGGGCTCGCAGCGACGACGCCTGAATTACCGGTCCGTCGGCCATTGGATCGCTGAACGGCATGCCCAACTCGATGATGTCGGCGCCTGCAGCGGGAAGACGCCGCAAAATTTCCGCGGATGTCGTTGGGTCAGGGTCGCCCGCGGTGAGGAAGGCTACGAGCCCCCCACGCTTCCCGTCTCGGAGGCGGCCAAAACATCGGGAAATGCGGGACTCGTTGATCAAAGATCTATACCGAGGTGCCTGCCGGCCGTGAACACGTCCTTATCGCCGCGCCCACACATATTCATCACAAGGACATGATCGTTCGGGAGCTTCGGCGCGGCCGCCGCCACGTAGGCGAGTGCGTGGGCCGGCTCGAGGGCCGGAATAATGCCTTCGGTACGGGCGCACAACTGAAACGCTTGCAGCGACTCCTGGTCGGTCACAGAAACGTACTCGACTCGCCCGATGTCGCGGAGAAACGCATGCTCGGGGCCGACACCAGGGTAGTCAAGGCCTGCCGCGAGCGAATGGCCATCCTCGATCTGGCCGTCGGCGTCCTGCAGCAGGTAGGTACGATTGCCATGCAAGACACCCGGACGTCCGGCTGTCAGCGATGCGCAATGGGCGCCGGTTTCAATCCCGTGACCCGCCGCCTCGACCCCAACCATACGGATGGCCGGCTCGTCGAGAAATGCATGGAAAAGACCGATGGCATTGGAGCCGCCGCCGATGCAGGCGACCAGCGTGTCAGGCAGCCGCCCCTCGAGCGACAAAATCTGCTGACGGGTCTCAGCACCAATCACCGACTGAAAATCGCGAACCATGGCCGGGTACGGGTGCGGACCGGCAACTGTGCCGATCAGGTAGTAGGTGTCAGCCACGTTGGCGACCCAGTCGCGCAGCGCCTCGTTCATCGCATCTTTGAGCGTGCCGGTCCCGGAGGATACCGGATGCACTGTTGCACCCAGGAGCTTCATCCGGAAGACGTTGGGAGACTGCCGCGCAATGTCGGTTTCTCCCATGTACACCTCACACCTGAGCCCGAACCGGGCGCAGACGGTAGCGGTTGCGACGCCGTGCTGGCCGGCTCCGGTTTCGGCGATGATCCGCGTCTTGCCCATGCGTCGTGCGACCAAGATCTGGCCGAGCGTGTTGTTGATCTTGTGTGCCCCGGTGTGGTTGAGCTCGTCGCGCTTGAAGTAGATCTTGGCCCCCCCGAGATGTACCGTCAGCCGCTCGGCGAAATAAAGGGGGCTCGGCCGACCGACGTAGTGCTCAAGGAAATAGGCAAATTCCTTGGCGAAGGCGGGATCGTTGCGGGCGTCTTCGTACGCCCGCTCGACCGAGAGAATGAGCGGCATCAGGGTTTCTGCGACAAAGCGACCGCCGTAAATTCCGAAATGCCCGCGTTCGTCGGGACCGCTTCGCAAGGTGTTCGCGATTTCCATGATCCCGCGTAGTAGATCAGAACGTCGCTGGTGAACAGATCCTTTCGGCGGGACGAGTCCCACCATCAAGGGTTCACCGTTAGAGATCCCGGGCGAGTTCGAGAAAGGCGATGATCTTTTCGGGATCCTTACGGCCCGGGGCGACTTCGACGCCGGAAGATACGTCTATCGTACGAGCGCCGCTCTGCGCCACGGCAGACACCAGGTTGCCGACGCTCAGGCCACCCGCCAATATCCAAGGGCGACGCCATTTTTTCAAATGAAGCAGCGACCATTGGAACACCGTGGCGTTGCCGCCCGGTCTGGAAGCCGCCGGGGCCGGCTGGCTGTCGAACAACAGCATGTCGGCAGCGTCTTCGTAGTCGCGAGCGCCACGAACGTCGGCGTCACTGCCGACAGGGATCGCCTTGATTACCGGCCGTCTGAACCGCGCCCGTATGTCGGCGATGCGCGCGGGCGACTCGGTGCCGTGGCATTGGAGCATGTCCAGCCCGACGACCGAGAGAATGTGTTCCAGTTTCGCATCGTCCGCATCGACGACGACGCCGATCCGCTTAACCGGAGCCGGAACCGCCGCTGCGAGTAACGATGCACGGAGAGGGGTAAGAGCGCGCGGCGACGCCGCAAAGAACACGAAGCCGACGAATGCCGCACCACCTTCAATGGCGACTGCGAGTGTTGAAGCGTCCGTGAGCCCACATACCTTGACAGCAACCGACATCCCGGTTTCCGGTGAAGAGCGTGCCAATCGTCGATCAGTGTTAAAGGGCCGCGACCGGTGTTGCCGGAATGGTCGCTTGTTGCTCGGTGGCTTCCAATCTGGCCACCTTTTCCCGCAATGAAACCAACTCGCGACGTTCTGCCTCCAGTTCATGCATGAGACGCCGCACGCGTCCGCGGGCTCGCGACCCCTGGCCCCAACCGATGAATGTGCCGAGAAGCAATCCCATGAGCGCACCGACAAGGGCGATGCTGTACAAGGGCACTTCAACTTGAGTGAAGGGCCAAAGATCGAGAGTTATGGGTGTTGGGTTACTGGCCGCAAAAACGACGACGAATACAAACAGGGGTAGGGCCACAACCCAGAACAGCAGCCTTAACACGGCGCGTTTCCTTCCGGTGCCAGTCGCTTAACCATCGGTGTTTAGCTTCTCCCGCAATTGCTTGCCGGTTTTAAAGTACGGGACATATTTGGAGCTAACGCTAACGGCTTCGCCGGTGCGCGGATTTCGGCCGACGCGGGAGCCCCGCTGCTTGACTGAAAACGCACCAAAACCGCGCAGTTCGACCCGATCACCGCGCGCCAGCGCCGTCGAAATCTCTTCGATGATCGTAGTAACGATGCGCTCCACATCCCTTTGATACAGATGCGGATTGGATGCGGCGAGCCGGGCGATCAACTCCGATTTGGTCATGAGGATGATCCTCCGTTAACGGTGCCATGGCGCGGCGTCCTGAGAGAGCCGATGCAAACTTTGGCGTCACGACCGCCGTGCAATCGGAACTACTGACCAGCGTGCCAGAGAGAGACTAGACCGTCAACATTAAGGCGTTCAAAGGAAAGAAGTTTTCCGAGTACCGCCCCGACCACGTCGGATAGGCGCTCTTCCGGTGCTTCGATCTCGACAGTCCGCATCGGTAGGTCGGGGTCGATGTCGTGCGTCGACTTCAGCCAATCCCGCGCCTCTTGAATACCGCCCAGTTCATCAACGAGGCCGTTGGCTAAAGCCTGGCTGCCCGAAAAGATGCGGCCGTCGGCAACCCGAACCATCTGGTCACCGCTAAGCCCGCGGCGTTCCTGAACCAACTTGACGAAGCCTTGGTAGATGTCGAAAACGACTTTGCGGGTGGCCTCCCGAGCCTCGGGAGTAAATGTTTCCAATGGGTTCGGCTGCGCCTTCAATGATGTACTCTTGATCGTTTCTGGCCTGATGCCAATCCGATCGAGAAGACCGGTCACATCGGCAGTCTGCAGGATGACGCCGATCGAGCCGGTGACGGTGCCCTCACGAGCGAAAATCCGGTCGCTCCCGAGGGCGGTCATGTAAGCGGCTGAGGTTGCAACGTCCCCCATTACGGCAACGACCGGCTTATGCTCGGCGACAGCCCGGAGGCTGCTGTAGAGGGACTCTCCGCCGACGACCGTCCCGCCGGGCGAGTCAATGAACACGATGAGTGCCTTCGCGTGTCCGTTTTCGGCGACCTTAACAAGCGCCGCGTCTCGATCGCGATCACTCGTGATTACCCCGTCGATTTCGATCCGCGCTACGTGCGCGCCTCCCGGCCAGATCAACAGTCGGCCGACTATGGCTACTGCCGCCGCGACGAACAAGGCGACGGCGGCGAGTCGCCAGAACGTCAATTGCCGCTTTAATCTTCTGCGATCGAGAAGATAGTCGGTATCAATTGCCATCACTCAGTCAACCCGACAGCGGACCCTCAACCGGGTCACGCCTTGTCGGCGTCGGCTGCATCGCCGCCGGCGCGCTCCGCTTGCTCGGCCCGTTCCTCAGACTCGCGCTTTTCCTTGATTGCAGCTCCCAATATATCGCCCAGACTGGCACCGGAGTCGGACGACCCGTATGTGGCGACAGCCTGTTTTTCCTCGTCGATTTCACGCGCCTTTATCGACAACAGAACTTTGCGGCCGCTGTGATCGACCTGGATGATCTTTGCATCAACCTTTTCGCCCGGCGCGAACCGGTCGGGCCGCTGCTCGATGCGGTCGCGCGACAGTTCCGACTTGCGGATGATGCCGGTAATGCCTTCAGCCAGACGAACCTCGATCGCATTGTCCAGCACCGCGGACACCGTGCAGGTCACGACGGCGCCTTTGCGCAACTTGTTGATGCCCGCCTCGAACGGATCATCGATCAGCTGCTTCATTCCGAGGCTGATGCGCTCCTTGTCGACGTCAACGTCGAGAACCTTGGCGCGGACGTGGTCGCCGCGCTTATAGCCCGCCATTGCCTCCTCGCCGGACTGCTCCCAGGACAGGTCTGACAAGTGAATCATTCCGTCAATGTCGCCGTTTAGACCGACAAATAGACCGAATTCCGTAATGTTCTTGACTTCTCCCTCAACCAGTGAACCCACGGGGAACTTTTCCAAAAAGTCGTCCCATGGATTGGGCATGCATTGCTTGAGACCGAGGCTGATGCGTCGCTTATCACGGTCGGCATCGAGAACGACGACTTCCACTTCCTGACTTGTCGACACGATCTTGCCCGGATGTACGTTCTTTTTGGTCCAGCTCATCTCGGAGACGTGAACGAGACCCTCAACGCCCGGCTCGAGTTCTATGAACGCACCATAGTCGGTGATATTCGTGACCCGGCCGGAGAATCGGGCCCCGACGGGGTACTTGAGGGCGACGCCTTCCCAAGGATCGGCTTCAAGCTGCTTCATGCCTAGAGAGATCCGTTGGGTCTCCGGATTAAATCGAATTACCTGGACCTTGACGGTTTCGCCGATCTGCAGCGCCTCAGAAGGATGGTTGATGCGCTTCCACGAGATGTCAGTAACGTGGAGCAGCCCGTCGACCCCGCCAAGATCGACGAACGCCCCATAATCGGTGATGTTTTTAACCATTCCCTCGAGTATTTGGCCCTCACGAAGATTCGCGATCAGTTCCGACCTTGCCTCGGCGCGAGTCTCTTCAAGCACAGCGCGGCGTGAAACCACGATGTTATTGCGGCTGCGGTCCATCTTTAGGATTTGAAACGGCTGCGGCGTGTTCATCAGGGGCGTGATGTCGCGAACCGGCCGGATGTCTACCTGGCTGCCAGGCAAGAAAGCAACGGCGCCTGACAAGTCAACAATAAATCCACCTTTCACCCGGCCGAAAATTGTGCCTGTAATGCGCTCACCTTGTTTAAATGCACGCTCTAGGTGATTCCACGCTTCTTCACGTCGCGCCTTTTCCCGGCTAAGGATGACGGCCCCGTCCTTGTCTTCGAAACGCTCGACATACACTTCGACCGCGTCGCCAGGCGCCAGCTGAGTATCTTGTCCGGGCGACGTAAACTCCTTTAATGGAACGCGCCCTTCTGACTTCAGGCCGACGTCGACCATCACCATGTCGTTCTCTATCGCGACGACGGTACCACTGACGACACGGCCTTCGAAACTCGCCGCTCCGCTCAGCGTCTCCTCCAGGAGCGATGCAAAGCTTTCCCTGTTAGTCATTTGTGCCTCGTCCGCCGAGGCTCCGAGTCCAGCCGCCATCATCTCTTCCGCAATCCCTCTCTACTCAATCGCCCGATCATCGAATTCAACCGATCGCACGGCAGGTGTCGCCTTCGCCGCCGTTCCCTCGGCCTGCAAGGAGTGTGCTCGCTGCCGGCGCGCCGCCCATTGCTTTATCGATCCAGCCGCGAAGCCGAGTTGATGTAAGCCAGCGCAGCGGCAAAGACCGCTTCGGGACGGAGGCGACTTGTATCGATGACGAACGCATCCGCGGCGGGCTCCAGGGGAGACACCATGCGCCCCGAATCCCGGGCGTCACGTTCCTGCATATCCCGCAGAACAACCGCATGTATAGCTTCGAGACCGCGCTCTCGCAACTCCTTAACCCTCCGGAGGGCGCGGATCTCCAGCCCTGCCGTAATGAACAGCTTGATCGCCGCCTCCGGACAGACAACGGTGCCGATGTCGCGGCCGTCGAGGACTGCGCCCCGAAAGCCGGCGGGGGGGGTGTATGCAAACCTTCGCTGAAAATCGAGCAGTGCCCGCCGCACGGCGGGTACCGCGGCCGCCCTGGAGGCTGCCTGAGCAACGGCGTCCGAACGCAGATCTGATCGCATGAGGTCTTCCGAGGCAAGATTCTTAGCCTCGCGAACGGCAGTGTCGCTTTCGAAACCCTCGGCCGCCACCTCCAAGCATTTGGCGCCGATAGCCCGATAGAGCAGGCCGGTATCCAGATAGGCAAACCGGTAGTGAGCGGCAAGAAGCCGTGCGAGTGTGCCCTTGCCCGCTCCCGCCGGACCGTCGATGGCGATTACACGCGTTCCACAGTGCTCCCGATTACGGTTCATCTCTTACTCGTCTGCCAGGCTGGAGCAGGAAGATAGCTCCCGTTCATTCGAAACAAGCAGGTCGCTGCGGGCAGACTGAGGCATTGCGGGACCGCGTCTGTCAAAGGATATGCTGTCACGTCGGTGGGGCTCCGCAAATCTGCGACGTCCAAGCAGCGGGAATTGATCATGACCCTGTCAACAAGACCGTGTACCATTTCCGGGGATCGCTTTTCCCTCGTCCACGGCTTGAAGGCGCCTGCCGGTTTGGCACGAATTCGTTGACGATCGCGCCAGGCCTGGATAGCCCGTAGCCCTTTTCGACGTCGTCCTGTGGAGCGGATATTGTCACAGGGATTGCATGCATAGGGACATCTTTGAACTACGTCACTGAAACAACCTCTCCTCCATATGAACAGCTGAACTTTAAGAACCGCCTGTTCCAACGTGAGTTTGGACTTGGAGAGCTGTTCCGTCTGTTATGGCGTCGTCGAGGTCTCATCGGTGGGGTCGTTGTACTGTCACTCGCCGCGGTCGCGGTCATCTTGATGTCGATCAAGCCGACCTACACCGCAACTGCGGACATCTTAATCGACACCAAGGAGGCGCGCGTCACCGATCTCGAACAGGTGCTGAGCGATACGACACCCGACAAAGAAGCGCTGCTCAGCGAAATAGAGGTCATCCGGTCAAGGGCGCTGATTGACCGCCTGGTCGATGACTTTCAGCTGGTCCGCGATCCGGAGTTCAACAGAAATCTGCAACCCTTGACCGCAATCGGCACCGCCATCGACAGCGTCGAGACGTTCTTTAGAGGTGTGCTGCCGGAAGACCTAGTCAGCAACTGGTCATCGCCATCGGATGCGCAGCTCGATCAGCAGACAAGCGAACGTAACGAAGCTGTGGACACGTTTTTGGACAATCTCGATGTGGGGATGAAGGGCCAGTCCCGGGTCATCACCATACGGTTCACTTCCGAAGAAGCAAAGAAGGCTGCGCAACTGGCCAATGCGGTCGCGGAAGCGTACCTGCTCGCTCAACTCGACGCCAAGTACGAGGCGACGCGTCGGGCCAATCAGTGGCTGTCGACCAAGCTTCAGGACATGCGAGAAAAGGTGGCGGAGTCCGAGAACGCGGTCGAGCAGTACCGCAGCCGGGCCGGCCTGCTGCAGAGCAACCACGAAGGAACCCTGATCTCGGATCAGGTAACTGACCTTAGCGGCCAGCTGATCGCAGCGCGCGCCGATCGCACCGTGGCGGAGGCACGCCTTCAGCAAGCGCGTCAGCTGGCGAAGTCGCCATCCGGCGCCGAAGCTGCCGCCGACGTTCTCGGATCGCCCATTATCGTCGAGTTGCTTCGCCAGGAAGCGGAGGTCAAGCGCAAGGTGGCGGAACTCGCCGACGAGCTGGGCGATCGTCATCCACGTATGGTCAGTGCGCGTGCCGAAGTCAGCAACGTCCAAGCCAAGTTACGAACCGAAATTAACAAGGTCGTGCAGAAGCTGGAGAACGACGCGGCAGTGGCGCGGGCGCGCGAAGCATCGCTGCAGACAAGTCTGAAATCCATGGAAGCGCGGCTCGCGCAAGCGAACACCGCGGAAGTGCAGTTGCGTGCTTTGGAACGCGAGGCGGACGCGAACAAGTCAACGCTGGAAAGCTTTCTCTCCCGCTTCGAGGAAATCAGCGCCCAGTCCGATCTATCCGCACACGATATCAGCGCTCGCATCCTCTCGCGGGCAATTGTACCAGAGATCCCGTCGGCGCCGCAGAAAGGGCTGATTCTTGGCATCGCCCTCGTCGCCGCCTCCGCCTTCGCCACGTTGCTGGCGTTCGCCATCGAGACCCTGGACCGCGGCTTCCGCAGCAGCGATCAAATTGAAGACGCGATTGGTGTGCGGACGCTGGGGCTGGTTCCCATTATGGGACGGGGCGGCCGCAGCTCAAACGGACCTGAACAAGACCTGATCGACAACCCGTCGTCGCTGTTCGGTGAAGCGATCCGGTCCGTCTATGCGAGCATTCTGATCTCAGGCTCTCGACCGACACCGAGGACGGTTCTGATCACGTCGTCACAGCCGGCCGAAGGCAAGTCGACAATCGCTGTCTCTCTTGCGCGCATGTGCGCGATTTCGGGCATGAGGACCCTCGTCGTCGAAGCCGACCTGCGCAAACCGACCGTCCACAAGATGATGGCGACGGCGCAGGTTCCGGGGCTGGTGGAATTTTATCGCGGCGAGGCCACCCTTGCCGAAATCGTGCATCAAGATGTACCCACCGGCGCTCACGTTCTGCCATCCGGAAAATTGGTCGTCGATCCCGTCAAGGTTCTCAAATCCGTAGGGGTCGGCCAACTGCTGAAAACAGTGGCGCAGCAATACGACCTTGTAATCATCGATACGCCGCCGATCATGGCGGTTGCCGACGCGCGCATCCTCGCGCCGGAAGTGGATTCGACCGTGTTCGTCGTCCGCTGGGGCAAGACCCATCGTGAGGTTGTTCTCGTCGGTTTGAAAGCCCTGATGGAAACGGGCGCCCATCTTACCGGAATTGTGCTCTCGCGTGTTGATTTAAAGCGTCACGCGGAGTACGGCTTTGGTGATTCGGGCTACTATTACAAAGGTGTAAAGAGCTATTACACCTCCAAGTCTTCTTAGATATCCTTCGCATCCAGCGGCTCAGTTGCGGATTTCAGCTGGTACCACCTCAACGGCAGTATCCCGACCGTGAGCACGGCCACCCAGACGATGCGGTTTTGATACCGGTCGTGAGGATTGGAAAGAGCCCCGCAGACGAAAGCGTTGCCGATGAGCGCGAGGATCATAATCAGCGCCAGTCCGACTCCATGGCGATCGTGAAGACACCAGCCGATGAAACAAAGAAGTGGCAGGCTCACCTCCGCGAGGAGGGCAACCGGCCGCTGCACGGCATCGAGCCGCGTCAAATCCAAGCCACCATTTTCCTGCTGTCGCGCGCTTTCGAAGGCTGCAACGTCGGTCGGGTACCATCTGTAAACCGCAAAAAACGGGAAGATAGCGCCTTTAGCCATTGGCACCAGCCCCTCGCCGACGGCTACCAGGGAGAACTGTTGGAGGGCGTTCAGAGCGGCGGCTTTCGCCACCGCCCCTGGGAACATCGTGACCACATTGGGGACAATGACGGCGGCGTCGCTCTTCAGGGCCGACCATCCGCCAATCTCGTCGATGGGCGACGCCCAATAGGCCCACAGGAAGGAATTCCGCCGTCTTGGGAAGCTCGTTTACATACGGACACAGGTCAAGCTGCGCTCCCTCGGGACATACACGGTTCAGGTAGCGCTGGGCGAGACCGTCCTGAATCAGCAAAGCGAGCTGTAAGACGCGCCCCGATCGGGAAAAGAAGGCTTCGCCCGTTGCCATTTTGTGGATCGCCGGAACCATCATCACACCGGCAACAACGGCGATCGTCACCAGAGCCAGCTTCGGGCGCGGTGCGCTTCTCCACGTTAGTACACCTGCCCGAAGGACAATAAGGCAAAGCAGGAGGCCGGATGCGACCGCCACATGCGACATATGAGTCGAGATGGCAATAGCGATCAGCGGTACCAGACACATTCGCCGGAGCGTCGACAACCGTTCACCGAAGGCCAACACCGCCAGCCCGACCGCCGGAATTCCGGCGAAGACGTCCGCAAGGACTTGTGAGGCGACCCATGGCAAGCCGGTAAAGGCGGCGAGTAAGACGGCGGCCATGACAAAGGCGAGCCGGTGCCGGCGGACGATGAAAGCCACGACGAACTCATGCAGGAACCATGCGACGATGACAGACTGAATAATAACAACAGCGAATAGCGAGCCAAATGGCCGTCCAATAGCTATAAAAATCGCATACGGCATCGTCCTCCACACAACAACGTTGCCAATGAACGACATATTTACATAATCTTCGCTATCAAAATAAATTAACGGATAACCATTCCAAAAAGCGGGCAACAGCATGATTACTGCCGCTAGCGCCACACACGCGGTGTTCTTAGCTAATTGCGCCGTGCTGGTCCGGAGATCTTGATTATTTTGCTTTCGTCGCATGACGATGGTCTTGCACCCGCGAAAAAAGCCACCAGCCAAATACTGCGCGGGTATAAGATCTTACCGTCAGTAATTGTTAGCGCCGCCGCGGGATATTTTACCGGCTTCACCGCGCCCGCTGAGGGACACGCGGTTGCCATCGTGTGCCGGGCGGACCAGGACAGACGCCTCGGCAAGGTCTGCCGACGACGTTTGATTTTGGTCAAATCTCTCGCTTCGTTCGGAAAAGCCAATTTCTTCGGCGACCAGGAACAATGGGCGTTGTTTGACCTCGGTAAATACCCGGCCGAGGTATTCGCCGATGACTCCAAGACTAAGAAGCTGAACGCCTGCAAAAAAAGTCACAGCGATCATTAGAGAAGAAAATTCAGGAACATCCGTCCCGTAAATCATCTCGCGGATTGAGCAATACATACCGTAGCTAAGTGCAAACAATGAGACGACACCGCCGACGTATGACCAAATCCTCAATGGGATCATGCTGAATGAGGTGATTGCATCCAGTGCAAACCTCCAAAGACCAAGACTGCTCCAGCCTGAGCGACCGTTCCGACGCCGTTCAACATCGAACGGCACGCCGATCTGTTTGAAGCCGATCCAGGTGTACAGGCCCTTCGTGAATCGCGTGCGTTCAGTAAGGAGGTTCAACGAATCGACGGCGCGGCGATCAATCAAGCGAAAGTCGCAAGCGCCCTGAGGAAGTGGCGTCTGTGCCACGACCGCAAATGCGCGATAAAAGATCCGGGCCAGGAACTGGCGGATCCCGATGGCTCCGTCGCCTTGCCGCCGCTGCCCGTAGACCATCTGATAGCCTTGCCGCCAACGGTCGACGAACGCTTCGATTGTTTCGGGCGGGTGCTGGAGATCCCCGTCCATCAGCACCACCGCGTCGCCGTGCGCATAGCGAAGCCCGGCAGCGAGCGCCACTTCCTTCCCGAAATTCCGGCTGAAGCTTATAATCTTGAGGTTGGACGCCCGGGCGCGCATTGCCTTCAACCGGGCCAGGGTCCCGTCGGCGCTCCCGTCGTCGATACAGATTATTTCAGTCGCCATGCCGATCCGCTCCAACACAGGAAGAAGCCGGTCGAACAGCGGCTTGAGGTTTTCAGCCTCATCAAGCATTGGAATGACGACGGAGAGCAGCGGACGTTCTAGAAGGGACTGATACCGCGGGCCGCTCACGAAGTCCGGTCGCCCTGAGGGAGGTGGATCATGTGAAGTGTGTTGTTCTCTTGGATAAGCCGAGGTGAATGTACACGATCTCGCCCGACAGCCTCAGCATATTTTCAATAGTAACAAATTTTCAGACGTATAGGACGCCTCGACACGTCATCATCGTTACGGTATGACCGGCGCTCCCATCGCAATGATTGCGGAGAGGAACAAGCGCCCGAACCTCCTGCCGCAGCAGCCGATACAACTTGTCGTTTTTCACCCATCCATCGAAACCCCATCTGAGCAGGCACTCACTCCCACGGCGCTGCGAGTCCGCGCCCAATCCGCCATTACGGCTGAGTAGCCCAGATTGTTCCATGATTGCGGCGGCAACTTGGCGCATACGTTACGATTTTTCCATTCGTTCAGGCCCGCGCGGTCGGTTACTAGACCTTCGTCGCCCGTCGCAAACCGCATCCCGCATTCGCACCCCGACATCCGGATTATCGGTAAATAGGCCATCCAAACCGGCCGCAAGAAATCGGCCGATTTCGCCGGCGAGAACGTTCGCCGATGCGTTCCGTTGCGACGATTGGTTGCCAAGATGAGCGGGATAGAGCTCGTCTTCAATGCGGAACGTCCAAGCGTGAACCAGCAGACCGGCACGATGTGCATCGTCGAGTAAAGTGGACGGCCGATCACAAGTGCCGTCGGCGGAGCGTGGAAGAACCAGATCCTTGGCCGGCCCGATGGCGTCGGCATAACCCCCGATCTCCGACAGGCCCTGCGGAGTTATCAAATCGCGATACGTCCGGGTGTCACCCGCCAGCTCGATGTCATAGGAACGTCCCTCCACATCGAGCAACTGAACAAGCGGCAGATCCGTCAGCCGACGAAGTTCTTTCAGAGCGCTCATTTCGAACGACTGAATGAACACGTACGCCCGCTGCTTTGGAAGTCCACTCGATCGGAGCGTCTCAAGCAATAGCCGCCCGATATCGATTCCAATCGCAGAATAATAGGCCGAATGCTTTAGTTCGGGATAAATTCCGCAACGCAAACGCCCGGCGGGGTGATTCTGTGAAGGCGACAAAGCGGCCTGCCCGTCGCCGCTCGTTAGGAGATCGATGATCTCTTGCAACGTCGGGATCTGGAAGCAGCCGTCGAACGCGGCGCTGCGGGGCCGCAAACCGGAGCGCGGTTCACGCGCTCGCAGGGTTTTCAACTCGGAGAGCGCGAAATCTTCGCTGAACCAGCCTTCCACGCTCTTGCCGTCAATGACTTTGCGGGTGCGACGCCGGCGAAACTCGGAATGCTGCGCCACATCCGTGCTGCCCGAAAGCTCGTTTTCGTGGCGGGCGACTAGGATTCCGTCCCGTGTTACCACCAGGTCGGGCTCGATAAAGTCGGCTCCCTGATCGATCGCCAGTGCATAGGCGGCGAGGGTGTGCTCAGGCAGATAGCCGCTGGCTCCCCTGTGCGCGATGACGAGCGGCCGTCGCTCGGCCGCCGTCGTTTCGCCAGCTTCGGTTATGGGCTCAGCAGCCATTTTCGCGGCACATCCGCACCTCACGAGCGTATCGGTCGGCCGAAGACGGTAACGGAGCCTCAGGGTCCGCTATCCAGGATGCAATGTCGTTCCAGACGATCTTTCGCTGCAGATCATGCAGCAGCATGTGATACCCGGTCCCGTAGAGGCCGAAACGGCGACGATCATCGGCGGCCGGTGGCAGCCTTGCCAGCATCTCCGTAATTGCGCCCGGCGGGATCAGCTGGTCCTTCTCGCCATACAAAATCAACATCCGTTCGTTGAGATGCGGGCTCGCTGCCATCGCCCGGTCCATCAAGTTGACGAGACCGTAAATGGCGTCAATGCGGGTCTGCTTGATGACGAGGGGATCCCGGCCGCGCGCCTTCAGCATCTCCATGTTGTCGGATGCCTGGATTCCAAGGCCGCGACCGGTGATGCCGGTCCCGGGAATTGTGTGCGCCGCCGTCCACAGCACCAGATTTTGGTACCATGGCATGGAACTGCGGCCCCAAACGGCCGGCGCAACAAGGATGATCCCTGTGACCGCCGGTGGGTCGGGCCGCCCCATCGCCGTCATGATAACCGCTCCGCCCATGCTCTCGCCGAGAATAAACAGCGGCATGTCCGGGTGCCGCGTGCGGACCGCCGCGATAGCGGCACCGAGATCATCCGCCAGAGCGTCCTCGCCCGGCCATACCCCGCGATTTACCGACGCCCCAAAGCCGCGCTGATCGTAAGCATAAGAGGCAATGCCGAACTCAGCGGCAAACCAGGGGCCGATTTCGTCGAAGAACCCCGAATATTCGTTAAATCCGTGCAACGCGATGACGACTGCAACTGCCGGCCGATCCGGGGGCTGCCACGTGTGCAATGGCAGCATTACGCCGTCCCTCGCGACAAGTGCCTCGCCTGCGATCGTGGGCGGTGCCGCTGCCTCCCCCGGCGGAATTACCAGAGGTACGCAAGCTCCGATGACGGCAACGAGAGAGGCGACGAGAAGAACTTGCCGCGAGGTCTTCATCCTATTTCTGCGATGTCGACCGCCGAAGGTGGAGGGGGCACTGCCAACGAATCCGCCGGCTCGCGGGTTAACTTCAAGAAGATATCCTCAAGTTCGCTTTCCCTAGTCGCAACCTCGACCACGACGAGGCCGGCAGCGGCCAAACGAGCGAGAAGCGCGCCGCCGCGGACGCGGCTGGGCGGATACTGAATAACCAGCCGATCGGGGGCGACCAGCTTCGCATCGAGATCGTCAAGCGCTACCGGTAAGGCGCTTAGAGGCTCCGCGAGCGTCACCGTGAGAGTCTTGTGGTCGATCCGCGCAAGTAGCGCTTCGGTCGCATCACAAGCGATCAGCCGGCCGTGATTGATGATGGCGACCGTATCGCAGAGGGCCTCCACCTCTTCGAGATAATGAGTCGTGAGGAGAATGGTGGTGCCGGCGGCGTTGAGACCTCGCAGGTATGCCCAGAGATGGCGACGAAGCTCGACATCGACTCCGGCGGTCGGTTCGTCGAGGACAAGAACCTTCGGTGCGTGCACCATCGCTTTGGCGACGAGCAGTCGTCGACGCATCCCGCCTGAAAGATGGCGTGCATAGGCGTCGGCCTGCGTCGACAGACCGACCGCGTCCAGGACCGCCTCTGTGCGCCGAGCACGCTTTGGCACACCATAGAGGCCCGCCTGAACCTCCAAGAGCTCGCGTGGACTGAAAAATGGGTCGAGGTTGAGCTCTTGTGGAACAACACCGATCGCCCGGCGCGCCGCGCGCATGTCGCGCTCGATGTCAAAGCCCCAGACCTTTGCTTCGCCGCCCGAACGCAGGACGAGGCCGGCGAGGATATTGATCAGGGTCGACTTACCGGCTCCGTTCGGCCCGATCAGACCGAAGAAGGCGCCGACGGGGATGTTAAGGGTTACCCGGTCGAGAGCGGTTATCGTCTTCTGGTTGCGCCTCCCGACGTAGATCTTGGCTAATTCGGTGACTTCGACAGCGTAGGTGGGTGCAAGCGGAGAAAGTGACATCGTATCGCAGGGGAAAGCGCCGGCCGGGAGTTTGCGACGCCCGGCCGAGCGCTTCGGTTCAATCGATCAATGCTCGCGAAGCCACTTGGCAACGCCAGGTGCGAGGATCTTTTGTGACGCGCCGCCGGTGTAGATGCCGATGTGCCCGGTCTTGATCGGCAACTCGGTGTACTCCTTCTTGTTGCCGACGTGTTTGCCGAGGGCGACGGTGCCTGGTGGCGGAACCAGATGGTCGCGCTCTGCATATACGTTGAGTACAGGGCATGTGACGTTCTTCAGGTCCACCTTTCGGCCGCCGAGGACGAGTGAGCCGTTGACGAGCGCGTTCTTGTTCAGGAATTCCCTGATGAATTGACGATAGGCCTCGCCGGCGACCTCGGGCCCGCCGAATAGCCACTTTTCCATCCTCAGGAAGTTGAGCAGTGCATCCTTGTTATCAAGGATGTCGATGGTGTCGGCGTACTTGCCGAACATCAGCGTGAACGGTGAGGCCATCAGAAATGAGACATTGAGGACATCGGCGGGAACGTTGCCAAAGGCATCGACCATCGCATCGACGTTGACCGACTTGCCCATCTCGAACAACAGGCCGACGTGCGGCTGCCCGGGCACCCTAGTCTGGCTGAAATCGATTGGGGTGACGGTCAGCACCAAGTTGCGCACCTTCTCGGGGTGCAGGGCCGTGTAGCAGGTCGCCAGGGTGCCGCCCATGCAAATGCCGAACAGGTTGATCTTGTCGACACCGCTGTTGTCGATGACAACATCGACGATGTCATCGATGAAGTCGGTAACGTAATCGTCGATGTTGTTGAAACGGTCCGAACGCTTGGGATAGCCCCAGTTGATCATGTAGACGTCAACGCCTTCGTTCAGCAGGTTGCGAACCAGCGATCGGTCCGGCTGCAGATCGGCGACCTCGTAGCCATTGATCAGCGGCGTGGAAATAAGCATCGGCACCGGTATCAGCTTTTCCTTCGGCAGAACCGGGTGGTAGCGGTAGACCTTGAAGGTCTCGCGCTCATAAATGACGTCCTTCGGCGTGGAACCGATATCGACGTCGTCATCGGTCATCGATGTCAACTGCGCTAAGCCGGCTGAGACCTTCGTTTCTAGTTGGGCCATCTCGCGGGCCACGTCGTCCGGCTTAAACTCTATGGGGAACGTTGTCATTGTATGGTGTCTCCTCGATGGAATGAAGGCGGCCTATTCGCTATTGCGTCATTCGCTCACGACGCGGCCGGCTCGGCCGCTTCGGCCTCCTTCGCAACCGCCTTCTTGCCTCCCTTGCCAGCCGGTGCCTTCCCGGCTGTCGCGTCCTTCAGCGACTTCCTCAACGCCCGCACTTCCCGCTTCAAGTCATGGATGTCTTTGTAGGCTTCGTCGATCTCGCTGCGCGTCGGAATCTCGAGGCTATTATAGATGATCTCCAGCGCTTCCCGCTGCGCCAGCTTGTGGTGCATCAACGCCAGCGTGAGCTTATCCTGGATCTCCATGAATTCTTTGGTGTTAAAAGATTCCATCAGGGTTTTGTCGGCGATCGAGAAGAAGGTCCGCATCAGATCGCGGGCGCTCGAGATCTTCTCGCCCTTCTCCGCCAGCTTGGCGAGGTGATCGACAGTGCGTTCGACCGAGGTCGCAATGCCGTCAGCGAGCTTGGCCTGATAGGATTTCTGTGCCTCCTGCAGGTCGCTGATGGTGTCGGCGACGCGCAGGAACTTGCCCATCTTCTCGCGCATCACGGTCGCGCGCGGCATCTCGCTCAGTCCGAACTCGCCCTGCCCGCGCATCAACTGGAAGAATTCGCCAAAGCCTGCGAGGTTGCCGAGCCCGGCGGTGCCGGAGAGGAAGGCCGCCCCGGGGTGGCCCTGCGACGCCGCCTGACCGAACATGGCAAGCCACGGCGCCGTCATCGGCGACCAGCGCTCGAACATCGACTTGGTGAGCTGGGCGAAGTCGTTCTGCATTGCCGCCGCGCGCTTTGGCAGGGCAACCGTGTCATCGCGCCACTGCTCGATCAGCTTCTTCAGATCGGGCTGCCAATCCTTGCCGCTCTCAATCTTCGGCGCCGCGACCTGCCATGCCTTCATGATCAGGTTCATCGAGCGCATCATCATGTCCGGCGTGCCAAAGATATTGCCCGCCAGTCGCTGCGCCGGCGAATCCTTGGCGCCCGACCAAGTATCGACCCCCGTCCGGAAGAGCTGAGTTCGGATCGAACATCGCTGGCGTCGCGCCGGCCCCGCCGCTCGCCGCCTGTGCCCAATCCATCCAGCCGCCGAGCAATTGCCTTTGGGCGTCGGTCCATGTTTTCATCAACTGATTAGTCTGTTCGCTCCAGTCCATTCCATTCTCCTCCGCGTTGGGGCTTGTGCTTGGCCGCGCCTGTTGTATCCATGCCGGCTCCCGAAGATCGGGCGTCGCAACGACCGCCCGACTCTCCTGGCGTCCCCTTGTGGACGATGTTCGAGGCGCCGGAAAGAGTTGCTTCTTCGAGGCGCGGTTATAGCGGTTATGGGTCGTGAGCCCACCAAAAAAAAGGGCACCCCGCGGGTGCCCTTCTCTTAGCGAGGCGCTCGCCTCTGGCGGGTCAGGCTGCCATATCGAGCATGAATTTCACGGGGCCGCGGACCTTCTTGCCGAGGGCATCGATAAACTCCCCATTGACCGGAGCCTTTTTGGCGTACGGGCTGGTCAGGATTGCCACGTGGCCGCCATGAAAGGCCACCGATTCCACCACGTCCATCCCATCAAGGAATTTGTTTCCGGCGGTGGCGCAGGCGGGCGTGACCAAATCGTCCTTGATCGCGAAGTTCTGGTACCACTTGACGCCGAGCTTTCCGAGATCCTTCAGGTTCAAGGATTGACCGAAGAGTTTGACCGGAAGCGTACCGTCTTCCGCGATGGGCTCTTGAAACGTGTGCGAGCTCATCGAGGCAATGCCGATCGGCAGATGGACGCGCTCCTTCAGTAGCCAGCGGAAAAGCGCCGCCGGTGTCTTGCCGGGGTTCATCTTGGTCGCCTTTTGTAGCGACGCCTGATCCAGCACCTTGACCAGCGGCGTCTCGCGATCGATGGCGACGAACCGCATGCCGAGGCTGAGCAGGTAGCCATTGGCCACCTTGGCGCCGTTCGGCAGGGTGGTGGTGATGAAATCGTGATGCATCCGCGGCATGCCGCAAATCGCATCGGAATAGGTTCCATCGATCGGCGCGACATTGGTAATCAGGGTGTCGCAGACCTCGGTAAACTTGCCCGAGAGCAGGTTCATCAGGCAGATGTAGCCACCCTGGCAGGTCCCGTTCAGCACCACCTTCCTGCCGTGAATTTCCTTCAGCTTGTTGCAGAGCTCAAGCGTTTGCAGGCAGTCGGACTCGGGTGTGGTCTGCTGAACCTTCTCGTTCGACATGATGTCCTTGACCACGCGAACATAGGTCGGCACCCCTGCGTTCGCGAACGAATGCGCGTAGCTCTTATTCTCGTGCGGCAGGAACGACAGGATGTGGACGCCCAGCATGTAGGGCGGCACCAACAGCATCGGCTTGACGTCGTCGCGGACCTTCACGTCCTTCTTGATCGGCAGGACCTGGTACATCAGGAAGGTGTCGGTCTCGTGTACCAGCTTATAATCTTCGGTGTTGAAGTGGAAGCCGAACTCGTCCTTGATCTTTTCGATCTGCTCGTTGAAGTTGGCGACCGCTTCCATCACACTGGCTTCGCGCGCCATAAACCCGCCGAGCTTTTCGCCCTCGGCGTTGAAGGCGGTGTTGAGCAGGGCCGATAGCCCTTCCTCGACCTGATCGAAGACGAAGCCCATCATCTTCTCCTGGGCACTCATCATCCCCTTCAGCATCATTTGTTGGTTGTGTTGCATGACCTCGAGGGTCTGCCCGATGCTGAGCGGATTGTCCTTCGCCGCCTTCATCGCGATCTGCCCCGCGATGAGGCAGCTGTCGGCAAATTCGGCGATTTCCCGATTGGTTGCGCGCGAGAGTGCCACCATGTACCGCGCAATGTTGGCACTGAGTTCGGGAACTTCTTTGGCTAATGCGTACACTCTGTATTCTCCTGACCCAAGGACGCGGTGTTAACAAGGCCGTCAAATGCCAGACTGTGAGCATCGCCCCTGACGAAATAGACGCTTTGTATTGCGCCGCCCAGCATGCCCGTCACTGAAGCCGCGAAAGCTTTCCGTCCATTCTTTTTTGCATCCGCCTGCGGTTGCCGCAGGCCTTTTATTCGCGCAGCACTCCGTTCCTCTCGTAAATCGGCCGTGAGACCGCGTTGGGCGAGAACAAACCTGTCTGCATCGTTTAATAAGTATATAAGACATTTCATCCGATCGCAACAGCGAATGCCGCAGTGCAGCAAGATCAGCCACGGTGGATCGGCCATTGCCCGATGAGCACCGCCGCTGTTCGCGATCGCACGCCATCGCGCGGACCCCTTTAGCCCCGCGGATTACGGCGTCGGGGGGCCGGAGCCCCGAGCGTGCCGCTGATCGGACGCGGCCGTGCGACAGGAAGGGAGCGTCTGGATCAGGATCCTGCCCCCTTTGGCCCCACCCTGGTCGCCGGACAGTATCAGACCGAACCAGCGCTCGGTGGAACGGCCGAAGCCCTATCCGCCGACGCGGCTCTCCTATATTTTTTTCGGCAGCGGCCGGCAGCTCAGGCCAACGCGACGACCGCTTCGCCGGCAGCCTTCATTTCCCCCTTCTCGTTGGTTGCGGTCAGCTCCACCTTCACCCGCTTCTCGCCATCCTGCTCCATCTTCTCGACAACTTTCCCCTTACAGATGATCTTCTCGCCGACGCGGGTAATCGCGGTAAATCGGGTGTTGAAGCTGCGCACCTTACTCTGCGGCACCCATGAGGTGACCGAACGGCCGAGATAAGCCATGACCAACATGCCGTGGGCGAAGACATCACTTTCGCCAGCTGCCTTGGCGTAGTCGATGTCGATGTGCATCGGGTTGTAGTCACCCGACGCACCGCCGTAAAGCGCCAGGGTCGTCCGTGATATCGGATCGGTTTCCAGGCGGATCGGCTCGTCGCCAATGTTGATCTCGCTAAAGCTTTGCACCATGGCCCCGTTCTCCCTCTGATTTAGTTGCGGACGACAATGACGCGCTGCAGCTCGGCTACCAGAACATCTGCCTGGTTCTTCGCTGTCGTGTCCTCGACGATGAATTCGAGAGCGCCGCTCTTCTTGTCATAGATGTCGGAGACCTTCGTGACGAAGGTGATCCTGTCGCCCGCATAAATCGGAGCGTGATAGGCGAAGTTCTGCGAACCGTGCAGGATCTTGCCGACCGGAACCCCCATCGCTGCAATATTGTCCCACAGCGAGTTCGTCTCCATCTCGAGGCAGAACGCAAAAGTCGGCGGGGCAGGAATAGACGCATATCCGGCCGCTTTCGCCGCAGCCTCGTCCGAATACACCGGATCGGTTTCGCCGATCGCCTTGGCAAAAAACTTCAGTCGCCCCTTCTCGACATCGATTGTCTGCGGCGGCGTCATCCTCCCGATGTGCTTCTTGTCAATCATGTCCCACCCTTTCAAGGCTATTGTTGAATGCGGTTTTAACGACGGCCGCCGCAGAACGCCCGTTCAGCCGCCGCTCATGCGCAGAGGCTCAGCTCAAGCATATCTACTGCGTCGCAACATCGCAGGCGACGGAAGCCAGAGTCAAGAAAGCCGATGCAAAAAAGCCCTCAACGGACGCGGAAGGCGAAGCAAAGTGCGCTCAGGCTGCGCCCCTTGTCCCCTGCCTCCAGAGGCCTTTCGCGAACTAAGCGATCGTTAACCGCATCCGCTTTACTTTGCGGCGTGACAGCGGAAGGCCCGTCTTCGAACGGCCCTACGAGCTTGCGAGGAACTCATGTCCACTGAATTGACGATCGCCGAGGTAAGAAAACTGGTAACTTTCTCCGTCGCGGGGCAGATGTTCGGCATCGCCGTTGAAAAGGTGCTCGACATCCTCGTCCCGCAACGGATCGCGCCGATCCCGTTGGCTCCATCGCACGTCCAAGGCGCGATCAACGTTCGCGGAAAGATCGTAACCGTCATCGACGTCCGCTCGCGGCTCAATCTTCCCCCCTTGGCGGCGGGGGAAGAGGGTACGGGGCTAACCGTTGAGCACAACTATGGACTCTACACGTTGATCGTCGATCGGGTCGGCGACGTTGTCGAGCTGCCGGACAATATTGAATGCGATACATTGGCCATGCCCGACAGACAGTGGCGTGACATTGCGCTCGGAATTATCAAGATGCAGGATGCCGTCGTCGTCGTTATGAACGTCGATCGCGTTCTCAAATTGAATTGAGGAGGCGGGCAGCATCCAGGGCGGCATAGCTCAGCACGCCCGCGGCGCCGGCTCGCTTGAAGGCAATCAGCAGCTCCAGCAGTGTTGCTTCGTAATCCAGACAGCCCGCCTGTGCCGCCGATTTTAACATGGCATATTCGCCGCTCACTTGGTACGCGAAGGTGGGGACCGAAAAGATTTCGGCGATTTTAGTCAACACGTCGAGATAAGGCAGTCCTGGCTTGACCAGCACCATATCGGCACCCTCTGCCAAATCCTGAGCAACCTCGCGCAGAGCCTCTCTGCCGTTCGCCGGATCCATCTGGTAGGAGCGCTTGTCGCCCTTTAGCAGCGCGTCGGAGCCGATCGCCTCGCGGAACGGGGAGTAGAGATTAGACGCGTATTTGGCAGCGTAGGAAAGGATCTGCGTATCGATCAATCCCGCGCCGTCGAGAGCCCGGCGAATAGCGCCGACGCGGCCATCCATCATATCCGAAGGAGCGACGATATCGCAGCCGGCAAGCGCCTGGACGACGGCCTGCTGCGCCAGCATTTCCACCGTCTCGTCGTTGAGCACGCGGCCGTCCCTGACCAAACCGTCGTGGCCGCAGCTATTGAACGGGTCGAGGGCGACATCACAGATGACACCGACGCCCGGGTGAACTGCTTTGACTGCGCGTACCGCGCGGCATACCAGATTGTCCGGGTTGAGGGCCTCGCGCGCATCGGGAGTTCGCAGCGATTCCGGAACGAACGGGAAAACGGCGACGGCCGGAATGCCGAGGGTCGCGGCTTCGCCGATCGCCTCAACAGCCAGGTCAACGGAGAGCCGTTCGATTTCGGGCATCGTTCGGATCGGCTCGCGCGCGCCCTCGCCCTCGATGACGAACACCGGCCATATAAGATCCGCGGGCGTCAGCCGACATTCCGCGATCATCCGCCGCAACCACTCGCTCTGCCGGTTGCGCCGCATTCGCGTTGTCGGAAAGGACCCCAGGCCACCCGCACGCCACATCAGCGCGATCTCCATCGCTATTCTTCTGGGGACGACACTTACAGCGACCGCGATCCTGGCGAAACCGCTATCGCCTGGCGCCCGCGCCGCGCCATGTTCGGCAGACCGAATGGCTATCTCAACCTACTCTAGCTGATCAGCCGTCCGGATCAGCACTCCGCCCTGTAAGCGCTTCTGACTGAAGGGCGATCGCGTAACGGGAACCTATGATCGGCGACGAGAGCAGCAGGTGCGTCAAGTCGAGGTTGGAAAAGTGAGTGGCGAAGTCGCGCGACCAAGGCTCCGCATATGATCGCCGACGCCATTCGCTGATCAGCTTTTTGACCAGCGAGAGCGCCATCACTCGATCAACCCGAAGATCCGGGCAAACGTCGTTCACCACCCCGCTCAGCGTTTGCAGGACCTTGCGGAACATCACGAGACCAGCGCCGAAGCGGGCCTCCGCTTCGGTCACAGCGGCATCCATAAGGCCCGTTAGCCACTCGAAGCTGGGCCAGGCGCCGTCACGAAGTTGCTGCATACGTGTCAGGACGATCTGCCCGAGCGCGCCCCGGTCCACCCGGTTATCGGTGAGCTCATCGATGGCGTCGCAGATACGGTCGACATCGAGGGTCAGCGCGCCGAGGAGAATTTGGGTCAGGCCGAGCTGCTCTTCCTTGCGCAAATATCCAACAAGGCTCCAGTCCAGAATGGCCAGTTTGCCATCGTCCGTCGCGAACAGGTTTCCCGCATGCGGATCAGCGTGAAACATAGTCTCTGGCCCATCCGACCAGAGCGGATCGGCGATTAAGGCTTCCAGCATTATCGCCGCTACTTTTCGGCGCGTTCCGATCGAGCAATCCGTCACATCGGTTACTTTGCGACCGAAAATTCGTTGCATGACCGTCAAGCGCGGGGTCGACAGATAATGAACCTCTGGCACGATCACCGCGTCGTGTCCGGCAAGAGCACGCCGGGCCTGTGCCATATGCGCCTGCTCCTGATCCAGTCTTACCTCCCAGGCGAGCAGATCGCGAACCTGCAGAAACGTTTCCTCATAGTCGATGCGAGGCAGTGCGTACGCTTCGCACCGCTCGTCGAGCAGTGCGCCGATTTGTTGTAGGAGGTCGAGGTCCTCGCTCAGCTTCGCCTCAATGCCAGCTTTCAGAACCTTGAAGACACCGTGGCGCGCTTGATCGTGGCTCGGATCCCGCCAGACAAACGGGACGACGATGGCGACGCTCGCTTCGGCCAAAGGCGCTTCCTCGATGGTGATATGATGTGCCGCCAGAGGCCCTAGCTCCGCCTCGATAGTGGCGCGCGCCTCGGCGATTTCGAGGGCCGCCGGCATCGATTCCAGCGACTGCAGCAACGTCCGAAAGCTATCGGGTAACCGCCGATCGCGCGCCATCACCTGCCCAAGCTTGTGAAGTGCCGGGCAATGGCGGGCAATCGCGACCAGCCGATGCTCAACCGTCGCATCCTCTGCAAGCGCCATTTGATCCGCGAACATGGCGAAGGTCCGCTCCGACGACAGGTTGCGGAGAAAGTACGAAAGTCCTTCAACCACCGCCGGGCGGTATCGCCGGTAGCCTTCGGGCACCAGCTGTCCAAGGTCGAGGCTCTCGCACAGGGCTTTCCACTCATAATCGTCCGTCATTACAGCTATGCCCGCCGTCTCTGTCGTATCTGCCGCCTTTGCCGACATCGTCGCGCCGCCTACTCGGTTCTTGCCATAGGGCGGAGATAATCCTGTCCGTCCCATTGTCGAGACTTATCGGCTTGCGATTCAACAAGAGCAAGTATAATCAAGTCAATAATCGCCCCACATATAAAAAATATTATCCCTGTTGCTGTGATATAGACATTGAGAATTATCATGCTTAGTATGGTGACAATCTCGTGGTATGGCACGCGTAACTTTAAAGCGAATTCAGCCGAGGGTTGCTCTCCCCGCGCGGAGTCACGGAATTCAACTGACTGCTAAAACTTTGCCGAGAGGATTGAGATGACCGCATTTTCCCGACTGACGCGCATTGAGCATCCGGCGACGCTGACGTGCGAGGCGACCGCCCGCAACCCGCCGTTCACGATCCATTTTTCCGCCGACGGAGAGATCCCGTTTGCACAGGTGATCCTGCACGCCGCGAACGGCCAGCACATCCTGAAAGGGGACTCGATCCGCACGAAGGGGACGAGCAACACGGAGTTCCTTTACGAGGCGACTGTTCCGGCCGGGTTGGTACCGGCGGGCGAGCTCCGCGTCCAGGTCGAAGGCTGCCGCAGGGCTGATATTGCGCAAGCCGGGGGAGGCGACTGGATCAAGGAGTTCGGGACGCTGAAGCTTGCAGCCGCGCCGCGCCCGGCGACGCTTGCCTCGGCCGGACCGGACGGGGCTGAGGTCAAGCTCTACTTTGGCATCCACAAGCACATGCACCAGCCCTATTACGACACAACCGACCGCAACTACTGGGATGGGGAGAAGGACGGCATCTTCGGCTCGCGGGTCGGCAACTACACCGACTTCATCCCGGCCGCGGTCGTCCAGTACGCGGGGGGCGGCCTGCCGCACGCCGGGCTGTCAACGAGCTGGAGCGGCTCGCTGATCGAACAGCTCGACCGCTCCGCCAAGGACGGCCTCTGCGGCGGTCGCTTCGGCGGCTGGAACAATGCGCTCCGCGGCATTGCCAGGGATAAGACCGCCCTAGACCACGACCGCTGCAGCTTCAGCGCCTTCGGCTTTTTCCACCCGCTGATGGCGCTGATCCCGCACCGAAACATTGTCAAGCAGATCGCCTGGCACCGCGACATTATCCGCCACACCTTCGGCGTTGAGGCATCGCGCACCCTCTTCCCCCCGGAGACGGCCTTTCACGTGCGGATGATCCCGGCCCTGATCGAAGCCGGCATCGAGGCGGTCATCTACGACTCCATCCACCGCTTCCGCGCCTGCAAGGAGTATCCCTACGCCGGCATCCAGGAGGGCATGCTTCCGCCCAACCCCGCCGAGCAGGTGAACCCGCCGGTCGATGACTGGCTGCAGCTGCACAACATCTGGGCCGGCTCGAAGATCTCGCCGCAGCTCTTGAAGCCCGAATACGTAGAGTACGTCGATCCCGAGGGAACGAGCCATAAGATCATCGCGGTGCCGGCGGAGCGCTACATCGGCAACGAAGACGCCCGCGGCGGCTTCGGCGCGCTTCTCTATCCGAACATCCTCGGCCAAGTCTACGACCACATCGTCGCCACCGGTACGTTCGATCCGAAGCACCCGCCCTTTTTCCTGCTGCACTCCGACGGCGACAACCACGGCGGCGGCGCCGACAGCTACTACAAGCACAACACCGGCCGCTTGGTGGAATGGCTGCAGGAGGACCCGCGTTTCGAGTTCACCACCATCGCCGATTATCTCGACCGCTTTCCGCCCGATCCGGCCAAGGCCGCACACATCGAGCCGGGGTCGTGGAGCGGTGCCGACAACGGCGATCCGCAGTTCATGAAGTGGTTTAGCCGCTACGACCAGCCCTACTCGCCCGATCTCAATTCGTGGGCGGTGCTCACCGCCTTTCAGAACGCGGTGCATGCCCTCGAAGACGCCGAACCGGAGCACAACGCCCTCGCCGACGCCATCCGCCTGATGCTGACGGCCGAAACAAGTTGCTACTGGTACTGGACCGGTCAGCACGTCTGGGACCAGCAGGTCACCAACGCCGCGAACCTGGGCCTCAGCCGGATCGGCGGCGCGGTCGAGGCGATCGCTTCGGGACGCCGCGACCGCACCCCGCCCACCATCTTCGCCCCCTGGGTGACGCCGGAGAACCCCGGCGGCAAGCGCTGGGGCAACAACTGCCTCCTCGATGCGCCGCGCGAGGGCCGCGTCCACACCTTCGTTGCTGATGTCGCCGGCCTTGCCCGCGTCGAGGTCGTCCTTCGCAACGGTGCGGGCGAGCAGCGGCAGCAGATGACCGACCGCGGCCCCTACCCCTGCCAGACCGGCGCCGCCCGCACCGCCAGCTACTACACCTTCGAGCTGCCGGTCGGCGCTCGGCGACATCCGCTACTTCATCGAAGCCGAGGACACCCACGGCAACGTCGCCAGAAGCGCGCTTGAGCGGGTCTATTTGGCATAAGAGGCTACGCCCCAAACACTTGCACTATCAGCGCGCGGCCAAACCCACCTGAAAATCGAAGCGGCGCTGTCGCGCCGCTTCTCTGGGCTCAGTGGCCACACGATGGGGACGAGCACACCACACGGAAGCCGATGAGGTCCAACCGGAAGTCCGGGCGGTTCCAGTCGCGGTTGGCTGAGCGCGCGGAGCCCCGATCGTTGAACCAGGACCCGCCGCGCAGTACGGGGAAAGAGACTCGCAGCCGCTATCTGCGAGCCAGGGCTGCCCGTCCGTAGGCGATCGGCCGTAGTTATCGTGCCAACAATCCTCGACCCACTCCCAGACGTTACCATGCATGTCGTAAAGTCCCCAGGCATTGGGCGGATAGCTGCCGACCGGCTCGGTCTTGCCGTCACTTCGGCCGAAATTGGCCTGTTTCGGGGTGATCGTCGTGCCGAAAGCGAACGGCGTCGTCGTCCCGGCGCGAGCCGCAAACTCCCATTCCGCCTCCGACGGCAGCCGATAAGGGTTCCCCGTCTTCTTCGCCAGCCAGGCAACGTAAGCCTTGGTGTCGTTCCACGATACGTTGATCACCGGGCGGTTTCCCCGCCCCCACCCCGGGTCCTCGGGCCGGTAGCCGTTGCAGCCGCCGGCCTTGACGCAGGCATCCCACTCGTCAAACGTCACCTCGTATTTCCCGATGGCGAATGGCTTCACCGTCACCCGGTGCTGCGGCCCTATCATTTTCCAATCTTCCCTTCTCATTCGGTGGTGATCCCATCATGAATGTACCGCCCGGAAGCGCCACCATCGCCGGGCACACGGGGCAGCAGCGGAAAACTCGCGGCACCGCGGCGTCCTCCGGCTTGGTAATCTCCGGCTCCATCGTATCCGGCGAGGCTGCTTTGGCAGTGTCGGATACGGGTTTCGCTGCATCTACGGTGGACTCCCTCGTCTGATCCGGCGCAGGCGTCTTCGGTGCCGCCGCCGAGGGAGCCTGGGGCACCGCTCCTTCCTTCTCGGCAATAACGGGGGATGTCGTCACGAAATAGCCCGCCAATAGGCCGCCAAGCAGCAGGACCAACACAGCCCCACCGAAGAACCATGTTAGCGCAGGGGTTCCCTCGGGTTTTTCACCCTCGGCCTGGCGCTTAGCCTCTTCCTCCACCTCGCGCCTGACCTCCGCCGATCGTCGCGCCCGCCACGCCCGTTCGCGCGCCTCCTCTTCCGCCCTCCGCCTTGTTTCCACCTCCTCTTCTCGCGCCGCTTCGCCTGCTCTTCCTCGCGCTGTTTCCGCTCTTCTTCCGCTTGCTGTTTCGCCTCTTCTTCTTGTCGTCGCCGCTCCTCTTCCGCCTTGTGCTTGGCCTCTGCTTCCTGCTGCTCGCGCCGCTTCCGCTCGTCCTCAGCCTTTCGCTTTGCTTCCGCCTCGGCTGCGCGTCGCCGCTCTTCCTCTTCCGCTAGCCGCTTGGCTTCGGCAGCCGCGCGCTGGCGTTCCTCTTCGGCCTGGCGTTCGGCTTCCTCCTCGGCTCGCCGGCGTTCCTTTTCCGCTGCCTGCCGCTTCGCCTCCGCCGCGGCGCGCCGGCGCTCTTCGTCTTCCGCCCTCAGCCGCGCCTCCTCCGCGACGCGTTGCTGCTCATCGGCGAGCCGTTTCGGCGAAGGGCCGAGCAGTTCTTCGATATCCTCGACGAGCTGACCAAACCCGGCCTCATCGCCATCCATCTGCCAGCGGCTCAGGTCCACCGTCTGCACGGTGCGGAACCCGAGCGGTAGCGGGATCGGCTCGATCATCGCCGGCACCAGGACATCGCGGTCGAGCCCGTCCTGCGCCTCCTCACGCACCCAGGACGACGCGATAGCCGCCTTCGACCAGAGCGGGATGACGCAGCCGGCGGCAGTCAGTTCGCGTTCGATCACCTCATGAAAGCGGCGACCGGTCGGGATGCGCCGATCCCACCACACCGACCAACCGCATGCCCCCAGTGCTTGCGCCAGCCGCTGGGCCGTTTCCAGGTCCTCGCGCGCATAAGAGATGAAAATGTCGGCCATCCGCCCCCGCACGCCCCCGATCGCGGCAGGACGACCTTAGGACGCGGGCATGCGGCCGGCAATGGCGAGATGACGGAAGGGGCCCGCTCGGAGCGGGAAGCCGGCGGGTTACTCGACGGCGAGCATGACCGACGACGACTTGATCACCACCGAGACCTCTTTGCCTGCGGCAAGGCCGAGCTCTTTGGCGGAGTCGGCGGTGATCGTCGAGGTGACGACGTGGCCGCCGCCGATGTCCACACGAACCTTGGCGGCGATCGGCCCGGTGACCACGTCGATGACCCTGCCCTTGAAGATATTGCGCGCGCTGAGTTTCATCCGCGGATGCCCTTGTTCCATGGCTCGCGCCAGGCGAGCGGCGGGACCGTCCGTGCAAGCGCGATGCCATGGCGGCGATCGGCGGCTCTTGTCGGCCGCGGCGGCGGCCCTCTATATGGGGCGGATGACCACTGATCGCGTTGATCCCGGCGAAGCGCCGAGCCGCATCGTCGTCGCCATGTCCGGCGGCGTCGATTCCGCGGCGACGGCAGCGCTGCTTGTCGAAGCGGGGCACGATGTCATCGGCATCACCTTGCAGCTCTACGATCACGGCCGCGCCGTCGGCAGGCCGGGTTCGTGTTGCGCCGGCCAGGACATCCATGACGCGCGGCGCGTCGCCGACCGGCTCGGCATCCCTCACTTCGTCCTCGACTACGAGCAGAAGTTCCGGGCGGCGGTAATCGACGACTTCGCCGATGGGTACGTGGCCGGCGAAACGCCGGTACCCTGCGTGCGCTGCAATCAGCGGGTCAAGTTCGCGGATCTTCTGGCGACCGCCGAGGATCTCGGCGCCGATGCGCTTGCCACCGGCCATTACGTCGACCGCCGTGACATGGCCGACGGCCCCACTCTCTGGCGCGGTGCCGATCACGCCCGCGATCAGAGCTATTTCCTGTTCCAGACGACGGCGGCACAGCTTGCCCGACTACGATTTCCACTCGGCCGGCTCGGCAAGGAGGAGACGCGGGCCATTGCCCGTCGTCATGGCCTCGGCGTCGCCGGGAAGCGCGACAGTCAGGACATCTGCTTTGTGCCTGACGGTAAGTATTCCGATGTGCTGGCACGCTTGCGCCCCGAGGCGATGGTCGCGGGCGCGATCGTCAGCGAGCAGGGGCAAATTCTTGGGCCGCCACGACGGCATCGGCCGCTTTACCGTCGGACAGCGCCGCGGGCTTGGCTTGAGCGGCGGCGAGCCGCTGTTTGTCACCCGCATCGAGCCGGCGACGGCGCGCATCGTTGTCGGCCCGCGCGCTTCTCTCGCTCGCGTAGAGTTTCGCCTGCGCGAGGTCAACTGGCTCGCCCGCAACCCGGCCGGCGGGGAGGAACGGGTCGAAGTCAAGGTTCGCTCGGCGATGCCGGCGGTTGCGGCGACCATTGTCCGCGAAGGCTCCACCTGCGCTACCGTGACTCTCGATACGCCTTACTACGGCATCGCGCCTGGTCAGGCGTGCGTCGCCTACGCGGGCGACCGGCTGCTCGGCGGCGGTTGGATCTGCCGAGATTGAACCGGGCCCAATCGCTCTGTCCCGTTGCCTCCCTCTTCACCGCGGGTATACGTTTGGCGTGTTACAACCGCCGATCGGTGTTGCGGTGGGACGGGATCGAAGCGATGAGCGGTGCGGCGGTACGGGTCGGCGAAGTCGTCGCGGTATCCGGATCCAAGGTGACCGGCCGACTTTACGAACCTCTGGCCGAGGGCAACGCCAACGCCGTCGAATTCGGCGGGCTGGTCAGAGATCCGAACGCCGAGTTCGGAGGTTGTTGGCGTTATTGCCGGGTTCTGGGTTGAACCCGGGCACGGGGAGCGGTCGTCGGCGCCGATGATGCTGGTCGAACTCCTCGGCGAGATCGCGGCACCGTCGGACAGCGTCCACTGCGGCCTTTTTCAGCGCGGTGTCTGCCGCTATCCAAGGCTCGGCGACATCATCGAAGGCGTCACGTCGAACGACCTCGCCCTCATCTATGCCCGCCCGACCGCTTCCAATGTTCGCTTTGGCAGCATTCGCCAGGCCGGCGGCCTGCCGGCCTTTCTCATTACCGACGGGCTTCTTGGCAAGCACTTCGCCGTGCTGGGAACAACCGGCACCGGCAAGTCATGCGCGGTCGCTTTAATCCTGCGATCCATCCTGCAGCGTCATCCGAACGGCCACGTCGTTATTCTTGATCCTCATAATGAGTATGCTGCGGCCTTTCCGGACCTCGCGGAACTGATCAGTCCGGCCAATCTGCGACTGCCGTACTGGATGATGAACGCCGACGAGCTTGTTGCTCTGTTTGTCGCCCAGGACGGGCCCGAGCGCGATGTCGAGGTGGACATTCTCAAACGCGCGGTCGCCGAGGCCCGACGCGCGTTCATCGGCCCAGACGCCGATCCGGCTGCGATCACCGTCGATACACCCGTGCCGTTCCGCCTTGGTGATCTGGCGCGAATCCTGGGGAACGGCATGGGTCGGCTGACCAAGGCGGAGAGTTCGCTACCCTATCTCAGGCTGCAGACGCGTCTGGAAGCGCTTGGCAATGATGCACGCTTCGCGTTCTTGTTCGAAGGCTTGTTTGTCAAGGACACGATGGCCGATATCCTTGCCCGCATCCTGCGGGTCCCCGTCGAGGGGCGGCCGGCGACAATTCTCGATCTGTCCGGTGTCCCGTCGGAAATTGTCGATGCCGTCGTTTCACTGATTTGCCGCATGGCCTTCGACTTTGTCGTCTGGAGCGCTGAGCCGCAGGCGGTGCCAGTTCTGCTGGTCTGCGAAGAGGCGCACCGCTACATCCCCGAGGACGAGCGCAATGGTTTTGCGCTGGCTCGACGTGCCATCGCCCGCGTCGCCAAAGAAGGTCGCAAGTACGGCCTGTCCCTTTGCCTCGTCAGCCAGCGGCCGTCGGAGTTGTCGGCAACCATTCTCTCTCAGTGCAACACGATTTTCGCCCTCCGGCTTTCGAACGAACGCGACCAGGACTTCGTAAAAAAGGCAATGCCGGAGGGAGCCGGTGGCCTGCTTGCGGCGCTGCCGGCCTTGCACAACCGGGAGGCAATCGTCGTCGGGGAAGGAGTTTCGGTACCCATGCGGATCACCTTCGACGATCTCGACCGGGAGTGCCGGCCGCGCAGCGGGAGTGCCTCGTTCGCCGAGGCGTGGGAGTATGACTCACTCGACCGCAGCTTCCTCGAAGAAACGATCGATCGCTGGCGCCGTCAAGACCGCGCCGGGCCCGCTTATTGAGTCAGCCTCAGGTCAAACGAGTGGATGCGCTGTCTAAAATGCCGCCGTGCGCGTCCGCGAAGAGACCTGACCAGGTGGCAGCCGAAGCGGTGCCTGTTCGGCTTGGTTATTTGAGCGTCTGCAGATATGCGATAACGTTTTCGCGATCGACGGGATCTTGTATTCCAACAAAAGCCATCTTTGATCCCTTGACCAGCGCCTGCGGTTTTTCAAGATATGTATTGAGCGTTGCCGGGTCCCATGTCAGCCCCAGAGTCTTTCATCGCGGCGGAGTAGTTATACCCTTCCACAGAGCCGGCCTTCCTGCCCACGACACCAAACAGGGAGGGGCCAACCTTGTTCTTCCCGGCTTCTACGGAATGGCAGGCCGCGCATTTGTTGAAGACCTTTTTACCGGCCTCCGCGTCCGCCGCATTGGCGACCTTGCAGGCAACCCCGGCAAACAGCAAAACCGCAATGCCAGCGGTGATCGGGACAATTCGGTGCATGATCCGCTCCTGATGGTTGTCCTTCCGCCGCAGAAATAGCCGGGCGCCGCTTTCGGGTCAACGAATGCGGCGCATCGCGTGCCCGCGATAACAATGCCTTCGCAAACAATCAGCCAGGTAGATGCCGCGCGCATGGCACCGGCCTGCCAAGCGGAATGCCGCGGCTTGGAGTCGAGAGGCGGGAGAGTTAGTTTGACCGCGGCCGAAGGCCAGCCTTATCGGGAGATGACAAAAAATGAGCACAAGCGACAGGATGGATCGACGAAATGGGTGGCCCAGATAGGGCTTATCGCGGCGATCAGCGCGTTCGCCACCAGCTTGCCGAATGGCTCCGCGCCCGAGCGGCGCAGTCTGGGGCTTGGCGGCTGATACGGGATCGGCGTCCAGTCCACAGCGAAAAAGAGGCGGCGCCATGAGCGGCGCCGCCAGTTGTCCGCGATTTTCCCATGTTGTGGACCGCCGCAGCGGTCGACCTCGTCTCGGGGGGCCCATCCAACTCGTAGCGCCGCCCATCGTGTGAGGCTTTTACTTCGGCGGATTCTTCAACCGCCGTTCGTTTTGCGACCATTATAAGAGTTTTTTATCGGACAACAATCTTCACGTTAACTTATTGGGGCACGCGGTAAATCGGCCGTCGCCGAGACGGCGACCGGCTGTGAGCATAGCGGGAGCCGGAAGGAGCCACATATGATCGAAATCCGAAAGCCAAACAGCGACCGCAATGCCAATTGGCTCGGCTTATGGACGCTCTACACGCGTGAAGTCCGCCGGTTCATTAAGGTCTACAACCAAACCGTGCTGGCCCCGGTCGTGACGATCCTTATATTCCTCGCAATATTTGCTCTTGCTCTTGGCGGAACAGTGAAGATGTTCGGCACCGTCACTTTCCTTGAGTTTCTTGCACCCGGCCTCGTCGCCATGGCGATTGCACAGAACGCTTTCGCTAACACGTCGTCGTCCCTGATCATTGCCAAGGTGCAAGGCAACATTGTGGATACCCTCATGCCGCCCCTCTCCCCCAACGAGCTCACCTGCGGCCTCGCCATCGGCGGGATGACCCGCGGACTCGCCGTCGGGGCCGTCGCATTGTTGGCGATTTCCATTTTTGTGCCGGTGCGGATTGTCGATTGGGGAATCCTGGTCTTTTTCGGGGCGCAGTCGGCACTGATGCTTTCTTTGTTTGGCGTCGCCGCCGGCATCTGGGCGGAAAAGTTCGACCACATCGCGTCCGTCACCAACTACATTATTACGCCTCTGTCATTTCTGTCTGGAACTTTCTATTCGGTTGAAAGGCTACCGAAGACGTGGCAGCAACTTGCACATATCGATCCGTTCTTTTACATGATAGACGGCTTTCGCTACGGCGCCCTCGGCCACGCGGACATGAACCCATGGATTGGCGCGGCAGTTCTAACTCTCACCAACGCCGCGCTTTGGGTTCTGTGTTATGGAATGTTCGCAACCGGCTATCGTCTTAAGGCGTGACCTCGCCAGTTGTTGTTGCCCCCCGTTTAGCCGGCCACCCGCTCTAGGCGGGCTTCGCGTCCTTTTGCCTCGCAAGCGCGCAAACCGGTCCATGGGCAGCGGTGCCCCTGGTTGCGTCAAACGGAAGAGAGCTTGAGGACCGCGCGATACCGCCGATCGGCTGGAACCCACAACAGGACCCGATCGGCCGACGAGAACCTTTGCTGCGCCCGCTGTGCAGTGCAGCTACCCTATGTGAGGATTTCACAAGACGTCGAGTCTATCGGGCAGTCGGCGGATTCCGCCCGCACCGCGAGACGGCGGTACCGTCCAGGGGACGGTACCGATTCTCGAAGGGTTAGGCGCCGCGGAGGTTGACGGCCGAAGTCTTCCCTTGCTGGCCGCGCTCCAGGTCGAACTGGACCCGTTGGCCTTCGGTAAGGTTGCCGAGATTCGATCGCTCGACCGCCGAGATGTGAACGAACACGTCCTTCGAGCCGTCGTCCGGCTGAATGAACCCATAGCCCTTGGTCGCATTGAACCACTTAACGGTACCAACCGTCATCGCATTCTCCGTAGAAAGGAACCAGCCGGCACGATTGCCGACGTCGATATCAGCTTCCGAATTGGGGAGCACGTATGCCGGTGGCGACTGCGACCTGGTATCACGGACTGACCCGCATGGAATGATGTGAAGACGTATAAGCCAGATGCGGTGTTGACGCCAAGTCCCAACCGCTTTTTCCGTCGCTCCGTGACATGGGCGGCGAATCCCGTTCGGGGCGTGAAAGATCGGCCTGCCCCTGGGACACAGCCTTCAAGCAGCTCTTACTCCCCGGGAAAGCGGAGGAGGCCGGCTGACGTCGATCAAGCACGATGCCGCTGATAGCGGGCATCAAGGACAGAATTAATGTCATCAAGGGTCGCCGGGCTTGGCGACCCTCGGCGTCAATCGTTCGGGGCAATCGCATCGCCTGCCGCCGATCATCCGTTTGCGGATGCCATGGCGGCGGACGTCGCGGTCGAACTGTCCAAAGCAGCGATCGAGCGCCACCTCCGCCGCCAGAGGCTCATCCCTCACGACTGCACACGCCGCATGGTGCCCGATGTGAATGCCGAGGCTGTCGCTTCCGCAGATATATATTCCGCGTTGACACGATGCCGGTTCGCCGCGTTGACAACCTTGTCCGGCCGATTCTAGATTTTCCGGATAATCTGACGGGCCGGCGCGCAGCCGGCCCGTATCAATTCTGGAGCGGGCGAGCGGGACTGAGCGGGAGACACGTATGCAGCGGGCGCTGATGGCGACCTATGAGCGCTTCGACATCGCCTTCGAGCGCGGAGAAGGTGCTTGGCTCGTCGCTGCGGACGGCCGCCGCTATCTCGATTTTGGCGCGGGCGTCGCCGTCACATCACTCGGCCACTGCCATCCGCACCTCGTCGAAGCGCTGAACCGCCAGGCCAGTCGCCTGTGGCATTGCTCCAACCTCTACCGGATACCTGATCAAGAGAGACTTGCCGCGCGCCTCGCCGAGGCGTCGTTCGCCGAAGCGGCGTTTTTTTGCAATTCCGGCGCCGAGGCCGTGGAATGCGCGCTCAAGCTCGTTCGCAAATATCAGGACACGGCTGGTCAGCCGGAGCGCTACCGGGTAATCACGTGTCAGAATGCCTTTCATGGCCGCACCATGGCGACGATTGCCGCCGGCGGCTCGGCGAAGCATTGCGAGGGCTTCGAGCCGATCATGGAAGGCTTTGATCACGTCCCGTTTGGCGATCTCGCTGCGGTTCAGTCCGCGATCGGACCCGAAACGGCAGCGATCCTGGTCGAACCGGTGCAGGGTGAGGGCGGCATCCGGCCAGCGCCGGCGGACTACCTGCACGGACTGCGCACGCTTGCTGATCGCCATGGCCTATTGCTCGTGTTCGACGAAGTTCAATGCGGAATCGGTCGCACCGGCCGGCTGTTCGCTCACGAATGGACGGGAGTGACGCCGGACTTGATGGCAATCGCCAAAGGGCTGGGCGGCGGATTTCCCGTAGCGGGCTGTCTCGCCACGCGGCCGGTGGCGGAAGCGATGACCGTCGGGAGCCATGGCAGCACTTTCGGCGGCAACCCCCTAGCGATGGCTGTCGCCAACGCCGTCCTGGACATCGTGTTAGCCGACGACTTCCTTGACCGCGTGGTGGAGATGGGCGCGATGTTCCGTGATCGCCTCGATGCTATTGCTCAGCGCTTTCCGGGGATAATTGCTGAGGTCCGCGGAGCCGGCCTAATGCTTGGGCTGAAATGCGTGGTGCTCAATCGGGAATTAATCCACCTGCTGCACGCCGAAGGTCTGCTGAGTGTGCCGGCGGGAGACAATGTCGTACGCATGCTGCCGCCGCTGATTGTCGGTGAGCCCGAAATCGACGCGGCTGTGCGGGCGCTTACCGCCGCTTGTAATCGAATTGTCGAGAAAGCCGCCTGAAATGTCTGCGCCCCGCCATTTTCTCGATATCGATCGGTTCGACGTTGCGACGCTAAGGCGGATTCTCGATCTCGCGAACGCCATCAAGACGGGGGCAATGCGGAAGAAACAGCGGAAGCTGCTCGATGGCCGAACTCTCGCCATGATTTTCGAGCGGCCCTCGACGCGCACGCGGGTTTCCTTTGAAGTGGCCATGCGGCAGCTAGGTGGCCACGTCGTCGTCCTCACCGACCACAAATCGCAGCTTGGCCGGGGTGAGACGATGGCCGATACCGCTCGAGTATTGTCTCGCTATGTCGATGCGATCATGATTCGTACCAACGACGAGCGGAAGCTGTTTGAACTCGCCAGCCATGCCACCGTGCCGGTGATCAACGGCTTGACTGACGCCTCGCACCCCTGCCAGCTGATGGCGGACGTGATGACCTACGAGGAACACCGCGGCCGCATCGAAAACCGGACCGTTGCCTGGAGCGGCGATGCGAGCAACGTTGCGCGCTCGTGGATCCATGCGGCGGTGCGCTTCGGTTTCCGCCTGCGCCTCGCCTGCCCACCCCCGCTGCAGCCTCGACCGAAGCTGATTGAGTGGGCTCAGTCGGAAGGCGGTGACGTAAGCGTGACGGAGAAGCCTGAGCAAGCTGTCGAAAACGCCGATCTTGTCGTCACCGACACATGGTTTTCCATGGGCACCGAAAAAGCGGAGAAACGGCACAACCAACTCCTGCCATTCCGCGTAGACGACGCGCTGATGATGCGGGCGAACGCCGACGCACTCTTCATGCATTGCCTGCCGGCGCATCGTGGCCAGGAGGTCGCCGCCAGCGTCATCGATGGCTCGCAGTCGGTCGTTTGGGACGAGGCCGAGAATCGACTTCACGCGCAAAAAGGCATTCTCGCCTGGTGCTTGGCCTAGTCCCGCTCGTCCGTTGCGCCCACCCTGTTAGTTTCCTTGTCTTCCGACGCTTTCGGGAGATGGTGATCGAACCGGAACGGACCGACAGGCGATGACAGCGACGCCAGCATCATGCGGCGATCATGTTCTGCCATTCCAAATTGAGGCGCTCGGCATTCGCGGCCGACTCGTACGTCTCAGCACGTCGGCGGAGGCTATAATCCGGCCGCATGACTATCCCCCGCCGGTAGGGATGCTCCTCGCCGAGACGCTGGCGATGGCGGCGGCGCTGGCGAGCGGCTTAAAGTATGACGGAATCTTTACGCTTCAGCTGCACGGCTCCGGACCCGTCGGGCTCATCGTTGTTGACGTCACTTCCGGCGGCGACATGCGTGGCTATGCACGCTTCACATCGGAGCTTAGCGCCGCCGGTATAAACGACGGCAGTGAAACCACCGGGACCCGCGGCATGGCACCGGTGCCGCGGTTGCTTGGTGCGGGGCGGATGATCTTTACGGTGGATCAGGGACCCGAAACCGAGCGTTACCAAGGAATCACTTTACTCGAAGGCGCCACCCTTGCCGATTGCTGCCACGCTTATTTCCGTCAGTCGGAACAGGTCGCGACTGCGATCGTCGTTTGCGCAGCCGATCTTGGCCGGCCGGAAACACGGCCCCGCGCGGCCGCCATCATGCTGCAGCGTCTCCCCCGGGCCGATCACTCTTTCATCGCCAGTGCATATGAGGACGACGACCCTTGGCGGCGCGCTGTTGCTCTTATGAGCAGCGTCGCCTGTGAAGAACTCCTGGCCGCCGACGTTACCGATGAGGAGCTGCTCTACCAACTGTTCCACAGGGAAGGAGTCCGCGTCTGGCGCCCGCGGCCCTTGCGGCACCGCTGTCGCTGCTCGCAGCAGAAGGTGGAGCGGACAATCCAGGCATTTCCCGAATCCGAGATGCGCGCAATGATGATCGGAGGCGTCCTAACAGTGACATGCGAGTTTTGCAAGGCAACCTACGCCCTGAATGAACATGCGCTTCACCGACTTTATGCCCAATCCGCGTGATCACCGCTTTTCAGCAGCCACCACCCCCCGCAGGCAGTTTCGATCGAACCGATCAATCGTCGCGGCTTCCTCCGGCTCGACGCTAGCGGTTACTTGAGCCCGGCAACAGCGTGGTCGGCGAGGGTTGCACCGTCGCTGCGATAGGGTCTGCCATCGCGAGCAACGCTGCAAGAACGGCGGTACCGATGACGGCGCATATCACCCCGTACTCGACGGCGTTTGCGCGCGGTTGCAGCGAGAAGAGCTTGTCCATGTACCGTAGGATCATGAAATGATGACCGCCCTGGAAGAAAAGATTTCGGTGATTTTGTAGCTCAGGCTCAATCGGCGATCGCCCCCGGTGGGCGAGCTCTTATGCACAACGCAGCGTCGTGTGAGGAGCCAACCATTAACCAACTCGCCGCCTCCGCCGGTTATTCTTCGCCACTCCTCAGGGCTGAAGCACAATCTCATTACGAGAGTCGCGATGGGGACGCAAGCGGGCTGTTGGTTCCTGTCTCAGGTCAGGATACCAAGCAGCCGAGCGTTGCATGAAAATCACAACTTCTAATACTGCTGCAACGTTAGAAAGCTTGGCCTCGAACGCTCGTGCTGAGCGGTGCTTGAATTACATCGAAAACAGGTGCTTGTGCGCCGCCTTCGACGCGAGAATAGAGTGCCCGCTGTCGCCACGGCATCGCGCCGCCGATCGGCAAGAGCCTGAACGGCGAACTCCGTTAGCCTACAGTCCCTTCACCACCTGTTGATTTGCCGATCATTGCAAGCAGCTCACGACGTGTCACAGCGCTTTCCCGGAATGCTCCGAGCATACGGCTCGTAGTCATAACGACACCCGGTTTGTGGACGCCCCGTGTGGTTATGCATTGGTGCGCCGCTTCGATTACTACCGCCACACCTTTCGGCTCGAGAACGTCATTGATCGTGTTGGCAATCTGCGCCGTCAATTTCTCCTGGATCTGTAGCCGGCGCGCGTAGATGTCGACGATTCGGGCGAGCTTCGATATGCCGACGACCCTGTGATGCGGCAGATACGCCACATGGGCACGACCGATTATCGGGGCCAGATGATGCTCGCAATGTGATTCAAATCGGATGTCGCGCAAAAGCACGATCTCGTCATAGCCGTCGGTCTCCTCGAAGGTGCGACGAAGGATTTCGACCGGATCGGCATCGTAGCCGGCGAAAAACTCCCGAAACGCGTCCACGACACGCCGCGGTGTATCCTTGAGACCTTCGCGATCAGGATCATCGCCGGTCCAGCGAATCAGCACGCGGACCGCTTCTTCGACCTCCTCCCGCTGCGGCTTGAGCACCGATACCGATTCGTCGGCTCTGGCCATGACGTCTGCCTCTACACGCGCCAGATGAGTGGGCACCGTCACCGCTCCGCTCCTTGCTCAGCTGCGAGATATAATGCCGTGTGGATCGATGGCTTAATGAACAACGGTTCGGTGGTATGGACTATCAAGGGAGAACGCCGGGATCTCGACATCGAAACGCTCACCTTGCTCCGAGACCATCTGATAGGTCCCGAACATAAGGCCATAGGGTGTGGTTAACGGCGTTCCGCTCGCGTATTCGAATGCGGCGCCGGGCGTAAGTACCGGTTGCTTACCGACCACTCCGTCGCCCTTGACCTCATGGACGTGGCCATAAGCGTCGGTTATTCGCCAATGCCGCGTCATCAGCTGTACCGTCGAAGTCCCCCAATTCTCGATACGGACGTGGTAAGCCCAGACAAAATGTTGCGAGTCGGGTGTTGACTGATCTTCCAAAAATACAGGCTGCACTGCGACCCTGATGCCGCGGGTGGTGGCCACATATTCGGCCGACATGCCATCGTTGGGTTCTGCCATGGACCTTGTCCTCGGCGCGTTTTGAGCGGCGACCAACATTATCGGGGTAACACCGCTTTCCGGTTTGCGGTGGCAGCACCTAAGATGCGCACGAGGCGACGGTTTGTCCAGAGCAGGGGCAAGTCGAGACGTAGAGCACCGCAAGGCGTTGTTAAGCGGCACATTCCGTCCCAGCGACAGTCCTTGCCTGAGCCTTATCGCGAGGAGCAAGACGCGCCGCCCAAGACGCAGAACTGGGCGCAGAATGGATGATTCAATCTGACGGTAGTTGTAGACGCCGAAGCAAGCGATGTGCCCAGTTCAAATTGCTGATCATAGGGCAGAAGCGTACATGGCACCACCACCGGCGTCGCCGCACCGGTGCGCTTAAGAACCATGCGGGAAGAGGCGCACATCATCTGGTCCGGTGACTTGCTCAAGACGTCCCAGCAATGGGTGGTGATTTCTGGAACCTCGCGCTTCAGGTTCATTTCCGGGAACAGAACGAGAGAAGCGGGATCGGAAGCGTCAATCGGGATTCCCTCGGCCGAGAACATTGCCGCGTATCCCGCCCTCAGCGCCGCCTCCTCTTCGTCCCAGAGCAGCCGGCCGGCGACATCAACTTGGAACCCTTGCCCGACGAGCCAGTGCAGGCCGCGGACTGCCGGCTCCCAGGTCCCCGGTCCCCGCACCCTCTCGTGGCCGTCGCGGTCGTAGTAATCCAGCGATACCCTCAGCGTCAGCGCCTCTCCGTGCCGTGCGTGCAACGCCGCCAACTCATCTCGGCGCCGTTGCATCGGTTTCATCGCGTTGGTCAGAACCAAAGCGCGAAAGCCGCGGCCAAGGACATTATTAAGGATGGCAATGATGTCCCGGTTCAGAAATGGCTCGCCGCCGGTAAGACCGATGAGTTCGATCGGCAGCCGCGCTCTGCCGGCCTCGTCGAGGCACGATGAGATCTCGGCGACCGTGAGATATGCAAGCCGATCATTGGTGGGCGTGGATTCGATGTAGCAGTTTTCGCAGGCGATGTTGCAGCGGCTGCCGGTGTTGAACCACAACGTCTTAATCGGGCCCGGCATCACCGATGCTCTCGGTTCACCTTTCGCTGTACGATAAGGATCGATAAATTTTATTGCGGGTGATGCAGAAAGCGTATCAGCCATGTTTTGCGGGTATTTGCTTTCGCTTCGCCTGATAATACGGACGCCTTCAACCGGCGGCGGAGACGGCAGGCCTAGCGCCTTGCGCCCGTCGTCCGTTTTCTATAAATGGGAACGCTGAGCCTCACCGTCGGCGCGACTGCCGCGGGCGTAGTTCAATGGTAGAACGAAAGCTTCCCAAGCTTTAGACGAGGGTTCGATCCCCTTCGCCCGCTCCACACGCCGATCCGTCGGTTCCTGTTGCCTGGCCCTCCTCGACAGCCGGTTCGGGCACTCCGGTTTCTCTGAAGCGGCAACCAAGGGAAAGCACGGCGAGACCGATAAAGATAACAACACCTCCCGCCAGCCATACCGGAATGCGCTGATCGACAGGAAATTCATCGGCAATCAGGCGGGCCGCTATCGCGCCTGAAATGGCAATCGCGGCGCCGGCAACCCACCAGCCTCGGCGCGGAAACGGTCGTGCTGACCCCGCACCCTCTTCTGCGTTCAAACTACTGGCCGGTGGCGCGTACAATGGTTATTAGCACCGCTGCAAAGATCGCCGATGTGATCACGCCGCTGATGTTGGCTCCAAGAGCATGCGGCAATATGATCAATTCCGGGTTTACTTGTGTAACCGTCTTCTGTGCGACTTTCGCCGTCGTCGGCACGCAACTAACTCCGGCAATACCAATTACAGGGTTGTATTTCCGACCTGACAGAAAGTAGAGGACATACCCGCCGATCAAGCCGCCGATGGCTGAAAAAGTTAGAGCTATAATACCAAGGATGAGTAATATAAGAACCTTTGGATTAAGGATCGTGCTGGCCTCGCATAGGACGCCGAGCAATAGACCAAGAAAAAACGTAGCTCCATACAGCACTTGATTCGAGAATAATTCGAAGAAATACGTTAAGCCGCTTTCTCGCACTACAACGCCAAGGAAGAGCGAAAAGAACAGTGGCCCTGCCACCGGGAACAAGAGGCAGAGAGCGATGCAGGCGACGATGGCAAAAACCATTTTTTCTTCCGAAGTCACCTGACGCGTCTTTTCCGGGGGCATAGAAAGGCCACGGATGCTCTTTGGCACAAGGGCTTTAATGAGATAGGGATAGCCGCCATAGGTGAGGCCAAGATATAGATAGCCGACGACGGTAATCGGTACGAAGATTTCCGGTGCTAACACCAGCGCCGAAAACAGCACCATCGGGCCGTCTGCGCCGCCGATGGTGGACGTTGCCGCCGCTTCATTAAGCGGGAGGCCCATCCAAACTCCGAGAGGAAAGGCGACGAGAGTGCCCAGTTCGGCGCATACAGCAATAAACATGCTCCGGAACGGCCGCTGCATCACGAAGCCGACATCCAGCAGGGTGCCAATTCCTAGAAAGACAAGACAGGCAATCAATCCATTTGAAAACATCATCGTGTAAATAGGCTGCAGCCAATTGATCTGCAGCACCGTCACAACCTGATCCGTCGTGCTGGCAAGCGGATCAAGGAACAGCGTCCCCATCCGCGTTTTGTCAAAAAAGAGGACACTGGCGTTAACCGCCGCCATCCCCAGGCCCATCGGAATCATCAATAAAGCTTCGAGAACACCCTTCTTCCCCAGATAGATCAACAATAGGCCGAGAAGCATAAGGCAGATGCGGCCGATTAAAATCTTCGGTTCAGAGGCTACGAGGGTGGCGATCCCTTGAAACAGCGACAGGATATCGATGTTGTCCATCCAGGCATCCCTTCTACGTCTCGGGTGACCGACCTCAGTCGATCGTCAAAAGGACCTGTCCGGCATCGACGGCATCACCGACTTTCACCGGAATGCTTTTAACGCTGCCGTCGCGATGTGCCGACACGGCCGTCTTCATCTTCATCGCCTCGATCGTCATGACTTTGTCGCCGGCCTTGACCGCATCGCCAACCTTGACATCGATTTCGATGACGACACCGCCAAGGGGTGCTAGCTTATCGTTATCCCCGCCAGCGGCGGCTGGGGCCGCTGCAGGTGCGGGAGCAGCCGGGGCTGGAGCCGGCCGAGGTGCCGCCGCCGCCTGCGCTGCGGCCATGCTCCCCGGAGCAGGATAAAGGTTTCCACCCGATTCCTCGGTCATGTCTTCGACGACGACATCATAAGCTTTGCCGTCGACTGTAATGCGCAAGTGTTTCATCATTGATCGGATCCTTGAATACGCAGGCGTCAGCGATGTTCCAGACGCGGTGTGTGCGACGTGTGCAGCCGTGTTCTGATTTCGGACGTCCAGCCGAAGCCGGGCCGCGCTTCGCCAAGGTACACAAGGCGATGCGCGCCGAGCATGGTGTAAACGGCCGCGGCGATCGCCGCAGCGACCGCGGCGCTCTCGTCGCGAGCCGGAGTCACCGAAACCACGACCGGAGTTGCGACGACCTGCTTTTTGCGCGCCGAAGCGAGTGCGCCGACGACGGCGCGGATCATCACCGCTGTCAGCATCGCGATGACCGCCATCAAGCCGAAACTGAATGCCGCTTTGCCGATCGCAAGATCGACCAATGAGTCCGTCATATGTCCTCCCTGCTCGGATCCTTCGGTAACCTGAGCTCCGACGCCCAGCGCGCTATCAAGTCTAAAGCGGGATTAAGCCATGCTTTTTAGGCGGACGAAGCTCGCGCTTTGTCAATAGTTTGCGAATCGACAAGGAGATCATAGAGCGGGTCATCTCAGGCTCGATAATGTCGGTGATGTAGCCTTTTGACGCGGCAAGATAGGGAGAGGCAAACTCCGCCCGATACTCCTCCACGAATGCTTTGCGTTTCGCCCTTTGCTCGTCGGGATCGGTAACACCCTTTAGCTCCTTAGCGTAAAGAATGTTGACCGCGCCTTCGGCCCCCATCACCGCGATCTCCGCAGTAGGCCACGCGAATACAAAGTCAGCGCCCAGCTCCTGGCTGCACATGGCCAGATAGGAGCCGCCATAGGCCTTGCGGCAGACGATGGTAACCTTCGGAACCGTAGCACTAGCGTAGGCGAAGAGCATCTTTGCGCCGTGCCGGATAATGCCGCCGCGCTCCTGCTCGATTCCGGGAGGAATCCCGGGACGTCCACAAGAGTGACGATGGGAATATTGAAGGCGTTGCAGAAGCGGATAAACCGGGCGCCCTTGTCGGATGAGTTGATATCGAGGCAGCCGGCGCGCTCCATCGAATTGTTGGCAAGAATACCGGCCACCAACCCCTGAATGCGGCCAAAGCCGACAATAAGGTTGCGCGCGAACCCGGCATGCACCTCAAGAAAGTCACCTCCGTCAACGATCCGCGCGATGATCCCGTGCATGTCCATCGGCTCGCCCGGGTCGGACTGAACGAGCGCATCAATGCCTTCATCGGCGCCCACTTCAATTTCAGGATACGGCTCGTGTGGCGGATCCTCGGAGTTATTGGACGGCAGGAAACTCAAGAGCTTCTGAACGAGGGCAATGGCTTCCGCGTCGGTATCCACGACAAAGTGCGCATTGCCGCTGACCGAGGCGTGCATGTCCGGGCCGCCCACATCCTCGGCTTTGACTTCGCGGCCACTGACCGCCTTGATGACTTGCGGCCCGGTGATGAACATCTGCCCGTTGCTTCGGGTCATGATGATGAAGTCCATCAGCGCCGGAGAATACGAGGCGCCACCAGCACACGGACCACAGATGACAGCGATCTGCGGGACGACGCCGGACAGTTGAACGTTGCGGTAGAAGACCTCGCCATAGCCGGACAGGGCGTCGACGCCTTCCTGGATTCGAGCCCCTCCGGAATCCTTGAAGCCTGACCAGTGGCGTCCCGTTCTTCAGGCAAAAATCCATTGCCCAGACCATCTTCCGGGCGTGCATTTTTCCGAGAGTTCCGGCGACAACAAGGAAGTCCTGGCTGAACGCTGATACCTGGCGGCCCGCGACGAACCCGTTGCCTACAATAATCCCATCTTCCGGGATGTCCTTGCCGGCCATGCCAAAGTGAGTGCACGTATGCTTTATATGCGCACCATAGGGCTGGAATGTTTCCGGCATGAAGAGTGTCTGTAGGCGTTCCCGGGCGGTCAGGATTCCCTTATCGTGACGTTCTTTCACCTTCTTTTTATCGCCCGCACCCGCGATGGCGCTGCGCCGCTCGGTTAGCCGTTTTCGAAGTTTTGCGTCAAGCGACATGGCTGATCCCGTTTCCTTCGGTCAGCGCGAGGTGATGCCCCGCGGCCAGCTTCATTCCCGCTACGCCGGCCAGTATGGCCGGGCGCGCGCCAATATAATGGTGCGTGCAGGTGTATGCCCTTCTTCCCCGCAGCGCTTTGCCTGCCTTTTGCTCCAGAATCAAATGGTTCTGGACTTATTTTGGTTCTCGCGCGTGTTTCTCGCGGCGGACGATAGACACGCCGATCCGGGCTGTCAAAGCAAAACGGAAGCCATTCAAGCTGCCGAGGCGGCTGAGATGTGGATGCGGCAAGGAGGCTCCTTTGGAATACAAGCAACTACTGTGGCCAGTTTTTCGACCCATCGGCGAGCGAGAATAAAGCGCGCATAACGAGGCAATTTTTTCATCAGCTGATCGAAGTCCCTTCGCAACCTTTTGCACTGTCATCAGGTCATGGCGTGACGCGCCGGCAGCGCTATCGCTCGCGGGCCGTGTGCCGCGCGAGAGCCCAGTGCTCGTCTGCCCGACGGGGTCGTGTTTCGACCGTGTGCACGCTTTCAAATAAACGAGGTCTGCAGCTGTTGGCCAAGAGTGATCCTGGTGCGCCCATCGCCGAATCAATCTGTCCTCGACGCTCGAGTTTTGCCATCTGTTCCCATATAGGCCGCGTCGCTTTACACCCCAGTTGTCGCAGGCATCAACGCCCCGGTAATACTGATTTCGCCGGTGCTACTTTACGGCCCGCATTTTCTTGTTGCAGTTGATGAACGGCAGCCGGTACGCTCCGCGCCGATGTGACCACGAATGTTTGTAAGGCGCATGCGTACCTTCTTGATCGTCTGCACTTTGCTACTGGCGCCGCTCTTGCCCGCATCGGCGGCCTGGGGTCCGCTCGATCCAACGTCGGACAAGGCGGATAAAGTTCTTGTCGTCAAGACGGAGCGACGTCTCTACCTCCTCCGTGACGCGCAAGTGCTGCGAAGTTATCGCATCGCTCTTGGTGAGAATCCGGTCGGGCACAAGGTGTTTCGGGGCGACGGTCGGACGCCGGAGGGCCTTTACACACTCGACTGGCGCACCAGCGCGAGCCGCTTCCATCGCGCTATCCACATCTCCTATCCGAATGACGAGGATATTGCCCGGGCGGCACTCTTCAGCGGAGAGCCTGGCGGCATGGTTATGATTCACGGACAGCCCGCCGACGGGTTTGCCGGCAGCAATCCCTACTTCGATTGGACGGAGGGATGCATCGCCTTGTCTAACAGCGAGATGGATGAGCTTTGGATCGCAGTTGACGATGGCACTCCTATCGAGATTCTTCCCTGAACTGACTGAATTTTAATCACTTTTTCGCCGTGCTTCGCCGTTTTGCAGCAGGTTTAGGCTTGATTTATAAAACGAGTGGTCTACAACCCCCGAATGATGTGCGCGCTCGCCGTGTCACAACTTATCCGATTCCTAAATCAATCGCGGAGGATAGTATGAAGATCACCTACGGCAAAGCTCTGCCGATCATCGCCGTCGCCGGCACGCTGGCGCTTGGAGCTTGCGCATCGCAGGGTGACGTCGACGACCTGCGCAAGGACGTCAATCAATTGAAGAGCGACGTTGCCAAACTGCAGTCCGACGTAACAGCGGCCAGAACCGAATCCGCGCGGGCGGCGCAACAAGCGCAGGCCGCGGCGACCGAGGCGCGCAATGCCGCCGCCGCAGCGAACGCCGCGGCGGAGCGTGCCGACCGGATGTTCCAGAAGGGACTCCGCAAATAGCTGACCGGGGGTTGATCTGCGGTTAACGGATCGAACGGCCTGACCAGCGTCACGCGTTCGCTCAACAGGCCTTACGACGTGGCTAAAACGGCGATCGAATGAGCCGGATGTGGCTCTCGGTCGCCGTTTGCTTTTTCTCAGCGCTTCCCGTCGAGCATCCGAACGGCCGGAGATCCGCATTCGGACCGGCTTTCGGGGGAACTTCATCGAATCACTTCGTCATGCATGGCCTCTCAAGCGCCCTGCGGACTATCCCTCCAGGATGCACCTCGGGACGAATAATCCCGGTCGTTCATTACCCATCGGTTTCTGTCAGGTTTTGCTATGGGTCCGGGCGGAAGCGGGGTGCTATATGGGGATGATGCACGACACCGACAGCATTACGCGGCGCGACCTTGAAGCCGCGCGCGACGAGACGCCCGATCCGCCTTATCTCGCGGGCCTGAACGCGAAGCAGCGAGAGGCGGTGGACGCGCTGGATGGGCCCGTGCTGGTTCTCGCCGGCGCCGGCACGGGGAAGACCAGGGTGCTCACCACGCGCCTTGTGCACCTTCTTGCTGAAGGCCGGACGACGCCGTGGCAACTGCTCGCCGTGACCTTCACCAACAAGGCGGCGCGCGAGATGCGCGAGCGCGTCGGCCGACACCTCGGTCGCTCGGTGGATGGCTGGTGGGTGGGCACTTTCCACGCCGCCGGCGCCCGCATGTTGCGCGAAAACGCCGAGCGGATCGGGCTGAAACCGACGTTCAGCATCCTCGACAGTGACGATCAAATTCGTGTGCTGACGCAGGTACTCGCCGCCCTCGGCTTGGATTTAAAGAAGTATCCCCCGCGACTTCTGCTTTCCCTGATCCAGCGATGGAAAGATCGCGGTTTATGCCCGGAGCGGGTCAGCGATGCGGAGTGTAGTGATGCCTTCGGTGGCACGGCACGCACTGTCTATGGCGCGTACCAGGAGCGGCTGAAGGCGGTCAATGCCGTCGATTTCGGTGATCTTCTGTTGCATACGCTGACCCTTTTCGCTCGTCATCCGGGCGTCCTCGAGCGCTATCAGCGGCAGTTCCGGTACATTCTCGTCGACGAGTACCAGGACACCAACGTCGCTCAGTACCTCTGGCTACGGATGCTCGCCCAATACCACCGCAACCTCTGCTGCGTCGGTGACGACGACCAGTCAATCTACTCGTGGCGTGGCGCCGAGATTGCCAACATCCTCCGCTTCGAGCATGATTTTCAGGGTGCCCGCATAATTCGCCTGGAATGCAACTATCGGTCGACGGCGCATATTCTCGCCGCGGCCTCGACGCTGATCGCCCACAACCGCGGCCGGTTGGGCAAGACGCTCTGGACGCCCGCGACAGGTGGCGAGCCGGTCACCATCTACGGCGTTTGGGACGGGCAGGACGAAGCACGGGTTGTATGCGAGCAGGTCGATGCGCTTCGCCGGGACGGCCAGTCCTTGAATGATATGGCGTTGCTCGTGCGCGCCGGGTTCCAAACGCGCGAGTTCGAAGAACGTCTGATTACCATCGGGCTTCCCTACCGCATCGTCGGGGGCGCGCGATTCTATGAGCGGCAGGAGATCCGCGACGCCATCGCCTACCTTCGCGTCCTCATTCAGCCGGATGATGATCTCGCATTCGAACGCATCGTGAATGTTCCGAAACGGGGATTAGGCGCTGCCGCCCTGCGCAACATCCACCTCGTCGCCCGCACCCGGAGCCTGCCTCTCGCGGCCGCGGCGGCATCCCTTGTCGAGACGGACGAGTTGAAGCCGCAGGCCAGATCATCGTTGCTTCGACTGCTCAATGACTTCGCTCGTTGGCGGGGGTTGCTCGCCAGCATGCCGCATGCTGATCTGGTTCGGTTGATCCTCGACGAATCGGGTTACACCCGGATGTGGCAGATGGATCGCAGCCCGGAGGCGGCCGGCCGGCTCGAAAACTTAAAGGAGCTGGTTGTTGCCATAACGGAATTCGACAGTCTCCTCGGCTTCCTTGAGCACGTCAGTCTGGTAATGGACAATGACGAGGCTGCGGGCGACGACAAGCTTAGCCTTATGACTCTGCACGCGGCCAAGGGTCTCGAATTCAACGTTGTCTTCCTGCCCGGCTGGGAGGAAGGCATTTTTCCCAATCAGCGGGCGCTCGACGAAGGCGGCGAGGCGGCGCTTGAGGAAGAGCGGCGGCTTGCGTACGTCGGGCTGACGCGAGCGAAGCAGCGTGCCGTCGTTTCCTATGCAGCCAGCCGGCTGGTGTATGGCCTGTGGCAACACACCTTACCGTCGCGCTTCATCGGCGAGCTGCCCCCGGACAACATCCGCCACACGGCGCCAACGGGGTTGTTTGGTCGTGGGAGTGGCTTTCGTGACCGCCCGGGCCCAGCTGCCGGGCCAGCGATCCAGGCGGATTTGGGTCCGGCGAATGCCGATCGCGGCGGTACCGGCGGGTATCGCGGCCGGACGGCACCACTGATCGAAGGCGAGGCTGTGCGGCTTGCGCTAAAGGCCGAGGCCGAGTTCGCTGCCGGCCAGCGGGTGTTCCACCAGAAATTCGGATATGGCCGGGTCCAGGTGGTGGATGGCGACCGGCTCGAGATTGAATTCGACAAGGCCGGCCGCAAAACCGTCATTCAATCATTTGTGGCTGCGGCTTGATTGGGAAATCACAGCCGCGCCCTGCATAGCGACTCCTATCGCATCGTCGTTACGGCACCGAGCCCTGCCGCTTCGTACTTAGAAGCAGCGCTAGAAAAGTTTTGCCAAGCCACTCTCCGTGAACCGGCGTCTGCCGGGGAGCGCGATGTGCGAATTACCGGCTTTGCCCGCGAACAGCCCGACCCGACGAGGCTGGCGACAATGCTCGCGCTGGCGACCGCAATCGTGGGAGCGCCGCCTCCGGTAGTAACGATTGCACCGGAACCGGTATGCGACTGGCTGGCGCTCAATCGGGAAGCGTTCCAAGCCTTTCGAGTAGGTCGCTTTTTCGTCTCCCAGATGGACGATGCGATCGTCCCCCCTGCAGACACTGTTTCGCTCAAGATCGATGCCGGGCGGGCATTCGGGTCGGGACGCCACGCCTCAACCGCGGGATGCCTCCTGGCTCTCAGCGATCCTCTCCTCATGCGCACCCTTTCCTGGCGGGCGACGAGGTGCGTGCAGGTCGGCAAGAGACGTCCGATGTCCTCTGCCATCCTCCTGCACCAGCCACACGATCGCTCTGCTCATCCTGCGACGATCAAGGATGCCGTTCTTGATCTGGGATGCGGGTCGGGAATTCTCTCTATTGCTGCGGCGAAGCTGTGGCGCCGTCCGGTCATTGCCGCCGACCTCGATCCCGTTGCGGTTGCCGTCGCCACGATCAACGCTCAACAGAATTGCGTTGGCTCACTCGTCCGAGTGGTCGCCGCTAACGCTATCCGAAACCGGGCGATGCGTCGCGCCCGGCCATTCCGCTTGATCCTTGCCAACATCCTCGCCCATCCTTTGCGGCAAATGGCGCCGGCCGTCGCCCTCGTCAGTGGCGCCGGAACCGTGCTGGTGCTGGCAGGATTCGTCGATGCCGACGCGGCTGCCGTCGCCGCCGCCTACGCCGGCCACGGATTCCGCCGACTGAAGGCGATCAGAATCGATGGATGGACAGCCCTCGTTCTCGTTCGTTCCTGAGCGAATGGCTGCCTATGAGGTTTCGCCTGGAGCGCCGGCGAGGAGGGGAAGCAACTCGGCGAAGTTGCACGGCCGGTAACGGAAATCGAGTTGATGGATGAGGATGCCTTCCCAGGCGTCCCGACACGCGCCGGGTGATCCGGGCAGGGCAAAGATGTAAGTGCCTCCGGCGACACCGCCGAGAGCGCGTGACTGAATGGTCGACGTGCCGATCTTGGCATAGCTCTGCCAGCGAAATAGCTCGCCGAAGCCGGGGATTTCCTTGTCGAGGAGGCTGCGGACCGCCTCCGGAGTCACGTCGCGTGCGGTCACGCCGGTCCCGCCCGTCGCCAGGATCACTGCAATCGCCGGATCAGCGATCCAGTTGCGCAGCGAAGCGACGATCGCCGGCACCTCGTCCCGTACCAGCCGGCGGTCGGCGAGCCGATGGCCTGCCTCGACGATCCCCGCGGCCAGAACGTCACCGGAGCGGTCGTCCGCGGGCGTGCGCGAATCCGATATTGTTAGAACGGCGATGGCGAGGGGCCGGAAAGGCTTACTTACGTCAATTCCGGGCATGCTCCGCGACTTCAACCGGGCTGACTTGACCGCCGTCCCAGCCGGGCCAGCTGCCTTCAGCAAGTGCGTCGAGAGAGGGCATCGGTTCGCCAAGGCGCTGACGGTAAATCCACATGTTGGCGAGAATTCGCTCGATGAAATCGCGCGTTTCCGATAGCGGGATCGTCTCAATAAACAACAGCGGATCATCAATGGAAGCAAAGTCGCGGGTCCAGCGCCCGAGATTTCCCGGGCCCGCCGTTCCAGGCGGCAGTAATCCGGAACAGGTCTGGTCCCACTGAGACGTCATTCAACAACATATCGATATACTGCTGGCCCAGCAGTATATTCGATTCCGGACGATACAGTTCCTGCAGTGAGGAATCGCCGACACCCGTTCGGCGAACAACAAATCGCGCCGTTGCCGGCATCAGCTGCATCAGGCCGCGCGCGCCGGCTGCGCTCACGGCCTTGGGATTGAAATTGGATTCCTGACGAATGAGGGCATAGACCAGCGCCGGGTCTGTCGTGAAACCACCGGGCGGTGTCCAGCGCGGCACCGGATAAGATGCCCGCGCCACCTCTATGCCGAAGTACCGCAGCATACGCTGCAGCTTGTATGCGAGCTCCGCCGACCCGGCCGCCTCGGCAACGATCATCGCCCCATGCGCCAGCTCGACGTCGTCTGTCAGAACAAGCGCCGCCAGCTCCCGTTCAGCCAGGTCATACTCGCCGATCTCAATCAGGGCGATCGCCCGGCGTCCACCTTCGACCGCCACCAGTTTCTGAAGAGCCGCAACGTCCGGCTCGGCCAGCGACCATTCGTAAGCAGCGGGCAGACCCAAGATCCGTCGGGCGAGCAGCCCATAAAACGTATGCTTGAATTCGGTAGCCTTGTGCAGCCAGGGCGTGACTTTTTCCGGGTAACCGGCGAACAAACAGGCACGAGCCGTCCAAAATGCGCCTGCGGCCTGGGTCCACGAGGACAAGTCATCGCGCGTCGCAACCGATTCGAATGCGGAAGCGGCGAGCGGATAGTCCCCGGCGCGCCAGGCGGAAAGACCTGTCAGCCACGTCTCCGGGGTCGCCCGGCTTGACGGGTAGGACCCCTGCCCCGCCTTATACATGGCCCACAACTGAGAGCCTTCGATTTCGGCAGTCGCGGAAGCGTCCCGATAATCGAACGACAAGCCGGCAGCAACCCGTGAGGCTATCGGCAGATCGCCATAGCTCGCAAGCCACGTATCGAACTCCGGATCGGCGACAGCGGCCTCCGACCCTGCGTAGCGGAAGGCGAGGACGTAGCCGACGAGCAATGGGTCCTGAAGCTGACTTAGCCGCTCGCTTACGGCCTCGCTCTGATATTGCCGGGCTAAGTCGAAGAGATCTCGATAGAGGGCGGCGTCGTGGTCGGAGAGCACCACCGGCAGCCGCTTCTGCTCCATGCTCCTCGGCGGCGTTACCGTTACCGGAAAATGGGTCGAAAAGTCCGCGGCGGCCGGTACGAAGGAACTTGCGATTGCCGCAATGCAAAAAAGACAACCCATTGTTTGTTTGAGTAGTCGCAATATTTGCTCCCCGGTGCTGCCTGCCACTTGTAACAAGTGTGTCCGCCGTGTGGCAAGGAAAAAGCCCGATAACAACCACCATCATCAGCTACGACGTCTCGAATCATGCGTGCATGAGAGCATTGTTTCACAAATCATTCAATTGCTCTTGAATCGCCAAAAGATCATGCCACGCCAGTCGCTTCTGCGACGGCGAGCGGAGAAGGTAGGCCGGGTGAAACAGCACCCTCACCGGTACCGGGCTGGTAAGCGAGGATGGTTTATACATGAACCAGCGACCGCGAAGTCGCCCGACACTTTCGGTAACTCCAAGCAAAGTCGTGGCTGCCGGACCGCCGAGGGCGACAAGCAGCCGGGGCTGGATCAACTCTATGATTTGCTCAAGGAAAGGCTGGCACGTGGCGATTTCCCAGTTTGTCGGCTGGCGGTTGCCGGGAGGCCGCCAGAACACGGTGTTCGAGATAAACACATTGCTGCGCCGGTCGAGACCGATTGCCGCAAGCATCCGGTCCAAGAGCCGGCCGCTGGCGCCGACGAAGGGCAGTCCCCGGCGATCCTCCTCGGCTCCCGGCGCCTCGCCGATGAAGACAATACGCGCTTGAGGGACGCCGTCGCCGAAGACGAGATTGGTCGCCGTTTTTTTGAGCGCGCAGCCGTCGAAGTCGGCGACGATCGCCCGCAATTCGGCGAGGGTGGTCACCGCGCGTGCTCGGTCGTAGGCATCGGCGTGCGGGACCGCCGGTGGCCGCAGCTGCTTCGACTGGCGCAGGGTGACATCCGTCATGATCGGTTGTGGAGGAGCGGCAGGCGCGGGTGCAAGGCGAGGAGCGGCGAAGCAATCGCACGGCTATGCCTGTAGCGTCTCATCAACACCCATCTCCAGGTGCCAGCGAAGGAGTGCCGAGAGGGGTCGGTCGCTCATTCGGCTCGCCTCCTCTTCCTCTCGCCGGTCGGTTCTTTGCGCACCATCGATGATCGATCTCCACCGGCCGCTGTAGTTCGGCGCAGCCCCCCCCCGGACATCTGCTGGATCATTTTGCGGTGCCAAACGGGAGCCCCTATCTTATAACGCGACGCTGGCGTGGGGAGACAGGCGAATGCGGGGTGATGCGATGGCACGCGACAGCATGCAATTCGACGTCGTGATCGTCGGCGGCGGCCCGTCGGGCCTCGCGGCAGCGATCCGGCTGAAGCAGTCGACAGCGGCAACCGGACGCGAAGTGACCGTTTGTGTTGTCGAAAAGGGGAGCGAAATCGGTGCTCATATCCTTTCCGGTGCGGTGATCGAAACGCGGGCCCTCGACGAACTGCTTCCCGACTGGCGCGAGCGCGAAGCCCCGCTAAAGACCCCGGCCACGGAAGACAACTTTCTCTTTCTCACGGAGACCCGCTCGATTTCGGCTGCCGACGCCGCCACAGATGAACAATCACGGCAACTATATCGTCAGTCTCGGAAACGTGTGTCGATGGCTCGCTGCCCAGGCAGAGGCGCTTGGCGTCGAAATCTACCCAGGTTTTGCCGCCGCCGAAGTTCTCTACGATCCAACCGGACGGGTCGTCGGGATTGCGACGGGCGACATGGGCATCGGCCGTGATGGGCGGCCGACCGAGCATTACCAGCCGGGCGTCGAGCTGATGGCGACATATACGCTGTTCGCCGAAGGCTGCCGCGGCTCGTTGACAAAGCAGCTCATCGAGCGCTTCGACCTGCGCCACACCTCACAACCGCAATCCTACGGCATCGGCATAAAGGAGCTATGGGAAGTTGATCCGGCTAAACACAAACCGGGGTGCGTCGTCCACACCGTAGGGTGGCCGATGGACAGTCGTACGTACGGGGGCTCCTTCCTTTATTATTTGGAAGAGAATCAAGTTGCCGTCGGTTTTGTTATTGGGCTTGACTACCAGAACCCGCACCTAAGCCCCTTCGATGAGATGCAGCGCTTCAAACTGCACCCGACGATTCGCCCCATCTTCGAGGGCGGCCGGCGAATTGCGTACGGGGCGCGGGCGCTGGCCGAAGGCGGGTTTCAATCAATCCCCAAGCTCATATTCCCCGGCGGTGCCTTGATCGGCGACACCGCGGGGTTCCTCAATGTGCCGAAGATCAAGGGTACCCACACCGCGATGAAATCCGGCATGGTCTGCGCCGACGCGGTGATCGACGCTCTCACTTCGAACGATCCGCCAGCAGTGATTGAGAGCTATCCAGCGCGCCTGAAGAACACCTGGCTATGGGAGGAGCTTTACCGGGTGCGCAACGTCCGCCCGGCATTTCATCGCGGCATGTGGCTCGGTATCGCCTATTCCGCCTTCGATACCTATGTCTTACGCGGTAAGGCTCCGTGGACGTTTAAGCATCATGAGGACCACAAGCAGCTCAAGGCGGCTTCGGAATGCCCATACGTGAACTACCCGAAGCCGGACGGCGTGTTGACGTTCGACAAATTATCGTCGGTTTTCCTCTCTTCGACTAACCATGAAGAGAACCAGCCGATTCATCTTAGGCTGAAAGACGATCAGGTGCCGGTGAAAATCAACCTGGCGACCTACGACGGCCCGGAGCAGCGCTACTGCCCGGCCGGCGTTTATGAATTTGCTCGAAGACAACGGCAGCCAACGCTTGCAAATTAACGCGCAGAATTGCGTGCACTGCAAAACGTGCGACATCAAGGACCCGACCCAGAACATCAACTGGGTCGTCCCGGAAGGCGGCGGTGGCCCGAACTATCCCAACATGTAAGGACCGGCCGCGACCATTGCGGCGCTGGATCGGCAACCGGGTGATACGCGCGGCCCTTGTGCTGATTCTTGCGGTGGCGTCGGCGTCTGTCGCTTGGCAGAGCGTACGCGGGCGGACCGACGCGGATCAACCGTCGGCCGAGCAAAATGTCGCAGGAAGCTATCTGGCGGCCCGACATGCGAGAAGCGAGCACGAAGAAGTCGAGGCTGCCGCGTTTTATGTGTCGGCGTTGAAACAGTCGCCACACGATCCGATGCTGTACGGCCGTGCCGTCACCGCAACACTTCTGGCCGGGCAGGTCGCCGAAAGCATTCGCGTGGCGCAGGAGCTGTTGAAGCTCCAGCCCGACAATGGTCTCGCCGCATTTGTCGTCGCTGTTGGCCGCTTGCACGACGGTCGCCCTGCCGAGGCCGAGGCGCTGCTTGACCGTCTTCCCGCCGGCACCGTCTTCGATGTCGCCGGTCCGCTGCTCCGCGCTTGGACCCTGCATGCCCGGCACGACGAGGTCGGGGCAGCGAAGGCACTGGCGGAACTGCAGGAGATGCCGCCCATCGCCTTTCTGTCCCACATGCACGCCGCCTGGATGCTTGATGCGGCAGGATCGCCCGGCAAGGCAGCCGATGAACTCGCGGTGGTGCTCGCCAATCAGCCGGAGCCGTGGCTCCGCCTCGCGGAGCTGGCAAGTGCCGTCTATGCCCGCGCCGGCAAACCGGAAGCGGCGACCGAGATCTTTCAGCGCTATATCACCACACACGGCGAAGAGGCGTCGCTCCTCGATCTAACGGCGTCGCGGAGCGCCGGTGCGAAAACCATTCCGAAGATCGCGAGCCTTCGCGACGGAGCTGCCGAGGCACTTTTCGATGCAGCCTCCATTTCCGTCCGGCAGAACCAGCGGGAGCAGGCACTCGCCCTCGGTCAGCTCGGTCTCTATCTCAAACCGAATTTTCCGGCGCTTCAGCTCGTCGTCGCTGAGTTGTTGGAGAACTCTGATCGGTTGGTCGATGCGAACCGCGTTTATCAGAGCATCGAGCGCGCATCGCCTCTGTCCTGGATCGCCCGTCTGGCCGCCGCCCGCAATCTCGACTCCCTGAACCAGTTCGATAAGTCGGCGGCATTGCTCAGAGTAATGGCGAAGGAACGACCCAAGGCGCCGGAGCCGCTGATTCAGCTCGGTGATGAGCTAAGGCGGCTGGATCGGTACGCCGAGGCAGTGGAAAGCTATGACGAGGCGGTGGCGCGCATCGGCTCCATAGATCGGAGTTACTGGCGCCTGCTCTACGCCCGCGGCATTGCGCTCGAACGAATGAAAGCGTGGGATAGAGCTGAGGCCGATTTTCTAAAGGCGCTGGAACTCGAGCCGGATCAGCCGTTTGTCCTCAACTATCTGGGCTATTCGTGGGTCGAGCAGGGGAAACATCTTGCACGCGCCGAAGAAATGCTTGTCCGCGCCGCCGAGCTGCGGCCGAACGACGGCTATATTGTGGACAGCCTGGGATGGGTTCTCTACCGGCTGGGTCGCTACGACGACGCGGTCGAGAAGCTTGAGCGGGCGGTTGAACTAAAGCCCGAAGATCCGGTCATAAACGATCATCTGGGCGATGTGTACTGGGCGGCCGGCCGGCAGCGTGAAGCGCGGTTTCAGTGGCGCGCGTCGCTGGCCCGCGACCCGGAACCGGACCTGAGAGCGGCACTCGAAAGGAAGTTGAGCGAAGGGCTAGTTCGCGAAGCGAGTATCGTCCAACCGTGAGCGGCGTGGCGGGGTCGGCCGGCGCAAGGTCATTTGCCCGGGCCAAGGTTAACCTTTACCTCCATGTTGTTGGCCGACGCACCGACGGCTACCATCTTCTCGATAGCCTCGTCGTCTTTCCCGACATCGGCGACGTGGTGTGCGCGACAGTTGCGGAGCACTTGTCCCTCACCGTGGAAGGGCCATTCGCGGCGGCTGTGCCGACCGACTCCCGCAACAGCCTTATCAGTGCCGCGAACGCTCTTGCCGCAGCAGCTCATCAGTCCCGCGGCGCCGCGCTACGGCTGTGCAAACAGCTTCCCCCGGCGGCCGGTATCGGCGGCGGCTCTGCGGACGCGGCGGCGGGATTGCGCACGCTCGCCGACCTTTGGCGTCTCGACTTTCCCATGCGGCGGATGGCGGAAGTGGCCCTCGGGCTCGGTGCCGACGTCCCGATGTGTCTGGCCAGCCGGACCACTTTTGCCGGTGGGATCGGCGAGGTATTGGACCCGGCACCGCCCTTGCCACGCTGCGCCCTTCTTCTCGCTAATCCCGGCGTCGAACTCCCTACGCCCGCCGTGTTTGCTGGCCGCCGAGGCCGGTTCTCGCAGACCGGGCGCTTTGTTGACCCGCCGGCTGATGCCTTCGCATTCGCGCGCGTGCTGGCTGAACGGCGCAATGATTTGACGGATGCCGCGGTGCACCTCTGCCCTCCGATCGCCGACGTGCTTGCCGCGCTTGCCGCCCTGGAGGATTTGCTCGTTGTTCGGATGAGCGGTTCGGGCGCCACCTGCTTCGCATTGTTCGCCGATGCGGCTTCCGCCGAACGACGCGCCCGGCAGCTCCGCCGGCGTCATCCCGGATGGTGGATTGCGGCAGCCCCGGTTGCGGACACACACAATAATGGCTAACTTCGCCCGTCTTTATTGGGGCGTCGCCAAGCGGTAAGGCACCGGATTTTGGTTCCGGCATTCGGAGGTTCGAATCCTCCCGCCCCAGCCAACACTCTCCATTTTCGTCTCAGGCCGGATGATCCTCCACCGCTGACGCATCGTTGCGGTCATGAGGCCGCTGATGGTCGGGACCACGGCTGAATCGCACGCCGTCGCCCTCGACTGAAGTGTAAAGGCTGTTCGGTTCGCTCCGCCGCGCTTGGCTACATATGGCGCGAAATACTTGACGCCGGCAGCAGACCTGTTTCCCCCCGGATATGGTGTGCCCTCCGCCTTAGGAGTCGGAAGCGGCGAAGCTTCGCGTTGTTTTTTCTCCTCGCTGCGCTGATGCTTGCCAATGGCTCAGATCGCGATTGATCAAGGTGCCCAATCGTCTCACATCCGGTTCCACCACTTCTTGAACCTGCGCAAGTACTTCTGGCTCCACAGCCGGTTTTTCTTTGTAAGGCTTATATAGTATTCGTTTTCCGAGATCAATTACCGGTCTCGGGACCATCTTGCGGATCATTGGCCGGATATTCATTCTCTCTATCAACCGCACGATCTCACGACTTCTCGGCTGTTCCGACTTATTCACGACCATATCCAGATGCGATACTTGGGGCGTGACCTCAAGGAATGTTTCGATCCCGCTTATGATTTCCCCGCGTGCTCCGCAAAAGTCTTCGAACAGAATAATTTTCACCTGATCTTTCGGAAACCGACTCAAAAAGCGCTCGACCTGGCTGGCGTAAAGACCCAGACGGATATACCAGGGTGCGGACTTGGTTGTATCGTGAAGGGCATCTAGTTCCGCCCGGACCAATTCGCTGAACGAGGCCGAGACAAGCCCGATCGCCTGATCCATCTTATAGTGTGAAAGTGCGCGTTCTATCGGCTCTCGAAGTACGACTATAATTTTTGCCGCGGGATTAAACGCCCTTATTTTTTCAGCAGCATCAACCGAGCACAAGTATGCGGTGGAGAAATCCCCCACCGCCTTCTCACCGCCGACGCGGCGATACAGCAGCCGGTAAATTTCTGCATCTTTAATATACGCGACCTGCTCGTGATGTGCCATGGCGCCCCGAACGTACGAGGTGCCATCGAAGGGCGGCCGCCCCGAAAACGGGTCGAATATTTGTGGCGCATTAGCATCGGCAAAGTACCCCGGCTCCTTCAGCGGCGGGCAATACACCTCCGGATGGCGGTCGAGAATAGCGTGCAAGGTCGTCGTCGCCGCTTTGGCCGCGCCAACAACGAAGAAATTAGGGATTGTGCGAGCGCCGCTTTCCATGATGTGCCGTTCGTTCATTTGCTTTAGGGCTACGCGCTTCTTTCGCAATCGGCGGTAGTAGCCTGGCGATTAGCCTCTTACCGGCTATATCCACAGGGTGTCTTATATTGGATTTTACCACGTCAGGCAGGACGCCTGAACGTCAGGCCACATGTCGCCGGTTATTTCTTCAACCAGAGCAATATCCTCAGGCGCAAGTAACTTCCGTCCGTATTCATTGATCTCGCGGAGGTTACGGTTCGCTATATGCGCGCGCTGCGGCATCTTCTCTGTTTTTCTGCTGCCGTTTCCACTGTCCTTGTGCCTTTGCGCGAGCCTGGATTTAACGCCGCGTGACCACGGCAGTTCTAAACGATCGTATAGAAAATGATATCGCTCCACTGGTCTATCAACAAAATCCTGCACGTTCACAAAATATACGAGAGGAGACTTGTCCAACGCTCTCAGCAAGGCACTATACACCATCCTCCAAAGGACAGCCGCTGCTATGGAAGACTGTTCCAGCTTCTCCTGATAACGGAGCACATATTCTTCGCCGCCATCGAGACCGGTACTGCTTAGCCGCCGGTCAAGCTCGGCAACGGGCGGCGTCCAGTCCATTCGCTTGAAGCTCGCAGCAACCGCCACGGGCGGACGTACGGTCACAACAACCGGTATTTCATGGCGGATGGCGGCCGCTTCGGCTGCGAAGGCAGCCAGCGGATCCTTCCAGATGATTGTCTTCAGGTGCACGTGTAAGCGACATCCGAGGTATGACAGTCGCGTTCGACTACCGAGATACCTTTTGAATACGCGCCGCCACCCGGTGTCCCGAGCCAGCAGCCCGGGCTTCAAGTTCATATTGAGCGTACGGATATGTTCGACACACTCATCAAGAAGCTCTATCGGGAATTGACCGGCACCAGGCACAGGAAAGCGATCGTGGATGCAAGTCAGGCCAGTCTGGGAATTAAAGGGCTCATAAACGTAATGCGTGTTCCCGGCCAGCGCCAAGTTCGATCCGATCGCGGTCGTCCCGGACCTTGAGCAGCCGGTTACCAGAATGAGACGCTTGGGTGAGGGCACAGCAAACTTCCGCCTCTCGTTTTCTCAACAGCTACCCGGGTTCAGGTTATTCTACCTCACGCGCCGATACTCGATCGCCGATCCTCACCTCATTCGGATCACGACTGTACCGCCGCAGAGCAGCGAAACTTAGTTGCGCATTAGCACCTGGTCGTACACATCGATCAACTTTCGCACATGCTCCTCCATACCGGGCGTGCTGCTCCGAGCAATTTTGTAGGCCTGGTCCGACAGACTGGCCGCGTGCCTGTCATCCTGCAAATACCTGATCTTCTCGACAAGATCGGCGACGTTTCCTCGTCGGAAGCGATAACCGTTAACGCCATCGATCACGGCTTCCGAAGCCGCACATCGATCCGTAACGATCGCCGGCAGGCCGAGAGATAAGGCCTCTAAAATCGCAAGCGGTTGACACTCGTACCACAGGCTCGGAAAGACGAGAGCCCGTGCCTCACGGTAGCGCCTCAGGAGCGCGTCGCGGTCCAGCCACCCCGTGACCGTTGCATCGGGATTAACCCCCGAAATCGCCGCTTTTTCCTCTCCATCACCGACGAATACGGCCTGAACTCCGGCTTCCCTCGCGGCCTCAGCGAACAAAGTCGCACCTTTTTCGGCCGACAAGCGTCCGACAAACAAGAATGAGTGGTTGTCTGCCACATCAACCTGATCGACGTCGCCGAAATCGGACGGATTGGAAACATGATACCACTTCGTTTCCTGTGGCAGGTGATGCTTTAGAACTTCCTGACTGAATGCGGATACGTAAATACAGTGTTTTGTGAAGCTGGGCAGACGATATATTTTATTCTGGATCATATGCCGAGACGCTCGCCACATCTTGTGACTGAAGCTTCGTGCGTCACAGTTACACGCGATACAGCTTGCAGACAGCGGCGTCCGCTCACAAATTTCATTTTTTGGAAATACAAGAAACGCCCCGTTCGGGCATGCAATGAAATAGTCGTGCAGAGTCAGCACGAACTGGAACCCACCCCTCCGCACGGCGTCAAAGACACTTACGGTGAGCGCCTTATTCCACTGATGGGCATGGATAATCGTATTCTGCGGTGAGAATGCGCCGAGGACCCTGGTAAGTTCGGCTTTCGCCGTCCTGTTCCACAACCCTCTTGTCATGGCGCGGAGCCGGTCGGGATCCGAAAGAATGTCGTCCTGATTAAGGCAGTGCCTCGCAGCAAGCGGTTCAGAGTCCTTCAACAACTGGCCCAACAGCCGAAAAAAGCACGACATTCAAGCCGGCGTTCGCCAAAGCAACGGCACTGGTAAGAGCAATTTTCTCCGCACCGCCCTTAAAAAAGGCGTAGTCCGATAGGACAACAACGTTACGAACCTGCGACATCAAGCTTGTTTCTGCCTTTTTTCAGCTACAGGTTGGTTCAGTTGCGACGGCAACGTGCCGACGTGTTTTACGCGGCCGCCTTTTGCGTCAAATCCGCCTCCGTTCAGCGGGAAGCGGATGGCGCTTACTGCTTCCCTGCATTGTGCAGGTCTCGGGGGTTTGCCCATCCGCCCTCGCAGGCGCCGGCAAGAGCGCGTTTTACAAGAAGGCGTTCTCCGCGTCGGCTCCCGGCCCCCTGGCGCGGTACCGGCCGATGTGTGAGCGCGCATGACGCCGTTGATCCTGAGGCTCCCCAAAACAACCAGCACCGATTGTTTTCGCCCCCGAGACTAGCGACTGAAACTGAGATCCCGAGTGCGAGCACGCGCGGTGGTAACTCCGAGTATGCCGGTCGACGAATGGTGGCGCACCAGTTCCTCGTAGCGTGGCGTTAGTTCGTCCTTCAGAGCCCGGAAAGCGGCTTGATCTCGGGCGGGCATCGCCTTGTCGTGAGGTCGCGTGTTGAGACTGCGATAAACTGATCGGAGGCCTCGCCAAAGCCTGCTGCGCTGCGGAATCGGCAATACCTTCCGAATGCGAATATTCAACTGATGTAGCTGATAACTGCGAACCTTGTAGCTGTAATTTTCAATCCGAAAATGGTAGTGTTCATAAAACTCAGGTTCGATTCCAATGTCCGCTGCTAACGTCTGCATGAACCGTCGTTTATCGGCTTTCATGTCCTCGAAGATATATACTAAAACACGTTCGTTCCCGACTCGTCGGATCCACTTTTGTATATGCGCTTGATAATCACAGTTCTCCAAAGCATTAAGCAGTAATTCGTTTTTGCCAATTGCGCTGTCCCGCTTTTTTACCAAATCAAGAAATTGTGAAAATGAAATGCCGGCATCAAAAAAGGTGAAGTTACTTCGATAGTATGTGTATAGTGAAAATATTTGATCAGCGGGATTTCGCACGACAAAGATCAGCCTCGGGTTCGTCGGCAGATCTGGCACTTCCGCAAGTGCCGTTTGCTGGTAGGCATACTGCGGGGTCGCCTCGAGGATAATGGCCGCGCCACTATCGGCAGGGAAAAATGCCTCGTATCCACTAAGCCCGTGGTCACGGAAGTTCGCATGCGACCGAAAGGAATGTGTCCCGGGATCAACGAAGTAGTTTGTCTCCTTCACTGTAGAACCTTGAACCTGCGGATGATCGGCCAGCCAGGTAAACAAGGACGTCGTTCCGCATTTCGGGAACCCGGCGATGATCAGGTTGGGAAGCATTTATTTTCTCCGCGCGTTAAACGCCGCCGCACTTACGCCAGGCTCGCGCAACTGCTGTGATTGGCAGTCCCCCATGTGCCGACCCGATCGCACAGGAGCATGTGCGACATCTTTCCATCTTGACCACGGCTGCCACGATAGCCCTGGTACGGCGATCGCGCGAGTGCGTTCGTCACACAAAGCTAACCGTTTGAAGGGATGATCCTGATCAGCAAAGGCTCGTCGTGTTCAGGCTTCTCGCGGATACGCACGGAAGCCGATTCCCCATCCGAGGAAGGAATACCGTTCTGCGAACGTCGGGTCAACAGCACAGCAGGGGTCCGTTCTGCGGAAGAGTTTTCGTTTCCGCCGCCTCGTTGCCCTCAGCACGCCCTGCGCCAGAAGGTTGCTCACCGGGCGCCCCGCCAGCAGGCAAATTACGCCCAACTGTCGCTTCATAAAAGCAACCGCTTTGCGACGGTAGCGCGACACGCCCGTACAAGAGCCCTTCCACGCGTTTCTTCGGGAGAGCGGGCGCACCTTCGGGAAGGAGGGTGGGGCGGCTGGGCGCCAAGCCGCTTCCGCGCGGCAAGCCCCCACCGCTTGCGCAGCGCGGTTCGGGCTCAATCATCTCATCGTCGTCGAAGTGAGTTCAGGACCACGTTCGAGCACGTGGTCCCACCTGGCGCCGCCGGAGCTAATTTGGCAGCGGCGACGCCCGGCGGACGACGGTCAACGGGTCATCGGGGCGGGAGATGCTGGAACCTGCGGAGTTTGTGTCTGTTGTTCGCTCGGCTTCGGCTGCATCTTCGGCTCGGGCATTGTTCCACTCTGCGACGAGCCACCGCGGTCGCAAGCACCAACGCTGAGGCCGGCAAGTACAGCCATCGTAACGGCCATCGTCCGAATCATGTCCATCTCCTCTTTCCGATGCGGAACGGCAACAGGGGTGTAACGTCACGTTCCGCATACGGTTCCGCCGCCTCATGCGTTTGCAGTAACTGACCGATACCGACCCGCTATGAGCCGCTCAGAGCACAGACGGATCTCAGGGATCAAGCCGCGAGCGGCATCACCAATTCGTCGGGTTTACGACGGTTTCGGCCCGGCGACCCTCTTAAAATCGCCGCGTGAAAGCGTCACGATTGGCTGACTTGGTCCACGGCAGCGGGTTGTGCCGATCGTGCAACTCGGAGCCGGCACTAGATCGAGAGCCGGATCGATCCTGCGGGCGCCCTGGGAGCTACCGTGTCCGGCTCGGTGCCGGCTTCCTCATGGTCGACGATGCCGGCTTCGGTCCCGGTCGGTTCGGTCGCACCTGGATTTGTGTACAAGCCGCGCGCCAGTTCGCGATTGATGACGATCAGCGGGTCGAGCTTGGCCGCCAGCGGGACGGCAAGAAAATCGACGGTTCTGGCGTCGACAAAACGCGACAGGGATAGAACATTGACGCGGACTTCGAGCGGCACGGTGGACATGGGATCGAGCAATTCGGACTGGATGATGGTCCACAGGCGCCAGTTGAGACGCACAGCCGCCAGCATCGCCTCACGATCGCGGGAATCCTGACCCGCCTTCAGCCTGATCGCAGCCTGTGTCAGCGCCCACGCCTCCGTCTTTCGGGGATTCCCCGCCGCCGGCGGCGCCATGTAGCTCTTCGGCAAGTCGGGCTTCGACATGCGACAGGACCTTTCTTTCGTGTTGGAGGAGCGCCCGCGCCGATTTCAGCGCAGCGTACAGGTTGCCCGCATCGATAGCGGCGCAAATCTCGCCGGCTGTTCCGGTGGCGCTTGGCGCAGCTTCAAGGTAGCCGGCGAGGAGGTCGTAAAAGGTGGTGAGATGCGAGTCCGTATGGTCGGAAAAGAGATAAGCGCATTGCAGTGAGTAGTAAGCGCGGCTCGCCGGAGTAACGGCTGCGGACGGCACAAGAATATCGTCTGAGCGCAGCACCGCTGCTCCGTTTCTTATGCTAAGGGAAATACTCCGGTCGCTGGCATTCTCCAGCACCGCACCGTTAACAATGACTTGCTGACCTCTACGGAGATGCACCACGAGTGACACTCGGCTTTTCCTTTCCGTCCCGAATCTCGATGGACATGCTCAGTGTCCATTCTGCACCCGAAGCATTAAGCCTTTGCGAACATCCAATGTGCAGGAGCCCCCGCGTCGGATGAATCGTGCCAACCAAAAAAAACGGGGAGGCACTCGCCTCCCCGCCGTCGAACGCTTCGTCGTATGATTACCGGAACAGGGACAGAACCGACTGTTCCGACTGACCGGCAAAAGAAAGGGCCTGAATGCCGATCTGCTGACGAGTTTGCAGAGCGAGCAGGTTGGCGCCTTCCTCATTCAGGTCGGCAAGCGTCAGCTTGTCGGCGCCGGCGGAAAGCACGCTGGCGTAGTCCTTGGTGAAGTCAAGACGGACCTTGAGGATGTCGGCATTCGTCGCCATGACCGAAGACTTGGCGCGGATGTTGTCGATCGTCGCCTCTAGCGCGAGAACCGCGTTGTTCGCATCGGTCACTGTACGTCGCTACGTCGGTCGCATCGGTGAAGTCGTAGGCATCGAGGGCCTTGGTAAAGCCAAGACCAGTTGCAACGTCGCCGTCAACAGCAACTCCTGCAGCGGTACCGTCCGCCTTCAGCAAATAATTCTCGGCGGTGAAGTCGACGCCGTCCACTTCGATCTTCGAGTCGGACTTGTCGCTGAAGCGAACCGTCAGCTTTGCAGAGCCGTTGTTCAGCAGATTTAAGCCCTTGTAGGTGGCGTCCTCGACCAGATGCGCAACCTGATTGTGCAGCTCGGTGAGCTGCTTCGCCGTCTCGGTGCGCTGGGCGGTTGTCTGACTGCGCGACGCCTCGACCAGGCCCTTCATCCGGCTGACCAGATTTTCCATCGCATCCGTCGCCTTCAAGGTCGCATCAAGGGTGCTGACACCCTGATCGATCGCGTCCTTGCGCTCGCCGAGGTCCTTTGCCCGGCTGTTGAGCGACTTCGCCTGGAAATACTTCACCGCATCGTCCATGGCGGAGCTCACCGCGAGGCCGGTCGACAGCCGGTTCTGCGTGGTGGCGATCATGCCCGCCGTCCGCTGCAGGGACAGAAGATTTGAGCGGGACGACGCGGAGAGGGTCATTTTGTCAACCATAGGGTATCTCCTTTCTGAGATGGCAATAACGAGCGTACTTCTAACGCCCGCAACATCCCCAGATTGTATGCTCGCGCGTAGGTAGTGTCGAAATATTTTTTTCTATGTAAAATTGCTAGAGGTTGCCGACATCTGCCGCCACGCCCGGCAAGGATCGCTCGCGGTCCCGGAAAATCTTACCCAGTGGAACGATGCCGGCGCCGGATTCCTTCCCGCGCGAAACAGCTTTATCATTTCGTTTCAATTAGTTGTCGTTGAAGTTCCGGTGGCCCGGCGTTTGCTCTGGTAAGGCCGACCATCCTTAGGAGATCGCTTGTGATCACCGATACGGGACCTTCTGTCTTCGATACGGGCAGGCCACCCACCGCCTTGCTCGCGCGTCAAGAGACACGCCGGAGCGACCGTGAGCCGCCGTTCAATCTCCTGTTGGCCGGTGCGCAGGCGCCGTCCGCCGGTACCGGCTCGAGAGGCCCGCGAGCCGACAAGTCCGCCGTCTCCGATCGTGATTCGTCCGATCACACCGCGCGGAATTCCATCGCCGGCCATAACGAGACCGCCCGCCGCGGTGACAACGACGACCAGGCTGCGCAGGATGAAGCGCCTTCGACGGACGATGCGGACGCCCGCGCGGTCCCGTCCATCTCCCCTCCCGCCTCGATACCGAGCCGTGCCAATGATGACGCAGTACCCGCGACGTCAGCTGGCGATGCCGATCCGGGCACGCCCGCGATACATACCCTAATGACGGACGAACCCGCCGGTCCCGGCGGAGGCTCCGTCACGTCCTCCGCGGAATTGGGCGCGGCCGAGGGAGGTAAGGCGCAAGCTTGTTCTCAGGGCAGCGGTTTTCCTTCGCCGGAGCAGTCACAGCCGCTTGCGGATGGTGCGGCGGTAGGCTTCGCGGCGAGCCTCGAGGCGCAGTCGGAGGGGATCAACGCAGCGATCACCGCAGCAGCACCAACCGGACCGGGCGACGCCGGCGATATGGCGACGACGCCGTCGCCTCCGCACCCCATCGGAGCATCCGCTGCGGCCGGCGTGATTGGCTCTATGCCCGGCAAGGGTGGCTCACCCGCGGTGCAGATCGACAAAGCCGCTCCGGCGACACCGGCACCGAAAGAAGGACAGCTTGCTGCAGTGCCCGCCGCAGCGGCCGCGGACGAGGGAACGCGATCCGACGACGATCAGATGTCGCACCAAGGGGACGATCGGGGGGAATCCCCCCGGCTGGCCGGGGCACCGGGAACGCCCGCCGCGGAGACCGCCTCCTCCGCAGGCCCCACCTCGGAACAGCCGGCGACCCCTGTTCGAGCCTTATCGGAGCAGATCGCTCTTCACATGGCACGCGGCGCCAAGAACGGGCTCAGCCATCTCCACATCGCCCTCGAACCCGACAACCTCGGCCGTCTCGATATCCGCCTTGATTTTCATCGTGACGGCCGCCTTGCCGCTGTCATCGTGGCCGACAGTCCGGATACGCTCAATCTGCTGCGCAGAGAAGCGCATTCGCTGGAAGAATCGCTCAACGCTGCCGGTTTCAAGGCAAATGCAGACAGCCTCAGCTTCGATCTGAGCTCGAACAGCGGCCGCTCACCGGGGCAGCCGGGCGCGCCCTTGCAGCGGTCGCCGTTTGCCTTCGCAGAAGGTTCCGAGCACGACGACGTCGCGATCGCAACGCCGGCGTGGCGACGGTTGTCGGCCGGCCGCCTGGACATCCGGGCTTAGTGGAAAAAGAGGAGACGAGAGGTGTTTCTTGATGCAACGACCAGCGCCACGACCAGCACCGGTGCGAGTCGGGCGGCCACCGACAGTGCGCAGCTGAACGACAATCTCAATCGCTTTCTTACCCTGCTGATCACCCAGCTGCAGCACCAAGATCCGCTACAGCCGATGGACGCCAACGAATTCACCCAACAGCTCGTCCAGTTTGCCAGCGTCGAGCAGCAGATTTACCAGAACGGCAACCTGGAAAAGATGCTGGCACTGCAGAAAGCGTCGCAGGCGAGCAACCTTGTCAACTACATCGGCAGTGCGGTCGAGGTCAAAGGGTCTGAGATCAGCCTCACCGGCGAGGGCGCGAGCGGAACCTACACGCTTCCCGAGCAGGCGGCGGAAACGCAGATCGTCATTCGCGATCAGAAGGGTAATGCCGTGTTGGCGAGCCGTGGCGAGACCTCGGCAGGCACCCATGCATTCACCTGGGATGGCCTGGACGCGAACGGCAACGCCCTGCCGGCCGGATCTTATGCCTTGTCGGTCTACGCCGTCGGTAAGGACGGCACCGCGCTCGCCGTCGACACCAGTGTTCTCGCCACCGTAACCGGGGTGGCGAACGACGGCGCGGAGCCGGAATTGATCCTCGGTGATCACCGCGTCGCCTTGGCGAACGTGCTTTCCGTGAACGACCGATCACGCTCGGTTTCCTCGGCCAAATAGCGCTTCCCGTAGCAATCCCAGACACGCACAAGGACACCCCCATGAGTCTCTTCGGCGCGATGAGTTCAGGTGTTTCCGGCCTCTCGGCACAGTCCAGCGCAATGGCCGCGATCGCCGACAACATCAGCAACGTCAATACGATCGGCTACAAGACCACTCGTGTCGACTTCCAGAGCCTGGTAACGAAACAGGCGACCCCCACCCAGTACTCCGCAGGTGGCGTCCAGTCGCGTCCCCATGTAACGGCGGATATGCAGGGTGTCTTGCAGTCATCCGGACAAGATACGAATATCGCCATTTCCGGAGATGGTTTTGTCGTCGTCAATGGCGTCAGGACACCGGGATCATCGGATCAGTTTCTTTTCACACGTGCTGGAGCATTTTCTCAGGACAGCCAGGGCTTTCTGCGCAATACGGGAGGTTATTATCTACAGGCTTGGCCGACCGACGCTCTTGGAAACGTTATCCTTCCGCAGGGAAGTGGTTCCGCTTTTCCCAACACCAACATCATTTCCACCGATTACCTGGAGACCGTCAATCTCAACCGGGTCAATGGTACGGCCGAAGCGACGAGCCGGATTTCGAGCAGCGCCAACCTGCCGGCGGCCGATGCGTTGAACGCCTCGCATAATGTCGATGTCCAGTTTTACAACTCCCTCGGCGCCAGCAATGCCGTCAGTCTGAAGTTCACGAAGATGGCGGCAAATCAGTGGGACCTGACAGTTGAACCGCCGACCGGAACCGCCGTGGCTACATTGCGGGACGGCTCGGACGTCTATCGGAGCGTCGGCCAGCTCGAGTTCACCGCCGTCCCCGACGCGGGTCAGAGCATTAAGATCGGCTCAAGCACCTACACCTTCGTCAACGGCGCTCCGGGAGGGGGGAGATTCAGGTTGCTGATGCGAGTGGGGTCAACAAACGTAGCATCGCCGATGTCGTCGCCGACCTGCGCGATGTGATCAACGCTGATGCGGGCATTGCCGGTGATCCCGCGTCCGTAAAGGCAAGCAATACAAACGTTCTTCTGATCACCGGCCTCACCGACGACATTGCCGTAGACCCGAACGGCGTGTCGGCCGGCGGCCTTCCGGCAACCCGCCAGTCTTCGACATTCACCGTCCTCAAGCGAGATGTTGCCGCCGGCACGCCGGCCGTTCAGTTCGGTGAAGACGGTCTGCCGAAGGAGTTCCACGTCCAGACGATGGATGTCGTCGGCTTCGAAAGCGGCGCGGCACCCATGGACGGCAGCGCCGACCTGGACGGAGACGGCCAGATCGACGTGTCATCGATCGCTCTCGATTTCGGCACACCGCACCAGACCAACGGCTTCACGCAGTTCGGCAGTGAGTTCTCACCCGGAGCCATCGAACAGAACGGCTCCCGGTTCGGTGTCTTTACCGGTATCTCTATCTCGCCGGATGGGCTGATGTCGGCGCTCTTCGACAACGGCGACCAGCGTCCGATCTATCGTCTGCCGATCGCCACGTTCGTCAACCCCGACGGGCTGGTCGGCAAGTCCGGCAACGCTTGGCTCGCCACCGAGGACTCCGGCAATCCCACCCTTCGCCAGGCGGGAAGCGGGGGGGCCGGCAAGCTTGAGCAGTCGGCGCTGGAAGCATCGACCGTGGATATCGGTCAGGAGTTCACCAACATGATCGTCGTGCAGCGGGCATATTCCGCGGCAACACGGATCATTTCGACGGCCGACGAAATGCTCGACGAACTCGTCCACATCAAGCGCTGAGCACCGAAGCGGTTTCGCCTCCGGATCAGAGGACGACGGCCCCGCGCCGTCGCGTCAAGACAACAACGGACGTTAACGGCTTCTTCAATCGCCCGGCCCTAGCGTTGTCGCCAACGCATCGCTCCGACACCCTGCGTCGGGGTGGGCGACACGCAAGGGACGGACATGCAGAAGCTCGTCGTCTTGTTTCGCACGCTCGGACCGGTCCGTTTGGCGGTCATCGGGGTCGTCGCATCGCTGATGATCGCCGCCTTCGGATGGATGATGTTCGCCTCGAACGAGACGAGCCAGTCCCTGCTCTACGCCGATCTCGATATGGGAGATGCGTCGCGCATCGTCCAACATCTCGACATGGCGAAGGTCGCTTACCGTCTGGGTCAAGACGGCACCGCCATCTACGTGCCGAGCGATCAGGTGGGACGTTTGCGGATCACGCTCGCCGAGCAGGGACTGCCGTCGGGCGGCTCGACCGGATATGAAATCTTCGATCGGGCCGATGCCCTCGGCAGCACCAGCTTTCTGCAAAACGTCAATCTCGTGCGCGCCCTCGAAGGTGAGCTGGCGCGGACAATCCGATCGATTGCCAGCGTCAAGTCGGCGCGGATCCACCTCGTCATCCCCCGCCGCGACCTGTTCAGCCGCGAACGGCAGGAACCCAGCGCCTCGGTGCTCCTGCAGATGCGCGGCTCGGCGCGCCTCACCCCTGCACAGGTCTCGGCCGTCCAGCATCTCGTTTCGACCGCTGTTCCCGGACTTTCGGTAGGTCGCATTTCGATCGTCGATGCGCAAGGCACCCTCCTCAGCTCCAGCCAAGACGACGGAAGCAGCGGCAACCCCGGCGACGGCAGAGCGGATGAACGGCGCCGTCAGGTCGAAAGCCGGCTCGCGCGGACGATCGACCAACTGCTCGAGCGGACCGTGGGAGCGGGCAAGGTGCGTTCCGAAGTCTCCGCCGACATGGACTTCGACCTCATCAACACCAGCGAAGAGATTTTCGATCCGGATGGCCAGGTGGTCCGCTCGACTCAGACCGTCGACCAGAGCGGCTCGAACAGCGAGAGAGACGCAGCCTCTGCCGTAAGCGTCGCAACCAATCTGCCCGATGCCGCGACCAACGCCGGTGGGCCGACAACGCTCAGCGCCGACAAGCACAGTGAGGAAACCGTCAACTACGAGATTTCGAAGAAGGTGATCAATCACGTCCGCGAGGCCGGAATCGTGAAACGCCTCTCGGTTGCGGTTCTCGTCGACGGAACCTACGCGATCGCGGCCGACGGAACACGAACCTACAGCCCGCGACCGCAGGAGGAATTGGACCAGCTTGCCGGGCTCGTGCGCAACGCGGTCGGCTTCAGCAAAGACCGCGGCGATACCGTTGAAGTCGTCAATATGCGTTTTGCCGAGGCCGAGACCGGAGCAGAGGAGCCCTCAGACTTATCGCTGTTCGGGTTTGATCGGCACGACATCATCCTTGCTGCCAAATATTTCGCGCTATTCTTGTTCTCAATCCTCGTTCTTGTGCTTGTCGTCCGGCCATTGATCCAGCGCGCCATCGTTGCGATGCCTCCCTCGCCGGCTCTGCCGACGGCCACGAACGGCCCTCCCGGCGGCGGCGGGGACGTTTCCCGGCTCGCCGCACCCGACTCGCGGTTGTCGTCCCCGGAACAGCACCTTCGGCTTGGGGTAAGCGGCAACGAGGAAGAAATGATCAACGTCGAGCGCATCGAGGGCCGCGTCCGGGCATCCAGCCTCAAGCGCGTTGGGGAAATTGTCGACCACCATCCCGACGAAACTCTCGCCATCGTGCGCACCTGGCTCCACGCCGACGAATAGGAAAGCGAGCCAATGGCGGCAATCAAAGAGACTCTCGAGGAAATCAGCGGCCCGGAACGGGCTGCACTGTTCATGCTCGCCATCGGCGAAACGCATGCAGCCAAGCTCTTTGCGATGATGGACCACGAAGAGATCCGCACGGTGTCACAAAACATGGCTCACCTCGGCTCGGTGAGCGCCGGCGTCGTCGAGAAGCTGATATCGCAATTCGCGGATCAGTTGTCCTCGACCGGTTCGCTCGTGGGCACCCTCGAAATCGACCGAACGGCTCCTGTCTAAGGTTCTTGAGCCTGATCGCGCCCAGCAGATCATGGAGGAAATTCGCGGACCATCGGGTCGAACGATGTGGGACAAGCTCGGCAACGTGAATGAAGCCGTTCTCGCCAATTACCTGAAGAACGAGTACCCCCAGACCGTCGCCGTTGTGCTTACGAAGATCAGAGCAAATCATGCGGCCCGTGTTCTTAGCTTGTTTCCCGAAAGCTTCGCAATGGAAGTCGTCACACGCATGCTACGGATGCAGACCGTGCAAAAAGATATACTTGATCATGTAGAACGCACTCTCCGCACCGAGTTCATGACCAATCTAGCGCGAACCAGTCGCCGCGACTCGCATGAACTCATGGCAGAGATTTTCAACAACTTCGATCGGAATACCGAATACAAATTCATGACCGCGCTCGAGGAACGCAGCAGCGAATCCGCCGAGCGGATCAAGCAATTGATGTTTACTTTCGAGGACTTGCTCCGCCTCGATTCGGCAGGAACTCAGGTGCTGGTGCGCCGCATCGCGAAGGAACAGCTGGCGGTTGCTCTGAAGGGAGCCTCCGAGCCGCTCAAGGACATGTTCTTCAGCAATATGTCGGAGCGCGCCGCGAAGATGCTGCGCGAAGATATCGCGGCGATGGGCCCGGTCCGGCTGCGGGATGTGGATGAGGCGCAGAGCGCCATTGTTGCCGCGGCGAAAGCGCTCGCCGAAGCCGAACGAGATCGTCCTGTCCGGCGGCGGCGACAGCGACGAGTTGGTTTACTGATGATGGCTGCGGTCGTCCCCTTGCATCCGTTCCTGTTCAATCGCGATTTCGACGTCGAAGAGCCACTCGATGCCTGGCGCCGCATCCGCAGGCGCTGCAAATGCCGGCGATGCCGCCCCCGCGTCTGACATCGAACGGGCCCTCGCAGACGCGCGCGCCGAAGGTTTCGCCGAAGGCCATCGATCGGGTGTCGCCGAGGCTCACGCCGCGATCGAACACCATGCCGCCTGTGCCCTCGATGCGCTAAACGCCAATTTCGCCGCGCTCGGCGACGATCTGCGCCAGCGAGAGGCGGAGATCGCCCAGCAATCGGCGGCCCTGGCGGTGATCATCTGCCGGAAGTTTCTTCCCTCCCGCTATCGCGAGACAGCGCCCGACGAGATCACCGATCTCGTTGCGACGTTCCTGCCGCGCATCGCCGGGATGCCGAAGGTAACAGTCCGTGTCGCCGCCTCTCTCGTCGCCCCTCTCGCCGAGCGGCTGAGCGAAGTCTCCCGCGCCGCCGCATTCGCCGGCGCGGTCGAGACCGCAAGCGATACGGCCGTTGCCGAGGGCGATTGCCGGATCGAATGGTCGCGGGGCGGCGTCGCTCGCGACTGGGCCTCTCTCTGGCATGAAGTCGATGCATTGCTTGAAGAAACCGTCGGCGCGGTTCCTCGGAATCTGCCGTCTCCTCCCCCTTCCCTCAGCAACCCATTGAAGCGAGAGGCCCGCGATGCCTGACGTTCGCCAGCCGAACTTTGACTCCTTAAGCGACGGTCCATCGGCGAAACCGGGCGGTGATAACGTATCCGCCGCAACCGGCTGACACCCGGTCTCCACCCCGTACCGGCCAGGATCTCGACGCCGTTTACGATATTCCGGTGCAGGTATCGGCAGTGCTCGGTCGGGCGACGATGGAAGTAAGCCAGTTGCTCAAGCTCGGCCGTGGCGCCGTCGTCGAACTCGATCGAAAAGTCGGCGAGCCGATCGACATCTATGTCAATAACCGGCTGGTAGCACGTGGTGAGGTCGTCGTCGTCGAGGATCGCCTGGGTGTCACAATGACGGAAATCGTCAAGAGTGACCGTAGCTGAGCGCCGCCGATGAACGCGTTTTCGCACCTTGATGTGCTGGTCCCGCCCCCCGAGGCGCGCCGACGGCTTCGCTTGGACCGGACCGCGATGGGCGGTTTCGCCGCGGCGTTCGTTGTGCTCGCATTGGCCGTCGCACTCGGCGGTTCCGCAGGATCGTTTATCGATCTGCCGTCAATGCTCATCGTTGTTGGCGGAACGGCTTCGGCCGTCGTCGTCTGCTATTCCGTCGACGAGGTCGTCGCTGCGGCGCGCGCCGTTCGTCTTGCCGTCAGCGCGCCGGACATCGACCCCAGCGCTATGGCCACGCGCCTGATCGCCATCGCGGACTACGCGCGACACGCCGGAATTCTGTCGATGCAGGGCCTTCCCCATCCGATCGCGGGCAGCAACTTCCTCGATAAGGGTCTGGCCCTGGTCGCCGACGGCGTCGGCGAGGCCGAGGTCGAAGCCATGATGCAGCAGGAACTGTTTGCCACCATCGACGATCGGCGCAAGAGCGCCGACGTCCTGCGGAAGGCCGCGGATGTCGCACCGACGATGGGTCTGATCGGCACCCTCGTCGGCCTGGTTCAGATGCTTCGGAATCTTGATCGGCCGTCCGCAATCGGTCCCGGAATGGCGGTCGCGTTGCTGACGACACTTTATGGCGCGGTGCTCGGCCACATGATCTTCGCACCCCTGGCGACGAAGCTGGAGCGACGCTCGGGAGTGGAAGCGCTCGTTCATCAAATGTGCATCCTCACCGTCTTATCGATAGGTCGGCAGGAGAACCCGCGCCGCCTGGAAACCGCGCTCAACAGCGTGCTTCCTCCGTCGGGACGGGTCCAGGTTTTCGATTGAACAGGCTCGTTATACAGGTACTCATATGCGGCTCCTGATCATCGGCAATCTTTCGGGACAACTTGGCGCGGCGAGTCAGATCGCGATGCGCCGCGGCGCCGAGGTCCTGCAGGCCGACGGCGTTGCCGAAGGGCTCCGCGTCGTCCGCTCAGGGAATGCGATTGACCTCGTTCTGGTTGATGTCGTCCTTGATGTCGCCGCCCTGGTCGCGGGACTGCTGCGCGAGCGGATCACCCTGCCGGTGGTCGCCTGCGGCGTCGGCTCCGATACCCGCGCCGCCGTCGCCGCGGTTAAAGCCGGTGCCAAGGAATATTTGCCGCTGCCGCCGGATCCCGAGCTGATCGGTGCCATCCTGGCCACGGTCGGGGAAAGCCGGTCGGCGATCATCCATGCCGATGCCCGTATGGCCGAAATCCTGGCAGTTGCGGATCGGGTCGCCGCATCCGAAGCAAGCGTCCTCATCGTCGGCGAGTCCGGGACAGGCAAGGAAGTCGTCGCCCGCTACCTGCACAGCAAGAGCCGTCGGGCGACCCAGCGGTTCGTCGCCGTCAATTGCGCCGCCATCCCCGAAACACTGATGGAATCGGAGCTGTTCGGGCACGAGAAAGGGGCCTTCACCGGTGCGGCGGCAAGGCGGATCGGACGATTTGAGGAAGCCAACGGCGGAACCCTTCTTCTCGACGAGATCAGTGAAATGGACCTCCGGCTGCAGCCGAAGCTGCTGCGGGCGATCCAGGAGCGCGAGATCGACCGCGTCGGCGGCACCGGCCCGGTGAAGGTGGATGTCCGCATTATCGCCACCTCCAACCGTGATCTACAGGAAGAGGTCGCCCGCGGCCGCTTCCGCAACGATCTTTATTTCCGCCTCAATGTCGTCGCCCTGCGCCTGCCGCCGCTACGCGAGAGGCCGCGCGACATCCTCGTTCTCGCCCGTCATTTCCTCGACAAGTACGCGGCCTTGAACGGCATCTCCCGGCTGTCCCTTTCCGCCGAAGCCGAGCACGCGCTGGTCGGCTACGGCTGGCCCGGCAACGTCCGTGAGCTCGAGAACGTGATCCATCGCGCCGTCGTGCTCGCCGTCGGATCGGTCGTCACCGCCGAAGGACTGCTGCCCTCGCATCGCGAAGAGACCGCGACCGGTTCGGGCGACGCAGCGTCCGGGACCGTCATGGTGGGACGCACGGTCGCTGCCGTCGAGCGTGATCTGATCATCGACACGCTATCCCACTGCCTCGGCAATCGCACCCATGCCGCGAACATCCTCGGCATCTCAATCCGAACGCTGCGCAACAAACTGCGCGAGTATGCCGGCGAGGGCATGGCCGTGCCTGCGCCGGCGGCGGCTCAGGGAGGCGGCCGCGCTTCCTTCAATTGGCCTGGCCGGTAAACCAGATGACCGTGGCCGACACCACCGCTGCCGCCAATCCCATCTCCCTCCCGGAGCTGGGACGGCGAATTGTCTATTCGCTGCGCCAGGGCGACATTCTGCTCGCGCTCGCCGTCATCACTGTTCTCGTCGTTCTGATCCTGCCGCTTCCGCGCTGGCTTCTCGACATCAGCCTGGCGTTCTCGATCACGTTTTCCGTGCTCATCCTGCTGACCGGCCTCTTCGTCGAGAAGCCTCTGGAATTCAATGCGTTCCCGACGATCTTGCTGCTTTCGACGATGGTCCGCCTCGCGCTCAATATGGCATCGACGCGGCTGATCCTGACCCACGGTCACGAGGGTACCGACGCCGCCGGGCGCATCATCGAAGCCTTCGCCGGCTTCATCATGGGCGGCAATTTCGTGATCGGCGTGATCGTTTTCGCGATCCTGCTGATCGTCAACTTCGTCGTCATCACCAAGGGCTCGACCCGCATTGCGGAAGTCTCGGCCCGGTTTACCCTCGATGCGATGCCGGGCAAGCAGATGGCCGTCGACGCCGATCTCTCGTCCGGGTTGATCAACGAGGATACGGCGCGCAAACGCCGGCAGGAGCTCGAGGAAGAAAGCAGCTTCTTCGGAGCGATGGACGGCGCCTCCAAGTTCGTGCGCGGCGATGCCATCGCCGGCCTGCTCATCACCTTCATCAACATCATTGCCGGCATCATCATCGGCGTCGCTCAAAACGGCATGTCGTTCGAAAAGGCGGCCGGCACCTTCGTCCGGCTGACCGTGGGCGACGGACTGGTCACCCAGATCCCGGCGCTGATCGTCGCCACCGCCGCCGGCATCGTCGTCACCAAGGCTGGCCTTTCGACGAAGACCGAGAAGGCGCTGTTCGGGCAGTTGGGCGGCCAGCCGAAGGCGATGGCGATCAGCACGGTCTTGTTGATCGGACTGGCGCTGTTGCCGGACGTTCCGGCCCTGCCGTTCCTGGTGCTCGCGGCGCTGACCGGCACTCTCGCCTGGGTTACGTTCAATCGCCGCGAGGCGCGTGTGGCCGAAGCCGCGGCTGTGGCGGCGCAACCGGCGCCGGCTGTCGAGGAACCGATGTCGGCGATCCTCAAGATTGACGAGATCCGGCTGGAAATCGGCTACGGACTGCTCAGTCTCGTCAGCGAGGGCGGCGAAGGGCCCAGGCTGACCGACCAGATCAAAGCGCTGCGCCGACAGCTTGCCATCGAGCTCGGTTTCGTCGTGCCGAGCGTCCGTATCCAGGACAACATGCAGTTGGCGCCGCAAGCCTACTCCATCTTCGTCAAGGACCTTATCGCCGGGCGCGGCGAGGTCCGACCGAATTTGCTGCTGGTGATGGATCCGCGCGGGGAGCCCATTCCTCTGCCCGGCGAGAAGACACGCGAGCCAACGTTCGGCCTGGCCGCAACCTGGATCGACGTCGCCCATCGCGAAGATGCCCTGTTCCGCGGTTTCACCGTCGTCGACGCGGCGACCGTGCTGACTACCCACCTCACCGAGGTGATCAAGGAGCACATGCCGGAGCTCCTGTCCCACGCGGAAACACGGAACCTCCTGGATCAACTGGATAAGGCCGATCAAAAGCTGGTCGCAGACCTGATCCCGTCGCAGATATCCCTTGGCGGCCTGCAAAGGGTGCTTCAGAACCTTCTCGCCGAGCGCATTTCGATCCGCGATCTGCCGGCGATCCTCGAGGGCGTTGCCGAGGCCTGCAACCTCAGCCGCAGCACCACCCAAATCACCGAGCACGTCCGCTCCCGCATTGCCCGCCAAATCTGCGACGCCAATGCCAACGATCAGGGCATCGTGCCGCTCTTGGTGCTGGGAGCGGAGTGGGATCGGACGTTCGCCGACGCCCTCGTCGGCAATGGGGGCGACGAAAGTCAGCTGGCGCTCCCGCCGTCAAAAATCCAGGAGTTCGTTGCCGCAGCCCGCACCGCCTTCGAGCGTCAGGCGCAGGCCGGAAAGTCGCCGGTGCTGCTCACTTCGCCCGCGATCCGTCCCTATGTCAGGTCCATCCTGGAGCGTTTCCGACCGATGACGCAAGTGATGTCGCAAAGCGAGATCTCGCCGAAGGCGCGCATTCGCACGGTGGGACAGATCTGATGCGAGTTCCGCAATGCGCCTGAAAACTTATACGGCTCCGACCATTGCCCAGGCGATGGATATGATCCGACGCGACCTGGGTGACGGCGCGATCATCGTTCAGACGCAAGGAGAGCGCGGTCGGCATGGGGCGCGGGTCACCGCCGCCGTCGAAGAACGCGATAGCGCACCCCGGGTCCTCTTGCGCGCACGCCCGGCGCCTCCGACGATCCGACGTTCGACGCGGCGGCAATCGACAGCGCGCTCGCTCGTCACCGCGTCCCCTCCCCGCTCGTTCATGTGCTGTCGGCGGACGCATCGGCATACAACGGAGAGGAACCCCTTCTTGCGCTGTCGGCAGCGCTCGATAACCTTGTGGCCTTCCAGCCGATATGTGAGCGGACGCAAAGGCGGCCGGTCTTGCTGTTTGGCGCGCCCGGCGCCGGCAAGACATTGACGGCCGCAAAGCTGATCGTCCGCGCCCGGCGGGCGAAATGCTCGGTCGCCGCCGTGTCGACGGATGTCGCCCGGGCCGGTGGCATCGAGCAGCTGGAAGCGTTGACCCGGATTGCTCAGGTACCGCTGACGGCGGCAGAAGGTACGGCGGCTCTGGCAACGGCCGTCGACGGTGCCGGAGGATGCCTTGTCGTCATCGATAGCGCCGGCTGCAATCTGTTCGACGATGCCGGCCTGACCGAGCTGCAGGGACTTGCCCTCGAGGTTGATGCCGAGCCGGTATTTGTCGTCGCCGCCGGTGGCGACGCCGCGGAAACGATTGAAATGGCCGAGCGAGCCGCGACGATCGGCTGCACGCGGATGATTGTCAGCCGGATCGACATTGTCCGCCGCTTGGGCTCGATCCTCGCCGCCGCCGAGGCGAGCGGACTGGCACTCGCCGATGTCGGCATCGGGCCCCATGTGGCCGACGGCCTTGTCCCCATTAATCCCGTATCACTCGCCCGACTGCTCATGCCCGCACACGAACCGGGAGGTTCGCCCTCCCAAAGGAAAGAGGCACCGCGATGACTTTCTCCGCGCTCTCCCCGGCCGTTCCCGTCGCGATGCCGACGGGGGCGAAAACGATCGCCATCGCGTCCGGCAAGGGCGGTGTCGGCAAGACGTGGTTTGCGATAACCCTCGCCCACGCGCTGGCCATTGCCGGGCAGCGGGTCCTTCTGTTCGACGGCGACCTCGGCCTGGCCAATGTCGACATCCAACTTGGCCTGATGCCCGATCAGGACCTGGGCGACGTGCTCGCCGGCCGGCTCGCGCTGCATGAGGTGACATTGCGCTTCGACGCCGGCGGCTTCGACGTCATCGCCGGTCGCTCGGGATCGGGACGGCTGGCGGCCGTGCCGCCGACCCGCCTCTACCAGTTGAGAGAAGAATTGCAGGCGATCTCCGCCAGTTACGACTGCATCCTCCTCGACCTCGGAGCCGGAGTTGAACGAACGGTGCGGCAACTGGTTCGGGCCGCCGGCAAGATCATCGTCGTTACGACCGACGAGCCGACCGCCCTGACCGACGCCTACGCGTTCATCAAGCTGAGCCAGCTCGATCGGCCGGACGGCAAGATCGCTATTGTCATCAACATGGCCTCCTCCCGGCGTGACGGCGAACGGACGTATCACGCCCTGCGCAAGGCCTGCGAAGGCTTTCTCAGAATCTCGCCGCCGCTGCTGGGAATCGTCCGGCGCGACGGACGGGTGCGCGAGACGATCCGCAACCAGTCCTCCCTTCTCACCCGCTACCCCAATACCGACGCCGCGCTCGACGTTGGCGCCGTTGCCCGCAGCCTTTTCGCTGACGACGTGTGAGCCTGAGCAGGTTCCGTTGATATGAACGCGCCCTCACCCTCCCGCGCCGCGGGTCCCCCCCTCTCCCGCCGGGAGAGGGCGAGGGTGAGGGGCGGCGCCGGCAGCGGAGTGCGTCCCCGAACGCGGGGGCAAGGATTGGTTGGGCTGCAATAACGGGGCTGGGCCATGACCGCCATCCGCATCGGCAACGTTCCTCCGGTATCGCCACCGACGGCGAACGCCGCCACGATGGTGCCCGTGCTTCAGGCCCCGCCCGGACTGACGGTTCCCGACTCCGGCAGCAGCTTTGCCGGCATCGTCGTCGCCCGCGGAGACGGGCAGATTGAGGTTGCTACCGACGCGGGAGTGTTCGTCCTTCGCACCATGCCCGGTATTTCGCCTGGGATGCGCGTAATCCTGACGCCGGAGCAAGAAGTCGACGGGATCGTTGCCCGGCTGCAGTGGAGCGAGGCCGCTTCGTGCGAAGGCCCCATGACAGCGGCGCCGATCGGCGCATCGAGGCCGGATGCAACGCCGACTTCGCCTCGTTATGCCGAACCGACGGTCACGCTTGATCTTAGCGCCAGCGCCTCGCCCGCCGCAAATTTCATCGGGCAGCGGCTTCTGGTTGAGATCCTTGCGCCCGAGAGTGTCGCGAACAGCGGCAGGGCCCCGGCGCTGCTGTCGCCATCCCCGCAGACGCCGCCCGCGCCCGTCGCAATCGGCGACATCGCCATCCGCATCCTCGCAGTGACCGCTTCTTCGGCTTCTCTCGAGCCCAAGCCCGAGGGATCAGCAAAGACGTACGCAGCCGTCGTCGCAGCCTGGCATCCGGGTGGGACTGTGCTGCGGGCCGACGACGGGCCCGTCCTGCTGCTGCCACCGAACATCGATCTCAGCGAAGGGAGCCGCATCTCTTTGCTTTTGAACCTGCGCCCGCAGTGGTCGACGCCCCTCGGGCGGAGACCCCCTTCGAGGTCCTCGACACGCTCCTCGCGGTGCTCGGGGGTGGCGGCTTGTCCGGAACGCGATCGTTGATCGTCCGGCTCCTGCCACGGCCGGACAAGGCGCTTCCGGCCCTTGCCGCCGCGTTTCTCAGCACGGTCAGGAGCGGCGAGGCGAGTGCCTGGCTGGGATCGGAAGCAAGTGCGCGGCTCGCCCGCGACCACCCCGAGATCCACGACCAACTCAGCGCCGCGTGGAGCCACGCGCCGGCGGGCGAGATAGAGGCGACAGCGCCGTGGCAGACGTGGACGATCCCGTTCCTTACCGCCTCCGGCCTCTCGCCGCTTCGAGTATACCGGCGCCGCGGCGACCATGAACAAGAAGGAGGAGCCGGCGACGATCGTGGCGACGCGACGGTCCGCGTCATCTTCGACTGCACGTTCAGTCGCGTCGGCCGGGTCCAGGTCGATACGGTGTGTCGCACATCCAGCCGCTGCGACATCGTTGTCCGCACGGAAGCGCCACTCGAACCAGCCGTTCGTGATGCTCTCAGCATCGCCTATGCCGACACGGCGGCTTTCGTCGGTCTCGTCGGCAGGCTGGGTTTTCAGGCCGCGAAAGGCGCGTTCGTTGAACCCGGCGCGGCATCGCGGCCGGCAGAGCCGCTCAGCTTATGCGTCTGAGGGCGACCATTTGCGCCGTCAGCGGCCGGCCGTCGCTCGTCGCATCATGGCGGCGGTCTCATCGAGATGCGCTTGTTCGCGCTTCGTCGCCGCGGCTGCAGCGGCACGATCGAGATCGGCCTTGAGGAGCTCGAACTTGCGGCCTTCGCGATAGGCCTCGGCCAACTGCCGGCGGGCAACCGCAAGCTCCTCTTCGGCCGCGGCGAGCGTCTCGCGAAGAGTGTTCCGCTGCATTCGCACATGCTCGGCGTACGCGCCGAAGCCGAACACATCGCGATCGACGGCCAGTCTCAGGCTTTCCTGCTCGCACCGGAATGCCTCCTGAAGCGCGCCGAGCGCCGCCTACACATCTTCGATGCGGCGGACGGCCGCGGCAACGGCGCGGCGATGCTCATCGATGCGCCAGGCGTTAAGCCGGATCAGGTTCGAGATGGCGCGGGCCATGGGTTACGAGCCGGCCGTCGCCGCGCCGCCCGAACTACTGGCGGTATCGAGGATCCGATCGAGGGTTGCATACACGTCGCGGAGAGGACCGGGTTCGTCCTTTCCCTGCGCCAGAAAAGCTTCCAGGTGCGGGCGCAGTCGAATGGCTTCGTCGATGGCGGGATCGCTGCCGGAGCGATAGGCGCCGAGGCGGATCAGATCCGCCATCTCGTCGTAGGCGGCCATTGCCCGCCGCGCCCGGGCGATGATCCGGGTCTCCTCAGGCGTATTGCAGCCGGGCATTGAGCGGGACACGCTGCGAAGCACGTTGATCGGCGGATACCGGCCCTGTTCGGCAATTCTGCGATCGAGAACGATGTGTCCGTCGAGGATACCGCGGACGGCATCGGCGATCGGCTCGTCGTGGTCGTCGCCCTCGACCAGAACCGTGAACATCGCGGTGATGCTGCCGCCACCGGCGACGCCGGGCCCGGCGCGCTCGAGCAGCCGGGGCAATTCCGCGAAAACCGATGGAGTATAGCCCTTCGTCGCCGGCGGCTCACCCACCGCGAGACCGATTTCGCGCTCGGCCATGGCAAACCGGGTCACGCTGTCCACCATCAGGAGGACGTCGGCACCTGCATCCCGGAAGAACTCCGCGACGCAGAGAGTGACCTGGGCGGCACGGCGGCGCAACAGCGGCGCCTGGTCTGAGGTCGCAACGACGACGACGCTGCGCCTCAGTCCCTCCTCCCCGAGCGCGTCTTCGATAAATTCCCGCGCTTCCCGACCGCGCTCGCCGATCAGGCCGATGACGTTGACCTCGGCCTCGGTCTGGCGGGCCATCATCGACAGTAGCGTCGATTTGCCGACCCCTGATGCCGCGAAGATGCCGAGCCGCTGACCGCGACAACAGGTGAGGAAGGCGTTGAGCGCGCGAACGCCGACATCCAGCTTCGCTCCGATACGGCCGCGCCGGTGCGCCGGAATAGCTTCGCCGCGAACAGGACACGGACGGGCGCCGAGCACGAGCGGACCGCGACCATCGAGCGGCTTGCCGAAGGCGTCGATGACGCGGCCGAGCCACGAAACGTGGGGGAAGAGAACATCGGCGCCGCGTCCGATTTCCGCCCGCGCACCGCACGCGAGGCCGGTCATTGTGCCGAACGGCATAACCAACACCCGGCCGTTGCGAAAGCCGACGACTTCGGCTTCACGGTGGCCGCCGTTCCGACCGATCAGGCGGACATGGTCACCCAGGCAAACGTTCTGCGGCAGGCCTTCGACCTCGATCAACAATCCGACCGCACCCGTCACCTCGCCGTGGACGATATGACCCGGAAGCCGTTCGAGCGCCGCGATCAATCCCTCGACGGTATCGTGCGATCTGCCCTGGCTCATCGTCGTTGCCCGTCCTCGATAGCCACCGCTGCAGCATCGCGTGCCCGCGCTTAACGCCCGGTAAATAAACCGAAAGCAATTGCTTGCACTTTTAACGTGTAGTGATCTGCATTTTAATTCATTTTTTAGTTGCGTTAACCCGAAAGAGGTACTATTAATGAGTGCACAACACATCGCAGTAGCTCTCTTAAAACGAGCAAAAGGAACCCGGCAATGCGTATCCTCGTGATTGAAGACGATCAGTCGGTCGCTCTCGCCACCGAGCGGATGCTGAAAAACCATGGCATGGTTGTCGATCGGACGGATCTGGGCGAAGACGGATTGGAGATCGCCAAGATCTACGACTACGACATCATCCTCCTCGATCTGATGCTGCCGGATATGGACGGGATCGAGGTCCTTCGCCGCCTGCGTCAGGCGCGCATCGATACGCCGGTGCTGATTCTCTCAGGCCTCAACCAGGCGGACAGCAAGGTGCGCAGCTTCGGAAGCGGTGCCGACGACTATCTGACCAAACCGTTTGACCGCAACGAGCTTGTTGCCCGCATTCATGCCATCGTCCGGCGCTCGAAAGGTCATGCCGAATCGGTCATCCGCACCGGTCGCCTCGCCGTCAATCTCGCCGCCCGTATGGTTTCTGTGGACGACAAGCCGGTTCACCTGACCACGAAGGAATACGGCATCCTCGAGCTGCTCAGCCTGCGCAAGGGGACGACCCTGACCAAAGAGATGTTCCTCAACCATCTCTACGGCGGCCTCGACGAGCCCGAGCTCAAGATCATCGACGTCTTCATCTGCAAGCTGCGCAAAAAGCTGACGGGCGCGACCTGCGGCGACCACTACATCGAAACCGTATGGGGACGCGGCTACATGCTTCGCGATCCACAGCCGATGGCGGCAATGGCGGCGGCATGAGGGCGGGCTAATGCGACGGATCGGACCGATCCCGCTCCGTCGCTCGTCCCGCGACCAGCGTTCGAGACCGGCTGAGACTCAGCAGCGCAACGCCGCCCTGTCGGCACCGCTCGCCGCTCTGCCCGGCCGCGTCGCAACGGAGCTAGCCGCGACGGTACGATAGATGCCGCGATTGCCCGGAACAGGTTCAAAGCGGCTGGTGATACCGATGACCGTCTCCGTTCCGCCGAGGAACAGCATGCCGTCCGGTGCGAGACACCGGGCAATCCGTTCAAGGACTTTCTGCTTCGTGTCACTGTCGAAGTAGATGAGGACATTTCGGCAGAATACGATGTCGAACGATCCCAGTTTGACCATGTCCTGCAACATGTTCTGTTCTCGAAACTGAATCATCGCCCGGATGTCGGGGCGGATTGTCCACTGGGTCTCCGTCTGCGTGAAATACTTGACGAGAAAGCGGATGGGCAATCCCCGCTGCACCTCGAACTGCGAGTAAACGCCGGCGCGCGCTTTCGCCAAAACCGCCGACGAAATGTCCGTGGCGACGATATCCACCGGCCACGCCGCAAAGCGAGCCGCGTTTTCCTTGATCGTCATAGCGATGGAGTATGGCTCCTGCCCGGCCGAGCACGCAGCCGACCAGATGCGCAGCGGCCGTCCCTTCGGTCTTGTCTCGATGAGTTGCGGAAGGACCACGTCGCGCAACAGATCGAAGGGTTTGCTATCGCGAAAGAACAGGGTTTCGTTGGTCGTCATCACCTCGACCACGTTTCGCGCCAGCCGCTCGTCGCGATTGGCCTTAAGGGCGCTGACGAGATCACCAAGAGAGCCGAACTTGCCTTCGCTGGCGAGCGGCTTCAGCCTGTTTTCGAGGAGATACGCCTTCTCGGCGGTCAGCACGATCCCCGATCGCTCGCGGATAAAGCCTGCGAGGTATGCGAACTCCTGCGGGTTCAACGTGCTCCTCCACCGGCGAATTTGGCGATCGCCGTAGGCAGAGCCGGCAGCGGCAGGACGGCCGCACACAATCCGGCGGTGGCGACGGCACCAGGCATGCCCCAGACGACGCTTGTCGCCTCGTCCTGCGCGAGTACCGTGCCGCCGGCGGCGACCACCTTGCATGCGCCGGCGCACCCGTCGCTGCCCATGCCGGTGAGGATGACCGCCAGGATCCGGCCCCCGAACACGTCGGTGAGCGTCCTCAGCATCGGATCGACCGACGGCCGGCAGAAGTTCTCGGGCAAGTCCTGGGTCAGGCGAAGTGTAGGCGCGTCGCGGCTACCCTGAACGAGCAGGTGGTGATCGCCGGGCGCCAAATAAATCCGCCGCGGCAGCAGCCGCTCGCCGTTCTGTGCCTCGGCGCACGGCCAGCCGCTCAGTCGGCCGAGGTGTTCGGCGAGGATGGCGGTGAATGTGGGGGGCATGTGCTGGGTGATGAGGATCGGCTGCCGCACTTCGTCCCGGTCGAGGCGGCGCAGCAGGTCGGACAGGGCCTGCGGTCCGCCTGTTGAGGAGCCGATGGCGATGACCTCGGGACGAAGGGTGGCAAAGGAACGAAGGCTCGGAGCGGCCCGTGGCGTTTTTGCCTCGACCGCCGGTCCGGGCGACTTCGGCCCGCTCACGGCGCCGGCGGACGCCGGGCGTCGCGGTCGCATCTGCCGGCGGCGAAGCCCGAGGGCACGAACTTTCGCCACCAGTTCGCGACGGAATTCCTCGCTTGAACCGAGCCGCTCGCTGCTCGGCTTCGGAACGTAGTCGGCAGCACCGGCGGCGATCGCCTGCAGGCTGATCTCGGCATTCCGCTGGGTCAGCGTCGATGCCATGATCACCTGGAGGGTGGGATCGATCGCCAGCAGCCGCTTCAGGGCCGGCAGCCCGTCCATGACCGGCATCTCGACATCGAGAACGACGACATCGAGGCTCTGATCGCGCTGCAGTTGCCGGACCGCCTGCGCGCCATCACTGACCGAAGCAACGATGGTGATGTCTCGTTCCGGCGTCAGCATCCGGTTGATGAAGCCGCGGACGACGGCCGAATCATCAACCAGCATCACCCGAAGTGGCGCCCCTTGTTCGAGCGCCGAAGCGGCGAACGCATCCGGTCGCATCATGCCGGCTCGCCCTAGAGGAGGCCGACTTGAGAAAACTTGGCCTGAACGATCTCGCTGTCGAACGGCTTCATGATGTACTCGTCGGCGCCGAGGGCGATGGCTTCCTCTATCCGTGACAGATCATTTTCGGTCGTGCAGAAGACGACGACCGGCGCCGACCCGTTCGGCAGCAGGCGCAGCGCCTTCAAAAAGTCGATGCCGGACATTACCGGCATATTCCAGTCGAGGAGCACAACGTCCGGCATCCGATCGAGACACGCCCGCAGCGCTTCGGCACCATCCGCAGCCTCGCGGGTATCGAACCGAAGCCCCTCCAGGATGCGGCGGGCGATGGTCCGGATGACGCGGAAGTCATCGACGATCAGACATTCCGTCATAACACGTCTCTATCAAGAGGCTGCCGTCGCGGCGACCGGGGATCAGGCCGCACGGCACTGGACAAGCGAGTTGGCAAGGCTCTGCATCAAGCCGTCACGGTCGGACTTGGCGACATAATCGGTGAACCCACAACCGTGACCACGTTGAAGATCGCTGTCGCTCGTGTATGACGACAGGGCGACCAGCGGCACATCCTTCCAGGGACCCCCTTCGCGTACGCGGGCAGCAAAATCAAAGCCGTTCATCGCCGGCATCTCGATGTCACTGATGATGGCATCGAACGACTGCCCGCTGTCACGGAGCCGCAGAGCGTCGCGGGCGTTGTCGACCGCGGTCACCGCGTAGCCGGCTGCCTCGAGCATCGGCACCAGAAGATTGCGAAAGAAGGGGCTGTCGTCGACGAGCAGGACCCGGCGCGCTGCCGTCGCCTCGCCGAACGCATGCCCGTACGCCGCATCAAACCAGTCGGGAAATGCCGACGTCAGGTAGCACGCGGCGTCGATGACGTCTGTTGCTTTGCCGTCGATGACGGCGCTGCCGATCACGCCGTGGCGCTGCGACCTTACCTCCACCTCGAGGTGATCCTCGACGATATCGACGATCTCTTCGACGACAAGGCCCATGCAACGTTGACGGTCGCTGAAGACGAGGACCTGAACCGACCCTACGGACGGCCATTCGTGGGCCGGGTTGCAGGCGATGAGCGGCATCAGGCGGCCGCGATACTGCAGCATGGCGCGACCCTGGGCGTGTTCGATCCGGCTCGTCTCGATGTCTTCCAACCGGGCGACCAGTTCGAGCGGTACCGCCTTGCGGGTGTCCCCTTCGCCGGTCTTGAAGACAAGCAGCCGGGCCTTGCGGTGGCTCGCCGCCGACGCCTGATGAGCGGTGTCGTCGGCGGCGCAGCTCTCGTGATCGATCGTGGCGGCAAGCCCGTTCGGATCGAGAATCATGATGACGCCGCCGTCGCCGAGGATGGTATTGCCGGCGTAAACGCCGATATCGCGCAACATCGGCGCGACCGGCTTGACGACAATTTCTTCGATGTCGAAGACCTCGTCGACGACGATCCCGAAGCGCTTCGCCCCCACCTGCGCGACGATGACGAGACAGTCGTGCGCGGCGGGAACTTCGCACCCGATTTTCTCGGCGCCGTCGTCCGACAGGCGGAGAAGGCGGCTCAGTTCGACCACCGGCAACAGCCGTTCGCGCAATCGCAGCAGCGAGGATGTGTTGATCCGCTCCATGCGGGCGGAGCTTGTTCCGGTGCGAACCAGTTCGAGGACGCAGGTCTGCGGCAGCGCGAAGCGATGGCCGCGGCAGGAAACGATCAAGGCGGAGACGATGGCCAAGGTCAGAGGGATCTTGATGATGAACGCCGAGCCGGCACCGGCGCTCGACCGCAGGTCGATGCTGCCGCCGATGCGATCGATGTTGGTGCGAACCACGTCCATGCCGACGCCGCGCCCCGAACGGTGCGTTACCTTCTCCGCGGTGGAGAACCCTGGCCTGAAGATGCACTGGTATAGCTGGTGCTCCGCCATGGCCGCCGCTTCCGCCTCGTTGATCACACCGAGGGAGAGGGCCTTGCGGCGGATGCGCTCGGCATCGAGCCCTGTCCGTCGTCGGCGACCTCGATGATGATGTGGCCGCCTTCGTGCCTGGCGCTGAGCGTAATCGTGCCCGTCTCCGCCTTGCCGGCCCGCCGACGTTCGGCCGGCAACTCGATGCCGTGATCGGCGGAATTGCGGACCATGTGGGTGAGCGGATCCTTGATCAGCTCCAGCACCTGGCGATCCACCTCGGTTTCCGCACCGAGCATCTGCAGATTGAGCTTCTTGCCGGTCTCCTGGGCCAGATCGCGAACGATCCGCGGCAGCTTTGCCCAGGCATTGCCGATCGGCTGCATCCGCGTCTTCATCACCCCTTCCTGCAGTTCGGTGGTGATGTGGCTCAGCCGCTGCAGCGGCGCACTGAAGTCGTTATCCTTGCGCCCGCGCGCAACCTGCAGGAGTTGGTTTCGGGTCAGCACGAGTTCGCTGACGAGCGTCATCAGCGCGTCGAGCGTATCGACGGCGACACGGATCGACTGGGAGGCGATCAAGGGCTCTCGCCTTCCGCCGCCCGCCTCGCCGCCCTGCGCCGCGGCAGAACCGCATGCTGCCTCGCGCGCACGCTCCGCTTGTAGTGCAAGGGTGATTTCGGCGTCCGTTGCGGCTCGACCGCCCGCCGCCACCGCCGCCTCGACCTCGGCCAGCAACTCCTCGGCAACGGGGAAGTCGCCGCTGCCGCCGATTTCGGCCGATACCGCCGGCGCGGGAGCGGACCATGGTATTGCATTGGCTGTCGCGGGATGTGCGGCAGCCGATTTTAATTCGGCCCGTCCTTCCGCCAGCGCGTTCAGCTCGGCGATGATTGCCGCATCGTCACCGGACAACTCACTACCGTTTGCCTCGAGATCGGCGAGAAGGTCGCGGATCGTATCGATACATTTGAGGACGCCGGTGACAGCCGGTGGCGTGACCGGCAAGGTGCCGTCGCGCAGCTTTCCGAGCACGCCTTCGCCGGCGTGCGCGATCGCCTCCAGGCGCGGCAGTCCGAGGAAGCCGCACGTTCCTTTGATCGTGTGAACGAGGCGAAAGATACTGCCGAGTATTTTTTTGTCGCTGGGATTGCGTTCGAGTTCGACGAGTTCGGCATCGACGATTGCGAGATTCTCGCTGGTCTCGGTCAGAAATTCGGAAAGCAGGTCGTCCATCTCTCGCCCCGACTGTGCCGGCATCGATTACGGGTGCAGGGTATGCAGCCGGAGCTTGCGGCAAAAATCTTTCCCTTCGTTTAATGACGCCGGCTGCGGTTCTCCGGATCGGGACGAGCATGTGAAAGCGACAGGCAAACGCTGCCGTCGCCGACCTCCGGGATGATGTCCGCAGCGACGCGAGTGGCAAGCAATTGGGCGTAATAGCCGATCACCGTCGACGATGTCAGACCGCCGCAATCCGCCGCCTGCAGCGCCTGGAGAACCTGAGGCGTCAGGCGGGCAGCCGGGCCTTCGGCTTCAACGGTGAACGAACGTTCCGACGAGGCACCGAAGACCACCCGGACGGTGCCGCCCCGCGGCAGCGCCTCGCTCGCGATCAATGCCAGGCAGAGAACAATGCGTCCCGCCAACGGCGACAGTTCGGCCTCTTCGGTCGCCGCCGATTGCGCATTCTCTCTCCATTCGAACCGCAGTCGGGGACGGTCGAGGGCGGGTTCGATCAGCGCCTGCACCTCGGACCGCGTCATCTTCCGGGATGTCCCGCTGAACCCGAAGGCGGCGCGAAAAAAAGCGAGGCGTGCGGCGGCCCGGCGTCCGGCGTCGGCAATCAGCGCAAGCGCATCCGCTTCCAGTTCGGGGCCGGGACCGATGATGTCCTCGGCGCTAGCGGTGACGCCGATCGCGCCGCTGAGGTCGTGACACATGCGCGAGGTGAGGAGCTGCGCCAGGTTCAGGGCATCGGCAGGATCGGCCGCCGCTTCGCAGGCTCCATCTCGCTGTGCCGGCCAGCTTGTCGCGCGAACCGCGCCTCGTAGCGTCGAATCGGCCGTGGACGGCACTGTGCAGGGAGCGGCGGCGTGGGTCTCGACCAGCATGCGCATCGGTTGGCTCTACTACTTTTGCGAGTTCTAGTAACTACTTTCTCCAATGCATAGTTGCATGACAAAGCTGCCGTGTAAAGTGCGCAATCGATGCTTACACACGCTTAACGTGTGCCATTGAAGATTTTTGGGGGCGACGGCGCAGAAGATCAGTAGTCGTGCTTGAACTTAAGGCCGATGCTGCCGGAGGTTCCCTGCACGTCCTGTAGGAGATCGCTCTCCAGGGAAATTCCCGGCAGAACCTCGACCTCGACGTGGCCACCGCTCGTCTGATCGGTAAGCCCTCGAGTAGCCCCGACGAAAACGCGATCGCCGAAATAGCGCCCGACCTCGACCGCCGGTCCATGATCGCTGCCGGCGCCCGGATCGACGTTTAACACGTCGAGGCCGAGAAACTGCCGTATCGAGCCGAGGGCGTCGGCGGTCCACGTATCGCCACGGCTGAGGGAATCGATCGCGGCCGCCAGTTGCACCGCTTCGAGGGGGCTCAGTCGCGTCGTTCCCTTGCCGAACATCACCTGCGCCAGGACCTCGCTTTCCGGCAGCGGCGGCTGCGAGGAGACGACGAGGGTGGGATCGCTGACCGGCCCGGTGACCCCGATGATCGCGGTCAGTTCCGATGTCTGGTATTCGGCAGCCGCATCGAGCAGCGGATCGAGGACCGGCCCGCCGGTGAAGCTGACGACGCCCTTCTGAAGCCGAAGCCGCTTGCTCGCAAAGGTAAAATCGCCGCGAACCAGGTGGACTTCGCCGGCGATGGCCGGCGTCGCCGTCGTCCCGGTGACGTGCAATGCGCCGGCCCACTCCGAATTCGAGCCCGCGCCCGCGCACAAACACCCGACGCGGCATGTCGACGATGACATCGAGGTCAGCCAGGAAGGCGGCCGTGTCGTGCGTCGGCAGGAGCGACGGCTCTTTGCCGCCGGGAGCGTTGATCTCGATCACCGGCAGGACGACGACGCTCGGAGGCAGCCGATCCCGGAGGCGAATTTCGACCGGCGTCACCGTGAGATTGCCTGCGAGCCGGCCGCCGCCCGGGCCGCCGCGAAACATCAGATGGCCGCCGAGGGTCGCGGTCACATCGTCGCGGGCGATGAGGCGAGCATCGCGGGCATCGATGCTGAGATCGACGTTCGGGGCGGCATCGCCGCCGAGGGAGACACGGCCTTCCACCGCAAGGCTGCCGCCGCCTGCCGGCGTTCCCGACAGCGCGATCTCGGCGGTCCGGCCTTCGCTGATGCCGGCACGGCCGGTGATGCCACTGATGAGCGTTCCGGTGACGAAATTCTCGTAAACGCCGCCTGTTATGGTTAGCGCGCCCATCGCCTCCGGACGGGACACGCTGCCGCCGAGGCGCACATCGCCGGCAAGCTTTCCGGCAAGCCGCTGATCAGACAGGCCCAAGGCCTCGGCAATTCGAGCAAGATCGGCTCGGACATGAACGTCACCGGCGAGCGGTGCCTCGGGCGACAGTCGAACATCGAAGGCTCCGGGCACGAGGCGAAGCGGAAGCGTCAACATCGCCGTCAGCACTGCAGGCGTATTCGCGCCGGCCTCGCCTACGGTCAGGCGCAGATCCGTTCCCGCCGGATCGAGGATGATCCGTGCATCCGCGGCGATCGCGGGTGAGGCGATGCCCTGAGCGGACGCGAAGCTCAATTCGCCAATGGAAAGCGTCATCTCGCCGCGGACATTACCGCCGCTCGTCGTCAACGCTCCGTTGCCGTTCAGCGTGCCCGCGACCGGGGCGGAAGGCAGCCAGCCGTGGAGGATCGCCACAGGCACCCGTTCCAGGCGGAAGCTGCCGGCGGTGTTGCCCGGCTCCAGTTCAAGCCGGGCCGCCAGCCGGCCCGGACCGACCGCAAGATCGAGATCGTCGACCTGCAACCGGTCACCGCCGCTGACGATGCGCAGCGGCGTCGATAGCGCGAGAGGATAGCCGCCGGCGACGCCATCGAGCATCGTCACCGCGACCGTCACCCTGCCGGTGGAGAGGCCGACGCGCGCGGCCGCCGCGAGATGATCGAGGCGGTCTGTGGGTCCGTCCACATCGAGCCGCACGTTGATCGCATCTCCTGGACCGACGGCCCGGAGTGCGAGCGAATAGGGCCCCCCGCTGCGGATGCGGACGGCGGAAGCGCGGGCGGTCGCATCAAGCTGCGGCGCGGCGAGCGCGTCATCCATGCGCACCGTGGTCTCGATCTTGCCGATGCCGAGCGCTTCGCCTCCTGAGTCTGTGAAAGCAAGCGAATGTCCCTGAAGACGGATATCGACAGACTGGCGCCCTGCGCTGGGCGTCAGCGTGATCCGGGCATCCGCCTGGCCGCGCAGATGGCCCCCGCCAAAGGGGACGTTGGCCGACGCCGGCAACGCCACCTGCAGCCGGCCATGCCAAAGTCCGCTCGCCATGTCCATGCCGAGGTCTCCGTTCGCGCCGGCACCGAAGCCGCTGGCCGAGAGTCCGGACAGCCGCAACGCGCCGTCCTCGACGGCGAACCGCGTCGACGCCTCCATCGGACCGTCTTTCGTCTTCAGCGTCGCGCGGACATCTCCCGCCGGATGCGAAGCAAGGCCGCTCGCCGCGGCGTCGATTTCGCCCGCATCAATGGCGAAGCCGGCCAGCGTGGCGTCGGACAGAACGAGACGCAGCCGTGCGTCCGGATCGGCAAGCGAGCCTAAGGCGCTCGCCTCCAGCCGGGCTGATCCGCTCGCCTCGGTTCCGGCTGCGCGTGCCAGCGGCGCCAAGTCGGGAACCTTCGCCTCGCCCGTAGCGGAAAACGCTTCGAAAGCTGCGTCGGTGCGGGCTTCGCCGGTAATCCGGACGTTCGCGCCGCTGAGCCGCAGATCGTGGACCGCGAGGCCTGCGGCCGGATCAAAGCGCAGGTCGCCGATGAAGGAAGGCGCCGCGCCCAGTGCCGCATCGGCAACCGCAACACCCGTTCGCAGGTCTTTCGCGGTCCCGTCGATGTGCGCCTCGGCCGCACCGGTGGCGAGCGGACCTTGCACCCGGGCGCCGATGCGGACCTCGCCCGTCCGCCCGCGGCCGATCAGCGGCTGCAGCGTTGCAAGGTCGGCCAGTGCGGCCTCGATCCGAAGGTCGCTCGCCGCGTCGTTGAAAGCGAGGCGGCCGCCGGCGCTAATCGTTGCCGCGGCAGCGGTCACCCGCGCCGTTTGCAGATCGAGCGTATCGCCGTTCGCCGACAGCCGCCCCTCCACCTGCACCGCCGGCGTCGGGCCGAGAAGCGCCGCCAGTCTCGGATCATGCAGGGCCACCGCCGTCGCTGCCACCGACATTCCCACCGCGTGCTCGCCCGAAGCTAGAGGAGCAAAGCTCGATTGCCAGGTCAGGTTCGCGGACTTGATCGCGGGGCCGGCCAGACCGCTGATCGCCCCGGCGGCAGCGGCTTCGATCGCATCGAGCCGTCCGGAGACGACGGCCTCGGCGCTCATGCCGGCCATGCCGTAACCGGCCATGGCATCCGCTGCCAGCGCCGCGGGCCCGACGGTCATGTTCGCTTTCCCGGCGACGGCCGAAGTTTCCGGATCGAAGCGGCCGCTGGCATCGATGGCCAAATCCCGGCCGTCGAGGCGTAGGACATCGACGACGATGCGCCCGTCCGTGGTGATCTCCGCCGCGGCGCCGATGTGGATCCCGTCTTCCGTCGCCGGCCGAAGAGCCGCCGGCATCGCGCCGTGCCATTCGGCGCGGCCATTGAGGCCGATCCGGGTGGCGGTCCCGGTCACCGCCGCGTTCAACTCGCCCCCGAGCGACGCAAGCCCGGTCGCCTGCACCTCTACGGCACCCCGCCAATCCTCGAGCGGCCCATCGCCGGTCAGGGTCAGGGTCAAAGGCGGATAGGGGGTGAGGTCGAGGAGCCGGACGATCAACCCGCCCGCCCCCTCGTTCACCTTTGCGTCTATGCGCAACCGCCTTGTTTCCGGAGCGAGCTGCGCGTCGGCCTCGATGCGGCCCTCACGACCATCGGTGCGAACGATCGCCACGTTCGTGCTGATCACCCCGCCGACTCGGACGCCAAGCCGTCCGTCCACCCGCAATTGCGCCGGCTCGCCAAGGATGGATTTGCCGAGTGCGAGGGTCCCGACGGCCAGCCGACCGATCCGCACATCGAAGGGCGGCGCGGGGATGGCGAATTTCGTCGGCGTCTCCGGCCCTGTCTCCGCTTCGCCCGCCACCGGCAGACGGGCGAGATCGATATTGTCCGCATCAACGACGCCGACGGCGAAGCGGCCGCGCAACAGCTCCGCCGGACTCCACACCACCCTAAGCCGTTCGAGCGCCAGCCACACCCCGTCGGCATCGGCCAGCGTCAGCGCCTCGATGCCGATGCGAGAGGGCAAGCCCGGCCCGATGCCTGCAATCTCTACCCGATAGCCGGTCGCGTTCGACAGCACCGGGACAAGCCAGGCGGCGAGCCGTTCGCGCCCGGCCTCGCTTTGCGCCAACTGGAACAGCCCAACGAGCCCGCCGCCGATGAGCGCGAGAACCACCCCAAGCCCAATCATGAGCCGAACCACCCAGCGCCGCCCTCGCCCGCGCGCCTGCGCCGGTGGCGGCGGCTCAGAAGGACTGGCCGAGGCTGATGTAGAACTGGAAGGGGTCGTCAACGTCTTTCCTCGGGTTCAGTGGCGTCGCCAGATCGACGCGGACCGGCCCAATCGCCGTATAATAGCGCAGGCCAAGCCCGGCTCCCCACCGCAGCGTCTCGGAAAAGTCGGGCACCGCCGAACTGAAGACCGTGCCGCCGTCGATGAACGGAACCACACCGAAATTGCCCCATATCCGTGCCCGAAGCTCGGCGCTGAACTCGACCAGCGAGCGACCGCCGATGGGATCGCGCTGGTCGTCCAAAGGCCCGACTTTTTGAAATGGATAGCCGCGAATGGAATTGCCGCCGCCGGCATAAAACCGCTTGTCCGCCGGAACGGAACTGCGGCTTTCACCGACGAGCGATCCGACTTTGGCGCGCCCGGCAAGGATGTATCGCCGTTCGGGGTCGAGGCTGTGATAGGTGGTCGCCGACAGCTCGTCTGTCATGAAGTGCTGGCTTGTCTGATACCAGCCGACGTAGGGAGTGGGAGCGAAGCGCAGCCGCGAGCCCTCGGTCGGATCGAGAGGATCGTCGGTGATGTCGCGCAGGATAAAGGCGGGCACCCCGAACAGGGTCGAGTTGTTGGTCTCGCCGTCCTCGGTGATCCACGCCGTCTCCACCGATGGGCCGACGCCCGCCGCCCAGACCTCGTCAAACACTCGGCGGATTCTGGCCGGACGTCTTGATCCCCTTCTTGTCGAAGGCGTCGGTCGTCTCGCGCTGGGCGACAACCTGGCCGACCAGCGATTGGTCAACCCTTCGCCAGTTCGGCACGAGAACATCGACCGTGGCTTGCTGCGCGATCCGGCCGAGCTCGACCGTCACCCGAAAGTCCTCATCGCGCCCGCCGACGTTGCGGTGCTCCCAGAACATCTCGGCCGCCGGCCCCTCGCTCGTATAGTACTTGAAGCCGCCGCCGATCGAGCGCGGCTTCGTTTCCGCCGTCTCAACCGTCACCGCCAGACGGCCGTCGGCATCCGCGACCGCGGCAGGGGATACGACCACCGTCGAGAACAACCCCGTGCGGACGAGCTTCCGACGAAAGGCGTCGACCTTCCTTTGATCGAACGGCTCTCCCTCCGTCCACGGCACCAGGAGGCGGACATAGTCCTCCTCGACCGCTTGCAGCCCCTTGACGACGAGCGGTCCGAAGGCGACGGGCGGACCAGGATCGACGGCGACAGTAACCCGCATGGACTGGTCGGCATGGTCGACGATGACGCGGCGATCGCCGACGCGGGCGAGCGGGTGGCCGCGATCGCCGAGCCATTCGAGGAGGCTGCGCTCGGCGGCGACGACGTCGGCGGCACGCGCCGGCTCCCCCATCGTCAGGCCGAGATCGTTGACGCCGGGAAGCGGGACCAGCGGCGTCGCCGGCTCGCCGAACGGGATGACCGCAAAAGATCGCAGCGCAAAGCGCGGGCCCGGATCGATGCGGAAAACGATGGTCTGGGGCGAGGTCGAATTATCGATCGAACTCTCAATCGTGCCGGCGTACCAGCCTTCGGAGCGCAGTATGGCATCGAACGTCGCGCGGTCGTTCTCGATGCGGTTGAGCAGCGCCGCCTGGGAAATCGGCCGCTTATCGGCAAGACTGACGAGCTCGGAGCCGCGTCGCAGCAGGTCGGCCAGGTTTTCGTCATCAACTCCTTCGAGACGAAACGCGTAGGCGACGCCGGTCGCCGTCGCATCGCCATCGTCAGCGGCTGCCGCAGGACGGGACCAGCCGACGCCGTCGGCGTAGCCCTCGTCGGCGTTCGCCGGCGAAATTCCGAAGATTGTGGCCGCCAAGGGCAGTCCCGCGACGATCACAGCGGTGAAGGGAATGGCGGCTCTCATCTTCCGCTGACTGTATCGGTTCGGCCGCGGCCCGCCTGCGTTGGTAGCGGGCGCAGAAATTAATAGTTAGTTTGGTTAGTTACGCGGTGGCCTTCGGATCACCTGAGGCTCCTTGCCATGCACGGCCGCACAGCATGCGAAGACCCGAGTTCGGCATCCGCCAAGCGCGCCCGTAGAAAGTCCCGCGTCCGCTCTTGGTGGGATGTGCCGTCGGTCGCCCATACGGCGATTGTGGCGAGAAACAGCCAGGTCAGCGCCACCTCCTCGATCGCCCGCCGCGGCCCCGCCGCCTCCAGCCGGGCGACGTCACGCCACAATTGAACGTGCCGGGACAGGCTGAAGACCATCGGCACCCAGTGGTGCGGGTGAAACGGCCACAGCTTCGTTTGCAGCATCTGGACCGTAACCGCGCGGTGCGGCGCGAGAGCATCGAACCAGCGTAGCATCGAGGTCTCCAGCCGTTGCGTCGCCGGCATTCCCGGCTGCTCGTCCGGCCCCGGCATGGCCATCGCGGCGCGGCCGCGGGCGAACCAGGCATCGGCGATCGCGTCGGCATCGCGGAAGCGGGCGAGAAGATCGACCAGCGTCATGCCGGCCGCCGCCGCCACCTCTCGCAGGGCGATATTCTCCCAGCCGACCTGTTCGGCGCGGGCGATGGCCGCGTCGACGATGGCGCGATCGCGCGCACCCTCATCCTTGTCAACCCGTTTCGTTCTCGCTGCCATCGTTGTTTTCCGACCCGTTCCGCGGCGGGTGTGCGAGATAACGGGTTAGACAGGCACCGTTACCTTGCGCGCTTCGGCAATTCTAGCAGCCCCTGCGACCGGCGGCCACCGGTCCGCAAAGACCATTGCGGTCGAGCCAGTCGGCGAACATCGCTCCTCCTGCACGGGCGAGCGCCTCGCCGTAGCGCCGAGCGCCGGTTCGCAGCTCAGCAAGCCGAACGCCGGCGGTCGCGGCAATCTCGCCGGCGTGGCCGACGAACCAGTGCTCGAGGCCGGCGGGCGTAACCTCGGGATGGAATTGCAGGCCCAGCAGCGCATCGCCGACGGCAAATGCCTGGTTCTCGTAGAGGGCCGTCGATGCCAGCCGAACCGCACCGGCCGGCAGATCGAAGGTGTCGCCATGCCAGTGCAGAACCGGCGTCGTCGCATCGCCGAGATGCGCCAGCGGCGAGAGGTGGCCGGCTTCGGTGAGGGCAATGCAGCCCCAACCGATCTCCTTCTGTGCTCCGGGGTAGACCCGGGCACCGAGCGCCTTTGCCAGGAGCTGCGCACCGAGGCAGATCCCGAGCAGCGGCCGGCCGGCGGCGATCCGCCGTTCGAGGAGGGCGCATTCGTCGACGAGGAACGGATAATCCGCCTCATCGTAGGCGCCGATCGGACCGCCGAGTACGACGAGCAGGTCCGGCGCCAGCGGATCGAGACCGTCAAATCCGTCCGCCGCCTCCAGATAGTCGATCTTGCCGCCGCGACGGGCCAGCACCGCAGCGAACGAGCCCAGGTCCTCGAAGGCGACGTGACGCACCGCAAACACCCGCATGCTCCGGAACCGCTCCCTCTCCGCGCCTCCGTTGCCGACTGGAGACGCCTTCGACTTGGCCTGCGCCCCGATCCGCGCCATATAGCCGCCATATACCCGACCGAAGCCCCCGAAAGCGAGGGCTCGCGAAAGCCGGAACAGCATGCATGAGCCGCAGCCGATGATCGATCCGTTCGGCCGACGCATCACCTACCTGCGGGTGTCAATCACCGATCGCTGCGACTTTCGCTGCGTTTACTGCATGGCAGAGGAGATGACGTTTCTGCCGAAGGCGGAGGTCCTGTCGATCGAGGAGATCGACCGGCTGTGCAGCGCCTTCGTCCGGCGCGGCGTCCGCAAGCTCAGAATTACCGGCGGCGAGCCGCTGGTCCGCCGCGACGGTCTCGAGGTGTTCCGCCGGCTCGGCCGCCACCTGTCGGCCGGCCGCATCGACGAGCTGACCCTGACCACCAATGCCAGCCAGCTTGCACGCTATGCCGACGCGCTGGCGGCGATCGGAGTTGCCCGCGTCAACGTTTCCCTCGACAGCCTTGATGCCGATCGCTTCCGGGCGATTACCCGCCGCGGCCGGCTCGATCAGGTGCTGGGCGGCATTGCGGCGGCGAAGCGCGCGGGGCTCGCCATTCGCATCAATACGGTCGCGCTCAAGGGAGTCAACGACGACGAATTCGACCGGCTCGTCGCCTGGTGCGGCGGCGAAGGCTTCGATCTTTGCCTGATCGAGACGATGCCGCTCGGCGACGTCGGCGGCGACCGCACCGACCGCTATCTGCCGCTGTCGGCGGTGCGGGCGCGTCTCGCCGAGCGCTGGACCCTGCTGCCGACGACCCACCGGACCGGAGGGCCGGCGCGTTACCTGCACGTGCAGGAGACCGGGCGGCGGATCGGCTTCATCACGCCGCTCTCTCACTCGTTCTGCGAGAGCTGCAATCGCGTACGGGTCACGTGCACCGGCACGCTCTACCTGTGCCTCGGCCAGGAGGACTGCGTCGATCTCAGGACGCCGCTGCGCGCCAGCCGCTCCGACATCCCGCTGCTCGCCGCCATCGACGATGCCATCGCCGGCAAGCCTAAGGGTCACGACTTCATCATCGATGCCGCTCACCGCCGCCCCGCCGTCGCTCGGCACATGAACATGACGGGCGGCTGAGAAGTTCCCCCAACGCCCTTTCGGTTGCGGCTTCGATCCGCAACTGGCGGGGCCGCATGCGTCGGTTATACTCGGCCGCCTCGCCCCCTACCCTCTAGCCGGATCATCCTTCGATGCCCTTCCGCACCGTCGCCTTCGTCGCCTCCGAACACGAGGATGCGCAAAAGGCGCGCGCCAGGATGCTTGCAGCCTGCCGGCACGAAATGCCGGAAAAGGCCGATGTTATCGTCGCTCTCGGCGGCGACGGCTTCATGCTGGAAACGCTGCACCGCTACATGCACCGGAACGTCCCGATCTACGGGATGAACCGGGGATCGGTCGGCTTCCTGATGAACGTGTACGATGAGGAGCGGCTGTTCGACCGGCTCGCCAGCGCCGAGGAGTACAAGCTGAAGCCCCTGCACATGACCGCGACGCACCATCGACGGCAGCACCCGCGAGGCGCTCGCCATCAACGAGGTCTCGCTGCTCCGTTCGACCCGACTGGCCGCCAAGCTGCGCATTGAGGTCGACGGGGTCATCCGCATGCCGGAGATGATTTGCGACGGCATTCTCCTCGCCACGCCCGCCGGCAGCACCGCCTACAATCTTTCGGTCAACGGCCCCATCCTTCCCTTGGGCGCCCACATGCTGGCTTTGACGCCGATCAGCGTCTTCCGCCCGCGCCACTGGCGGGGGGCGATCCTGCCGCACCAGGTTTCGGTCGCGATTACGGTGCTGCAGCCCGAGTTGCGACCGGTGAGCGCCGTCGCCGATTACACCGAAGTGCGCGACGTTGTCCGCGTCGTCGTCCGCGAGGATCAGACGGTGAAGCTGCGCCTGCTCTTTGATCCCGAGCACAACCTCGAAGAGCGCGTCGTTAAGGAGCAATTCCTGCTTTGACCGCCCCGCTCAGCGAAGATCATGGCCGACGGCGGCCGCCACCGACGCATGGCCGTCGCGGGCGAGACATCGCACGAGCCTCCGGTTGATATCGGCGATCAGCCAGGGCCCGCGATAGACGAGAGCTGTGTAGAGCTGAACGAGGGCGGCGCCGGCGCCGATCTTGGCGTACGCATCTTCGCCGGACGCCGATGCCGCCGACGCCGATCAGCGGCAGCCGGCCGCCGGTCGACCGGGCGAGATCGGCGAGCGCCTCGGTCGAGGGCGTGAAGAGCGGCCGCCCGCTCAATCCTCCGGCTTCGCCCTTGCTCGCCCCACTCAGCCCCGGCGGGCGGGCGATCGTCGTGTTGGTGGCGATCAGACCGTCGAGGCCGAGAGCGAGCGCCGTTTCGGCGATCGCCGCCCGCTCCTCGTGCGAGGTGTCGGGCGAAATCTTGACGAACAGAGGGGTCGCCCCTGCCATTCGCGCGCGGGCATCGAGCACCCGTTCGACCAGCCGTTCAAGCGCATCCCGCCGCTGCAGATCGCGCAGCCCGGGCGTGTTCGGCGAGGAGACGTTGACGACGACGTAGTCGACGGATGGCGCCAGCGCGGCAAAAGCTGCGGCGCAGTCGGCGGCGGGATCGATGGCGTCGCGGTTGGGGCCGACGTTGGCACCGACGATGCCGCGGGCGCCCGCGCTCACGGCGGATCGCAAGCCGTCGGCCGACCACCCCGGCACCGTCGTTGTTGAAGCCCATCCGGTTGATGACCGCCTCGTCGGCGGGCAGCCGGAAGAGGCGCGGGCGCGGATTCCCCGGCTGTGGCCGCGGCGTCACCGTGCCCACCTCGACGAAGCCGAAGCCGAGGCGGAGCAGCGCATCGACCGCCTCCCCGTTCTTGTCGAAACCGGCGGCGAGACCGACCGGGTTGGCCAAGCGAAGACGACCGACCGCGGTCTCAAGGCGTGGATGGGCGATCCGGGGCGGCGCCGGCACCAGACCCGAGCGCAGGGCGCGGACGGTGAGCCCGTGCGCCCGTTCGGCCTCGATGTGCCTCAGCAAAGGGGCGACGACGGGGTAATAGTCGGGCACCGATGCCTTCCTAACTCGAACGTTGCGCGCTGTTTGATCGTGCACGCGTCGAACGCGTTGTCGCCGGCCGCAGGATCGCTACAGTTGTCACTCGTCGCAAGTTATCGTTTGTATCAGGGCATCACCGCCGGGGTGACAGATGAGCATACCCGATCGGGTCGCGGTCCTGTTCGCTAACGAGGCGTTCTACGCCGCGTTCGCAAACCGCGACTATGCCGCCATGGACCGCCTGTGGTCGAGACAGCATCCGGTCACCTGCATCCATCCCGGCTGGAGGACACTGGTCGGCCGCGACGCAGTGATGCACAGCTGGAAGGGAATTCTCGGTCATCCGTCTGCCCCCAACATCCGCTGCCACGACCCGACCGCTTTCCTTCAAGGAACGCTCGCCTACGTCCTCTGCTACGAAGTCCTCGACAACGGGTACCTCGCGGCGACCAACGTTTTTGTTCGTGAAGGCGCCTGGCGGCTGCTGCACCATCAGGCCGGTGTCTCTCCGGCACCGCCGGCCGAGGACGAAGACGCACCGCCGGCCGTTCAGTAGCCGCGGCGTTCGTGGTCGACGGAGTGTCAGGGGCTGCCGTTGGCGACGACGCTTTGCAGCCGCTCGCGCTTGAGGACGGTGATCGAGCCGCGGCGGACGTCGATGACGCCCTCCTCCTCCCAGAAGCGGAGCTGCTTGTTGACCGCCTCGCGCGAGGTGCCGATCATACTCGCCAGCATATGCTGGGATATGCGCACGCCGACGGTGCCGCTGACCGGTGCCGGCTCGCCATGATGGTCGGCAAGATAGAGCAACCGTTTCGCCAGCCGCGACCGTAGGTCGAGAAAGTTGACGTCTTCCAGTTGCTCGCTGGTCCAACGCAGCCGCCGACACATGATTTCGAGCAATTTGACGCAGACCTGCGGATTGCGTTCGAGAAAGGGCATAAAGTCGCGGCGACTGAGGACGAGGAGCTCCGTCGCCTCCATGGCAAACGCGTCGGCAGTCCGTTCGCCGCCGTCGATCATCGCGATCTCACCGAACACCTCACCCGGGCCGATGACGTTGAGGACGACCTCGCGGCCACCGGCCGAATAGGCGCAGATGCGCACCCGGCCGCTTAGTACCGCCATCATAGAGTTGCCCGCGTCCCCCTTCAAAAACACCGATTTGCCGCTCTGGTAGCGTCGCGGCGCGGCCAGCTGAGCCAATCGATCGAGGTCCGCCGACGGCAGGTGCTTCATCAGAAAATGCTGGGAGAGAATCCGTTTTACGTCGAGCATCGGCCGCCCGCCAGTTACCAATCCCGCTCGCTATCAATATCGTGTCGCGGTTTTCGTTCCCGCTGCTGTCATCCGGAAGAGCGGCAGCGCCGGCGCCACAATCAATCCCGACATCACAGTCGACCCGCCCTGAACGCCGCAGTGAACACGCCCGGAAAGTTGAGTAAAACCTCGGCCGCACTCGCCGAATAGTAGGTCATTCGAGGCGGTCGCCATACCCCCATTTGGAGGATTCTATCATCAAGGTATAATATTGAACAGTCGATTTATTGCCGCATCACCTCCGAATCACGTGCCTGTCGGATTGTTCCCGCGGCGTCAGCGGTCGGGCTGCGCTGGCGGGCGCGATCTTGCCGCCGCGAGCGTCTCGCGCAGCTTCGTCTCGCACGCGCCGAGCTCGATTTCTGCCGCCGCCCGTTTTTGCTTCGCCTCGTCTACGATGCGCAGACTGTCCTCGATGGTGGCGACCAGGAGGTCGTTCGCCCTTTTCACCGCCTCGATATCGAAGACGCTGCGTTCCACCTCTCGCCGGACCTCGGCGTTGGCCTGACGCAGATTTCTCGGCATTGGCCAGCAGCAGCGCGTTGGTCAGGTCGGTCGCCTCCTTCAGGGTCTGCCCCGCCTCGCGCGAGCGGTGAATAGTCACCGCTTGGGCGAGCTGCTGCCGCCACAGCGGCACCGTATTCGCAAGCACCGACGTGATCTTCGAGATCAGGCTCTTGTCGTTCTCCTGGACGAGGCGGATGCTCGGCAAGCTCTGCATCGCCACCTGGCGGGTCAGCTTGAGATCGTGGACGCGACGTTCAAGATCGTCCCGGATCGTCCGCAGATCGCGCAGCTCCTGAGCCCCGACGACATCCCCGGTGGCGGTGACCTGCTCCTCGAGCGCCGGGATCGTGTCCTCGTCGAGGCGCCTCAATTGTTCGTCACCGGCGGCGATGTAAGTGGCGAGGCCGCGGAAATAGGCGAGCGTCTTTGCATAGAGCCGATCGAGAAGGGCGACATCGCGAAGAAGCGAGCCCTTGTGCGTCTCCAACCGATCGCCGACGGCGTCGATCTGACCACGCACCTCCTCGTAGCGCTGCAGGATCTTCGCTACCGGCTTGCCGGCGCCAAGGACCCGCTCAAGGAAACGGCGCTGCCGGTTCGGATCGAGGTCGCCGATGTCGAAGCCGCGGATCGCCGCCAGCATTTCGTTCAGTGCCGAGCCGGCCGGACCCACATCCTTATTGCGGACGCCCTCCAGCATTTCGTCCGAGACCGTCGTCAGGTCCTGCTGCATCCTGGTTCCGAAGAAGAGAACGGAGGTGGCGTCCTTAAGATCGATTTCGGCGAGGGCATCGTCGATCTGCCGCCGCGTTGCCGGATCGCTCCGCCGATAGTCAAGGTCCCGCTCCGCCACCGCCGACACCGGAGCGGACTCGTCAGCGGAACTTGTCTGATCGGCTGTTTCCGTTCCCGGCATCGTCGCTATTCCCGTCACTGTAATCAGGCGACGCCCTCGCGGCGCAGGCGCGTGCTCAGCACCTCGATCTGCACATCGAGATCGAGGGCGTCGTGTTGGAGGAGTTTCTCGTGCTGTTCAAGGCACGTGTTCTCGATGTCGACCAGAAGCGTGCGGAAATTATGTTCCCGTTCCTTCGAAGTGTCATGGGCTTCCGCGCGAGCATACTGCAGCGCCACCTTCTGCGCCCCGTCCAGATAGACATTCAGGAACTTGCGTGTCCGCCGCAGATCGGCCGGATCGTCTTCGATCGCCCGCAGGATCTTGCCGACGATGAGCGAGATGCTGACGAGGCGCTGGCGGAATTCGCGGTTGGCGATCTGCCGGCCGGCCGTGTCAAGCGCATCGAGGCGCTGGTAAGCGAGTTCGAGGACCGCGCGGGCGTCGGCCTCACCGCCGCGGGCGGTCCATCTCGGCAGACGCGCCGATGGAGGCTCGGCGCCGTAGTACATGAAGTACCCGGCGGCACCGGTGATCGCGTAGGCGAGCGCGGCGAGTGTGTCCTGGCCGACGACGGCGAAAGCGGTGAAGCCGGCGGCAACGGCGACCACCAATCCGGCCAGCGTCTTCAACGGCAGGCCCCGGCTCAACGCCAGATTCCCTGCCAGTGGTCGTCGGCCGGGCGGCGGCGGCGAGTTCGCGGTGCACGCCGCGACGGGTGAGCACCGCACCGAAAACGAACAAGGCATAGCCGATGGCCGTGGCGCCCAGCATGGCAACGTCGCCGGACCACAACGAAATGACCGACTTCAGAAGGATTGGCAGGGGCAGCGCGAAGAGAAGCCAGCCGGCGGCGCGCGCCCGCAGACCCAAGCGTACGGGCCCCCACGTCGCCATCGCCGTCAGAGCCGCCCGGTGGCTGCCGGATGCAAACGCTCGGCCGACGGCGCCTTGTCGGCGAATAACGCCTGACAGCTGACGACGCCGATCGTCGCCAGCAACAGGGCCAGACCCAAACCCTTGATCAATCCCCGTGGCATTTCGTTCGTCGCCCTCCGCTCACAGCGGCCCTTCGGCCACGCATGACATGCGGTCGTTTTCCGGACCTTTCAACGGGTGTCCGCGACCGCTTCGGAGCGGCGAAATTGACAATCGGCCGGCGGTCACGGCGGCGGGTGTCGCCTTTCGCTGACCCACCGCCGCCCTTTCCCTCCCGGCTAGGCTTTGGGGATGCGCAGGACCTGACCGGGATAAATCTTGTCCGGATGGGTCAGCATCGGCTTGTTGGCTTCGAAAATGGTGTTGTACTTGCTGGCGTCGCCGTAGTGCTTCTTGGCGATCGCAGAAAGTGTATCCCCCTTCTGCACCGTATACATTGTCGCCGCCTCACCGGCCGGCGTCTGGATCAACTCTTCAACCTTTGAGATGCCGTCGACGTTGCCGAGGGCAAGAACGATCTTTTCTTTCTGTTCCTGACTTGGAGCCTTGCCGGATACCTTCACGGTGTCACCGGAAACATTGATGTCGAGCCCGTCGCTCGGCAGGCCCAGCTTGTTCAGCGATGCCTGCAAATCGCTGGTGCTTGGCCCGGATCCGCCGCCGAGCCCCAGCTTCTCTCCGACGTCGCGGATAAAGTCGAATATTCCCATCTCACCTGTCCTCCTATCCTCTACCATTCCCGGATTTCGATGGCATAACCTTATGTTGCAGCGGCCGGCAGTGTACACGGCGCCGCCTCGCCTTCAACCGGCAATCGACGTCCATGACGCCCGCTCGAAGCCGCGCTCCCCGGTGAAGGACGGCGAGAGTTCAACGCCGACCGCTTTTAAGGGTTCCTTGGCGGCCCTTGCTCAACGGGCGCGAGCCGATGACGATCTTCCATTACACATGAGGGGGCTTTTCATTCAACCGCCGCAGGCGTTGACGACCGACACGCTCAGCGCTTACCATTCAAGCTCGTGGGGTTGCAGGCACCCCGCGCATTCCAAGGTCGCACCGACCCAAGTCCTGCCGTGCGCTTCTTCATGCCAAGGAGGAAAGCAATGGGTCGGTGTGCGGTCGTGACAGCCGAACAGCTCATCCGGAAACTGGGTCGACGGGACCGGGCGCGCCTCATCGACGTGCGACGCGAGGAGGAGTATCGCCAGGCGGCGGCGGTTATGGCGACCGCCGTCTGGCGGGATCATCGCCATGCCGCCGAGTGGGGCCGCGCGTTTCCGTCTGGCCAGGCGGTCGTCGTCTATTGCGCGCACGGCGAGCAGGTCAGCCAGGCGGCGGCGGCGTTGCTGCGCTCAACCGGCGTCGCTGCGGCGTTCCTTGAGGGCGGCTTCGCGGCGTGGTCGGCGGCCGGGGGCGCTACCGTCTCCCGGGAGGCGTGTGTGCACTGGCTTCGCGAACGGCCGAGTCGATGGGTCACCCGCGAACGGCCGAAAATCGACAGGATCGCTTGCCCCTGGCTGATTTGCCGGTTCATCGATGCCGACGCGGCTTTTCATTTCGTCGAGCCGCGCGTGGTGACCGCCGTTGCCACGGAGATTACCGCGATCCCGTTCGACATTCCGGACGTGCCGTTCAGCCACGACGGCGACTACTGTTCCTTCGACGCACTGATCAGCCGGTTTGGGATTGTTGATCCGGTTCTGCCCGAGCTGGCGACAATCGTCCGCGGCGCCGATACGGCGCGGCTCGACCTGGCGCCCCAGTGCGCGGGGCTGCTCGCGGTATCCCTCGGCCTGACGCAAATCTGGACAGACGATCCGCAATTGCTCGAGCACGGGATCGGTGTCTACGACGCGCTTTATGCGTGGCTCCGCTTCGCCCGCGACGAGACCCACACCTGGTCCCCGAAAAAGACGACTTCCATCGCTACCGGTGCCTGAGCCATGTCGGAGCTTCCTCGCGCAGCGGTCGCTCGCGCCGCGGCTCCCGCCGATGCCGAGGCTGCGCCGGCGGTGGCGCCCTCCCTCGCCGATGCGTTCCTCGTCTGGCTGAAGATCGGCTGCCTCGGCTTCGGCGGACCGGCCGGGCAGATCGCGCTGATGCACCGCATCGTCGTCGACGAAAAGCGCTGGATCGACGAGGCGCGGTTCCTGCACGCGCTTAACTTCTGCATGCTCTTGCCGGGTCCGGAGGCGCAGCAGCTCGCCACCTATCTTGGCTGGCTGCTGCACCGGACGAAAGGCGGATTGATCGCCGGCACTCTGTTCGTCCTGCCGGGCGCGGCGGTGATGATGCTGCTCAGCATCCTCTTCGTCCTCTATCACAATGTTCCCCTCGTCGACGGCATCTTCTATGGCATCAGGTGCGCCGTCGTCGCCCTCGTCACCCAGGCGCTGCTGCGTATCGGCCGCCGCGCCCTCGTCCGGCCGCTGCACCGGATCATCGCCGCGCTCTCGTTTTTTGCCATCTTCATCCTCGCCGCGCCGTTTCCGCTGATCATCATTGCCGCCGGCGTTATCGGCGCCGTCGCCGCCCGCTTTGGCCCTGACGCCGCCGCGATCGCCGACCGCGCCCCGGCACCGGCGCCGCCCTTTCCCGTCACCGCAGGCCCATCGCGACCGACGACGACGCTCGCCGTCGGTCTCGCCGCCTGGTTCGCACCGACGCTGCTGTTCGCTGCGTGGCTCGGCTGGCACGACACATTTACCGACATCGGGCTGCTGTTCTCGAAGCTCGCCGTCGTCACCTTCGGCGGTGCTTACGCGGTGCTCGCCTACCTCGCGCAGCAGGCGGTCGACGTTTACGGCTGGCTGCAACCGGGTGAGATGCTGACCGGCCTCGGCCTCGCCGAAACGACGCCCGGACCGCTGATCATGGTCGTCCAGTTCGTCGCCTTTGTCGGCGCCTATCGTCATCCCGGCCCGTTCGAGCCGCTGGTCGGAGGCATCATCGGCGGGCTGCTCGCCACCTGGACGACATTCGTGCCGTGCTTCATCTGGATCTTTCTCGGTGCCCCCCACATCGAGCGTCTCAGGCGCGCGCGCGCGCTGTCGGCGGCGCTCGCCGCGATCACCGCCGCCGTCGTCGGCGTCATCTTCAATCTCGCCCTCTGGTTCGCCCTCCACGTGCTGTTCGCCCGCATCGACGAGCGCTGGATCGGCGCCTTCCGCCTCTACGTCCCCGACGTCGGTAGCCTCGATCCGGCGGTGCTCGTCATCACCGTCGCCGCTCTCGTCGCCGTCCTCCGCTTCCGCACCGGCATCCTTACGACGCTTGCCGGCACCGCCGCCGCGGGTCTCGCCGCCCGCCTTCTACTGGCATGATCGGTGGCTTCTGTCGTGATCTGTGGCGACGCCCGCCGCCGCCACCCACCTAACGGTTTGTCATGTCGATGCAGCCCACTTTCGCCACGCCGCCCGGCTTTCTCGCTCTCGCGCGCACGGACGGGTCCGCCGCCGCCATCTGCGTCGCCGGCGTTCCCCTCGATCTCGGCACATCCAATCGCGCCGGTGCGCGTTTCGGTCCGCAGGCGATCCGCCATGCCAGCCGCATGCTGCTCGACGGCGATCACCCGGCGCATTGGGTGACGCCATCGGGGCTGCCACTTGCCGACATCGGCGATTTCCGCATCGCGCTCGGCGATCTCCGCGAGAGCCTGCGCCTGATCGAGCGGCAGGCCATGGCCGTTCCCCATCTCGTCGCCTTGGGCGGCGATCATTCGATCACCCTGCCGCTGCTGCGCGCCCTCGCCAGACGCCTCGGCCCTGTCGGCCTCGTCCATTTCGACGCTCACGTCGATACGTGGCCGGACAGCTTCGGCCAGGTCTACGGCCACGGCTCACCCTTTTACCACGCGATCGGCGAGGGGCTGATCGACCCCGGGCGCACCGTCCAGGTTGGCATCCGCTCGCCAGTGCAAAAGCACATCCACGACTGGACGCTCGCCCAGGGGGTGACGATCCTGTCGGCGATGGCGGTGCACGAGGAGCGGCCGCAGGCGATCGCGCGGCGCATTGTCGAGGTCGTGGGTGAGGGGCCGGCCTATCTGTCGTTCGACATCGACGCGCTCGATCCCGCCTTCGCGCCCGGCACGGGCACGCCCGAAATCGGCGGCCTTGCCAGCTGGCAGGCGCAGGCGATCCTGCGCGAACTGACGGCGGTCCGCTTCGTCGGCATGGACGTAGTCGAGGTCTCGCCGCCGCATGACGTCGCCGAGATCACCGCCCTCGCTGCCGCCACCTTCGTCTGGGAATATCTGGCGCTGGCCGGCCTCGTCCGCGCCGAAGCACCGGCGGAGCCCGCCTAGGTCACTCCGCCGCCTGCGGCCGCATCGCCGCCGCAGCGCCCCTGCCCGTCCCCGCCGATTCCGGCCGGCCGGCCGGAAACAGCAGCGAGGCGAGGAACACAGATCCGCCAAGCGCGGCAAGGACGATAAACGTCGTCCGGAAGCCGCCGCTGCCGTCGTGCAGGAAAGCGACCAGCGGCACCGCCGTCGCACTGGCGGCAAAGGTGACGAGATAGCGCGCGGCGAAGGCGCGGGCCCGCCAGGCGTCGGCGGTGTAGCGGGCGACGATCGAATCGTTGATCGTCATCTGGCCGAAGACGGCGAACATCACCACCGCGGCCAGAACCACCATCGCCCAGTCGCCGGCACCGGCGGCGAGCAGCAGGCACGGCGCCTGCAGGAGGGACAGCGGCACGAAGACGCTCTTCAGCGGATAGCGGTCGATCAGCCAGCCGACCACGAGCTGGGCCATCGCCCCGAAAACGAAGACCGCCGAGACCAGTGCCCCGAGCGAAAACGCGCTGAGGCCGAGGCCGGCGACCCGCTCGTCGAAAATCTTCGGCATCGCCACCGTCGTCGCATTGAAGACGACGCCGCCCGCGATGCTGACAAGGATCATCACCACGACGGCACGAACGAAAGCCGGGCGCGGCACGGCGAAGCCTTGGCCGACAGGGCGCGCGGCGGCGGCCGGCTCCTCCCGGACGGAGGCGAGGAAAGCAATGCCGCCCAGCGCCGAGACGGCGGCAAAAAGGAAAAAGGCGCTCCGCCAGCCGAACGCCGCCGACATGGCTGCCGTGACCAGCGGCGCGGCGGCGACGCCAAGATTGCCGGAGACGCCGTTGATGCCGATCTCCCGGCCGAGGCGGCCGGCGTGGGCGACAAGCATGGCGATGCCGACCGGATGATAGATGGCGGCGAACAGGCCGAGCAGCGTCAGTCCCGCGGCGAGCATCCACGGCTGGGTGGCGAGGCCGATCATCACCGCGGCCACGGCCATGCCGAAGAAGAACACGACCATCATGTTGCGCCGGCTCCAGCGATCGCCGAGCCAGCCCGCCGGCAATGAACCGGCGCCGAAGGCGATGAAGCTGCCGAGCGACAGCGTCAGCAGTTCGCCGTAGGAGCGGTCGAACGCGCCGCCCATGGCAAGAACCGCCGTCGGGAAGATGAGGATGCCCATGTGGTCGAGGGCGTGGCCGAGATTGAGCAGAAGAAGGACGCGTCGGGCGTGCGTGGGCGGAGCGGACATCCGCTTATTGTGACGCAGCGGCCGGCAATGGCAAGTCCGACAATGGCAAGCACGAGAGAGATGGTGATGGAGTCGCGCCGGCAGCGGGCAGCTTCGCTGCGGCGGGCGGGTCGCACCACTTAACGCAAGCACTGACCCCGCTTGTCGGTCGCTTCACCGCCGACTCAAAACCCGGGCGGGAGCGGGCCCGACCGGCCGTCGCGCGCCTCCCGGGCGAGGACTTCAAGTGCTTCTAACCAAGGTCTTTTCGCGCGCACTGTTCAAAAGTCTTGCAACCCAGGGAAAAGTCCGTACATATGCGCTGAGAGACGCTAATCGCACGTGCCCTCGGCCCGGGACAGGGTCAAGCAACGACGTAACGCGTCCTTTTTGGTCGAGCCGGTCGACAGTGGGCCGGTGATCTTAAGGGAAGTGGATATGGTCGCCTTGCTGCGGCACGGTGTTTCGCCAATCCCCCGTTCGTTACCCTAGACCGCTGACGCGGCCGCCTCGTTGAGCGGCACCGCAGTAGCGGTCGTCAACGACAGTTCGCTCCGCCACGGCGTGCGCGGGCCAAGGGTGTCTTTACCCGGGCTTCCGCATGAACAGCGGTCGAAGGTTTCACCTACGAACAGGGAAAGGGCGGGTTCTCTCAATGCCGAGATCATTGCCCAAGCTTGCGGTGTCGCCGCTCGGCCGCCGCTTTGATGCGGTCCGCGGCCTTTTGCCGACGATCGATCGAGCGGTGGCCGCAGAGCGGCCGGCCGAACCGCTGCATTGTCTGCGTCCGCGCAGCATCGCCGCCACCGCCCAGCTCTTCGCCGCCGGCTTTCCGGGCGACATGCTTTACGCGGTCAAGTGCAACCCGGAGCCGCGGGTCCTGCGGGCGCTGTGGGCAGGCGGCGTTCGCCATTTCGACTGCGCCTCGCTCGCCGAGGTGATGCTGGTGCGCCAGATGTTCTCGGACGCGGTGATCCACTTCATGCATCCGGTCAAGGCGCGCAAGGCGATCCGCGAGGCCTCCGTCCGCTACGGTGTCGACGACTTCGTCTTCGACTCGGCCGATGAACTCGCGAAGATTTCTGGACGAGACCGGCGGCCGATCGCTTGGTCTGATCCTGCGGATGGCGGTGGGCGGCGACGGCGCCAAATATGCGCTGACCGGCAAATTCGGTGTCGCCGGCGACGCAGCGGTCGCGCTGCTGGGGGCCGCACGTCCGCATGCCTTTCGTCTCGGCATCGCCTTTCACGTCGGCTCGCAATGCCTGAAGCCGGGCGACTATACCGCGGCGCTGATCGAGGCCGGCCGAACGGCGGTGCGAGCCGGCGTCTCTCTCGACATCATCGATGTCGGCGGCGGCTTTCCGGTGAGCTACGCGGATACGACGCCGCCGCCGCTTTCCGCCTATTTCGCCGCCATCGAGGAAGGGCTGCGGCAGAGCGGGCTCGGCGGGCGCGTTCGCCTGTGGGCGGAGCCGGGGCGCGCTCTCGTCGCCGGCGGCGCCTCCGTCGTCGTCCAGGTGCAGCTTCGCCGCGGCCGCGATCTCTACATCAACGACGGCGTCTACGGCAGCCTGTCCGACGCCGGCACACCAGGCTTCCGCTTTCCGGCCCGGCTGATCCGACCGGACGGACCGGCTCCGGCGCCGGCCACCCGTCCCTTCCGCCTGTTCGGCCCAACCTGCAATTCCGCCGACCGCATGGAGGGTCCGTTTCATCTTCCCGCCGATATCGGCGAGGGCGACTGGATCGAGATCGGCCAGCTCGGAGCCTACGGCGCCAGCCTGCGCACCGCCTTCAACGGCTTCGACCGGGCGCGGCTGCTCGAGGTGAGCGATCCGCCGCTGCTCGCCACTCCCGGCCACGATCTGGCGCCCGCCCGCCCGCGTTCAAGGCCGCGCCGTTGTTCCCTTCTTCACGCGCCGGCAGTCAGGAGGTGCGAAATGATCCACACGGAGTTCGCCGGAAATCTTGTCATCGTCGGTTTCGGCAGCATCGGTCAGGGCGTCCTTCCCCTGATCCTCCGCCACATCCGCCTCGATACCCGGCGCATCGTCATCGTCACCGCCGAGGAGCGCGGGCGCGACATTGCCGAAGGCTACGGCATCCGCTTCGTCGTTACGCCGCTTGTCCCCGAGAACTACCGGGCGGTCCTCAAACCGCTGCTCGGCCCAGGGGATTTCCTGCTCAATCTGTCCGTCGATGTCGCCTCGACGGCGCTGATCGAACTCGCCCGGGAGCGTGGCGCCCTCTACCTCGACACCTGCATCGAGCCGTGGGCGGGTGGCTATACGGATCCCACGAAATCGCCGTCCGAGCGGTGCAACTATGCGCTGCGCGAGAGCGCCCTGGCGCTGCGGAATGGCCGCGATGGCGGGCCGACGGCGGTGCTGACGCACGGGGCCAATCCCGGCATCGTCTCCCACTTCGTCAAGGAAGCGCTTCTGAACATCGCCGCCGACACCGGGCAGCCGGTCGACGTGCCGACCAACCGCGCCGGGTGGGCGACGCTCGCCCGCGAGCTGTCGATCAAGGTGATCCACATCGCCGAGCGGGATACCCAGGTGGCGCTGCAGCCGAAACGGGTCGGCGAGTTCGTCAACACCTGGTCGATCGACGGCTTCGTCGGCGAGGGCTGCCAGCCGGCGGAACTGGGCTGGGGTACCCATGAGACGCACTTCCCGACCGATGGCCGCCGCCACACGTTCGGCGGCGGCGCCGCCATCTATCTCGACCGGCCCGGTGCCGGTACCCGCGTGCGCACCTGGACACCGCTGGAAGGCCCGTTTCATGGCTTCCTCGTCACCCACAACGAATCGATCTCGATTGCCGACTATCTGACCGTGCAAAACGGCACCGGCGCCGCCTACCGACCGACCGTCCACTACGCCTACCATCCGTGCGACGACGCGGTGCTGTCTCTGCACGAACTTGCCGGCAAGAACTGGCACATGCAGACCTCGAAGCGGCTGATGATGGACGAGATCGTCTCCGGCATCGACGAACTCGGCGTGCTGCTGATGGGTCACGCCAAGGGCGCCTACTGGTACGGCTCACGGCTGTCGATCGAGGAGACGCGCCGGCTCATTCCGCACAACAACGCCACCAGCCTGCAGGTCACCGCCGCCGTCCTCGCCGGCATGATCTGGGCGATCGAGAACCCGCAGGCCGGCATCGTCGAGGCCGACGACATCGATCATGTCCGCTGCATGGAGATTGCCCGCCCCTATCTCGGCGAGGTCGTCGGTATCTACTCCGAATGGACTCCGCTCGCCGACCGGGGCGTTCTTTTTCCCGAGCCCACCGATACCACCTGCCCCTGGCAGTTTCACAACTTCCGCGTCCTGTAGCGACCGCCGGACCAGGAGACCGAAGCATGACCAAGAAGATCAAGCGCTTCCTCGCCGATCGGCAGCCGCAGACACCCTGCCTCGTCGTCGATCTCGATGTCGTCCGACAGGCTTACAGGAAGCTTAGCCGGGCGATGCCGGAAGCGGTGATCTACTACGCGGTCAAGGCCAATCCGGCGGAGCAGATCCTCTCGCTGCTCGCCGCTCTCGGATCGTCGTTCGACTGTGCCAGCCTGAACGAGATCGATCAGGTGCTGGCTGCCGGCGGCAGCGCCGATCGGATCTCCTTCGGCAATACGATCAAGCGGCGATCCGACATCGCCGCCGCCCACGCGCGGGGGGTCCGCCTGTTCGCCTTCGACAGCCGGGAGGAGCTGGAAAAGATCGCTGGCGCCGCCCCCGGCGCCCGCGTCTTCTGCCGCATCCTCACCTCCGGTGCGGGCGCCGAGTGGCCGCTGTCGCGCAAGTTCGGCTGCGAACCGGAGATGGCTGAGGAGCTCCTCCTCGCCGCCCGCAACCTGGGCGTCGTCCCATGCGGCGTGTCCTTCCACGTCGGCTCGCAACAGCGGGATCCGCAGCAATGGGAGGATGCCGTCGCCACCGCGGCCAAGCTCTTCCGCTCCCTCGCCGAAGCGGGCATAGAGCTCGATCTGTTGAACATCGGCGGCGGCTTTCCGGCGCGCTACCGACGAAAGCTGCCGGTGCTTTGCGCCTATGGAGCCGCCATCCGCCGCGCCATCCATACCTACTTCGGCAACCGGCTGCCCAACGTCATCGTTGAGCCGGGCCGGCAGATGGTCGGCGAAGCCGGCATCATCCAGACGGAAGTTCTCCTGATCTCGCGCAAGGCGCGCGGCGACGACCGCCGCTGGGTCTATCTCGACATCGGCAAGTTCGGCGGCCTCGCCGAAACCGAGGGTGAGGCGATCCAGTACCCGGTCAAGAGCCGGCGTCACGGCAAGAGCGAACGGGTGATCCTCGCCGGACCGACATGCGATTCCGCCGACGTTCTTTATGAGCGCTCGAACTACCGACTGCCGCTCGAGCTCTCGATCGGAGACAAGATCGAGATCCGCGCCACCGGCGCCTACACCAGCACCTACGCCTCGGTCGGCTTCAACGGCTTCGAGCCGCTCCGCTGCTATTGCATCTGAGCTTCGATCGCCGCAACGGGCGCGGGGCTAATGGCCTTGGGAGCAGCCGTGCTCCTGCCGGTACAAGGGCGGCCGGTTGTAGCAGTCCTCGAAGGCGCGGGGATAGCGGCCGGACGGCCGTGTCGTGCAGCCGGCAAGGGCGGCGGTGGCAACGCAGACGACGAACAGCGCGCGCAGGATCGAACGGGCGGTCACGGCACATCGGCTCCCGGTTGGAACGCCCGAGACTGTAGCACGGCGCCGGCCTCCGCACTGACAGCATGATCCAAGAGGCGAACCCCGCGTTCAGCGCTCGCCGAAGCGGGCCAGCAAAGCGGCGGCGCGGGCCATCAGCTGCTGCTGGCGCACCGGCCAGGCGGCGGCAGCGGTGCTCGCCGGCTTTCCCGCCGCATTGACCCAGAACAGCATTTCGCCGTCCTCGAAGCCGGCACGATCGGCCTTGCTCTCGACATAGAATAGCGCGCCCTTGCGGAAGTAGTAGCGGGTTCCGCCCGAAGACGCGTCGCCGCGCTCGCCCGTCGGCTCGACCAGCATCACCGGCTGGCTGCCGTCGCTCCAGAGGAAGGCGGTGCCGCCCGCGTCTTCCGCCGTGCGCTTGCGAAGCGAGACCGTCTGTCGCTCGATCCGCCGGGCTTCGTTCTCGAAGGGCTCCGTCTCGGTGACCGCCGGCGGCCGCAGCAGCATGTCGGCGCGCGCGTTGCGCCGGTCGAGATCGGCGAGACGGCCGCGGTAGGTGGCAGCGAGACAGTCGACCGGCATTGTCGTCATGCGGCAGTCCTCGCGGCGAGCGAGCCAGGCCCGCTGATCACCGCGCAGCCGCTCGCGCTCGGCCGTCGGCAGCCCTCTCGCGACATCGGCAAAACGCGCCTGGATACTGCGGTCGATCCGGCCAAGATCCTCGTACTGGCAGAGAGTCCGTTCGGCCCAGGTGTGGGCCATTTCGCATCCCAGCGCCGGCCACGGCACGAGCATGGCGAGCGCGATCGCGATCAAGGCGATCGGCGGCAGGCGATGGTGGAAGCGACGAGCCTGGGCGGACGGCATGCGGCGGCGAGCCTCGAAGCTGAGTTCCGGCAAGTCAAACACACCTCCGGTTGCCATCGGGTAAACGGATCAGCCGGGGATCGGCATCGTCAGCGCCATCCGGCTTGCCTCGACGAGGTTGGCGACGATGCGCTCGACAGTATATCGGCTGGCGATCACCCGGCTCGCCGCCGCCATCCGCGTCCGCTCCTCCGGCCGGTCGACGAACCAGGCGATGGCCGCGGCGAGGGCAGCGGTATCTGCCGGATCGACGATGAAGCCGTTCTCACCCGGCCTGACCACCTCCGCCGCGGCGCCGTCGTGGACGGATGCGATGACCGGCAGCCCGCAGGCGATCGCCTCGAAGCCGACGAGCGACCGGTAATCGCGCACGCTCGGGGCGACGAACACGTCGGCCGCCGCATACGCGTCGCCCACTGCGCGCCACGGAACCGCTCCTGCGAACGCGAAGACATCGGCGACGCCGAGATCGCCGGCGAGACGCTCGAACGCCCGCCGCTCCGCACCGTCGCCGACGACGCGGACGACCAGCCGCTGCCGGCGGCCGGCGTCGAGGGCGGCGACGGCGCGGATCAGGCAGTCGAGGCCTTTTCGCGGCGTCATCGAATTGAGAAAGAGGAACCGGACCGCAGCGCCTTCGTCCGCCCGCTGCGGCGACTTGCCGGGCGACGGGGGCACCGATGTGAGATAGGGGCGCACGACCAGCTTCTCGGAATCGACGGCGAGTTCGTCGCGCAGGTAAGCGGCGCCCGCATCGTTGTTGGTCATCACCACCGTCGCCCGGCGGGCAATGAGCCGGCGGATGGTCCGCTGCAGGCGGCCATGGCGGACGCCGCGAAAGGCCGGATCGCCCTCGACCAGGAGGAGCACCCGGCACGCGCGGCCCAGCGCCGCCGCCGCCAGCGCGCCGAGCCAGGTCACCCGGCTGAATTCGTAAAGGATCAGCAGTTGCGGACGAAAGCGGATGAGGCGGGGAAAAACTCCGGGGCCGGGCAGCTCGAGGACGCGGCCGTAGTCGTCCGCCGCAGACGGCGCGCCGCAGCGTCAGGGTGACGGTGCGGAGCCAGGGCGCCAGCGGCAGCTCCGCCTCGTTCTTCGCCAGCATCTTCGGCTCGACGATGATCCGCGTCGCCGGGAAGCGCCGGCAGTATCCGGCAAAGATCGGCGCGAGATACATAAAGTCGTTGCCATAGCCGAAGCTGTGGGACAGCCAGGCCACGCGTTCCGGATAGGAGACGCCGTTGCTCACCACGACCTGCTGCTGCCCTCGCCCTCTGGTCTGAACCGACAGTTTATGCGTAATGATGCTTGGGCGAGAGGCGATTGGTCACCGACCGGTCAAGCCCGGCCCCGTCCGCTAACGGCCGATTGTTTCTCTCAGAAAGGGATTTCGTCGTCGAGTTCGCCGGGGGGCTGTCCGCCGCCGCCGGACCCGCCGGACCCGCCATATCCGCCGCCCGAAGCCGCAGGTGTATCCGGCGGCGGTGAATATCCGGCCTCGCCGCCGGCCCCCATACCCGCGGCGTCGCCACGGCCGTCGAGCATCGTCAGCTCGCCGCGGAACCGCTGCAGCACGATTTCCGTCGTGTAGCGCTCCTGACCGTCGTTGCCGGTCCACTTGCGGGTCTGCAGCGCCCCTTCCACATAGACCTTGGAGCCTTTGCGCAAGTATCGCTCGGCCACCTCGGCGAGGCGCTCGTTGAAGACGACGATGCGATGCCATTCGGTCCGCTCGCGGTTTTCACCCGATTGCCGGTCGCGCCAGCGCTCCGAAGTGGCGAGCGAAAGGCTCACCACCTTGCTGCCGTCCTGCAAGCTGCGCACCTCCGGATCGCGCCCGAGATTGCCGACGAGAATGACCTTGTTGACCGAACCTGCCATACTTCCCACCGCCCGTCGTCGACGTCCGGTCGCGTTACACTGCGGCCGCCGTCGCCTGCTCCCCGAAACGAAAAGAACCCGCGTCACGCCGCTGGTTCCGCGCCTACTCTACACCTAAAATCCGCGACCGGCGCAACCTTTGCCGCCGGCCGGCAAATCCCTGAGGCCGACGACGCCCGGCGCGACGACGGAAGCAAGCGAGAGGGCATGGATAAGATCATCGTTCGCGGCGCCCGGGAGCACAATCTCCGCAACATCGACGTGGAGATTCCGCGCGACACGCTGACCGTGATCACCGGCCTTTCCGGCTCCGGAAAATCCTCGCTCGCCTTCGATACGATCTATGCCGAAGGCCAGCGCCGCTACGTCGAATCGCTGTCCGCCTACGCCCGCCAGTTCCTCGAACTGATGCAGAAGCCGGACGTCGATTCCATCGAAGGGCTGTCGCCGGCGATCTCCATCGACCAGAAGACGACGTCGCGCAATCCGCGGTCCACCGTCGGCACCGTCACCGAGATCTACGACTACATGCGGCTTTTATGGGCGCGCATCGGCGTTCCACACTCGCCGGCGACCGGCCTGCCGATCGAAAGCCAGACGGTGAGCCAGATGGTCGACCGCATCACCGCGATGCCGGAGGGGCGCCGGCTGCTCCTCCTCGCCCCCGTCGTCCGCGGCCGCAAGGGTGAATACAAAAAGGACCTCGCCGACCTGCAGCGGCGCGGCTTCCAGCGGGTCAAGGTCGACGGCGTACTGCGCGAGATCGACGCGGTCCCGGCCCTCAACAAGAAGGTGAAGCACGACATCGAGGTCGTCGTCGACCGCATCGTCGTCCGTGAGGGTGTCGCCCAGCGCCTCGCCGACAGCCTGGAGACGGCGCTGGCACTTGCCGACGGCCTCGTCTTCGCCGAAGACGCCGATACCGGCGAGCGGACGACCTTTTCGGCGAAGTTCGCCTGCCCGGTCTCGGGGTTCACCCTCGACGAGATCGAGCCCCGGCTGTTCTCCTTCAACAATCCGGCCGGTGCCTGTCCCGCCTGTGACGGCCTCGGCACCGAAATGTACTTCGATCCGGAACTCGTCATCCCCGACGAGCGGCTGTCGCTGGCGGCGGGCGCCATCGCTCCCTGGGCCAATTCGACCTCCCACTACTATCGGCAGACGCTCGACAGCCTCTCCGCCCACTTCGGCTTTTCGCTGACGGTCCCCTTCGCCGAGCTGGCGGATGACGTCCGCCGCATCGTCCTCTACGGATCGGGCCGGGAGCCGGTGACGCTGCGCTACGAGGACGGCGTCCGCGGCTACGAGGTGCGCAAACCGTTTGAGGGCGTCATCCCCAACCTGGAGCGCCGCTGGCGGGAGACGGAATCCGCCTGGGTGCGCGAGGAACTCGGCCGTTACCAAACGGTGAGCCGGTGCGAGACCTGTGGCGGCCGGCGGCTCAAGCCGGAAGCGCTTTCGGTGAAGATCGCCGGCCACGACATCGTCGAAATCTGCGATCGGTCGATCTCCGAGGCGGCTGCATGGTTCGCCCGGCTCGACGGCCATCTGGGCCCGCAGCACAAGGAGATCGCAAGGCGCATTCTGCGCGAGATCAACGAGCGGCTCGGCTTCCTCAACAACGTCGGCCTTGCCTATCTCAGCCTGTCGCGTACGTCGGGAACCCTCTCCGGCGGCGAAAGTCAGCGCATCCGCCTCGCCTCGCAGATCGGCTCCGGCCTGACCGGCGTCCTTTATGTTCTCGACGAACCGTCCATCGGGCTGCACCCGCGCGACAACGGCCGCCTGCTCGCCGCCCTGCAACGTCTGAAGGCGCTCGGCAACACGGTCATCGTCGTCGAGCACGACGAGGAGGCGATCGAGAGCGCCGACTACCTGATCGACATGGGCCCAGGCGCCGGCACCCACGGCGGCCGCATCGTCGCCCGCGGCACGCCTGCCGACGTGAAGGTCAACCCCGACAGCCTGACCGGCCAGTACCTCATGGGCTTGCGCCAGATCGCAACCCGTGCCGGACGCCGCCGGAAGGGCGCGGGTGCGGCCTTGCGCATCGTCGGCGCCGCCGAAAACAACCTGAAGGACATTTCCGTCGATGTCCCCCTCGGCTGCTTCACCTGCGTCACCGGCGTCTCCGGCAGCGGCAAGTCGACCCTCGTCCTGGAAACGCTTTATCGGGCACTCGCCCGCCGTCTGCACGGCGCCCGCGAGCATCCCGGCCGGCACGAGCGGATCGAGGGCATCGAGTTCATCGACAAGGTGGTCGACATCGACCAGTCGCCGATCGGCCGGACGCCGCGCTCCAATCCTGCGACCTACACCGGCGCCTTCACCCCGATCCGCGACTGGTTCGCTGCGTTGCCCGAATCCGCAACGCGCGGCTACCGCCCCGGCCGCTTTTCGTTCAACGTCAAGGGCGGCCGCTGCGAGGCCTGCCAGGGCGACGGCGTCATCAAGATCGAGATGCACTTTCTCCCTGACGTCTACGTCGAGTGCGAAATCCTGCAAGGGAAAGCGCTACAACCGGGAGACGCTGGAGATCCACTTCCGCGGCAAGTCGATCGCCGATGTCCTCGACATGACGGTCGAAGAGGCCGGCCAGTTCTTCAAGGCGGTGCCGGCGATCCGCGACAAGATGGCAACCCTGGAGCGCGTCGGTCTCGGCTACATCCACTTGGGCCAACAGGCGACGACGTTGTCGGGCGGCGAGGCGCAGCGGGTGAAGCTGGCGAAGGAGCTGTCCCGGCGGGCGACCGGCCGCACCGTCTACATCCTCGACGAACCGACCACGGGGCTGCACTTCGACGACGTGAGCAAGCTCCTCGACGTGCTGCACGCGCTCGCCGACCAGGGCAACACGGTGATCGTCATCGAGCACAACCTCGATGTCATCAAGACCGCCGACTGGATCATCGATCTCGGCCCGGAGGGCGGCGGCGGCGGCGGCGAGATCATCGCCTCCGGCACCCCGGAAGAAATCGCCGCCACCCCCGACAGCCACACCGGCCACTACCTCGCCCCCTACCTCGCCCCCGAGCGCACGCGAAGACGGGCGTGAGGCGCGGGCCGCCGTTGATGCTATTGGAGCGATGGTTGCAGCATATCTATCCGTCATGGCCGTGCTTGTCACGGCCATCCACGGCGCCTAGGCCAGATGCCCGGAAAGATCATCCCACATTGGATTGGCGGCCAGAATAAGTCGCACCTTCCAGGCGCGGGGCCAATGCTTCATCGTCCTCTCGCGCTGGATGGCAGAGCGAATATCCTCGTGGCACTCGATCCAGACCAGGCGTTTCAGGCCGTAGCGTTTGGTGAACCCCTCGGCAGCGCCCTCCCGATGTTCCCAGATGCTCGGACGAGATTGCTCGTTACGCCGACGTAAAGCGTGCCGTTCGGCCGGTTGGTCATGATGTAAACCCCTCCGCCTTTCCATGAGGGCATCGGTGACCCCTGCCTGAGTGACTACGGCTGCCGAGCGGATATTGAAATTACTTACCACCTCCTAGACGATTAAAGCTTCCACGAAGTTGGGTAACCTGGGGATCGTCTTCAAGAACTTCTACCTTAATATTTCGCCCGGTGTTTGTCGCGATATACGGCTTCATGGCAACGGCCATGTAAGGGAACACAGTCCGTAGATCGTTGTTGGAACCAGTGCTTATCACGTTAGTCTTCCAGACCTGGATCATTTTTTGGTCTCGCTTATAGGCCGCAATATCGTAGGCGTCCATGAGGAGAAACCGTGTGTAAGTTGTATAGCTTTCAACTTGAGTATCGTATCCCGTCACACCGTACGTCGGGTTATACGTCGTTACTCCAGAGTAAGTGCCTGTACGGCCGTAGGTAGAGAGCGTCCCGTACGTGGTGGATGACGAAACTCCTGTTTGACCCCATACGGGCATCGAGTAAGAGTATTGGTGGGTTTGGGGATTGCCAATTCCGTAAGCTAAGAAAACAGCTATATCGGCATCGGCAAACAACATTGCCTTTATAAAACCATTCTCATTCAGAACATTCTCCACGTAGCCGGCATATTCCAAGAATTGAAGGTCGTTTTTGTCAACATCTTTGCTTCCAGGCATGATGATGTACTGTCTCTTTGTCAAAGCATCAGCCTGTGCCAATGAATCTACGTTAGACATGAAGCGTGTTGGCTGCATTGTGGCACATGAAGCAAGCGTCCCCACGCAGATCAAAACGGTAAGAGCGTGAATTACTCGTTCAATCACTGCTGACTCCTTGCTGGAAGTGTTTCAAGCTTTGCGTTTGGGGGGGCCGCGGCGTGGCGGGTTGCGAAGCCCAGCCGCGCTCAAAAGCCGTTTCCACGTGATTGAGAATTCAGGAGCTTGCGCAGGGGTACGGGCGTTCCCTGATCGAAGAGGATGCGCACTCAGGCAACCTGGGACAGGTCGAGCACCGCCCGCACTTGCTCGGTCGTGACGCCCGGGAACCACTCGACGAACTGAGCGATCTGCGCCCCATCTTCGAGATTCTCAAAAAGGGCGGTGACCGGAACTCGCGTGCCGCGAAACACCCACGCGCCGCTGACACGCCGGGGATCACGCTCGACCGCTGAACAGGTGGGCCAATCCAACATAACGGCATCCTAGTTCTGAGATGT